>JAPKAB010000006.1 GCA_028825475.1 Ascidiaceihabitans sp. | reverse complement strand
TGGGGGTCACGAAATGGGTAAGTTCATCGTAATAGCATTCGCCTTTTTAGCTTTGTAATAGCATTCGCCTTTTTAGCTTTGGCTTTTTACGAGCTAAGCGGTGGTGCCGATTTTGACAGCGACGCATTGCGCTCTAGTCGCGTTGAGGCAGGACCTATCAAACAAGGCCTACCTAAAATAACAGATGTCGGTGTGGCTGAAGAGCCCCCAGAGATCGTCGCGAAAGAGACAGTAACCAATTTGGTTTCAGATGAAAAAATTGACGCTACTGTCTCTGCTGTTTTGATTGAAGACGCCGTCGACATCGAAGTCACACAGGCCTCTCTGGTTATTGACGCTAAAGACGAAAACACAAGTTCAATTATTTTACCTAGCCTCATTGAACAACCTGAGGCAAAAGACGCGCTGTCGTCTACGCAAAGTTCTGACGTTTTGGATGTTCGGACAGTTACAGGCAACCGCGTAAATGTCCGAGGTGGGCCCGGAACTGACTATGACGTTGTAGGTCGCTTGACCCGCGGCGCAGAAGTCGAAGTCCTAATTGACGACGGCAACGGCTGGGTCGAAATGCGATCCAAGGACGGCGATACATTTGGCTGGATGGCTATTTTTTTACTTAGCGACAGGTGAGCACCCAAGAGCGGCTGGATTGTTCCTCCTAACTTGAATATGAAAAGACATATGACAAAGCGTACAATTTTGATAACCGGCTGCTCATCAGGAATTGGGCTCGCTGCCGCTATGAAATTACGCGAGGAAGGCTGGCGGGTCTTCGCGTCATGTAAACAGCAAGTTGATTGTGACCGCCTGCACACCATGGGGTTTGACGCCCCTCATATCGATTACACCGATACCAATAGTATTCACCAAGGTTTGAACGAAGTTCTTGAAGCTACAGGGGGCACACTTGATGCCCTATTCAACAACGGTGCCCACGCTATTCCTGGTGCCGTCGAAGACATGCCAACAGATGCATTGCGTTCCATCTTTGAAGCCAATTTCTTTGGGTGGCATGAGCTAACCCGTTCACTGCTACCAGTGATGCGAGCCCAAGGGTATGGGCGTATTGTTCAATGTTCATCTGTCTTGGGATTGGTCACAATGCCCTGGCGGGGTGCCTATAACGCCAGCAAATTTGCCCTAGAAGGGTTAACCGATACGTTGCGGATCGAAATGCGCGATACAAACATCAAAATCGTTTTGATTGAACCCGGCCCCATTACTACTAAATTCCGTGAAAATGCGATCCCACACTTTGAACGCTGGATAAATTGGAAAGATGCCGCACGCGCTTCTCAATATAAGGCCAAGTTGCTCAACCGACTTTACACTTCAAACGGCCCTGATCTGTTCGAGTTGCCGCCAGAAGCTGTTGTCGAAAAATTAATCCACGCGCTGGAATCCAAACGTCCTCGTGCGCGATATTTTGTCACGACCCCCACTTATGTTATGGCGGCCTTGCGCCGATTGCTGCCAACATGGGCCTTGGATTGGGTGCTGTCGCGCGTCTGAAGGAAAAAGTCTTCGCTTTTGGCGCAGCCACAGCTACATCCAAACAAGAATAAAATGGACTGGAGAGCGCCATGCTGAGTGGAACGATGTTTTACGTACTAATAATCGCTGTGCTGGCGGTCATTGTTGCCCTTATGTTTGGCCTTAGTGGCTTGGCGCGTGGCAAAGGATGGGCACATAGCAATTCAAACAAACTGATGCGTTGGCGGATCATCCTGCAGGCTGTTGCCGTGGTTTTGATCCTGATTTTCGCCTACCTAAAACGCAACGGAGGGTAACCCCATGGTCGTTCTAAATAAGATTTATACAAAAACTGGCGATGCTGGCGAAACCGCTTTGGGTGATGGTGCACGTGTTGCGAAACACTCAATGCGCGTTACGGCTTATGGCACGTCTGATGAATTAAATTGTTTTGTAGGCGTTGCCCGCCTGACCGCAGAAGGTGCTGTTGATGAGGCCCTTAGCCGAATTCAAAATGACCTGTTCGACCTAGGCGCAGACATGTGCAACCCAAACATGGAAAAAGATGCTGAGGCTGAATACCCGCCGCTTCGCGTTGCAGATGCACAAGTGAAACGTCTTGAGGTCGAAATCGACGCCATGACCAACGTTCTAGAGCCACTGCGCAGCTTCATATTGCCAGGCGGTTCCGAATTGGCAGCACAATTGCACGTTTGCCGTACCGTTGCGCGTCGCGCAGAACGCCTGTCTGTAGAGCTGGCAACCATGGAGTCTGTTAACCCAGCCGCCGTGAAATACCTAAATCGTCTTAGCGACTGGTTCTTCGTTGCAGCGCGCATTGCCAATAATGGCGGCAAGGATGACGTGCTATGGGTTCCGGGTGCAAACCGCTAGTTTTAAGGAAACTCCAAAAAATACACTCGACGCGGCGTCCGATAGCGCAAACATGACGATTTTGCACTGTTGTGGATGCCGATGCTTCGCTAAGAAATACCCAAAGTGTTGAACTTATCCAAAAGGGATGAGTCGTATTAAAGGAGAGAGACGCTCATGAAGGTGCTTGTACCTGTCAAACGCGTGATCGATTATAACGTGAAGGTTCGTGTCAAAGCGGACGGTTCCGGTGTTGATCTTGCCAACGTCAAAATGTCGATGAACCCGTTTGACGAGATTTCAGTCGAACAGGCGATCCGCCTCAAAGAAGCAGGTCAAGCGGACGAAGTGATCGCTGTATCTGTTGGTGTCAAGCAATCCCAAGAAACGCTACGCACTGCGCTGGCGATGGGTGCTGATCGCGCAATCTTGGTCGTTGCGACTGACGACGTTCACCAAGACATCGAACCATTAGCCGTTGCTAAGATTCTGAAAGCGATCGTAGACGAAGAGCAGCCAGGTTTGGTCCTTTGTGGCAAACAGGCAATCGACAACGACATGAATGCAACCGGCCAAATGCTTTCAGCATTGATGGGTTGGTCACAGGCGACATTCGCATCCGAAGTCGAAATCTCTGGTGACAAAGCCAAAGTCACGCGCGAAGTTGACGGTGGCCTACAGACTATCGAAGTCAGCATGCCAACTGTAGTGACCGTTGACCTACGTTTGAACGAGCCGCGTTACGCGTCTTTGCCAAACATCATGAAGGCTAAGAAGAAGCCTATGGATGAGAAAACACCAGCCGATTACGGCGTAGACGTGTCTCCGCGTTTGGAAGTTACTGGCACGACCGAACCAGCGACACGTGCAGCAGGTATCAAGGTTGCGTCAGTCGATGAGCTGATCGCGAAACTTAAAGAAGCGGGGACTGTATAATGGCTGTACTTCTTTTAGCTGAAGTTACTGACGGCGAACTGGCTATGGACGCAACAGCAAAGGCTGTAACAGCGTCTGGCGCATTGGGCGACGTAACTATTTTGTGCGCTGGTTCAACATGTTCCGCGGCTGCGGCCGAAGCGGCGACTATCACTGGTGTCGCTAAAGTTCTTTGCGCTGAAGACGCAATTTACGGCAAACGTTTGGCTGAGCCGGTTGCAGATTTGTTGATTTCACTTGCTGGTGATTACGAACACATTGTTGCACCCGCGACGACTGATGCGAAAAACATCATGCCACGTGTTGCAGCCTTATTGGACGTAATGGTGATTTCTGATGCAACTGCGGTTGTTGATGCGAACACCTTTGAGCGCCCAATCTATGCAGGCAACGCAATCCAGACAGTTAAATCTTTGGATGCGAAAAAGGTCATTACCTTCCGTGGTGCAACATTTGACGCAGCCCCAGTTGGCGGTTCTGCTGCAATTGAAAACATTACCGCAGCTGCTGACCCAGGCCTATCTTCATGGGTTGAAGACAAGGTAGCGACATCTGATCGCCCAGAACTAACATCTGCGGGTGTTGTTGTTTCTGGTGGTCGTGGTGTTGGATCTGAAGAAGACTTTGCTCTGATCGAAAAACTTGCTGACAAACTGGGTGCCGCTGTTGGCGCATCCCGTGCAGCAGTAGACTCAGGTTATGCACCAAATGATTGGCAAGTTGGTCAAACAGGCAAGGTAGTAGCACCCGAGCTGTATGTTGCGGTTGGTATTTCTGGCGCGATCCAGCACTTGGCTGGGATGAAGGACTCCAAAATCATCGTCGCAATCAACAAAGACGAAGAAGCTCCTATCTTCCAAGTTGCGGACTATGGATTGGTTGCCGACCTGTTCGACGCCGTTCCAGAGTTGCTTGAAAAACTATAACGTTCTTCTTTATTGATTTGAAAGGCCCGCAAAATTGCGGGCCTTTTTCATTTGATCAACCTCTTTAGACTTTCCAACAACTCCACAGCGACTTCCTGATGTGCAGCAGGCCCCAATAACTGCTGGGCAACAGGTGCCTCCATCGGACTGAAAACCATTCCCTCTGTGCCAAGGGCACAAGATGACGGCGATGCAGTCACCTCAACCAGATCGGTTACAAGTGGGCGTAGCTCTTCAATCATCCTCCGCGTCACAAACCACGGATCTTTTTCATCCTCAGGTGGGGAAACATCATCCGGCGTATGATCTGCAAACCAAAGCAATACGACCTTACCATCGATCTTACTCAACAGCAGTCGCATGCGTGCAAGCCATGCCTGCTGTAGCTCACTAACTACCGTATCAAATCGCCCCGGTGATAATGTAAACAAGCGGTGCAACATATGTTTGTTGAAGTTGAATTCAGCAAAATCAACGTCTCTGTAAATCGCTTGCAACAAGGTTGACGGCTTTAGAAACCGGTCATTGCGCCTTGGGTGGACCGTGTAGAACCGGTTGGACATGTTGTGTGCCCCCATTAGCTGCAAGACTGTCACATCAGCACCTGACGCCATTCTAGCCACTTGTGGATCAGTCGCAAAGACATCAACCCCAGCGTTCACACAGCCGAGGTTGATACAGGTCTTGCCGATCCTTTGCTCAATCAGTTCAGGAAATGGGTTGGCAATGAACTTTCCGTACGTTTCGGTCCCCCCCATAAACACCAAATATGGATCTTTCAAAGGCCGACTAGGCCCACGAAAAAGCAACTTAGATGTGCCATATCGGCACGGCAAATAATCGAGGGCCCCCGCCCCCAGTGCATCATAGGTAATGCGAAACCACTCCTCTTTTCACCCACTAAAAGGTATCGCAGCCAAGCCCTTAAATTCGGATAAGATAATAGGTACATATGTTCACACCTTGCTCTTGGGCCAACCACGGCCCTATGGTGATGGAACGCAGTTAAGGGGCCAAAATGGACATTCAAAAAATCGGAATTATTGGTGCAGGCCAAATGGGCAACGGCATTGCTCATGTCATGTCACTCGCTGGTTATGATGTTTTGCTGAACGATGTGAATGAGGATGCGCTTGCGCAGGCGATGGCGCGCATCGACAAAAATATGGAACGCCAAGTTAGTCGTGACAAAATCAGTGCTGCAGATAAGGCCGCAGCTATTGGTCGCATCATAACGACCAGCGCATTGCCTGACCTTGGGGAAACAGATTTGGTTATCGAGGCTGCGACCGAAAAGGAACTTGTAAAGCAGGCTATCTTTGACAGTCTCCTGCCACACCTTCAACCACACACCATTTTGACGTCTAACACGTCGTCCATCTCTATCACTCGCTTAGCAAGCCGCACGGATCGCCCAGAAAAGTTCATGGGTTTTCACTTTATGAATCCTGTTCCTGTCATGCAGTTGGTGGAGCTGATCCGCGGAATCGCAACGGATGCGGAAACATTTGATGCCTGCAAAAAAGTTGTTGATCGGTTGGGGAAAACGGCAGCGTCAGCCGAAGATTTCCCCGCGTTTATCGTAAACCGCATCCTGATGCCAATGATCAACGAAGCCGTCTACACGTTGTACGAGGGTGTAGGGAACGTGGTGTCCATCGACAGCTCAATGCGCTTGGGTGCCAATCACCCAATGGGACCGCTAGAACTGGCTGACTTTATTGGTTTGGACACATGCCTTGCTATCATGAACGTGTTGCATGACGGGCTAGCCGATACAAAATACCGCCCCTGCCCGTTGCTCACAAAGTATGTTGAAGCTGGTTGGCTGGGTCGCAAAACCCAGCGCGGATTTTATGACTATCGCGGCGAAACTCCCGTCCCGACAAGATAGCCCTTAGTCTTTTAGGCTAAGCGTATGGCTGCGAAGCCACGCCATAAAACCACGTGGGTCACCTTTCCATGCTGCAATATCTTCATCAGCGATTGGGTGGCCTACGATTGGTCCTTGTGGCTTGTTCAACGAATGAACAATTTCATGAAGCAGCAAACCTTGGCGCAAAATCGGGGATATTTTATTCGCTATTTGGTATGAGCGGCTATTTTGACCAGGGAAGTGCATTGGCACAACTGTAGCGCCAGATCGACGGATCAAAGCAGCGGTAAACACATTCCACTCTTCTTCAATCGCTGGACCAAAGAACGTCTCAGAAGCGGCGACTGAACCTGATGGAAACAAGGCAACTACGCCGCCATTTTTCAGATGTTGCATCGCTTCTGCACGCATTGCTACGCCTTTTTGCAGTGCATCAGGATCATGCGCGAAAGGCACCGCAATCATATAGCTACCCGCGACCTCATCAATTGCAGTTAATAAGGATCGGGTCAAAATTCGATAATCTGGACGCACACGGCCAATCAAATCGGCAAAGATCATACCGTCGACCATCCCATGAGGGTGGTTGGCAACAACGATTACAGGGCCTGATTTAGGAATACGGTCTAATTGCGATTGTGGCGTCGTAAGTTCGATACCCATCACATCCAAAGCGGCACGCCAAAAGGCTTGGCCGCTTGGCGTTTCTTTTTGTTCAAATTTGCGGATGAGGCGCAACACCGTGAACTTGCCAGTAAACGCCTCAATAATACGGATCAACGCTGCCTTAAACGGATCCCCAAAAGTAGAGGCATACGATAGGCTGCGCCGATCATATTGCCTAAAGCTGGCCGGCTTAGGCTGCACATCAGCAGTATTATCTTGTGCATCTTTTACCAAAGCAATCGATCCCGTTCCTTTTGTGCCCTCAGGCGTCTTCACCGAATTTATCAGCGACTAGAGCAGCGAGTGCATCAGCCAACAGCTGGGCATCTGCGCCTGTAGTTTCAATTTTAATAATACTTCCATTTGACGCTGCCAACATCAAAAGCCCCATTATGCTGTCGCCTGATGCCGACATGCCATCCTTTGACACCTCTGCTTGGGCATCAAACGCCTCAACCACCTCAACCAGCTTAGCGGAGGCACGCGCATGGAGGCCTTTTACGTTTACTATAGTTAACGACAACTTGGTCATTTTATTCTCTCTAGATTTCTTGGCTGACGTTTTGGCTGTCAATATATTTCCGCCCAGCATCCAATGCCGCACTAACAGCATCGGGCAATGGTTTTGCACGCGATTTGGCCAACTTGATCAGCATCGGTAAATTCGCACCATAAAGAATACGACGTCCTTTGGGCTGACAGGCCAGCAAACTTAGGTTGGATGGTGATCCTCCAAACAGGTCTGTAACGACAACAACGCCATTCCCTTGGTCTACGCCATTCGCCGCTTCACATATCTCAGTCTGCTTCTCTGTCCGGTCATGGCTTTTTTCAATTGAGATTGCCCGAATGCCCGTTTGCAATCCAACAACATGCTCAATTGCAGCAAGATATTCTCTTGCCAAACCGCCATGCGCTACAATCACAATGCCAATCACTTAACAGCCTCATCTCTTCTACGACGGTCCAATTCTCGATGTCTCAAAGAGATTTGCCAACCTTCGGATGTTAAAATTTGGGCAAGGCATTCTGCCATTGCTACTGACCTGTGTTGCCCACCTGTGCATCCAAATGCAATGGAGAGATGAGACTTACCCTCATCTAAATGGGCCGGTAACAACCATAACACGAGATCTTCTACTTTTTCACAGAAGGTCCCAAACCGCGGATCCTGCGCAATATAGTCAGCGACGTCTTGGTCTTTACCTGTATGCGCCCGAAGCCCAGGTTCCCAATATGGGTTATTTAAAAACCTACAATCAAAAACCATATCGACACTACGCGGTAGGCCGCGCTTGTAGGAGAACGATTGAACTGACACCGAGAGACGATGATCACTCTCTTTTGCAAACCAACTTTCGACTTCAGATCTCAGTTCGTGGACATTCAGATCACTGGTATCAATCAAAACATCAGCCATCTCTCGAATAGGCCCAAGAATTTCCAATTCACTGACAATACCAGCTGCGGGCCTATCCCCCTTTGCCAAAGGGTGACGGCGCCGCGTTTCAGAGAACCGGCGTAACAAAACGTCTGTTGCACAATCCAGGAACAATAGTTCCGTTGAGAAACCCGGTTTTTGGGTCAATTGCCCAAGGGCCTCTAAAACTGCCGCAACTGAAAAATCACGGGTTCGCAGGTCAATACCAAGAGCCATTGGTTTACCACCACTGGGCTCTTCAAGCAGCGCAGGGATCAACCGAAGCGGCATATTATCGATCGCTTCAAATCCAACATCTTCGAGAACCTTAATCGCACTGGAGCGTCCTGCCCCGGACGGGCCTGTGACCAGAACAACGCGTCGTGGAATAGGATCAAACTGTGTCATACGCCACTCTGCATCCCATACCTGAGATAGTGCAATAGCATCGATGAAAAAGAAGGGTTTTGCACCTTATAAAGGCAAGGAATTGGTTGACCAAGAACGGATACCGATCGAGGTGACGGTAACCTGTGTTTTTCCACTCGATCCAGATCGACAACCGCTGAAACCAGTTCATTTGGAATACTAGGTGCAGACAAAATTCCGATTCCCCTCGCCTCAATCATTCCTCTAATAGATGCTGGTGCCTGGGCATGAAGTTCTGCGCCATCCATGTACAAACGCGTTCGGTCATCAGAAACTAACATCGCACCAAGCGCGATTAACTCAAACGTTAAGGACGATTTTCCAGCACCAGATGCACCTAGGATAAGCAAACCTTTGCCATCTACTGAAACGCAATTTGCATGGATGGTTTTTGCGGTCTCAGTCAGCATTGGCAGATGCCATCAGACGGGTAAACCAACGACGAACCGCGCGCCCAATGGTTCAGATGTTATATCGGCCTCGGTTGGACGAATATTTTCAGCCCAGATAACACCACCATGGGCCTCAACAATTTGTTTTGAAATAGCCAAGCCAAGGCCAGAGTTGTTGCCGAAGTGCTCGTCTGGACGTTGTGAATAGAAGCGTTTGAAAATCTTCGAAAGCGCTTGGTCTGGAATGCCTGGACCTGTATCTTCGACTACAATCAAAATTCTATTTTCACGTTTTCGTGCCCAGATACGGATTGCGTCACCATCTTCACAGAACGAAATCGCATTTGTGATTAGATTTACAAAAACCTGCGCTAGTCGTGCTTCCAAGCCATGAACCTCAAGAGGATTTGGCGGTAAGTCTGCAATAAAATCAATGCCTTTTGACCGCGCATCTTCGCCAAGATATTGGCCAAGATTTTCCAGCATAATCAGAAGGTTGAATGACTCTTCTTCCTCCTTGACCAGCTCGCTATCCAAACGGGAAGCATTGGATATATCGCTGACTAAACGGTCAAGGCGACGCACATCGTGTTCGATGACGTCGAGCAGCTTGTCACGTTGGTCGCCGCGTTTGATGACACGGAGTGTACCAACCGCGGAACGCAACGAAGCCAGAGGGTTCTTAATTTCATGTGCAACATCGGCAGCGAACTGCTCGTTGCCATCGATGCGGTTATAAAGCGCCGAAATCATGCCACGAAGTGCGCCACTTAATCGGCCCAACTCATCCGGCCGTGCTGTTAAATCAGGGATACGAATACGCCCAGGATTTACCTTACGAGAGTTTTTGTCACGACCCAGCTCTGCGGCAGCGGCCAAATCAGACAACGGGTTTGCGATAGTCGCAGCCAGCGCCAAGCTAAGTCCAATTGAAACCAGTGTTGCGATGATAAACATCTGCAACATGTTTTCATTTTCACGACGAACCAGTGCATCGATTTCGCCAGCCGCACTGGTAACAGCCACGACACCAACACTTTCAGTGCCTTGTTTGATTGGTGTGATAACACCAAACCAAGACAAGCCATCTGCATCCAATGCATTTTGGAGCTGTGTTCCTTCCACTAAACTAGCTGAAACCAAAGACTTCAACTGTTCTTCAACAGACAGAATGTCATCAGTGCTGTTTGCTGCGAACGGCGATGAGATAATAGACCAGAGCCAATTCAAACCATCTGTCAGAACAGTTGAAGATGGCGCAATATCTTCACTCGCACCCATGACATCGATTGTTCCGGAAGTATTCGCGATCAATGTTTCTGATGGATCAAAAACGAAAACTTCAGTCCCATTACGAAGATCGAGACCATCCAAAGTAGCGTCGATGTCGACACCGTCGCCAGTTGCCAAATTAACGGGAACACCCGTTGGCAACTGTGCTTCGATAACATCTGCAATCAATTCTGCTTCGCTCACCAATGCCGCGGCGCGCTGTACAGCTAGACTGTCACGAGATGAGTTTAGGTAGGAAATGCCAGCAATCAGAAGGCAAAGCGCAACCAGATTGAACGTAACAATTTTCCGAGTGATTGGCGAGGCACGTAAGGAAAACAGCCCACGCCGTTCACGGCGTGCGCGCATTTCGGAAGGTGCTGTGGCATCTGGGGCGACCCAATCGTCCCCCAAAACCACATCACCGTCTCGCGATGGTACAGATGTCATATCCCGCACGATGTTCCTTTCGGCCAGCGCCAACAGGTTAACTTAGTCTTCGTTGTATCGATAACCGATACCATAAAGCGTCTCAATCGCTGAGAACTCATCATCAGCCGTCCGCATTTTTTTGCGCAAACGCTTGATGTGGCTATCGATGGTACGATCATCAACATAAACTTGATCATCATAGGCAACATCCATCAGTTGATCACGCGATTTCACGAAACCAGGACGCTGAGCTAAAGCTTGCAGAAGCAAGAACTCTGTGACGGTCAAAGAGACGTCGTTGCCCTTCCACGAAACCGCGTGGCGTAATGGATCCATACGCAACTCACCGCGTTCCATAACTTTGGTTTCTTCACTGTCAGCTACGATTTCGCCCGCTTGAGCATCTTGGCGACGCAGCAATGCACGAATGCGCTCAACCAACAAGCGTTGAGAAAACGGCTTCTTAACGTAGTCATCAGCACCCATGCGGAGACCCAGAACTTCGTCAATTTCATCATCTTTAGAAGTCAGAAAAATTACTGGCATTTTCGTTTTTTGACGAATGCGCTGAAGTAAATCCATTCCATCCATGCGAGGCATCTTGATGTCCAATACTGCCATGTCAGGCAATTTTTTATTGAACGCATCAAGTGCGGCTTGTCCATCGTTATATGTCTCTACTTCGAAACCTTCGGCCTCGAGAGTCATTGAAACAGACGTCAGGATATTCCTGTCGTCATCAACCAATGCAATCTGGCTCATTGCCCGTATCCTTGTACTAAAACTACTGCCACATTAATTTTTTTATTCTTTTCGCCACAATTGGCAGATTGTACCAGCGAATCAATCCCAAATTGCGAATCGCGCCTAAATCTCGCCACATTTGACCATGAAAATAGTTAGTAATGGCTAAATTGCCGCACTTTCGCGTCACCCGTGTATTTACGAGGTCAGTCTGGCAAAAAAGAATTCGATGATGGCGCTAACGGTTGCGCTAACGGCCCATAACCAACCTGTTCATGTATGAAAACAGCATGTTAAGACCAAGGAAGGTGTAGTGCAGACGGCTGTGTCTGCATTACTTGGTTCAACCGCGAAAGCGGAAGCAGGAGAGACATGATGACTTTTGGACGCGTAAACCCGCAATTCCAAGTTGAAGACCAAGGGATTACAGACTTGGGCAATGTCTATTATAACCAAGCGGAACCTGCCTTGGTCGAAGCAGCTGTTAAGCGCGGCGAAGGTCAACTCGGCAAAGGTGGCGCATTTCTGGTAACAACCGGCAAGTTCACTGGCAGATCACCAAAAGATAAGCACGTTGTTAAAACCCCGTCAGTAGAAGACACAATCTGGTGGGAAAATAATGCAGCGATGTCACCCGAAGGGTTTGACGCGCTTCACGCTGATATGCTGGAACACATGAAGGGCCGTGACTATTGGGTCCAAGATCTTATCGGTGGCTCTGACCCTGCATACGCCATCAATGTCCGCATGATCACCGAACTTGCGTGGCACGGACTATTTATTCGCCACATGCTGCGTCGCCCCGATCACGATGCGCTGGATCACTTCTTGGCCGAATTTACAGTTATCAACTGTCCAAGCTTCCAGGCAGACCCAGCTAAGCATAATTGCCGGTCAGAAACAGTCATCGCGATGAACTTTGATAAAAAGCTAATCCTCATTGGTGGAACAGAATACGCTGGTGAGAACAAAAAGTCCGTCTTCACCTTGCTCAACTACCTACTCCCAGACAAAGGCGTCATGCCGATGCACTGCTCTGCCAACCACGCAACTGGGAACCCTGTGGATACAGCAGTTTTCTTTGGTCTCTCAGGCACGGGTAAAACAACATTGTCCGCTGATCCAGCGCGTACACTGATTGGGGATGATGAGCATGGTTGGTCTGATCGCGGCACATTTAACTTTGAGGGTGGGTGTTATGCTAAAACCATCAACCTGAGTGCCGAGGCAGAACCTGAAATTTTCGCTACAACTGAAAAATTCGGAACCGTAATTGAAAACATGGTCTTTGATGACGAAACCAAAGAACTAGATTTCGAAAATGACAGCCTGACCGCCAACATGCGTTGCGCGTACCCCCTGCACTATATCTCTAACGCAAGCGATGACGCGCAAGGCGGGCACCCAAAGAACATCATCATGCTAACCTGCGACGCTTTTGGGGTATTACCTCCCATAGCGCGACTGACACCTGCACAAGCCATGTACCACTTCCTATCAGGCTTCACGTCGAAAGTCGCAGGTACAGAGCGTGGCGTCACAGAACCGGAGCCAACTTTCTCAACCTGTTTTGGCGCACCGTTCATGCCTAGACGCCCAGAGGTGTACGGGAACCTATTACGCCAAAAGATCGCAGAACACGGGGCAACCTGTTGGTTGGTCAATACTGGTTGGACCGGCGGCGCATATGGGACGGGTTCCAGAATGCCAATCCGTGCAACACGTGCTTTGTTGACAAATGCGCTGGATGGATCGCTAGCATCTGCAGAATACCGAAAAGATCCAAATTTTGGTTTTGACGTTCCCGTTGAGGTCAGTGGCGTTGCGGATATTTTACTTGATCCGCGCCGGACTTGGGATGATGCAGCCGCTTACGATGTTCAGGCAAAGAAGTTGGTCGACATGTTCGCTAACAACTTTGTTCAATACCTACCTCATATTGATGATGACATCAAAGCTGCCGCAATCGGGTAAGCACTCCAGTAAAAGAGACCCAAAAGGGCCGCGGTTTTCACTGCGGCCCTTTTGGGATGATTAAGCCGCCTTAGCAGCTGGCAGCGAGACCAAATCAGAAACTGGCATCTCGAGTAGATACCGGGCCTCTTCATTGCTAAGGTAACTCAAAAAACCCTCCATCGGCACGTCTGAACCTTTGCGGTACCACCGCAATGCTCCCGGCTCATTGTGCATATATCCCATACGCTCAGCAAAGCCTTTGAATGCGACAGTGCGCGCCATGAACCCAAAAATATAGTCTGGGTTCCAGCGTTGCATCGCTGTCAACAATCCATAGCGGGCTAATACCGTCGACAATCCGTTACCGCGAAATAGGCCAGGCTTATCGCTCATCCAGACTTCGCCGTGATAAATCACGCGGCCAGTAATGTTACGGGCACCTGGACTCGCGCGGAAACGAGAGCGATCAAGATCGATATCTGGAATAGCAGGAGGAAACTCACGGAAGCGATTGAACATGTACCCACCAAGGTTTTCGTGCTTCAAATCTAAAAGGCGTGCTGCTTGAGTGTGCATCAAGTCGCCATCAAGATCGCGGCCCGTCAACCAAAATGCGTTTCCCGCGTTGAGGTTCTGGATGTCTGGATCGAAAGGAGCACCAAGCGCTTGCTTTGGACGGTCGCGCAACAGAATTTCGCGGTACTCATCAAAATCAGTCCCAATTTGAACACTAAGCCCCCCATCTGTCAAAATCTGCTGACTACTGGCGATAAAAAGCGCCGAATCATTTTGTGTCTGGATCGTCATAATGGTGCCCTCACAAGAAAAACTTCCCCGTGACGTTACCAAGAATTTAAATTTAAATCCCGTTTTTTACTATCTTTTGATCAAAATCTATCGAAATATCTTCAGATGGGGCGATAAATTGACTTGAATCCAACCCAAATATCTCAATTTCATCCGTAGGCTCAACCAAAGCGAACAGCGCAGAGCTCCCATCGGGGAATCGCCCACCCAACATTAGGCGCCGATAATTCACCGCTTGAAGCTCACCAACGCCACCCCGGGGCACCATGGTGTAGACATGGTCGACACGTGCATTTTGCGTTGTTTGAACCTCATGAAAAGATTGATTTAGCATGCGGGCAAAATCTTCACCACCGGGCATTTGGCCAATTGGATTTCCCACGCTACTCCGCGCTTTTTCACGGCCAAACCAATTTACATAAAAAGATTTTTCGCCGAATTCGACGCAAATCCATCCTGCAGCTGTGTGGCGATAAACAATCAAAAATGGCCGCACATGGCTCATTTCCTCTGCCTCGATATTACCACCGCCCAAAGCCCAAGAGCGAAATGTCTCACGCATCAAAGGTGACTTTTGAACCCAGATACTTTGCAAAGAATGTTGTTGTTGATGGAAAAACCACCCATTTGGCTCTTCATGCTTCAAATATTGAAGGCCATTTATATCCAAAGACTGGCCACGTAACCAAGCATGGCCTCGCGCTAATATTTCATTCGCCTCTGGTAACGCGTGGATACCTGCTTCAGTTAATTCATATCGACGATCCACAACCCTGAAGAGAACAACCCCTTTAATCTCCTCTAAGTTATCGATGTGTCGGCGAACAGTCTGGCGTGTACTGCCAAGTTCTTCGACTGCATGTGACAGGTTCAAGCGCCTGGCAAGCGTTGAGAATGATCTAATCATCTCGAACAAAAGGGGATTAGTTACTTCTTTCACGGGCATCCAATTTTTCGACGTTGCTGATCTTTAATATCGCAGAATAACCTAACCACACAATTCAATGGTATACAAATCATACATCATTGCAACATCTATGGTTGAAAAATGTTCGAATCTACCCAATTGCCCAAATTTTAACTTTCTAGCATTACGGTAATCACTCAACTGGAGATGAACACAATGCCCCATGAAGTAGATATTCACGTAGGTCGCAAACTAAAGCAGGCACGCACGCTGCGTCGTTATTCACAGACTGACGTGGCCCGCGGCCTGAAGCTTTCGTTTCAACAAATTCAAAAGTATGAAATTGGCTCAAACCGCATCGCGGCGAGCCGTCTATTTGAACTCTCTAAAATCCTTGATGTATCAACATCATACTTTTTTGAAGGTTTGGCGGAAGAAACTGCAACCCCTGCAGACAATGCAATGGACATCGTGAGCGCAGTTGCATCTATCAAAGATGAACAGCTAAAGTCACGTATCATCACATTTATTCAAGACGTCGCAGGCACAACAACTGCTCGTACGGCTTGAAATCAGAACATCGTAGCGCGGCGCACTAGGTTAAGACCTGCAATCAGCAGAACAACCAGCGTCGCGCGGCGAAACATCACTTGATCAATCCGATCGAATACACGCCCACCCAACCACAGTCCCAAAAGTGCTGGTGGCACCATTGCTAAGCTAAACGGCAATGTTTCTAGGCGCAAAACGCCCGATCCTAAATGCGCAAAAGTTAGAGCGACAGCTCCTAGCCCATATATCACACCCTGTATTCGCATGTGATCGTTCTTGTTGGTGCCGAGCGCAGCCAAATAAGCGACTGTAGGTGGCCCCCAAATACCTGACAAACCACCCATGAAACCTGCAAAAGTGCCAACTCCTGCAGCGACACGGAAAGACTGGCCCGATAGCTTCACCTCCACTCCAGCCAGCTGCAGCAACGCAAACAGCACAATTGGCAGGCCAATCACCAAGAGCATCGTCTGCAAGGGCAATAGTCGGACCAATTGAGCCCCAACGATTAAAGCCAAAAGCCCAAAAAATAAAAATACACGAAATTTTATAATAGAATTCCATGCAGCGGCCGGCCCCTGCCGAAGCGCCTGGAACACATTTGTGCAAAGTGTTGGCACTATGAGGCCCGCAAGTGCCAATTCTGGCGACAGAAACGTACTGAGGCCAGAAACAAACACCATTGGCATCGCAAAACCCACGATCCCTTTTACGATCCCAGCGATTGCGGCAACCAAAACAGCAAAGCACAAGTGCTGAAACGTGAGAATTTCAAGAAGTTGTTCCATGGTTGCGCTATAACACTTTGGTTAGAACCCAACAGGCCAAAATCAATAGAGCAACAATATATTGTTTTTAAGTTTATTTAAGCATTTTTATTGCGCACCACCTGCGCCTCACGTAAAATGGTCGTAGCAAATGAGGAATCTATATATGCCAAAAGTCCAGCAAAACCCGCAGAATGTTACCCCAGTTATATTGACCGACCTATTGGCCTTAACCCAGTCCGCACTTGCACCGGTTCAAACCATTCTGGAAACTGCGACGATGCATCTGCGAAGCCTCGTGTCGAAGGGCGGTCGGGTATCTGGGCAACTTGTTGAAGAACATCAGACAGCGACACACGGCCTTGCATGGCTTGCCACCTACTCCCAGTCGTTGGAACAAATGCAAAAGTGGGCCGAAGGTTTAATTAAAGCAGACAAGTTTGGCGAAACTGAGCAGCTCATTCTACAGATCACCTTTGGAGAATACCTTTGGCAGATCTATGGCGGCATCCAGATGAACCAAAGTGAGATCTTGCGATTACAGGATTTGGGCTTGGCCCAAAATGACATGCGGGGCATGATGGAGCCTGCGGTTCAAACGTTAACCCAAAATGGGAACACCCAAGCAGCACGCATTCGGTTGGTTACTTTGATGCAGGAGCAATCAGCAAATGTAACCGTTGGTGCGACTGGTCTTGATGACGAGCTGGAAATGATCCGCGAACAATTCCGTCGCTATGCCGTGGAAAAGATCGAACCCTTCGCGCATGATTGGCACCTAAACGATGAATTAATCCCAATGGAAATCATCGAAGAATTGGCAGAAATGGGCGTGTTCGGGTTAACAATTCCAGAAGAGTTCGGCGGATTTGGCCTTTCAAAAGCGTCCATGTGCGTCGTGTCAGAAGAACTGTCGCGGGGATACATCGGCGTCGGCTCCTTAGGGACACGATCTGAGATCGCAGCAGAATTGATTATCGCAGGCGGAACTGAAGAGCAAAAACAAAAGTGGTTACCTCGACTGGCATCCGCTGCGACCTTACCGACAGCTGTGTTCACGGAACCCAATACAGGCTCTGACCTTGGTTCGCTTCGCACGCGCGCAGTTAAGGACGACAATGGTAATTACCAAATAACGGGAAACAAGACATGGATTACGCATGCCGCTCGCACCCAAATCATGACCCTACTTGCCCGCACCAATTCGGATGATGACACCTACAAGGGGCTGTCAATGTTCCTTGCGGAGAAAACACCTGGCGACGACAGCAATCCATTTCCGACAGAAGGTATGACAGGTGGAGAAATTGAAGTGCTTGGCTATCGTGGTATGAAAGAATACGAACTCGCTTTTGATGGCTTCCAAGTCAAAGGTGAGAATTTGCTAGGCGGAGAAGAAGGCAAAGGCTTTAAACAATTGATGGAGACGTTTGAGTCCGCAAGGATTCAAACCGCAGCTCGGGCGATTGGCGTAGCACAGTCAGCATTAGATTTATCAATGCAATATGCCATCGACAGAAAGCAATTTGGCAAATCACTGATCGAATTTCCACGCGTGGCAAACAAGTTAGCAATGATGGCAGTCGAAATTATGGTTGCACGCCAGCTCACGTATTTCTCTGCCTTTGAGAAAGACGACGGACGGCGTTGTGACGTAGAGGCCGGAATGGCCAAACTACTCGGCGCGCGTGTTGCATGGGCAGCTGCCGACAATGGTTTGCAAATTCACGGTGGTAACGGCTTTGCGCTTGAATACAAAATAAGTCGCGTATTGTGCGATGCACGCATTCTCAACATCTTCGAAGGTGCGGCAGAGATCCAAGCACAGGTCATTGCCCGCCGACTTCTGGGATAGGGCTGGCTGCTGGTTTTGAATTGATAGATGATGGTTGTGAGAAAACTTCAGATTGGACCTGACATGCGTTTCGCAGCCCTCATCCTTCTTACACTAGTTTCTGCATGCCAAGCGGACGAAACCGTGCGCGCCTACGGTGCAGCGGATAGAATATGGACGCTGACTGAAATTAACGGGCAACACTTCGACGCCAATGCAACACTTACATTTCCAGGTAACGACACGATCGGAGGCAAAGCACCGTGTAATCAATATTCCGCCAGCATGACGGTTCCCTACCCCTGGTTTAAAGCGGGCCCAATCCGTGCCACGAAAATGGCTTGTCCCGACCTAAAAAAGGAAGCTGAATACCTGAAAAACCTGCAGCAAATGACGCTCTCAGAGGTCCTTGGAAACGTTTTGATCCTCAGCACGTCAGAAGGGCAGAGCATGGTTTTCAAATTCGACGGTTAAACACATCGATAAAGCGCGCGCGCGCCTCAGGCAATGGTCGCCCACCCAATGTGGCCGCGACCTGAGAGTGAAAGAAATGTCCGGTTGTTTTGAGACTTTCAAATACTTCTAAATCTGGTCCTTTGCCTACACCACGCAAAATATCTGGCAACGGCAACAAACGATCGACCCATTCCCCAGCCGCAGATCGTGATACTGCACGGCCTGATCTTGGTGAAACAAAACCCAAATCAGCGGTCATACCCGACACCGCACAGGCATCCAGCTGCAATGCAAAACCAACTTCGGCCAACAGTCTAATTTCCCATTTAAGATAGGCCAGCGGCCAAACCTCTGGGTGTTCAAGAAGATCAAGCAATTGCTCAGTTTGACGATAGAAGGCCGCATGTTGTTGGCGTTCTGGCAAACAATAGCTCAGCAGGCCTGTAACTGCGTTCAGCCCTGCCAACATCAATCGATCCGACATCGCCGCTGCTGCACGGCTACGAATTGGTTCTACGGTATAGCTACCAATGTGATCCTCAAGGCGTGCGCGCCAGACCACATCCAATTGCGCACCGGGCTGCAAAATAGGCCCCATGCGCCGCCCTGCCCCACCACGGACTACACCGGCATGCAGACCATGGTTCTCGGTAAAGACTTCAATAATCGCAGAGCTTTCGCCATGTCGCCGCACAGCCACTAGTATGCCCGCGCCGCGCCATTCCATATCAGGACAGCCCTTCTTGATCTAATAGATGACGACCTGATCGATCCTCGACTTCGATCACCCACACATCTGGATCAAAACCCTTTTGGCGATCGATGGATGCATCAACATCCCCTTCCGGCCCACTTGTCAATTCCGACCAACTTCGCTCCCCAGTCATCAGATCAAAGGAACGCTGAAACAACACTGCCTTACCATCCAAAGTGCTCAACTTGACCAAAACCGCACCACCCGTGTCGTCGCCGTGTGCAACAACGAAAGCAGGAATATCAAACATACGCAAACGCATGAGATACGCATCCACCCAAAAGCGCGAGGTTAGCTTTGCCATGCGCACCCCTTGGGCTTCGTCTTACCCAAAAAACTCTCCCCGAAGGGCCGGCTGGCGATTGGCTCAGGCATTTCCGTCTTTGAAATTCAGGCCCATTTCAGAATAGCGTTCAGCTTCGTCCAACCAACCACTGCGGACTTTAACCTGTAGAAACAGGTGCACGCGGCGACCAAGGAACTCTTCCAGCTCTTCACGTGAAGCTCTTGAAACCGCTTTGATGGTTTCACCCTTGTGGCCCAATAGAATGCCTTTGTGCCCATCCCGGACAACGTAGATGATCTGGTCAATACGTGCTGATCCATCTTTGCGCTCTTCCCATTTTTCTGTTTCGACAGTCAGCTGGTATGGCAGCTCTTGATGAAGGCGCAGAGTCAGCTTTTCACGGGTCATTTCTGCCGCAATCATGCGAAGCGGAAGGTCAGCGATTTGATCTTCTGGATACAACCACGGCCCTTCTGGCACTTCTTCTGCCAGCCACTTGCGCAGCGTATCAACGCCGTGGCCTTTCTCAGCAGAAATTAGAAATGTTTCTGTAAACGGATACCGCTCGTTTAACGCTTTGGTCAGGCCCAACAATTTAGGGGCCTCGACGCGGTCGATCTTGTTCACAGCCAACGCAACCTTACGATGCTCACCGATGTCGTTCAGCCCCTCGAGGATGCGTTCCACGCCCTCAGTGATGCCACGGTTGGCTTCAACCAAAAGAACCACAACGTCCGCATCAGCAGCACCACTCCAAGCCGCAGCAACCATTGCACGGTCTAAACGGCGCTTTGGTGCGAACAAGCCTGGCGTATCGACAAAAACAATTTGCGTCTCACCTTCCATCGCGACACCACGGATGCGGGCCCGCGTTGTTTGCACTTTGTGCGTTACGATAGATACTTTTGCCCCAACCATACGGTTGAGCAAAGTTGACTTACCTGCATTCGGTTCGCCGATTAGGGCTACAAAGCCTGCGCGGGTGGTCATGTTAATTCTCCAATTCCGACAAAAGCGCTTTGGCCGCTGCCTGTTCTGCTTGTCGTTTTGATCCTGCTGTCGCAATCGCCTCGGCCCCAGAGTCGAGTCGGGCTGCTATTGTGAACACAGGTGCATGGTCGGGTCCGCTTCGAGACGTTTCAACATACTTCGGCGGGTTCATTCGGCGGGCTTGTGCCCATTCTTGTAGTGCCGTTTTTGGATCGCGTGCATCGTCTTCGACGCCCTCAATCCTTGTCTTCCAAAACCTTAGGATAAAGTCGCGTGCCGTGTCATATCCAGCGTCAAGATATACCGCAGCAATGACAGCTTCCATCGCATCGCCCAGCAAGGCTTGTTTACGACGCCCCCCAGAAATCATCTCGGACCGGCCAAGACGCAAGACCTCACCGATACCAATCTCGCGGGCAACGTCTGCACAGGTCTCTTTACGCACCAATGCGTTATAGCGTGGTGCAAGCTGACCTTCGGCCGCTTCCATGTCACTGAGGTATAGCGCCTCAGACATTACAAGCCCCAGCACGCGGTCCCCAAGGAATTCCATGCGCTGGTTGTCACTGCGCGTGTTGGACGACATCGATGAGTGCGTCACAGCGCGTGATAATAGCGCAGTATCTTCAAACGCATGACCAATACGAACCTCAAAGGCCTTTAGTTCAGCACTCAGCTTCATAGCCAGTCACCCAACGCTATCGACCCATATTTGTTCATTCGTATCAATTTACACCCTTAAAGAAACGGTCGCCACGCCAAGTCCAGAAATACAACATTGAGCTACCAGCGGACGAGAACATGATCCGATCAGCGCGACCAATTAGGTTTTCATAAGGTACAAATCCAACGCCTCCACCAAGCTGGGCAAACCGGCTATCAGTCGAGTTATCGCGATTATCACCCATGAAGAAATAGTGCCCCTCAGGCACAAGAAAAATACGTGTGTTGTCTTGGCCTTGGTTCGCGATATTCAAAACAACGTGTTGTGATCCATCGGGGAGTGTCTCAGTCCAGCGAGATTTCTCGCAAATTGCGCCTTCACCAACTGGACCATTTTCGCATCTTGGCTCAAGACGATGTGGACCCTGCGGACCTTTAACTTCAGTGAATGTTCCTGCAGATGCTTGTGGCACTGCAACGTCGTTCAGATGTAAAATGCCATCTTTGACCTGCACTTTATCACCGGGCAATCCGACCAAACGCTTGATATAGTCTGTTCCATTTACAGGATGACGAAACACTACAACATCGCCACGCTCAGGATCACCGGCCCAGAAACGGCTGTTGTCGCCATCAAACGCACCGCAAATTTTCTGGGCGTCTAGGTTAACGCCAAAACGATCAAGGCGAATACTGGGGCAGGACGCATATGAATAGCCATAAGCCATCTTATTCACGAATAGGAAATCACCGATTAAAAGGGTTTCCTTCATTGAACCTGATGGAATCCAGAATGGCTGGAAGAATAGAGTGCGGAAAACACCAGCGATGAGCAACGCATAGACCACGGTCTTAATAGACTCGATGATCTGATTTCCTTCTTTTTTAGCCTGAGCCATCTTTAAGTCATCCCTACTCGGTTGGTTGAGGGGTACATGCGACCCCCACGCCATCAAGTCAAGCTATGGGACGTGCTTCGATAACGACAAAAGCTTGTGCCCAAGGGTGATCATCCGTCAAAGTTACGTGGATTACAGCCTTATGGCCGTCTGGCGTCATAGCTGCCAAACGCTCAGCAGCCCACCCTGTTACCGTCATTGTCGGCTGGCCTGTCTTCAAATTGGTCACGGACATATCGCGCCAAGAAATGCCCATGCTTAGACCGGTACCCAGCGCTTTTGAACATGCCTCTTTTGCCGCCCAGCGCTTAGCGTATGTGCCAGCAACATCTTTGCGGCGTTCAGCTTTAGCCTGCTCAACTTCGGTAAACACGCGATTGCGAAACCTGTCTCCAAACCGATCAAGCGTACCTCGAATGCGCTCAATGTTGGCCAGATCGGTTCCGATTCCCAGGATCATGCAAAATTCCTGGCACGGGCTTCGTCCATCAGGCGGCGCATTTCAGCCATCGCTGGTTGCAATCCGCGAAAGATAGCTTCGCCAATCAGGAAGTGACCGATGTTCAGCTCCATCACCTCGGGAAAGGCTGCAACTGGTTTGACAGTTTCATATGTGAGCCCGTGGCCAACATGAACTTCCAGTCCCAAAGAATGCGCATAGGTGCTCATCTCGCGTAAGCTGTTCAACTCGCGATCCCGATCCTCCAAACGATTTTCGTGATGTGCATCGCAATAAGCACCCGAATGAAGTTCAATAACTTGCGCACCGATACGATGGGCCGCATCAATTTGGCGAACGTCCGCCGCGATAAAGATAGAGACGCGGCATCCTGCATCACGCAAAGGCGCAATATAATGAGCCAACCGGTTCTCTTCTCGGGCAACCTCTAGGCCACCCTCAGTTGTACGCTCTTCCCGTTTCTCAGGCACGATACAGACCGCGTGTGGCTTGTGGCGCAGCGCAATTTGCTGCATTTCATCAGTCGCTGCCATCTCAAAGTTCAAAGGCACGGTTAGCATGTCCATCAAGCCTTCGATGTCAGCATCAGAAATATGCCTGCGATCTTCGCGTAAATGTGCTGTTATTCCGTCAGCGCCAGCTTCCTGTGCAATACGTGCGGCACGCAAAGGATCAGGTGTATCGCCACCACGCGCGTTACGAACAGTCGCAACATGGTCGATATTTACGCCCAAACGTAGTTTTTCAGATGTAGTCATTGGGTACCTCATATTGAGATTCAGGTTATATCTACAGGGATACAATCACGAATGAATATTAGTACACATGAGAATTGTATCAACACGCGATAACTTACTCGCTGTCTTTAACCTCTGCTTCAGCTTTACGCTTAGCTTCTGCCTTTGCACCTGCCTTAGCCTTTAGTGCTTCGAATTTCGCCTTGATAACGCCCTTG
This sequence comes from Ascidiaceihabitans sp., assembly GCA_028825475.1. Lineage (GTDB taxonomy): Bacteria > Pseudomonadota > Alphaproteobacteria > Rhodobacterales > Rhodobacteraceae > Ascidiaceihabitans. Next base: position 90,279 of record JAPKAB010000006.1, on the reverse strand, counting down.
CGTCGATGCTGATAGGCACGGATCAACGGGACGCTAATATAATAGCATATCGTTCCAAACACGATTCCTGGGATTATTCCGCCAACCATGTAGGGGTAGAAAATCTCGTCGTAAAAGACGGAGATACCATGCCAGTCCGTTGGCCGCCCCATCCATACTGCCTTGAGATTATATATAAGGTCCCCACCTGCATCCGCGAACTTACCGCCAAAAGAGCGATGCGCGTCAGCTTCCATTTCAGTACCAAGCAGCCAGTGCCCCGTTTGCAACGACATCACAGCAATTGGAACATAGGTCAGCGGATTACCAAAAAACGTACCCATCAGGGACGCCAACATGTTCCCACGCATGAGTTTAGCCATAAAAACGGCAACAAAGAAATGCATTGTATAGAATGGGGTGAAGGCGGCAAATACACCCGCCCAAATTCCACGCGCAATCCGTTCTGGGCTATCTGGAAGGCGGCGCAAGCGGTGACGCACATAATGGAACGCGCGCGTCCAACCGCCACGCGGCCAAAGAAATTCGACCACCGCACGCAGATATGTTTTTGGATCGCGGCGTTTAAAAATCACCGTTAATGTCCTCTATCGGTCATCCCGATTTCGCAGCTCCTGCGTCGGGTAGATCTATGTTTCTATATCGCTCAATCGCCGCAACGCCGTCTTGGGCACTTAGTGCACCAGTAAGCGTATGCAAATGCTGTACATCTCGTAAATCTACATCAATCAGAATCAAGAAATAATCTGGCTTACGGTCCATGAATCTCAAGTCAGAGATATTGGCTCCGGTCTCGCCGATCAAGGAGCAAACCCTACCTAAAACGCCAGCTCCGTTGCCAATCGTCATACGAAGCGTAGCGGTATATTCTGCGGCATGGCTTCCATCGTGCCAATGAAGGTCTAACCAGTCATCCAGCCGATCTTCCAATGTGATCAACTTTTCGCAATCGATCGTGTGAACAACGACCCCGCGCCCGCGCATGCTAATGCCAACAATTCGCTCGTCAGGAAGTGGCTGACAACACTTTGCACGCTCAAACGACTGCCCTGCTTCCAACCCGATAACTGCACGACTTGAGTCGACGGGTGTTCCCTTTTGCGCGGTCAATTCAGGATAAATAGCCTGAACGACCTGACGCCCTGTCAACTCTGCGCTGCCCAAACGAGCTAAAACCTCATCAGGGTCTTTTAACCGCAAGACGAGCGCCGCAGCTTCTAAAACCTTCTCAGTGGATTTCTGCCCCACATTAGCGAATGCTGATCTGGCCAATTCACGACCAAGTTTAATAAAACTGTATCGATCGGCCTCACGAAGAGAACGACGGATCGCAGTTTTAGCTTTGCCTGTAGTCGCAATCTCAAGCCACGTGGTTTGTGGCGATTGACCTTCGGCAGTGATAATTTCAACAGACTGGCCATTCTTTACACGTGTCCACAACGGTACGCGCATACCGTCAATTTTTGAACCAACGCACGCGTTGCCGATCCGCGTATGGATAGCATAGGCAAAATCAATTGGCGTTGCACCACGAGGCAATTTAACCACCTCGCCCTTAGGTGTGAAGCAAAACACCTGATCTGAATACATCTCAAGCTTAACTGCCTCTAAGAAGTCCTCGTGATCATCTTCGCCATCAAATTGTTCTGTAAGTTGCGAAATCCACTTAGCTGGATCAACGGCAAAAGGGTTCTGCGTGCGTACCCCATCTTTGTACGACCAATGTGCAGCAACGCCTGTTTCAGCCACATCGTGCATCTGGCGAGTCCGAATTTGGACCTCAACCCGTTTACCATCACGTCCAGAAACTGTCGTGTGAATGGACCGATAACCATTGGTTTTGGGCTGACTTATATAGTCCTTAAAACGACCAGGTACTGCGCTCCAACGCTGGTGGATCGCCCCCAACGTTCGATAGCTGTCTTCTTCACTACGTGTCACAATACGAAACCCATAAATGTCGCTGAGACGGCTAAAGGATTGATCCTTTTCCTGCATCTTGCGCCAAATCGAATATGGCTTTTTCGCCCGCCCAAACACTTCTGCATCAATGTCCGCTTTTTGCAACTCCATCCGCATATCGCCGGTGATGCGCTCGATCACATCGCCAGTCTCACGTTGAAGGCTTACAAAACGTCGCATAATGCTTGATCGGCCTTCAGGGTTAAGAACACGAAATGCCAAATCTTCCAGCTCTTCACGCATCCATTGCATACCCATACGGCCAGCCAGTGGTGCAAAAATATCCATAGTTTCACGGGCTTTTTGAACCTGTTTCTCAGGACGCATCGATTTGATAGTGCGCATGTTGTGAAGGCGGTCAGCCAGCTTCACCAAAATAACGCGCATGTCTTTGGACATCGCCATAAACAGTTTGCGAAAGTTTTCTGCTTGTTTGGTTTCTGAACTGTTTAGCTGGAGATTGGTCAGTTTGGTAACGCCATCAACCAACTTGGCAACTTCTTCGCCAAACAGATCCGACACGGAAGCATATGATGCTTTGGTGTCTTCAATAGTGTCATGCAAAAGGGCGGTAATTATAGTGCCATCATCCAAGTCCTGCTCAGTCAGGATCGCGGCAACCGCGACTGGATGGCTAAAATATGGCTCGCCAGAATGACGGAACTGGCCATCATGCATTTCTGCACCAAATTCATATGCAGAGCGGATAAGCGCTTCATTGGTTTTGGGGTTGTAGTTGCGGACCAGCGCGATCAGATCGTCGGCAGATATCATTTGGTCCGCATCCTAGCGTTTGGCCTTAGCTTTGGCCTTGTGCAGCCATCAATTGGCGAAGCAGCATTTCTTCGTTCATGCTGTCTTCTTCTGGCTTGTCTTGTTCAGCGCCCATCAACAAAGCCATCGCATCTTCCTCAGCCTCATCGACTTCGATCTGCGTCTGGTTGCTTTCGATCATCCGCTCACGCAGATCATCGGCACTTTGTGTTTCTTCAGCGATTTCGCGCAAAGAAACTACAGGGTTTTTGTCATTGTCACGATCAACAGTGATTGCTGAACCTGCGGAAATTTCGCGCGCACGATGGGATGCAAGCATCACCAGATCGAAACGGTTCGGAACCTTGTCTACACAGTCTTCTACGGTAACGCGGGCCATGGCCAAGCTCCAAAATTTGGTAAGTGTTGAGGGCTGGTATTTATTGCCCTTTTGCTAAGTTTACAAGCGTCTATTGCTGAACATTTAAAGGTATTACATCTACTTTTTCGCCCGAGGGTAGCGCATCCAACATTTCAGACACACTCAAGCCCAAGATTGGGTGAACCCAATCCGGCGCAATATCCATCATCGGGATTAAAACAAAAGCGCGATCTTGCACACGAGGGTGCGGGACGATTAACTCTGTTGGCGCTTCACTCTTTTGGGTCGCTAAGTCCAAGTTACGCCACTTGTCGTGTGTTTTTAGGCTTGGACACACAAGATCTTCGACGCCAATCAAATCCAAGTCCAAAGTTCGTTGTCCCCATCGTTGGATGCGCTTACGTCCAAACTCCTGCTCAATCGCATGTAACGTTTTTATTACTTCAGATGGCGACCACGTTGTTTCTAGCAAACAAGCCGCATTTACATAGTCAGGGCCAGCACCGACGGGGAAACACGGGGTTTGATAAAATCTACTGATTTTACGAATCACCGGACCACGACCGCGCAATGCCTCAATTGCCTGTTCAACAATCAATTGAGGGCTGGCTTCAGCCACCTGCTGATTGCTCCCAAGGGCAATTATCATCTGTATTTTATCTTTATGCACTTTTCCACCTTTTCACACAGAATGACACCTTGCTTGATTGTACAAAATACTTATTTTCGACGTTGCACGTAGTCGTAGTTATTTTTCACTCACGAAATTGTTGGCTGCGTTGCTCTTCGGAAAGGTACTTTGATGTTTTACAAAGACGAACGGCTTGCGCTGTTCATCGATGGATCGAATTTGTATACCGCTGCCAAAGCGCTTGGGTTCGACATCGACTACAAACTTTTGCGTAAAGAGTTCATGCGTCGCGGGAAACTGTTGCGCGCATTTTATTATACTGCATTTTTAGAAAACGATGAATATTCTCCGATTCGCCCACTGGTCGATTGGCTGAACTACAACGGATTTACGATGGTCACTAAACCGGCCAAAGAATACACTGACAGTATGGGACGACGTAAGATTAAAGGTAACATGGATATCGAACTTGCTGTCGATGCCATGGAACTTGCCCCTCACGTCGATCATATCGTTATCTTTTCAGGCGATGGCGACTTCCGTCCATTGGTTGAAAGCATTCAGCGCCAAGGCGTTCGGGTGTCCGTGGTTTCCACGATCCGAAGCCACCCACCAATGATTTCAGATGATTTGCGCCGTCAGGCTGACAACTTCATAGAGCTGGATGAGTTGAAAGACGTGCTTGGCCGTCCACAACGTGAATTCCCCGAAAAGCCTGAAGATGTCCCTTCAGAACAATAAAATTGGTTGCCGGTTAAGCCGGCGACCAATCCACGCCCTTTCACAATTACCTCCTGCGCCACTTCGCGGGGTGGACCTTGGGGACTGGCGATATTAACTCTGACACAACTGATGATGGAGAGAATGATGCCCAATGCCCCTTTGACGCTTTACTTGGCGGCCCCACGTGGCTTTTGCGCAGGCGTAGACCGTGCGATCAAAATCGTTGAAATGGCAATCGATAAATGGGGCGCACCCGTTTATGTCCGTCACGAAATTGTTCACAATAAATTTGTTGTTGATGGCCTTCGTGACAAGGGGGCGATCTTTGTCGAAGACTTAGACGAGTGCCCAGATGACCGTCCCGTCATCTTCTCAGCACACGGCGTTCCAAAATCAGTGCCCAACGCAGCCCAAGCCCGCCAGATGGTATTTGTCGATGCAACCTGCCCGCTGGTCAGCAAAGTTCATATCGAAGCACAGCGCCATTCGGACCAAGGCTTGCAAATGATCATGATCGGTCACGAAGGGCATCCTGAAACTGTAGGCACAATGGGGCAACTTCCTAACGGAGAAGTTTTGTTGGTCGAAACCCCCGGCGATGTCGCTAACGTCACGGTCCGCGACCCCGACCAACTTGCCTACGTGACACAGACAACGCTTAGCGTTGATGACACGGCAGACATAGTTGCGGCTCTCAAAGACCGGTTTCCTAAAATCGTTGGGCCACACAAAGAAGACATCTGCTACGCAACGACCAACCGCCAAGAAGCCGTAAAAGCGATGGCACCAAAGTGTGATGCCATTCTTGTTGTTGGTGCACCGAATTCTTCAAATTCAAAACGCCTTGTTGAAGTTGGCGCACGTGCTGGATGCAACTATGCGCAACTCGTTCAACGCGCGGCTGATATCGACTGGCGTAGCCTTGAGGGCATCAAATCTATCGGGATCACAGCGGGTGCCTCTGCCCCCGAAGTTCTTATTAACGAAGTCATTGATGCTTTCAAATCACGTTATGATGTGACCGAGGAGCTGGTCGAAACAGCCGTTGAAAACGTCGAGTTCAAAGTCCCGCGCGTCTTGCGTGAAATCGGATGATACAATGAGCGACAAAGAAACAATCGGGGTCTATGCAGCTCAGGCTGAGAAATATGCAGCCATCACTGACAGCGACAAAATCAACGATGCGATCCTTTCAAGTTTCATTTCGGACTTGCCCGCAACAGGTCATGTTCTTGACCTAGGATGCGGCCCCGGTACCTCAGCGGGCATAATCGCCAAAGCAGGTTTTCAGGTCACCGCTACAGACGCCGTTCCTGAAATGATTGCACTCGCGTCCAAACACGCCGGCGTTGAAGCTCGGTGTGAAACGTTTGATGATATCGATGGTGAAAATATCTATGATGGCATCTGGGCAAACTTTAGCCTGCTGCACGCGACCAAGGCAGATATGCCTCGGCATCTTTCCGCCCTTGCTAAAGCACTGAAACCCGGTGGCCAATTCCACATCGGACTGAAAGAGGGCACAGGTGAAAAACGCGACGGGATCGGGCGCCATTATAGCTACTATAGCTTAGAAGAATTGACCGGTCTGTTAAGCGCTGTAGGCCTAACCGTCTCACAACATTCAAACGGCAGCGCAATTGGGCTGGACGGCACCATGGCACCTTGGATATGCGTGCGGGCACATGGCTAATTTAATCGCATACACAGACGGCGCATGTAGCGGCAATCCGGGTCCAGGTGGCTGGGGTGCATTGTTGCAGGCAAAAGACGGCGCAACAGTTGTCAAAGAACGTGAGTTGAAGGGCGGCGAGCCCGCAACAACCAACAACCGCATGGAGCTTTTGGCAGCAATCAACGCGCTGGAATCTCTGACACGCCGTACTGAGATCACAATCGTGACCGACAGCAACTATGTCAAAAATGGCATCACCAGCTGGATTTTTGGTTGGAAGAAAAACGGCTGGAAAAACGCAGCTAAGAAGCCTGTGGCGAATGCTGAACTTTGGCAACGTTTGGATGCAGTGAACTCACAACACGATGTGACGTGGAAATGGGTTAAGGGCCACGCTGGTCATCCAGAAAATGAACGCGCTGATCAACTGGCGAACGCTGGCATGGCCCCGTTCAAACCAAAGAAATAAGCGATCTTATTTGCGCCAATGTGTTGGGATAATCACCAGCGCACCGATTGAAGACAAAATAGCGTTCAAACCAGCGCTGCCAAAACCAATCCCAAACATCAATCGCACAAAGTAAAATAGAAACGCACCACCCACGCAAATTATGATGGATTGAAGAATTCCATTGTGGGTAAAATTGCTTTTCTCAGCAAGATATCCAACGATCCCTGCAATTACGACTGTGCCTATCATTGTAGGAAACATGGTATCTTCTCCGCTATAGTTGCGTGCCAGCCGCAATTGGCCAGCCGTTCTGGAACTGCCCAGGATCTTGCGCACTTTTACCTGCACGCTGCAAGTGTGTCAGTCTAATCGCGCCACTGCCACACGCAATCGTCAAAGCGCCATCCAAGACTGCACCAGCACTCCCATTCTGATCAACCAATGTAGAGCCAAGAACCTTAATACGCGTTCCATTCATCTCAAACCATGCGCCGGGGAACGGCGATAGACCACGGATCAACCGATCAACTTCAACGGCTGATTTGGTCCAATCAATTGCAGCTTCTGCTTTGTCTATTTTGGCCGCGTAGGTGACGCCCTCTTCGGGTTGTTCCTGCGGCGGAAGTTGATCCAAATTTGCCAACGTCTCTACAATCGCATCCGCACCAAGCACGCTAAGGCGGTCATGTAACTGCAAGGTCGTTTCCGTTTCACCGATCGAAATTGCATGACAGCTTAAAACTGGACCTGTGTCCAATCCTGCCTCCATCTGCATAATACAGACACCCGTTTCAGCATCACCAGCCATAATGGCGCGGTGAATTGGTGCCGCCCCACGCCAACGCGGCAAAAGGCTTGCGTGAATATTCAGACACCCGTTTTTGGGCGCATCCAAAATGGATTGGGGCAGGATCAAGCCATATGCCACGACAACTGCGACATCTGCTTCCAGCGCTACAAAATCGGCAAGAGCCTCGTTTGTGCGAACGCTTTGGGGATAACGCACCATCAAACCAAGCGCCTCGGCCTTAGATTGAACTGGGCTTGGGCGATCTTTCTTACCACGGCCTGCAGGGCGCGGTGGCTGGGAATAGACTGCAACGATCTCGTGACCAGCATCAACAAGCGCTTCAAGCACCGGAACCGAAAAATCCGGTGTTCCCATAAAGACTATACGCATCATTCCCTCGCAGTGGCATGCCGTTGGCACACCAAAAAAACTTATGTTTTACGTGCTTTACGCAGCAGCATATCGCGTTTCACACGGCCAAGATTGTCAAAATACATTTTGCCCTGCAGATGATCGATTTGGTGCTGAACGCTCGTCGCTTCAAGCCCTGTAAAATCACCACGCGTTATTACGCCATCTTCATTCAGATACCGAACGCTTACATTCTTAGGTCGCTTAATAATCGCAGAAACACCTGGTAAATTTGGGCTGGCTTCATCGTGAGTGTTCATTTCTTCTGACGCTGACAGGATAGTTGGGTTTGCCAAAAGTATCCGCCGTTTGCGATCCGGCGACGCATCGACTACGGCCAACTGCATCAAGACGCCGATTTGCGGCGCGGCCAATCCGACACCGGGCATCGCATCCATCGTCTCAACCATATCCGCCCAGATCAAACGAATCTCATCTGTAATTTCGGCAACTTCCGGCACGGCTGTGCGCAACCGCTTGTCTGGCCAACTGACAAACGGGCGAACCGTCATTTCGCCGCCTCGAACTGCGCAATCAAAGCCGCGCGCGTGTCAGCGTCCAAATGATCAAATGTCACAATCCCATCAAGATGGTCGATTTCATGCTGCACACAGGCCGCACCGAACCCGTCAAAGGATTGAACATAACGACCACCCTCAAGGGAAGACCAAACCACCTGAACCTGTGACGGGCGGTTCACTTCGGCCAATACGCCCGGAATTGAAAGACAGCCCTCTTCCAAAACAGCGCGTTCTTCGCCAATTTCTTGTAACATTGGATTGATGCAAATCAACGGGTCCGATTTGCCTTCTTTCCAACCGATATCCATCACAAATAGACGGTGTAATGAACCAACCTGAGACGCGGCTAAACCACGACCCTGAGCAGCATACATGGTGTCCAACATATCTTGGGCCAAGGTGCGAATTTCTTGGGTGATTTCCTCAACCTGAACACAGGTCTCAGTCAGTCGCGCATCTGGCCAAAGGACGATATCTAGAACGCTCATCCCCGATCAGCCCCGCGCCAATTCGCGCTTTAGCTTCACCATTTTACGGGTGATCATCTGGCGGCGAAGGGGTTTGATGTGGTCGATGAACAACTTGCCCTCGAGGTGATCGATTTCATGCTGAACACAGGTGGCCCATAAGCCATCCATCTCTTCGTTTTGTTCATTCCCATCACGATCCATCCAGCGCACTTGCACTATTTTAGGTCGGGTAACATCCGCAAACAAATCGGGGATAGACAAACACCCCTCTTCATAGACGTTCTTTTCATCCGAGGATGCGATAATTTCCGGATTGAACATGATCAAAGGACGGGCCGTTTCACCCTCTTCCTTGACGCAGTCCAAAACAATCAAGCGGTGCAAAATACCGACCTGCGGCGCAGCCAATCCAACGCCAGGGGCATCATACATGGTTTGCAACATATCATCGGCAAGCGTGCGCAATTCATCTGTCAAATCGGGCACATCAGCGCAAATTTTTTTCAGGCGGGGGTCGGGGTGCAATAAAATAGGACGTATCATGGCAGTGATGTAGGACAATGTGCCGTCCCGCGCAACGCCTCTTGCAACCCTGCCATATCCCGTTAGCTTGGCAAAAACCCAGCAGGATAGTGGAGATACCCCCATGAGCTTTGACGATATCATCGACCGCCGTGGCAGCCATTGTGTAAAATGGGACATGATGGAAGAAATCTATGGCGTACCAACGGACACCGGTCTTGCTATGTGGGTCGCTGATATGGACTTCCGTCCGCCCCAATGCGTTTTGGATGCGGTTCAAGGACAAGTTGATCACGGGGTGATGGGATATTTCGGGGACGATTCCAAATACAAGGAAGCCATCAACTGGTGGATGGAAACGCGCCACAACTGGAAAGTTGATCCGTCATGGATCTTTACGACGCACGGCTTGGTCAACGGAACAGCAATGTGTGTCGATGCGTTCACATCTGCGGGCGACGGCGTTGTCTTGTTCACGCCGGTCTATCATGCATTTGCAAAGGTTATTAACGCTGCAGGCCGAAAGGTTGTCGAATGCGAGCTGACCAATAACAATGGCCGCTTTGAAATGGATTTTGACGCATATGATGCGCAAATGACGGGTTCAGAAAAGATGGTGATCCTATGCTCGCCGCACAATCCTGGTGGACGCGTTTGGTCCAAGGTAGAGTTGCAAGGTGTCGCAGATTTCGCAAAACGCCACGACCTCACCCTTGTATCTGATGAAATTCACCACGACCTGGTCATGCCAGGCAGCGCTCATATTCCCATGAGCCACATCGACGGCATTACCGACCGTCTCGTTATGATGACGGCCACAACAAAAACCTTCAACATCGCTGGTTCACACTCTGGCAACGTTATCATTGAAGACCCCGATTTACGCGCCAAATTCGCAGGGCGCATGGCCGCGATGGGCTTGTCAGCCAACTCATTTGGTCTGTTCATGGCCACAGCCGCTTATTCACCTGAGGGTGCCACATGGGTTGATGGGTTGGTTGAATACCTTGATGGAAATCGCAAAATATTTGATGCAGGCGTGAATGCCATCCCCGGCCTTGCCTCAATGAATTTAGAGGCAACATATCTGTCGTGGGTGGATTTCGACGGCACAGGAATGAGCCGCGAGGACTTCACCAAACGCGTTGAAAAAGACGCGCAGATTGCTGTGAACCACGGACCAACCTTTGGAACAGGTGGTGATACGTTCCTGCGCTTCAACATCGCGACACCACGTTCACGCGTCCAAGAGGCCGTTGATCGATTGGCAAAAGCCTTTGGCGACCTTCAGTAAAGCGACCAAAGGCGCGGTTTCAGCCGCGCCTTAACTTAACTCGATATTTCTAACCGATTGGGCGCTGGCTTAGCTAGCGCGGCCCAGCAATGCGATTGGCGCATCTGGATCACGCACAAAGTCGATAGCCGGCTGTTCGGACACTGCAGTCAGGCGTTTGAATTCAAACAGCATCTCGTCCTCATCCCGCTCGTTCGCAATGATCAGACATTGGAACAAGTGGATCGCACCGTCATATAGGTCAACCAATCCACGCAATTGTGGGGCTGTTTCCGCATCGATAGAAAACCCAGTCTTCCACATGCGCAGCACTTTGTATGTTTTATCATTAACAGAAATCCGCAAACGCGACGCCTTTTTCATCCGCGCCAATCTGGCGCGGTCTAGACCTGCCTGAACTTCTTTTGGAACAAATGTTGTCATCCGACTTCCCCTAGTTGAGTAACCTAACAATGCCTCATGAAGTAGCAGCTGCAAGTTAAATCTTTGTGACAGACTTAAGATATCAACCCATAGCACCAAAGACATGTGCATCTGCGCATAGTGCATGAGCGCAGAACCCTATGGCGATGCGCGCTACAACCATTTAGCCAAGAGTTAACAATATATGGGGTTGCACAATGGGACTATTGGTTGACGGCGTTTGGCACGACACTTGGTATGATACCAAATCGACTGGTGGAAAGTTTGAACGATCACAGGCGAAATTCCGCAACTGGATTACCGCCGATGGATCAGCAGGCCCATCAGGTATCAGCGGATTCAAGGCAGAAACAGGCCGTTACCACATGTATGTCAGTGACGCATGCCCATGGGCACACCGCGCACTGATCTTCCGCCAGATCAAAGGCCTCAGCGACCACATCACTATCTCAACTGTTCACCCTGACATGTTGTCAGATGGTTGGTCCTTTGAGAAAGACGAATACGGTGCAACTGGGGACACTTTGTTTGATCTGCCATTTGCACGCGACATCTACACGCGCGCAGACCCTACGTTTTCTGGCCGCGTTACCGTGCCAATCCTTTGGGACAAACAGCAGAACACGGTTGTTAGTAACGAAAGTTCCGAAATTATCCGCATGTTCAACTCTGCCTTCAACGACGTGACAGGCAATATCGATGATCTGTGGCCCCAGCACATGCATGACGACATCGAAGTCGTGAATGCAAGGACCTATGATACACTGAACAATGGCGTCTATCGCTGCGGGTTCGCAACAACTCAGGCAGCCTACGACGAGGCCATACATCCATTGTTCGACACCTTAGATTGGATCGAAGAGCGCCTAGGGACAAAACGTTATTTACTTGGGGATCGCCTGACGGAAGCTGACTGGCGGTTGTTCACGACCCTGATCCGTTTTGATGCCGTGTATCATCTGCACTTTAAGTGTAACAAAAAACGTATCGTAGATTATCCCAATCTATGGGCCTACACCCGTGAGCTTTATCAAGTTGAGGGCGTCGCAGAAACCGTCAACTTGAACCACATCGTGCGCCACTATCATTACAGCCACGAAAACATAAACCCAAACCGGATCATCCCCATCAATCCAACACTAGACCTAATGGCCCCACACGGCCGCGGATAACGCAATCCTTCACCAGTTTTTGTTGCCCAAAACCCTAACATCTAGGCGACAGAAACCGGAATTGATGAACTTTGGAAGACTCACTTGATAATGATAGGGTTTTCACTTCTTTTAGATTAAACAACGGCGAAACATGTTGTTCTAATTGACTGTGAAAGAGCTCAATCTTGACCAAAAAGAGTAATGATCACGGTGGTGGACTGGACGGTGCTGCACGCCAATACGGCGGCAACCGCACCGATTGGATTGACCTATCGACTGGGATCAATCCCCTGCCCTATGGCGTATCTGGAATTCAACCTGACGCATGGACCGCGCTACCTGATCAAACCGCCGCCACCAACCTCAAAGATGCGGCGCGTGCATTTTGGGATGTACCTGACACAGCTGCAATTCTGGCCGCCCCCGGTGCATCCTCCCTCATCGCAAACATGCCACGACTTGCCCCAACAGCATCAGTTGATATCGCGGGTCCAACGTACAACGAACACGCCAGCGCATTCGAATTGGCAGGTTGGAGAACAGATGGCCCAGCTGCTGCCCAAGTCGTTGTTCATCCCAACAACCCTGACGGCCGCATCTGGTCGATCGATCAGATCAAAGCACCGTTGCGTATTATCGACGAAAGCTTTTGCGATGTAATGCCTCTGCAGTCGTTGATCCAACACGCTGCTGAACCCGGTACAATCGTGTTGAAAAGTTTCGGTAAATTCTGGGGCCTCGCAGGGCTGCGCCTTGGCTTTGCCATTGGCGAACCGGCGTTGATTGAGCAACTGAAAACCATGTTAGGCCCATGGCCCGTTTCCGGTCCAGCATTAGCAATTGGCGCGCAGGCACTCAGAGATCACGATTGGGCCAACCAAACACGCACACGCTTAGAAAAAGATTCCGCGAAACTTGACGAACTTATGACCGCAAAGGGTGCAACCGTTGTTGGCGGCACAACCTTGTTCAGGTTGTATGATGTAGGCGACGCAGCAGAATGGCAGGACCGTCTCGCCCAATCCCAAATCTGGTCGCGCATTTTTCCCTACAGCACGCGTTGGCTACGCCTTGGCTTGCCGCATCCGATGGACTGGTCTCGTATTGAGGATGCGTTGTGAGCACCGCAGCACTGCTCTTTTTCGCAATGATCCTTGATGCCATTTTTGGTGAACCCAAATGGTTATGGAATAAGGTACCGCATCCTGCCGTACTTATGGGCAAACTGATCAAGTGGTGTGACGAACAATTCAACAGCGGTGACAATGCCAAGCTCAATGGCGTTCTGACGCTTCTCGCTCTCGTGACTGGCGCAGCGCTCTTGGGGTATATCATCAGCTTGTTTGGCGGGATCGTCACCATCTTAGTCACTGCAATTCTACTCGCCCAAAAATCCTTGGTTCAGCATGTCCAACAGGTTGCAGACGCCCTGCGCATCTCCCTTGCTGAGGGCCGCAAAACGGTCGCCAGGATCGTGGGGCGCGACACTGCACACATGGATCAACCCGCCGTGGCACGCGGCGCAATTGAAAGCGCGGCAGAAAACCTGAGTGACGGTGTGATCGCACCAGCCTTTTGGTTCCTGGTCGGCGGGTTACCAGGTTTAATGGTCTATAAAATCGTCAATACCGCGGACAGCATGATCGGCTATAAAACCGACCGGCATGCCAATTTCGGATGGGCCTCTGCCCGCTTTGATGATCTGCTAAACCTGATCCCTGCACGGATCACCGCAGCACTTATCGCATTGCCCGCAGGCGTTCAGGGCCAATGGCACAACATCATCGCCGACGCAAAACTTCACCGCTCACCAAACGCTGGCTGGCCCGAAGCAGCAATGGCACGCGCCATCGACATCGGATTATCAGGCCCACGCGCCTACGAAGGGCAGATGCAAGATTTCCCATTCGTACATCCAACGGGAAATCAGTTTGCGGGACCTTCAGACATCGACGCCGCATGCTCTATGTTATGGAAAGCATGGGGCATCGCATTTTTATTCACTACCATCCTCACCATTTTATAACGGACACCAATATGCGCATACTTGCTTTAACCGCTGCCATCCTCTTGCCACTCGCGGCCCACGCCGAATGTGGTGGCTCCTTCAATAGCTTCAAAAACGGACTAAAATCCGAAGCCGTTGCCCAAGGTATCTCACCAGCGAAAGCTGATGCGTTCCTGTCGGGTATCCGTAAAGATGGAAGCGTGCTAAAGGCAGATCGCGCCCAAGGTGTTTTCCAGAAACCATTCATCGAATTTTCACGCCGATTGATTTCATCAAACCGGATCAACTCAGGGCGTTCAAACGCCAAACGCTTTGATCGCGTGTTTGATAACGTCGAATCCACATACGGCGTAAACCGCAACGTGCTGTTGGCGTTCTGGGCTTTTGAAACTGATTACGGCGCGTTCCAAGGTGACTTTAACACCGCCAACGCTCTGGTCACGTTGGCCCACGATTGCCGCCGTCCAGAATTGTTCCGCCCACAGGTTTTCGCGGCGATGACCCTTTATGAACGCGGCCAATTTGATCCAGCACGCACAACAGGTGCATGGGCTGGTGAAATCGGGATGGTGCAAATGTTGCCGCGCGATATCTTGGAAAACGGTGTGGATGCCGACGGCGACGGCCGCGTATCACTCAAGACATCTGCTCCGGATGCGCTAACGTCAGGCGGCAAGATGTTGCAGCACTTGGGTTGGAACGCAGGCCAACCATGGCTGCAAGAAGTGACTGTGCCAAACAATATGGATTGGTCAAAAAGTGGCTTGGGCACCACCATGTCCGTTGGCGACTGGCAGGCAATGGGCGTTCGGGCACGTGAAGGCAAACTTGCCAACCTTCCAGCGTCTTTGATTTTACCACAAGGTCACAAGGGCCCAGCATTCCTAGCCTACCCAAACTTCAACGTATACTTTGAATGGAACCAATCATTCACCTACGTTCTCACAGCAGCCTACTTCGCAACACGCCTACAAGGTGCCTCGGCTTATGACGCTGGAAATCCAGATCAGGGCCTTCAGGGTGACAGCATGAAACGCCTGCAATCCAAATTGCAAAAGCGTGGATATAACGTTGGCAAAATCGATGGCATCTTGGGCGCACGTACACGCGATGCAGTTCAAGCAGAACAACAGCGCCTTGGCCTGCCAGCCGATGCATGGCCAACACCGACGCTGCTGAACAACCTATAAATCGATTTCACGGGTTAGATCTATGATCTGATTCTAAATCAAATAAGCCCCGCTAAATCAAATAAGCCCCGCAGAGCACATACTCTGCGGGGCTTATCTTCTAAAATAGCAATGACGCGAAACTGGGGTCTTAGCCCACCATCGCCGATGCCTTTTTCAAATCAACAGACACCAATTGGCTCACACCTTGTTCCGCCATTGTGACACCAAACAAGCGGTCCATACGGGCCATGGTCACCGCGTGGTGTGTGATGATCAGGAACCGCGTATCCGTCTGACGGCACATCTCATCCAACAGGTCGCAGAAACGGGTCACGTTGGCATCATCCAAAGGCGCGTCGACCTCGTCCAACACACAAATCGGTGCAGGGTTCGCCAGGAAGACGGCAAAGATCAGCGCCATCGCGGTCAACGTTTGTTCGCCGCCGGACAACAAACTAAGCGTGCTCAGTTTCTTACCGGGCGGTTGGCACATGATCTCAAGTCCGGCCTCTAACGGGTCGTCACTTTCGACCATCACAAGGTTCGCCTCACCGCCACCAAACAGATGCGTAAACAGCTGCGCAAAGTTGGTATCCACCTGCTCAAACGCGGTCAAAAGGCGCTCGCGCCCCTCGCGGTTCAAACTGGCAATACCACTGCGAAGTGTCTTGATCGCTTCCTCAAGGTCCGCCTTCTCACCGACCAAGTTGTCATGCTCGACTTGCACCTCAAGCGCATCTTCTTCGGCGCGCAAATTCACGGCCCCCAATGCATCGCGTTGGCGTTTCAACGCATTCACACTTGCTTCTAATGCTTCAGAGGCTGGCATTTCATCAGGGTTCACTTCCAACGCTGTCAGCAATTGGTTCGGCGTTTTCTGCTGCTCCTCAGCAATACGTTCAGCCGCCGCAGTCACCGTTTCACGCGCAGCTTCAGAACGAGCCTCTGCACGGGCACGGGCCTCGCGTGCTTCTGATGCCAAACGCTCGCAATCACGTTCATTCATGGCCGCTTCACGCAAAGCACCCTCACCCACCGACAGGGCATCTGTGGCGGCCACCTTGCGCACCTCGGCTTCTGATATCGCAAGGCTTAGTTCATCACGTTTGGCAGCCAATTCAGCAGGAGCAGCACTCGCTACTTTCAATTCCACTTCAGAGGTTTCTTTACGTTCGACCAACTCGGCACTGCGTTTTTCCGCAGTTTCCAAACGGTGACGCCAACCACTAATTTCCTTGGTCACTTCTTGGCTACGCTTCAATCGGGCATCGCCTTCACGGCGCACTTCGTCGTGGCGTGAACGCAGCGAAATCATTGTTATACGCGCAGCTTCAACAGTCACGCGCTGCTCTTCAACAGCGGCGCGTTCCACGTCTAGATCACCCAAATCCGCCAAAGCACGTTCTGCTTCGCGCACCCGCGTTCGCGCACCCATCGCTTCTTCTTCGTGGCGTCTCACGGCCAACCCAAGGGACTCCAAACGGCCCTCTGCCAAATTACGATCCGCTTCTGATCGGCTCAATGCGCGGCCAGCATCTGCAACCATGCGATCTGCTTCACGACGCGCTTCACGGGCGGCGCGATCAGCTTCGCTCAACTCAGCCAATCGGGCCGTCAGCGTCTCATGCGCGCCCCGCGCACCGTCCGCACGGTTAGACGCTTGTTCAAGCGATTGCTTCAATTCCTCAAGACGGTTCAGCTGTTGCAGACGTAATGCCGCCGCACTTGGCGCATCTTCTGCCCACGCACGAAATCCATCCCAACGCCACAAATCGCCTTCGGGTGAAACCAACCGCTGACCCGGTTTCAGCAATGGCTGCAAACGTTGCGCATCATCGCTGTCGACCAAACCAATCTGGCTCATGCGCCGCACCAAAACGTCAGGTACAGACACGTGGTGGGTCAGCGGCGTGATACCATCAGGCAAAGGTTGCTCTTCTTCATAGGGCGGCATCACTGCCCAACCCGATGGCCCATCCAACTCAACCTCTGGCGCACGCAAATCACCCGCCAATGCAGCACCAAGGGCCTTCTCAAACCCCTGTTGCACCTGAAGGCGATCCAAAATTTGGCCACCCTCTGCGGTATCGCGTTCAACCAGTTTTGCCAGTGCGCCAGTTTCTGCGCGAAGGGCATTCATTTCGCCTTCGGCCTCAGAGCGTTCAGCACGCGCATCAGATTCACGCGATTGCGTTTCGGCGCGCGCTTGCTCGGCAGCGTTCAACGCGTTGTCAGCACGTTGCGCAGTTTCTTCTGCGCTCACCGATGACAACTGTGCAGCTTCAAAATCATCACCCGCTTTTTTCAAAGCTGCGTGACTTTGCGCAACGGCTTCACGAGCTTTGGCCGCCTCTGATTCGGACTTTTCTTCGGTCTTGCGGTTGTCATCTAACAGGCGTTGCGCAGACCCGTGGCGCGCAGCCAAACGGGCAACGTCTTCGGTTTTTTGGCCCAATTCAGCTTCGCAAGCCTGCAACATTTGCGCAGCTTCACGCGCACCTTCAGCGGCTTCTTCCAGACGGGTCTCGTGCCCCTCACCGGCTTTGGTAAGTTCACGCGCTTCCCACTCAAGGCGCTCAATCGTTTCACCCGCATCGCGGTTCAAACCACCCTCGCGTTCAATATCGCGACCCAACTGTGCAATGCGGTTGGTCAGGGTTTGGATGACCTGCACCGCTTGGGCCTCTTGATCATCCAATGTATCGCGCTGAACGGTAAGTCGCTGCATGATCGCGGCAGCGATCGCCTCTTCCTCGCGCATTGGCGGCAATGCTGTTTCGGCAGCAGTGCGTGCTTTGATCGCAGTTTGAACCAATGCTTGCGCTTGGGCGGCTTCGGTCACACGTCCGCGCAGCGTTTCATCTGCAGTCGCACGCGCATCATCTGCTTCACGCCAACGACGGTACAACAACATGCCTTCCGTGCGGCGCAATTCCTCACCAATCTCGCGGTAACGCGCCGCTTGGCGGGCTTGGCGCGCCAACTGCCCCAACTGGTTCGCAAGTTGTTCAATGACATCGTCCACACGGGCCAGATTGGTCTCTGCACCTTTAAGCTTTAATTCGGCCTCATGACGGCGCTGATAAAGGCCGGAAATGCCCGCGGCTTCTTCCAAAATACGGCGACGGTTCTTTGGTTTGGCGTTGATCAGTTCGGCAATTTGCCCCTGACGAACCAATGCAGGGGAATGCGATCCGGTCGATGCATCCGCAAACAACATCTGGACATCACGCGCACGCACGTCTTTGCCGCCAGCTTTATAGGCACTGCCAACATCACGCGTAATACGGCGCACAATGTCCATCGTGTCAGAGTCATTGAACCCCGCGGGGGCCAAGCGTTCTGAGTTATCTATTTGCAAAGTAACTTCGGCAAAATTGCGCGCGGGGCGCGTTGCAGCACCAGCAAAGATCACGTCATCCATACCGCCACCGCGCATGGCTTTAGGCCGATTTTCACCCATGACCCAGCGCAGCGCTTCGAGCAGATTGGATTTCCCACAGCCGTTCGGACCCACAACACCGGTCAAACCATCCGAGATGATCAAATCAGTAGGGTCTACAAAGCTCTTAAAGCCCGTCAGCTTCAGTTTGGAAAAGCGCAATTGTTGCCCTTATTATGATTCTGCATGGAGTGATAACCTGAAGGTGAAGATGGGGTTGTGTCAATTACTACGCCTTTGAAACGCCTATTGTGTGGTAGTTATCCACAACTAATTGCTGAGCTGCCCGCTTTTGCAATCCAACTCTGCGACAATAACAGCCTGATCGCCCCCGAACCGCTTCACTTTGCACCCGCTGACTTGTTCAATCGCAACAGATGCACGGCCCCCGATTGGGCCCAAACGTGGCGCATATTGCATATTGGTGCGGATCGCCTCTGCCACTGTGCCATTCACCCGCACATCAAAGGTTGATCCCTCAAGCGTCACCTTAACCGGATCAATGCCACGAAACCCGATCGACGGCGTATTGCAAGCCGCCAAAGCGGTGCAAAAGATCATTAAAGCAACATAGCGCATCCACCGATTTTGCCCCTTCCATGTTTAACGAACCCTTAATCCGTAACAAAGAAATTGCCCCTCACCCACTTTGGTCATATAAAATTACCAATTGAGGAAAGTGCCCATGCCATTCACGACCGTACAATCTGAAAAACTATCCGGTGCCGTGGTGCGTCAGGTCGAGGAATTGATCTTGCGTGGGATCCTTAGGCCCGGTGAACGTTTGCCCTCAGAACGTGAATTGGCTGAACGACTTGGCGTGTCACGCCCCTCACTGCGCGATGCGATTGGAACTCTCCAAGACAGCGGATTGTTAATTGCGCGGGCTGGGGCTGGTGTGTTTGTCGCTGATGTTCTTGGCTCTGCCTTTGCCCCTGCCCTGACGCAACTTTTCGCGCGCCATGACGAGGCAGTGTTTGATTACCTGTCCTTTCGCCGTGACATGGAAGGGATGGCCGCGGAACGTGCGGCGCGCCTGGGGTCTGATACCGACCTGAAAGTTGTTCAGACCGTATTTTCCAAAATGGAAACCGCAGATCCCAAACGAACAGCCGAAGACGAAGCCCAGCTTGATGCGCAATTCCACATGGCGATCATCGAAGCCAGCCATAACGTGGTGATGCTGCACATGATGCGTTCGATGTACGAGCTGCTGCGCGAAGGCGTGTTCTATAACCGTCAGGTGATGTTCAACCAACGCACCACGCGCAACACGATGCTGGACCAGCACCGTGCAATAAACGACGCGCTACAGGCCCGTGATGGGGTCGCGGCCAAGGAAGCGGTGCACGCCCATATGGACTACATCGAGGCCAGCCTGCACGACCAGCAGAAGGCACAGCGTAACGAGATTGTCGCCCAACAACGGCTAGATCACGCAACTACAAATTCCTGATCCCACAATAGCAAAAGGCCCCAACGTCTCTGCCAGGGCCTTTTGAATAATAAGTAACTGCGACTTAGTTAGTGCAGTTTTGCATCCACTTGAGCGATTGCGTCATCAATCAACGAGCTGCCGTTTGCAGCTGTCATTTGTTTCGCAATCACGTCACGTGCCACTGCGATAGCAATGGTAACTGATTGGTCACGTACTTCTTTTACAGCAGAAGCTTCAGCAGAGGCAATTTGATCCTCAGCGGCAGCCAAGCGGCGTTCGATAGATTGTGCCAGATCAGCGCGGGCCTGTTCTGCCGCTGCGTTAGCTTCATCTTTAGCTGCTGCAACAATGCGGTCTGCTTGGGCCTGAACTTCTTTTTGCTTGCGCTCGTAACTTGCCAACAAAGTTTGCGCTTCTTCACGCAACGTGCGGGCTTCGTCCAATTCGGACTGAATACCAACTGCGCGTTGATCCAACATACCACCCAACATGGAAGGTACTTTGAAGTAGAACAAAACCCCAATGAAGGCGATGAAGCCAAGCAACACAACAAAGTCTGTGTTGCCAAGGGAAAAGAACGGGCCAGACGCTGCGAAAGCTGGACTTGCGGCCAACGTCGCAACAGCGCCTGTCAGGGTGATTTGTGTAAAACGCATCTCGATTACCCTTTCATCCGCGCGGTCACGGCGGCGGTGATGCTTTTCGCATCGGCCTTGCCACCCATGGCTGCAACGATTTCTTTTGCTGTGTCTTTGGCAACAACTTTTACGTTGTCCAAGGCACCAGCACGAATTTCAGCAATGACCTTCTCACCTTCAGCAGCTTTCGCAGCAATCTTGGTGTCTGCAGTCGCAATAGCTTTGTCCAAGTCGGCTTGGATGCCGGCTTTGGTCTCTGCCACGATGCGGCCTGCCTCGGCGCGTGCATCGATAAGAGCTTTGTCATAGGCAGCTTCTGCTTCCTGTGCTTTGGCTTTCAAATCTTCTGCTGCGGCGATGTCATTTGTAATTGTCCCCTGACGTTCGGCCAAAACCGAAGCGATACGCGGCAAAGCCACGCGAGACAGAATAAGATAGATTACGACGAGGGTAATAACCAACCAGAAGATCTGGTTGCCCCATGTCGAAAAGTCCAGTTGTGGCATGCCGGGACCTGAGGCCTCTGCTGCACTGTGTGTATCGGTTGCCATCTTGGTCTCCGTTCAATCACCCAATTGGGCGGTCATTACATCGGGCGGGACATCGAAATGCACCGCCCGACCGTAAGGAACTTATTGCCTACGGTTTGTAAGCAATACTGTTGTTCAGTCTGTCTTAGACAGCGAACATCAGCAACAGAGCTACGAGGAATGAAAAGATCCCCAAAGCTTCTGCGAATGCGATACCGATAAACAGTGTCGCTGTTTGTGATGCTGCTGCAGATGGGTTGCGCAATGCGCCTGCCAAAAAGTTGCCTGCAACGTTACCAACACCGATAGCGGCTGCGCCGGAACCGATTGCTGCTAGACCTGCGCCGATGTGTGCTAGTTCACCTTCCATGTGAAATCTCCTTACGATTGGAAGTTAGATAGATAGACAAACGAATGTTTGCCGTTGTGAGTGATACTGTAGGGCGGGGTTTCCCCCGCCTAACCTTTGTTCCCCGGGATTAGTGGCTCGGGTGAAGCGCGTCTTTCAAGTAAACGCACGTCAGAATTGTGAAAACATATGCCTGAATGAATGAGACCAAGATCTCCAGGGCGTACATTGCGACGATGCCTGCGATTGCGATCGGGCTAACGACAGCGATTGCTGCGAAACCTGCGAACACTTTGATAACCGCGTGACCCGCCATGACGTTACCCGCCAAACGAATAGAGTGGCTTACCGGACGTACGAAGTATGAGATAACTTCGATGATCGCCAGGATTGGGCGTAGGGCCAATGGTGCAGAAGACACCCAAAATAGACCCAAGAATTTCGTACCGTTTTTGACAAAACCCAAAACAGTCACTGTCAAGAACACTGCCATCGCCAAGACAACCGTTACGGCAAAGTGGGATGTAGTAGTGAAGGACATTGGGATAAGGCCAAGAAAGTTGGCGCAAACGATAAACATGAACAATGTCATGATGTATGGGAAGTAAACGACGCCATCTTTGCCGGATACGTCTTCTACCATCTTGTAGACAAAGCCGTATGCCAATTCAGCGACTGACTGACCGCGTGAAGGAACAACTGAACGCTTAGTCGTGGTCAAAACCATCAGGCCGATCACTGCCAAAATCGCTAGCCCCATCCACAACGCTGCGTTTGTTGGAGTGTACCAAGCAATTGGACCGCCAAATAGCGATTCAATGTTGAACTGATCCATTGGGTGGAATTCCAGCCCGCCAGTCTCTACGCCTTGTGCTTCGCTTGCCATTTTCAGGCTCCCTCATCTTTGCGGGATAATCCCGCATCGTCATTCGCGGCCAATTCGGCCAATTGATCATCCTGCATCTCATGAGCACTGCGGATCATCGTTTTGACCCCGGCCACCAAACCCAGAACGGTGAAAATCAGCATAAAGATGGGAAGTGTCCCAAACAGGTAATCTAACCCGTATCCTATGCCAAAACCGATCCCAAGACCGGCCACCAACTCTATCACCATCCGCCACGCATGTTGCGCTTGAGAATAGTGCTCTTCCTTCTTGGGTCCCGGCTCTTGTGCCTGCTTCGCTGCGGCGATCTTGGCTTCAAGTTGCTGCATTTGCAGCTTTTGATCAGGATCGGTCACGGCGTTTTCCCCAATTGGAAATCTTGATGGAGTGCTAATGGGGGGACGGGTCCGAGTCAACAGGGTCATCGGGGTTTCCAAAAACTGATCAAGACACTGATTATATACACAAAAATTAGTAATTACGATCGCCTGCAATCATGTCGTAGGAAGCAGTTAACCAATTCCAGCCAATTTTAGACATTCAACCATTTGGTTGACGATCCCTTTTGCCTTTGCCAAAGCATCCCTATGGCCAATTCTTTAGACACCATCTTTCCTGCTCTCGCTGATCCGACCCGTCGGGCGATCTTAAGCATGCTGCTAGAAGACGATATGGCGGTGACCGACGTTGCCGAACCATTCGAAATGTCATTGGCAGCAATCTCAAAACACCTGATGATCCTGACCCGCGCTGGCTTGATTGCTCAGGAAAAACGCGGGCGGGTGAAATGGTGCAAACTGGAACCCGACGCGATGAAGGGTGCCAGTGTCTGGATGCAGGGATTTGGGCAATTCGAACCCATAAATCTGGATGCATTCGAACGGTTCTTGGAAACTGAGCTTGATTCAGCACCTGAATAGGGTTGTTAGCCTTTAACCCTCATCACGCAAAAGCATAGCCAATGCTACGATCGTCAAACCAATGCCGCCCAATATCCAGACCACCGGCACACCTTGGCCCAGCGCGATCTGCCAAAGGATAACCCAGCTGGGTGTTAGATAAGTATAGGCCATAACTTTTGCCGCAGGCAGACGCATCGTCGCAAATTGCATCAATACAAAAGTCGCTGAACTCGCACAGATTGCGACATAGAAAATTGTTATCCAAACGATTGATGGCAACGCCGCCCAATCTGTCGCAATCAAATCATTCCAACTGTAAATTGTGATCAATAAACATCCCGCCAGCAAAACGCCCAAGGTAAAGACCAACGCGGGCTCTCCACGGTTCAGCTTGCGCACCAAGGGTGTGTAAAGCGCGTGAAATACGCAACCGACGAAATAGATCGCCTCGCCCCGCCCGATCTTGAACTCTAGCAGTGCGCTAACATCAGCCCGAAAGATCACCCAAAGCGCGCCAAAACCACCGATTAGCAAGGCCACCGACATACGCCCTGTCAGCTTTTGGCGCATCAGCAGCCAGCCAAATCCAGCCGCCATAATAGGGATCAACGTGAACACCGCCGCAGCACTGACAGGTGGGGCCGTTTTGAGCCCTTCAAACATCAGCACAAAATAGGTGCCAAAAATTCCACCCAACAACAGATACCGCCAAGGTGCGTTCAACGCAGAACGCTGCACCCCACCGGTCGCCAATACCGCAGCGCCGATAACAATTGAGGCAATTGCAAATCGCACAGCATTCAAAGCACCCGGCCCAATATCATTAGCGGCCAATGCCCCTAGCGAAAAAGATCCCGCCACAAGCACGGAAAACAACAGCATCGCCAGATGGCCCTGCTTGGCGGCGGTCATACCCACACTACATATCCCAGTCTTTGGAATGTTCCTTCAGGAAGTTTACAAAGGCCTGCACCTTGGTTGTACGGTGCAAATCAACATGGGTGACCAACCACAACGGCCCAGACCATTCTTCTTGATGGGGAAACATCTCAACCAACTCAGGGTTTGCATCCGCGTCCATCACCGCAATGAACCCAATTCCCGCCCCTGCCAGAACCGCTTGTTCAAGCGCACGGGTGTCTGTGCTGCGAAATGTCACTGCGGCTTCGGGTATCTTTTCACTTAGCCATTTGTTGAAGGGTGCGCGGCTGTCGTCATCATGCCCCACAAAGCGATGCGTCGCACAATCTGCCACATCCCGCGGCACACCGTTGCGTTCAACATAGGCCCTACTGGCATAAAGCCCCATCCGTTGTCGCACAAAAGGTTGCACCACATTGTCCGGTTGATCCGGCGCATTGCCTGCACGAATAGCAACATGTGCCTCGCCGTATTCCAATCGAAACAACCGCTCACCCGTCAAATAGCGGATCAGAACATCGGGATGGGCCTGCTGAAATGCCACCAACAACGGAGCCATGCGTGGGGCCAGTGAAACCAGCGATGTCACAACCAACTCACCCGACACGTCCGTGCCACGTCCCTTGATGCGCCCAACCAACTGGTTGAACTGATCATCTGTCGCTTGAGCCACACGAAACAAATCATCCCCAACTTCGGTCGCGGTGTAACCACGGGCATGGCGCTGAAACAGCTTTACCCCAAACTGGCTTTCCAACGCATCGATATGGCGAATGACAGTGGCATGGTGCACACCCAATACTTCGGCGGCACCACTCACCGTTCCCATACGGGCAACCTGATAGGCGGTCTTGATTTCATCCCAATTATTCATGGCAATTCCCAGTCATGTGCAAATTCCAACACTGACTGTGAATTTAAGTGCCTTACGTTCAAATATGCAATCCCTATGTAGGATGCAGACAAGCACACTCACAAGGAACAGACATGACACACATTCTACAAGTCGACAGCTCTGGACGAACAAACGGATCAGTGTCACGCCAGCTTTCAGCACAAATCGTTAAAAAACTGGGCGGACAAACAACACACCGTGATCTACTCGCCCACCCCCTTCCACAGCTGGACGAAGCATGGCTTGGCGCGAATTGGACACCTGCTGATCAACTCACAAAACAACAGGCTGAAAAGCTCGCTACCTCTGACAGCTTGATCCAAGAGATCAAAGACGCAGACACATTAGTCATCGGCGTTTCAATGTACAACTTCGGCATCCCCGCCAGCCTAAAGGCCTGGGTCGATCTGGTTTGCCGCGCAGGCCACACTTTTCAATATACAGAAAAAGGCCCCATTGGATTAATGGAAGGCAAACGCGCCATTGTCGTCATCGCATCTGGCGGCGTTCCTCTGGGCTCACCAATGGATCACGCAAGTACCTATATGACCACAATGCTTGGGTTTATCGGAATCACTGACGTCGCATTTGTGGCCGCAGAGGGGACTGCAGGCGACCTTGATGCCGCGCTCAAGGGCGCACAAACCCAAATCGACGCAATCGCGGCATAATGCAGTCGATAAACAAGGGGCAGAGCAACGGCTTTGCCCCCTTAAACTATTGACTCTATCCCCGCCACGGCCTACATCCGCATCAACATCCGGAAGCATAAACCCTTCCGGTCCTTGTTATATCAAGGATCGCCCTCCGTCAGCGCGTCGCGCCCACGGGGGCAAAACTGTTTTGTTTTGTCCCCGTCTCAATGAGCTGACTTAGGTATTTTTGTATTTCGCATCGTCATGATGCAATCGTCACCACCCCTTCCTATTTAGGGGTTAACAGTAATCGGGCAAAGGAGCCTTGGCATGTTTGAAAATCTATCCGACCGCCTTTCCGGCGTCTTTGACCGACTAACAAAACAAGGTGCGCTGTCTGACGAAGACGTCAAAACAGCCCTGCGCGAAGTGCGTGTGGCCCTGCTTGAGGCCGACGTTTCCCTTCCTGTTGCCACCAATTTTGTAAAAGCTGTCCAAGACAAGGCCACAGGCCAAGCGGTCACAAAATCTGTGACGCCGGGCCAACAGGTCGTCAAGATTGTGCACGATGCATTGATCGACACCCTCAAGGGTGAAGGCGAACCAGGCCACCTAAAGATTGATAGCCCACCTGCCCCAATCTTGATGGTAGGTCTGCAAGGTTCAGGTAAGACAACAACAACTGCAAAGCTGGCGAAACGTCTGAAAGAGCGCGAGGGCAAAAAGGTCCTTATGGCCTCTCTCGACGTGAACCGTCCGGCTGCGATGGAACAGCTGCAAATTTTGGGCGTTCAAATTGGCGTGGACACATTGCCAATCGTCAAAGGCGAAGATCCCGTATCCATCGCCAAGCGCGCCAAGACCCAAGCGAACATGGGTGGCTACGACGTCTATATGCTCGACACTGCGGGCCGCTTGTCCATCGACGAAGAGTTGATGCAACAGGTCGAAGCCGTTCGCGACGTTGCAAACCCCCGCGAGACATTGCTGGTTGTCGATGGCCTAACAGGTCAAGACGCAGTGCAAACCGCAGAAAACTTTGACCAACGCATCGGCATCTCTGGTGTGGTCCTGACCCGTATGGACGGTGATGGTCGCGGTGGTGCTGCATTGTCCATGCGTGCGGTCACTGGCAAACCAATCAAATTTGTCGGCCTCGGCGAAAAGATGGATGCGCTTGAAACGTTCGAACCTGAACGCGTCGCTGGCCGTATCCTTGGCATGGGTGATATCGTTGCCCTTGTTGAAAAAGCCCAAGACACGATCGAGGCCGAACAAGCCGAGCGCATGATGAAGCGCATGGCCAAAGGTCAGTTCAATATGAACGACCTTAAGATGCAGCTTGAGCAAATGATCCAAATGGGCGGCATGCAAGGCATGATGGGCATGATGCCCGGCATGGGAAAAATGGCGAAGCAGGTCGAAGCGGCAGGTTTTGACGACAAGCTGCTGAAACAGCAAATTGCTTTGATCCAATCCATGACCAAAAAAGAACGCGCTAACCCTGCCCTTCTTCAGGCCTCCCGCAAAAAGCGGATCGCCAAAGGTGCCGGCATGCAGGTGTCTGATCTGAACAAACTTGTGAAGATGCAGCGCCAGATGTCGGACATGATGAAGAAGATGGGCAAAATGGGCAAAGGTGGCATGCTGAAGCAAGCCATGAAGGGCATGATGGGCGGCGGCGGTGCTGGTGGCGGAATGCCGACTGGCATGGACCCGTCCCAAATGGACCCCGCAGCACTTGAAGCAGCGGCCAAGCAACTTGGCGGCAAGATGCCCAGCCTTGGTGGTCTTGGCGGAATGGGCGGCGGCATGGGTCTGCCATCTGGTCTTTCTGGTTTCGGAAAGAAGAAATGATCACCTGTACGCTAACCTATAAGATCGACCCAGCTCAGCTGGAGGCTTTTGAAACCTATTCAAAAGCATGGATCTATTTGGTCAACAAAATGGGTGGCACACACCACGGCTATTTCTTGCCTCATGAAGGCGCGAACAACAAAGCCTGGTGCATGTTTTCTTTTGCGTCGCTTGCGGCCTATGAAGATTACCGCACACGCATGGACGCTGACGCTGAATGTCAGGCCGCCTATGCTTATGCAGTGAAGACAAAGTGCATCCTTTCCTATGATCGCACCTTCACCCGTCCACTATTGGATGGCGCAAGCCCCGCTGAATTGGGGCTTATCTAATGTTTGCATATGTACAGCCCACCTACGCAATACCGACACTATACCGACGTAATACCGACGTTGTATTTTCAGCATTTGGAGGCCGTTATGTCTGACACAGTCACCCGTGCAGCAGAGGTCCTAAAGGGCCACCGCGAAAGCATTGATCGCCTTGATGCGATCATGATCTATACTCTTGGCGAGCGTTTCAAACACACACAATCTGTGGGCAAGCTCAAAGCTGAACACGACCTTCCCCCGTCCGATCCCGCCCGCGAGGCAACACAGATCGCACGACTAGAAGATTTGGCCAATCGGGCCGACTTGGACCCCGATTTTGCCAAGAAGTTACTCAACTTCATCATCGCTGAAGTCATTCAGCATCACAAAACACATCAAGAATAAACCCAAAGGAAACAACAACATGTCTATGAAAATCCGTTTGGCCCGTGGTGGCTCTAAGAAACGTCCATTTTACCGCATCGTAGCTGCTGACAGCCGCATGCCACGCGATGGTCGCTTCATCGAAAAATTGGGCACATACAACCCACTTTTGGCTAAAGACAGCGAAGAGCGCGTGAAAATGAACATGGAACGCGTTCAGTACTGGTTGGGCCAAGGCGCACAGCCAACTGACCGTATCGCACGTATGCTAGAAGCTGCTGGCGTTGTTCCAAAAACTGAGCGCAACAACCCTAAGAAGGGTGCTCCACACAAGAAAGCCGTTGAGCGCGCAGAAGAAAAAGCAGCTAAAGCAGAAGCAGCAGCAGAAGCCGCAGCAGCACCTGTTGAAGCACCAGCAGAAGCTCCTGCTGAAGCTCCTGCTGAAGAAGCAGCAGCAGAATAAGACCGGTTATGGAAGCGTTCTCGGACAGCTTCCGAACCGATCTATCGCAGCTGATGCGGTGGCGGCGCGACGTGCGCCGCTTTCGCAGCGATCCGGTGGACGAGGCGTTGCTGATGCAATGCCTCGACACCTTCCGCCTCGCCCCTTCCGTGGGCCTTTCGGAACCTTGGCGCATCGTACGGGTCACAACCCCAGAGCTTCGCCAGAAATCTATCGAAAATTACCAAACAGCCAACGCCGCCGCCCTTGAAGGGTATGACGGTGAAAAAGCTGCTATGTATTCGGGCCTAAAGTTATCAGGCATGTCCGAAGCCCCTGAACACATTGCCATTTTCTGCGATGATAGCACCACCAAAGGCTCCGGCCTTGGCGCGACGACCATGCCAGAAATGCGCCGCTATTCTGTTGTGGGTGCGATCAATCTGATGTGGCTACATGCCCGCTCCCATGGTTTAGGTATGGGGTGGGTCTCCATTCTGGATGCCCCAAAACTATGCACCGATCTGGACATCCCTCAGGATTGGTCCCTTATCGCTTACTTGTGTATCGGTTGGCCCGAAGCCAACTCTACCACACCCGAATTAGAAACCGCTGGCTGGGAAACCCGCCGCGCGGCCCTGCCCATAGAAACCCGTTGAGGTCCCAATGTTCAGATTGATGCGCTTGATAATCTTTGTTCTACTCGCCTTTGTCGCTGGACAGTTTTATGAACGTAGCCAAACCTCTGAACGCTGTGCCACACTAGGCGGAGATATGGACGCAGGACTTTGCAAAGGAATAGCAAAATGAGCAATGAATTGATCTGTGTCGGTAGCATCGGCGGCTCTTATGGCGTCAACGGGGAGCTACGCATCAAAAGCTTTTGCGCAATCGCAGAAGACATTGAAACCTACAGCCCCCTCACCCGTGAAGATGGGACTGGTTCATACACCATCGCCATTGTGCGTGCGGTCAAAGGTGGCTTTATGATCCGCATGCCCGAGATATCAACAAAGGAACAAGCTGATGCAATGAAAGGTGTACAGCTCTACGCCCGCCGCGATCAGCTGCCTAGCCTGCCAGACGACGAATATTATCATTCCGATCTCACAGGTCTGCAGGTTCTAGACACAGGCGGGGCGACCCTTGGCACGGTGAAATCCGTACAGAACCACGGCGCTGGCGACTTGTTGGAAGTCCAGTTGCCCAAAAGTTCAGCAACGGTTTTGGTTCCCTTCACCTTAGCGGTCATTCCAACTGTCGATATGGACACGGGCCGCATCATCGCAGACCCACCTGACGGCCTATTCTAATCATGTGGCGCAGTGAAACCCTTACTGCGCACGCAGGTCTTTGATGCCACGCAAGATCATCATACACGCGGGTTTCCACAAAACGGGCACGTCCTCTGTTCAACAGGTTTTACGTGCCAATCGTCCGCTTCTACAGCCCGAATTGGCAATGCGCCTTAAAGGGCAAATGCAGGACTTAATGCATGCAACCCGTGGCTATTCAACGTGGCGTGATGATCTAACATTGGTCAAAGCCACAACGCGTTTCGGTGCCGTCCTTGATGATTTGGTCGCGATGCCCAAACGCGCGTTATTACTCTCCGCCGAAGAACTCTCAGGCCATATGCCGGGGCGCGGCGATCTGGCAGACTACAGCGCTGCCCCCATATTACTGTCACGATACTGCGCTGAAATAACTGCACGTTTTCCAAATATTGAACAGGTCATCTACTTCTCAACACGAGGATCCGAGAGCTGGTTGCAAAGCGCCTATTGGGAACACGTTAAGTCCTCATCCATGACCTTGGACTATGACACCTTTGCAAAGACCTACGAGAAAGCAGCGGAATTTGAGCCGATCATCAAAGCGGTGCGAAAACAGGTAAACGTTGCAGTGCACCATACCGCCCTTGAGGACTGCCGCGACCTAAGGCTGGGCCCTGCTGATCCGGTGTTTGATCTATGTGATATATCACCAAGTCTGCGCGAAAAAGTCGTCCCCCAACCTATTCACAACGAACGACTGGATAAGACTGTTTTACTTGCCTTACTGGAAGCAAACCGTGCATATGCGGATCACTACGAATGCAAAGCAGCCAAGCAAATCATTCTCGCAGAGGCCCAGAAAAATGACCGATAATCCAAAGTCGCACGGGCGCAAAACCATTCGCCCAACACTGACACCACGGTCCTTGATGGATGGCGATGAAGAATTGGCAGGCGTTTGGCAGGCGCGGATTATGACACTGTTTCCAAATGCTTTTCCTGGCGTATTGGGTGAAAGCCTGACGGGCCGCGCATTGAAAGACGGTAAATGGCAACTACACACCCATGACCTGCGCAGCCACGGTTTAACCAAGCACCGCAATGTCGATGACACCCCTGCGGGTGGCGGCGCTGGCATGGTGTTGCGCGCCGATGTGATTGGCCCTGCGATTGAAGCGGTACAACGCCAAAGCAAAGGCAATGTGCCGCTGGTTTATATGTCCCCACGCGGACGCCGCTTTGATCAAGAGATGGCACGCAACTGGGCACGGTGTGATGGCGTTACTGTTCTATGTGGTCGCTTTGAGGGCGTCGATGAACGTGTATTACAACACTACGGCGTGATGGAAGTGTCCCTTGGTGACTTCGTGATGACCGGCGGTGAAATTGCAGCCCAAGCAATGATTGATGCCACAGTGCGCTTGCTGCCAGGTGTGCTGGGGAACGCGGACAGTGCTGTTGAAGAAAGCCATTCAAACGGTTTGCTTGAGCACCCTCAATATACCAAACCTGCAGAATGGATGGGGCACAAAATCCCTGATGTCTTGATGTCTGGCAATCACGCAAAAATCGAAGCATGGCGTCGCGAAATGTCGCGTGAGATCACCAAAGCACGCCGTCCTGATCTGTGGGCAAAACTCACCGATTGATTTGGTTCTTTTCGTGCACCGCTGCACAGTTGTTCTGCGTTTTTATAACTCACGATAAAAAACACCGATTTACGCTGAAAATCGTCATGATGGTTGCGATTTTCTGCTCAAAATCCGTTTTTGTTAACCGATTCTTTGCGATCTTCCCCTCTATCTGGTTGGTAAACATTGTAGGCACCACAAGATACAGGGTACCCTTTCGTAAATGGCGTGCTGAGTCGTAATAACGCGAACACTTCCTATATCTATCGTTACGCACCAGCCGAATTCGCAAAGCCGACGGAGAAATAGATGAAAACCCTGTTCAAAAAGCCACTTCAACTTTTCGCCCTTGGTGTCTCACTTAGCTTGATGACAACGACAGCCCACTCTGAAACTTTGGCTGATGCATTGGTCAGCGCATACAATCACAGTGGACTGCTAGAACAGAATCGCGCCTTGCTGCGGGCCGCTGATGAAGACGTCGCATCTGCCAGCGCAGCATTGCTGCCGATCGTGAACTGGTCGGCACAAGCGCAGCGCACTTACAGCAACTCAATAACATCACGCCGCAGCAATGCGTCCGTGTCGGTTAACGCCGAACTTTTACTTTATGATTTTGGCGGATCAAAGGCCTCAATCGAAGCCGCGCGTGAAAGCGTATTCGCAACGCGATCACAACTGCTATCGATCGAGCAGCAGATCATGTTGCGCGCCGTAACTGCCTATTTCAACGTCCGTAGTACATCCAAATTTGTAGCCCTGCGCCAAAACAATCTGCGCCTTCTGATCCAAGAATTACGCGCGGCAAAAGACCGTTTCGATGTAGGTGAAGTTACACGAACAGATGTTGCATTGGCCGAAGCACGTTTGGCACAAGCCCGCAGTGGACTTGCAAACGCGCAGGGCGAACTACTTCGCGCCCGTGCTGAATATGCAAACGTCATTGGCCATCAGCCCAAAAGTTTGGCGCAACTCCCACGCCTTCCACGTATCAGTGGGAATGTCACATCCGCCCAATCACAGGCGGTGCGCAACCACCCAGATATGATCGCGGCCCAACACCAAGTAGCATCGGTTGAGTACTCTATTAAAAGCGCAGAAGCAGCGTTCAAACCAAAGGTTAAAGCAACCGGTTCCTTGGGCCTGCAAAACGATTTTTCCAGCGGAGACTTCGTCAACAACGCAACGATCGGTTTAGGCGTCTCAGGTCCGATCTATAACGGCGGCAAAATTTCATCCAGCGTTCGCCGCGCGACAGCGCAACGCGATGCAATGCGTGCAAACCTGCATGTGGTACGCCACAACCTGCAACAATCAGTAGCAAACGCTTACGCCTTCTACAGCAGCGTAAATGCGGCCCTGAACGCCAACCAGCAACAAATCCGTGCATCACGCGTTGCTTTCCGCGGCGTGCGTGAAGAAGCCAGCTTGGGCGCACGTACAACCCTTGATGTGCTGAATGCTGAAAACGAATTGTTGAATGCAGAAGCTGCACTGATTTCGACCCAAACAGAACAGTACATTGCCGCCTACACGATCCTATCGGCCACTGGTTCTTTGACCGCAAAGAACTTGGGGCTGAACGTTCAGCAATATGACCCTGAAGCTTATTACAAATTGGTAAAAGACGGTGTTGCAAAGAAAAGCAAGCAAGGCGCACAGCTGGATAAAGTGTTGCGGGCTTTGCAAAAGGACTAAGTCCTTTGCTGGATCAACTTTGTTGATCCTGCAGGGACGGCGATTACGCCAAAGCGCCATACCCTTAGCGACAGTTTAAAATTGTCGCTAAGGGTATTCTTAAATCAAACCAGCGATCAGCTAAGTTCAGCCAAAGTTGGTGGGTTCGCGCCTGCGCGTGAAACAGTCACACCAGCAACGCGTGCTGCGTAAGACAGTGCCTTTTCAATTTCAACACCTGTCACATTACGCAGTGCTTCTTTGTTCAAATAGCCAAGCGTGTGTAGCTGTGCAAGGAAACCCGCGTTGAACGTGTCCCCAGCTCCTACAGTGTCGATAACAGTAACCTTAGGTACGCCAACATTCACAACAGGTTGTCCACGCATATATGCAGAAGCACCATCGCCACCTTTGGTGATGATCACGATGTCCGCGCCATTTTGATGAAGTTGCTCAACCTTGTCTTCAAACGAAACGCCCGTTGGGATAATCCAATCCAAATCCTCGTCAGAAACCTTCACAATGTCAGCAGCAGCCAACATACGATCCAAACGCGCACGGTATGCTGTTTCGTCCTCAATGAAGCTGGTTCTAATGTTCGGGTCAATCATCAACACAGCACGCTCTGACGCCTCAACAGCGAGGTTTTCATAGGCACTGGCCGCAGGTTCTGCACATAGGCTGATACCACCGAAATAAAGGGCGGAGACATCTGCACCAATGTCAGGAAGATCCTCAGACACCATCATGCGACCGGCGGAGTTCTCATCGTAGAATGTGTATTGCGCTTGGCCATTTGTCAGCTTCACAAACGCAAGTGTTGTTGGGCGTTTGCTGCGCACCAAAAGATCGGTTCCAACATTTGAAGACTCCAATTCAGCAGCCAGCTGCGTTCCGAACAGATCGTTGGACACGCCAGAAAGCAACTGCACAGGAACCTCAAGGCGTCCCAAGGCGATTGCAGTGTTAAAGATTGCACCACCTGACAAAGGTGCAAAGGCGTTCTGCCCATCAACACCCTTAACTGGGACCATATCAATCAGCGCTTCACCGCAACATAAAATCATCTGTCGTTCCTCAATCTCTCTCGCGGCAAAAATCCACAATCGTCTTCTCAAAGATATAACGACGTAGTGCCAGTTTCGCAGAGACAAATAGCGAAGTCAGTACACCTTTGGCAACAGCTGGAAAGACATCGATTTTCTGGGAGGGTCTAACCGGCAAACTGAGGACAAGACGACATTGTCTTTAGTTGGATCAGAGTAGAAGTTAGAGGGAGGAAAGTGGTGGCGTGGGGGAGACTTGAACTCCCGACCTATCGATTATGAGTCGATCGCTCTAACCAACTGAGCTACCGCGCCGTGAGGATGGGAATTAGGAGACCAGAACGGAGTCGTCAACCCACGAAATCAATTAAACATCACGTACGGCATCAATCATGCGCTGAACGTTGTCTGGATCGGCGTCTGGCGTGATGCCGTGACCAAGGTTAAAGATGTGTGGACCGCCCGAAAATGCCTTAACAATAGCGCGTGTTTCGTCGACCAAGGCCTGACCGCCCGTCACCATATGCGAAGATTTCAGGTTGCCTTGAACGCACCCATCAACCTGAACATTTTTCACGGCCCATTCAGGTGTCACCGAATTATCAAGCGCAACACAGTCCACGCCAGTCGCTTTTGCGAATCCGATGTACCCGTCACCCGCTTCACGCGGGAAGCCAATGATGGGCGTATTTGGGTATTTCGCTTTCAATGCTGCCGTAATGCGGCGCGCTGGTTCTAGTGAGTATTTCTGGAACGCAGCACCGGGTAAGGAACCCGCCCAGCTATCAAAGATTTTAACAACTTCAGCACCCGCTTCAATCTGCATCAGCAGATAATCGATGGTTGCTTCAGTGATCTTGTCCATCAGCGCATCAAACACCTCAGGCTGTTCATTCATCAGCTTGTGCGCGGGTGCTTGATCCGGCGTACCACGCCCTGCGATCATATAGGTCGCAACGGTCCAAGGAGCCCCAGCAAAGCCGATCAAGGTGGTATCTGAGGGCAACGCCCCTGAAAGATTGCGCACAGTCTGATAGATCGGGTTCAGCGTTTCATGGATGTCCGACACCGGCCCCAACTTATCAAGGTCTGCCTGTGACGTGATCGTGGACAGACGCGGGCCCTCACCGGTTACAAACCACAGATCTGCGCCCAGTGCTTGCGGGATCAGCAAAATGTCAGCAAACAAGATAGCGGCGTCGAAACCATAGCGACGAATGGGCTGTAGTGTAACTTCAGTCGCAAGATCAGGATTGTAGCACAACGACAGGAAATCACCGGCCTGTGCGCGTGTCGCTTTGTACTCTGGCAAATAGCGACCCGCTTGGCGCATCATCCAAATCGGCGGTGTTGGTAGTGTTTCACCAGCAAGCGCGCGCAGAATAGTTTTGGATGAGGTCATGATGAGTATCCTTTTTACGGTTGGCCGTTGGTCACGCCCTACGGCGATTTTGTCAAGAGATCGTAGCTTGTCAGGCGCATATGACGCGCCTAAAAAGGCTTATGAATTTTGATCTCCCCTCCCCCGCACAGCCTCTCAAAATCGGCACCCGTGGATCGCCTTTGGCCTTGGCCCAAGCCTATGAAACAAGGGCCCGCCTTATGGCTGCCTTTGGGTTGGTTGAGGATGCCTTTGAGGTTGTCGTTATCAAGGTGACAGGGGACATGATCCAAGATCGCCCACTCAAAGACATTGGCGGCAAAGGTCTATTCACACGCGAAATTGAAGAGGATCTTCTGTCAGGTAAGATCGACATCGCAGTTCATTCGATGAAGGACATGCCAACAATCCAACCAAATGGTTTGCTGCTGGAC
Source organism: Ascidiaceihabitans sp. (assembly GCA_028825475.1). GTDB lineage: Bacteria > Pseudomonadota > Alphaproteobacteria > Rhodobacterales > Rhodobacteraceae > Ascidiaceihabitans. The sequence goes on along the minus strand of JAPKAB010000006.1, from coordinate 53,861 downwards.
GTTTATCTACCACGTGAAGACGTGCGCGATGCGTTCATTTCACCAAACTTGGGTTCTATCGCAGAACTGGCAAGTGGTGCCGTCGTCGGCACGTCCAGCCTACGACGCCGTGCGCAATTGCTGAACCGTCGCCCAGACCTGAATGTCGTCGAATTTCGCGGTAACGTGCAAACCCGCTTGAAAAAGCTAGATGATGGTGTCGCAGAATGTACTTTTCTTGCGACCGCTGGCTTGAAACGCCTTGGCCGTGACGATGTACCCGCAACACCGGTTGATCCAGAAGATATGCTGCCTGCAGTTGCCCAAGGTGCTATCGGAATCGAACGTCGCGCAGATGACGCACGGATGCAAGAGATGTTGGCTGCCGTACACGATACCCCAACCGGTCAGCGCCTTGCCGCAGAGCGTGCGTTTCTTCAGGCGCTAGACGGATCATGTGAGACGCCAATTGCTGGCTTGGCGACCTTGGATGGAGACGAGTTGCATTTACGCGGTGAAGTGCTGCGTCCAGACGGGTCACAGTCTCTTAGCGGTGAACGCCGTGGTCCGATTAAAACCGGCGCTGCAATGGGCGTTGAGCTTGCAAAAGAGCTTTTAGAACGTGCTGGCGAAGGCTTCTTTGACTGGCACGCACACTAAACGTTAGCTCAGGTCCATTTCGCCATTGGCGGCAGGCTCATCAAAACTGCATTCGCATCATGACCCGTCTCAAGGCCAAACTTAGTCCCACGATCATAGACCAGATTATATTCCGCGTAGAGACCGCGATGGACAAGCTGCGCTTCCTTGGCTGCTTCATCCCAATCTTGGGCTTTGCGCTTTTCCACAAGCGGTAGGTAGGCGGGTAAAAACGCACGGCCAATGTCTTGGGTCAGGGCGAAATCAGCCTCCCAATCCCCAGTGCAACGATCATCCATAAAGATGCCACCAACGCCCCGCGCACGGTGACGGTGCGGGATATAGAAATAGGTATCGGCCCATTCCTTTAGCTTAGGATACAAATCGGCCCCATGCGGATCGAGATGCTGCTTTTGCTGATCGTGGAAATGCGCCGTGTCCTCGTCATATTCGATGCACGGGTTCAGGTCTGACCCGCCACCAAACCACCACGCATGTGGGGTCCAAAACATACGTGTGTTCATGTGAACCGCAGGGGCATGTGGGTTCTGCATGTGGGCAACAAGGCTGATACCAGCAGCCCAAAACCGCGGATCGTCTTTCATCCCCGGAATGCCCTTGCGCGCGGCCATAGCGTTTTGCGCGCGTTCACCCAAAGTGCCGTAGACGGTTGAGATATTCACACCAACTTTTTCGAACACGCGACCACCACGCATCACACTCATCAAGCCACCACCTGCGTCTGATCCGTCATCACACGTACGGGTGGTTTCCGTCAATTCAAACGCGCCTACTGGGGTGTCCGACATTGGGCCTCTTGTGTGTTCGCCTTCAATCCCTTCAAAGGCAGTAACGATCTGATCACGCAATTCACGAAACCATGCCGATGCACGTGTTTTTTCGGCGTCGAAAGCGTTGGTTTGATCACTGGCCATATCGCTGGTCCTTAAGTTAGTGGGCTGGCGCTGAAATTGGATCAAGTAAGCTGCGCCCACCATCAACTGTCACAACTTCGCCCGTCATAAAGGCCGATGCATCTGAAGCAAGAAATTGCACCGCATCCACCAACTCACCTGGGCCGGCAACGCGGCCAAGTGGTGTTTTTTCTTCGATTTCGTCACGCCAGTCACTGTGCTCAATCATCGCAGCTTGAAGCGATGCGGACATGACCGATCCAAAAGCAACCGCATTGACGCGGATACGGTTTGGCGCAAGAGCCAGTGCCATCGAGCGGGTCATTTGCTCCATAGCGGCGGACGCAATCGAATAGCCCATCAACTCAGGGCGCGAACTGCGTGCAGCGATCGAACTAAGATTAACGATAGTGCCTACCGTGCCTTCAGTCTGTTCACCCGCCTGTTTGATCATACGCTTGGCGACCTGTTGCGTTAAGCGCAGACTCGTCATCATGTTCTGCTCAAGCAGTACTTCAACTGAAGTGTCTTCAACATCCATCACATCCGTAGTCATAACCTGACGGGAGGCGTTTACCAAAACATCAACCTGATCAAAGGCGTCAATCGTTGCAGAAATAAGGTTTGCAATCGTCAAACGCTGACGCAAGTCACCCGCGAAGTACCGCATCTTGCCTTCATCAAGTTGAGAGCCCAACTCGTCCTTTAGGCGCGCCTCGTCCATATCTGCGCACATCACGTTTGCGCCGCGATCCGCAAAGCTGCGGGCGATTGCCAAACCAATGCCATTAGCCGCGCCTGTGACGATGATTGTCTTACCTGAAACGGAAAATGCCATGGCGATGGTCCTTGCAGAAATATTATTTAGGCGCGTTTGCGCAAAGGCCGCGCAGCGTGGAATAATTTGAACCGCGTATCACCGCCAAGGTCCGTCACCTTACCAAAGTTGGCGTTCAACGCGTCTTCATAAGGAAGGTGCCGGTTTGCAACCATCCAAAGCTGACCAGAGTTGGCCAATATACGAGCAGCTGTTGCCACAAACGCTTGGCCCAACGAAGGCTCTGCTGCGCGACCAACATGAAAGGGTGGGTTCATAATAACGGTATCAATGCGGCTCTTAGGGGCCCATTTTGTCGCGTCAGCCCAATGGTATTGGGCACGCTCATCTGTGACATTGCGTTTCGCACACTCCAACGCCAAATGCCCTGCTTCGACCAAATGGATTTCGTCGATACTACGCGATAGAGCATGGGCAGACAGATAGCCCCAACCAGCACCAAGGTCCGCAACATTCTTGCCCAACTTTTCAGGCAACGCTTGCACCAATAATTCTGATGCTGGGTCCACGCCATCGGCAGAAAAGACACCTGGGCCAGTCCAAAAACCACCTTCAGTCAATGTTGGAGTCTGTGCCCAATCTTTCAGACCATCATGGCTATTGATCCAAAATAGTTTCCCGTGTGCTTTAGAGATAGTAGCCGACACATCACCACGTTTGCGAAGGTCTTTAAAAATGCTGTCGACGCCTTCAGTCTTTTGCCCATCAATGATAATCGGACCATCAGTACAAGCGGCGGCTTTCGCAATGATTGAACGAGCCTCCGCTTTAGCGCGTGGCAAACAGATGATAGACATTGCATATCGCTCTGTAGGCTCTACCGCACAGTTATAACCTGCGGATTTGAAAACGTCATAAGCAGGCCGAAACGGCTGGATAATCTCGCATTGTTCCATGGGCAAACTTCGTAAGTTTGCCTCCGGCGTAGGATGAAAGACAGCGATACGGCCCGTGGGCGCAGTCAATCCGCCCGTTTCCAGAGCAAGGGGCAAGCGTGCACCAATCATAATATTATTCTTCTTTTTCCATAGTGCATTGCAGTGGGTGCTGATTTTGACGCGCCGAATCCATGACTTGGGCGACTTTAGTCTCAGCTATTTCGTGGTTGTATACGCCAACAACAGCCAAACCTTTTTCGTGAACAGCCAGCATAATCTCAAACGCCTGGGCGTGATTTTTGCCAAAAAACCGTTCCAAAACCATAACAACAAATTCCATTGGCGTGAAATCATCGTTCAACAACATAACCTTATAAAGCGGCGGGCGCTTGGTTTTGGGCTTAACGTCCGTGATGACAGCGGTGTCACCATCATCGTCGAATTTGTCCGACATCATGTGTAGATCTTTGTTCATTGCCACTCCGGCTATAGAATCCAATGGTAGGCATTCAACTGCTCTATATAACGTGAGTGCGGTTTGAGAAAAGAGGCAGCGGACAAGATGTCACTAAACGTCACAACTATCGGCTTTGATGCCGACGATACGCTTTGGCACAACGAACGATTCTTTCAGCTAACACAGGCGCGTTTTGCTGGTTTGCTTTCTGAATTCTGCGAAGCAACCGATTTGATGGAGAAACTACTTCAAGCGGAAAAGCGGAATATCATAAAATACGGCTTTGGCATCAAAGGCTTTGTGCTGTCGATGATAGAGACCGCATTAGAAGTCACACACAATGAAGTTTCAGGGGGCGTGATCGCAGAATTGATTGAGGCAGGTAAAGACATGCTGGCGCATCCCATTGAGTTGCTGCCACACGCGCGCAAAGCTGTTGAGGCAGCTAAGGCACAGTGCAAAGTAATACTGATCACCAAAGGCGATCTAATAGACCAAGAACGCAAACTGGCCCAATCAGGTTTGGGGCATTTGTTTGATGGTGTTGAAATAATCTCAAGCAAAGTGCCAGATATCTACGCCCAGATCTTTGAGCGACATGGCACTGGTCCCGCGACAGGTATTATGATCGGCAATTCGATGAAATCAGACGTGAACCCGATGATTGAAGCAGGTGGTTGGGGTATTTACGTTCCCCACGGGCTTCACTGGGAAATCGAACACGCCGATCCGTTTTTGGACCACCCGCGTTACCGTGAGATAGAAAGCCTCGCAGCACTCCCTGACCTACTAAATAGCATACTGAAGGAATAACCGATGCCACACGCCGAATTAAAATACTCGAACGACCTAACTTTAGATGCCCCCGCAATTCTTGCCAGTATCGAGGCCGTCATTCAAAATCACGATTCTGGCTCTGGGGGTTGCAAAGGTCGGGCATATCCGGCGTTCGAATTTCACCATACGCACGTGATTGTTGAAATATCTATGCTGCCAAAAGCGCACCGTGACAAAGCATTCATGGCGGCCCTTTCGGTGGACCTCGAGGAGGCAATCAAAGCGCAATTGTCCCACCCTTGTTTCTTTTCATTGATGATTTCATTTTCTTCCGAAAATTACGTAATCAACCGGTTCGAACCCTAGACAACTTTTACCGCAATTTTGGCCACATTGCTGACACATTAGCACTGCTAGAGCCTCACTGACCATAAACCACTACATATGCGATTTCAAAAAGCGGCATCCTTCCCTAGATCGTTGATTCTATGGGTTTAACGAAAACACAATTTATGTTACAAAAAACGCAATAAAAACGGTCAGCCAAAAAATTGGCGGCTATCGAGGCAGAAAAAGGCATATTATTGTGAAGGTTTGGCGTATTCAGCCAGTCCGTTGTGGGCTGTTGATCATCGCGGCGTTGTGGATGCTTGTGGTTTTACCACTGAGCGTCGCTGCAGCTCCGTATGCGGCGTATGTTGTCGATGCACGTTCAGGTGAGGTTTTGCACGCACGCAATGCCGACACTCGTTTGCATCCAGCATCGCTCACAAAAATGATGACCCTCTACATTGCTTTTGAAGCCATCGAGAAGGGTGAAATTTCACTCGACACAATGGTTACAATTTCCAAACATGCCGCTTCAGAGCCACCTTCAAAGCTGGGCCTCAAAAGCGGTCAGAAGATTGCAATGCGTTATCTGGTTCGCGCCGCTGCTGTGAAGTCTGCAAACGACGCGGCTACCGCTATTGGTGAGGCGCTGTCTGGATCTGAAGCAAGGTTTGCCCGTCGCATGACCCGCACGGCCAGAGCTTTAGGTATGTCACGTACCACATTTAAGAACGCACACGGCCTTACAGAAAAGGGCCATATGTCAACAGCACATGATATGACGATATTGGGTCGCCATGTTTTGTACGACTACCCGCAGTATTACAACCTTTTCTCGCGCCGCACCACGGACGCAGGCATCCGCGAAGTTGCAAACACCAATCGTCGCCTTCTGGCATCTTATAAAGGGGCCGATGGCATCAAGACGGGCTACACCCGCGCAGCTGGTTCAAATCTGGTGGCATCCGCCGAGCGCGGCAACAAACGCATTATCGCAACTGTCTTTGGTGGCAAATCATCCGCTTCTCGTAACGCAAAGGTTGCTGAACTTCTCGACCTTGGATTCCGTCGTGCGCCCAATCGCGCGCCAGTGCGCAAACCAAACGCCCCTGCGTACGTTGCTGACAATTCGCCACGTGAAAATACTGCAGGTAAAACCATTCGCCTAAACGTCGCTGTCAAAACCAGCCTTCGTCCAAAGGCCCGCACGAAAACACCTGAAGCACCGTTGTTATTGGCTGAAGCGCCTAAGACAGAAACCAGCGTTTTGCCCGCAGACATCAATGTTGCCCTCGCTGCTGCCCAAGAAGACGCAGTGGTTGCTAAAATCAAAAACATTCAAACGGTCGCAGCCGTATCGACGCGACCAGCGGCAAGGCCAAAAAATCTGGTCCTTGCCCGTGCGGCGCCTAAAACTGAAATTGTAACGCGCATCTCGACCTCTGGTGGCCGTCATTGGGGCGTTAATGTTGGGCGCTACACCAGCCGTTACAAAGCTGAGCGCGTTCTTTTGAAAACGGCCCTTGCCGAAATGGCGACGCTTGATGGATCACTGCGCAAAGTTGTACGTAGCAGCCGTGGGTTTGATGCGAACTTCATGGGGCTAACCCGTGAAACCGCTGACCTTGCGTGTCGCCGCCTGAAAGCGCGCAATGTTACCTGCTTTATGGTCGGTCCATAAAATCACGCCCAGACCTGCGTAAAGTCTGGATATACAGTTAGTGCGTCGCTTGTAGCAGTTGGCGTGTGTATTCGGTCTGCGGATTTTTAAACAAATCTTCAGCCGTGCCCTGTTCGACAACGTCACCCTGTTTCATCACGATCACCTTGTGTGACATCGCGCGGATGACCTTTAGGTCGTGGCTGATGAACAAGTAGGCCAATCCATATTTCTTCTGCAACTCACGCAACAATTCGACGATCTGAACCTGAACAGTCATGTCCAACGCCGAAGTGGGTTCATCCAGAACCAAAAGTTTTGGTCGCAGAACCATCGCCCGCGCAATCGCAATGCGTTGGCGTTGTCCGCCAGAAAATTCATGCGGATAGCGATCCATCGTTGCAGGATCGAGCCCCGTTTCCAACATCACTTCAGCGACAAGGTCGCGTTGATTACGATCAGGATCAACGTTGTGGATTTTCAAACCCTCAGAAATAATCTGGGCACATGTCATACGTGGGCTTAAGCTGCCGTACGGGTCCTGAAACACGATCTGCATGTCTTTGCGCAGATAGCGCAACTGCTTGGTAGACCAGCTGCGGATGTCCTGACCTTTGTAGGTGATACCGCCCTCAGACGCGATCAGGCGCATAATGGCCAAAGCCATCGTCGTCTTGCCTGAGCCACTTTCGCCGACGATACCCAACGTCTCCCCTGCCCTCACTGACAATGAAGAGGCATTAACCGCCTTGATGTGACCAATCGTTCTGCGCAGCATCCCACCATGGATTGGGAACCAAATCTTGAGCTTATCTGTTTCAACGACAACGGGCGCATTTTCTGCGACTGGTTCTGGTTGCCCGCTTGGTTCAGCGCTGAGCAATTTGATCGTGTAGGGATGTTGCGGATTGGCGAACAATTCCGCTGTTGGCCCACTCTCAACCACTTCACCTTGCTGCATTACAAACACGCGGTCCGCGATGCGGCGCACAATTGCAAGGTCGTGTGTGATGAACAAAAGGCCCATGCCCTCGGCGTCTTTCAGTTCTTTCAACAGATCAAGAATTTGCGCCTGAATGGTAACATCCAAAGCCGTTGTTGGCTCATCCGCAATCAGGATGTCAGGCTTGTTTGCCAATGCCATTGCAATCATCACACGCTGGCGTTGCCCGCCTGACAATTGGTGTGCATAGCTGGATAGCCGTGTTTCCGCGTCTCGTATTCCAACCTTTTCCAACAACTCCAACACACGACCACGGGCCTGTGCACCAATGATCCCTTGATGCAGCGCGAGGCTTTCGGTCAGCTGTTTTTCAATCGTGTGCAATGGGTTTAACGATGACATTGGTTCTTGGAAAATAAAACTAATGTCATTGCCGCGTACTTGGCGCAGGCGTCGTTCATCCGCACCAATCAATTCCTGACCATCATATTTGACAGAGCCCGTCACCTGCGCGCTGTCACCCAACAATGATACAGTGGACAACGCAGATACAGATTTCCCTGATCCAGACTCACCAACTAAGGCCACGACTTCACCGCGGTTCACCGTAAAGCTGACGCCGCGCACTGCAGGTGTCACTACGCCGTCTTGGCGAAAGCCAACATTCAAACTTTGCACGTCTAATAGGGCGGTCATTGGAATGTCTTTCGTGGGTCAAAGGCATCGCGGACACCTTCAAAAATGAACACCAAAAGCGACAGCATAACAGCGAATGTACCAAAAGCTGTGAATGCCAACCAAGGGGCCTGAAGGTTTTGTTTGGCCTGCAATGTCAATTCCCCCAATGAGGGGGCAGAAGACGGTAAACCAAAGCCAAGGTAATCTAAGATCGCTAAGGTCGAAATTGTCCCCGTGATCAAGAATGGCAGCATGGTCAATGTCGCCACCATAGCGTTTGGTAACATATGGCGGAACATGATGGTGACGTTACCAACACCCAAAGCACGGGCGGCACGTACGTATTCCAGATTGCGTGCACGCAGGAATTCGGCACGCACAACCCCGACCAGACTGGTCCAAGAGAACAGCACCAACAAGAACACCAAAAGCCAGAAGCTACGCCCTAAAATAGCGAACATAATGATGATGACATAAATCACAGGAATCGCGGACCATACTTCAATCACGCGCTGGAAAATCAAATCTGTCAGCCCACCAAAGAACCCCTGCACCGCACCTGCGACGACACCAATCAGCGTTGCAGCGCCGGTCACCATCAACGTGAAGAATACTGACAAACGGAAGCCATGGATAACTCGTGCCAACACATCACGTTTGGTCCCATCTGTGCCCAACCAGTTTTGCGCATTGGGCGGCAATGGTGCTGCACCCGGACGTTCAACGGCAGTATCAAAAGAATAAGGGATCAGTGGCCAAATCGTCCAACCTTTGTTGATAGCGTCGCCGTTCACAACGCCATCAGCGCTGTCTTCAATGACACCATCAGGGTCATCAAAACAGATGTCCAATCCTCCTGAAACAATCAGGCATTCCACTTCTGGATCGCGGTAAACCGCTTCGGTTTCAAAGTCGCCACCAAATTCGGTCTCAGGATAAAAATTCAAAATCGGGGTGTAATAACTGTCCTGATAGCGAACAAGGATTGGCTTATCATAGGCCAACAGCTCAGCGCACAGGCTTAGCCCGAAAAGGATCGAGAACAACACAAGCGACCAGTACGCCCGCTTGTTGCGGCGAAAATTGCGCCAGCGACGTTGGTTTAGGGGCGACATAGCCATCAGCCTTCCCTTTTTTCAAAATCGATGCGCGGATCGACAAGCACATACATCAAGTCCGACAGGATCGCGACGAGCAAACCCATCAAACCAAAGATGTACAGCGTGCCAAATACAATCGGATAATCGCGTGCAACCGCCGCCTCAAATCCTAAGCGTCCAAGGCCGTCGAGGGAAAAGATGGTTTCGATGATTAATGAGCCACCAAAGAAAACAGAGATGAACAGGCTTGGAAAACCAGCGATCACAATCAACATCGCGTTGCGAAAAACGTGACCATACAGAACTTGGCGTTCGCTTAGGCCTTTGGCCTTGGCCGTCACCACGTACAGCTTCTTGATCTCATCCAAAAAGCTGTTTTTGGTCAGCAAAGTCAGGGTCGCAAAGCCACCAATCGTACCCGCCAGCACAGGCAGTGTGATGTGCCAAAAATAATCAAGCACCTTACCCATCGCTGTCAGATCATCGAAATTGTCAGAGGTCAGACCACGCAGCGGGAACCATTGATAATAACTACCACCTGCAAACAGTACCAAAAGCATAATTGCGAAAAGAAAGCTGGGGATCGCATAGGCCCCAATGATAAACGCGCTTGTCCACGTATCAAAACGCGACCCATCTTTGATCGCTTTGCGAATGCCCAGAGGTATCGAAATCGCGTAGGCAATCAACGTCGACCAAAGGCCAAGTGTGATAGAGACGGGCAGTTTTTCTTTCACCAAGTCGATAACCGAGATCGATCTGAAATAGCTTTCACCAAAATCAAATCGGACATAGTTCCAAACCATATTCACGAAACGCTGAACTGGTGGTTTGTCAAAACCAAACTCTGCCTCCAATTCTTTGATGTACTCAGGCGGCAATCCGCGCGCGCCAATATATTGGCTGTCTGATCCCGTACTAAGGTCATCAACACCCGCATCACTGCCAGCACCTGTTATGCCCTCCAACACATCGCCTTGCCCCTGCGCACGCGCAATCGCCTGCTCAACAGGGCCACCGGGCACAAATTGCACCAAGGTGAAATTCACCAGCAGAATACCCAACAGCGTTGGAATTATCAGCAAAAGTCGTCTTAATATATATGAACTCACGCGCGGATTATCTCAGCGCGCCAGCGTCACGAAGTTTGGCTGCTTTATCTTCTTCAAACCACCAAAAATCGAGGTATCCCAAACCATAGGCAGGGATCGTTTCAGGATGACCGTACTGGTCATAATACGCCACCCAGTGATCTGCATTGTACCACACCGGAATCATGATGAATTCATGACGAAGGACACGATCCAGCGCCATCAATGATGCGACTTCATCCTCACGTGTCAGAACTTGTAACGACGCATCGATCACGGCATCTACCAATGGGCTGGCTAAGCCAGCCGGATTGAACAGTGAGTATGCAGCATCTTCAGACCCAAACTGTTGGGGCAATGAAGTCCCCGTCCCCAAGAATGCGCTATAACCACTAAAGATCATATCGTAGTCGCGATCGCGCCGACGGGACGTGAATTGTGATGAATCCACGCTTTCTAGTTTAAGCTTAGCACCCAGTGCATCAACGTTGCTAATAAAGTTCTCAACAATACCGTTCAGCGTGTCAGAAGAACTTGAATTATATAAGAAGCTAAGTTCCAGCGCCTCGCCTGCTGCATTACGGCGAACGCCGCTCGCATCAACGGCCCAACCGGCCTCATCCAAAAGTTTACTCGCGGCACGAATATTACGCCGATCCAACAAACGATTTGCACTAGAAGTGTGTGGCATCTTGATAGGTTCGTTCAAGATTTCATCAGGAACCAGATCACCAAGAGATTTCAATATCTCCAACTCTTTGCCCTCAGGAACGCCGGTTGCCATTAGAGGCGTATCTTGAGTGAAAGAGGCGCGTTGTTTGAACAAGCCATGTTGAAGAGATTCATTCGTCCATTCAAAGTTATAAGCCAATGCAATTGCACGGCGCACGCGACTGTCTTTTAGAACTTCAGAACCTAGGTTGAACACAAACCCGCTTGGCGACGGAGGTGATCCATTGGGAAGGCTTTTCTTAACGATCTGACCGTTCTGGACTTTTTCAAACTCATAGGCTGTCGCCCACTTCTTAGAATTACGTCCCTGACGGAATGTGTATTCGCCAGCTTTGAATGCCTCAAACGCGGCGGTATCATCACCGAAATATTCAATGCGAATTGAATCGAAATTGTTGCGGCCTTTGTTGAACGGCAAATCATAGCCCCAATAATCAGGATTGCGTTTGTAAACGATACGGCGATTCACATCGACCGTTTCGATCATGTAAGCGCCAGAACCTGGAGACACCTCCATCCGGCTTTCGTTCAAGCCAAGGCCAGTTTCTTCGTACCATTTTTTGGACCACGCTGGGATGCCACCGACCAATTCGATCAGGCTGCGCCGTGAAATATCTTCGGCAAAATAGAACTTAATCTTGTGATCGTTCAAAATCTCGACTTTGGGGATCATTTTACGAACCGCATCAGCGTAAGATTTCAAACCCTCATCAAGCAATAGATTATGGCTGAACCTGATATCGTGAGCCGTCAAAGGCGTGCCATCAGAAAATTTAGCTTCCGGACGCATGTTAAAGATCACCCAATTGCGACCCTCGTCGTACTCAAGGCTTTCGGCCAGCAATCCATACCCTTGGCTGTAAACATCTGCTGGTGCAGGCGTTTGGTTCACACCTTCACCTAACAAGCTTTCGTACATCACGCTGCCCAAGGCGCCGCTGCGGCCTTTGCGTGAATAAGGGTTCATCGAGTCAAATGTACCAACGGTGCCGATAGAAATCTCACCACCTTTTGGCGCGTCAGGGTTCACATAGCTGAAGTGAGCGTAATCAGCCGGATAATCCAAATTACCGTAGAATGAATAACCGTGCGAAACGATTGTCTTCTCTTGTGCACGCAATGCGCTCGCAAACAGGCTGGCCGTGATAAGTGCTAATATTCCAATGCTCCATAAAACGGGTCGCAAATCGACAGATTTGGTTTTGGCGTTCATGCGGGACTGGGACATGTGGCAGATCCTCTATATTCATCAATGTTTACACAGATATATCTCAGCTACGCTAAAGGGCCAGCAACGTTACAATCAAGTTGAGAATTCGTGAACAGGCCCTTAATCCACCATTTAGGCCAAATTAGATCAGTTTTTAAAACGCCCCAAACAAAAAAAGACCGCATGCAATATACATACGGTCCTAATTTCTAAAATTTGATCTTGGATCAGTCGTCAAGGCTGTCCAAATAGGCGATCACATCAGCGCGATCTTGTGGCTTTTTCAAACCAGCAAATCCCATTGTTGTGCCCGGTGCGTATGTCTTTGGTTTGGTCAAGAAACCGTTCAAAGCTTCTGCATCCCAGTTGCCTTCCAATGAAGCAAGAACACCAGAGTAGGAAAAGCCTTCTGCTGCAGCGATGTCGCGGTTCACAACACCGTAAAGGTATGGGCCTGTGCCGTTCGCGCCAGCTTCAAGTTTGTGGCAAGCGCCACATTTCTTAAATACTTTGGCACCTTTTGCGATGTCAGCGGATGCCAACAGCTCTTCGATGCTTACCTCAGCGACTTCGTCGCCGCTTGCAGGTGCGTCTTCAACTTCGATGACGTATGCAGCTTCGCCATGGCTATCCATATGATAAATTTCTTCTGCGACCCATTTGCCAAGAAGCAGAATAAGCAGCGCGCCAAAGAGACCGCCGCCAATTTTAGTAAGTGTCATTGTATCGAACATAAGTAACGCGCCCATATCTGTAGGTTTGGCGCGTATCTATTGGTTCCATTTGGCTCTGTCTAGGTGTAGTTACCGCGACCAATCGCCCTGATACATAAAATTGGGCCAATCTGACGTTGAAGGACCACGAAATGACACAACGTATCGCCTTTCAAGGGGCCTTAGGCGCCTACAGCCACGAAGCCTGCCTAAAGGCGCGGCCAAATGCCCAACCGGTCCCATGCTTGGGATTCGAGGATGTTTTGAACGCTGTACGTAACGGTCAGGCTGATTTGGCCATGTTACCAGTCGAAAATACGACCTATGGCCGTGTCGCTGATATCCACCGCCTTTTACCAGAAAGCGGCTTGCACATTATCGACGAAGAATTTGTCCGTGTGCGTATCAGCTTAATGGCAAATCGCGGTCAGACCCTGGAACAAATCGAACATGTCCGTGCCCACATGGTCCTTATTCCTCAAGCACGCGCATTTCTGGATGCAAATGGAATCACCTCGGAAACTGCGGTCGACAGCGCTGGCGCAGCCGCCGAAATCTCACAGACGGGCGAAACCGGTGTTGGCGCATTGGCATCATCTGTAGCCGCCGACATCTATGACATGGATATATTGGCCGAAGACATCGAGGACCAAGGGCACAATACAACCCGCTTTCTTTTGATGTCCCCAGAACCCGATTCGACACGCCGCGCTGAAAAAATGCTGACGACCTTCGTCTTTGAAGTCCGAAACATTCCAGCAGCGCTGTATAAAGTAATGGGTGGCTTCGCGACCAATGGCATCAACATGACCAAGCTGGAAAGTTATATGGTCGGCGGTGCATTCACCGCGACGCGCTTTTATGCGGACATCGAAGGGCACCCCGAAGACGCTGCTGTGGCACGCGCCCTAGAGGAAATGAGTTACTTCACGAACATGATGGAAGTGTTGGGTGTCTACCCAGCCGCCCAAGGCCGTAACTAACGCCTTCTGCCAAAACTGACTATATTCAGCTTTGGTGACGATCTTCGATACTTTTAGCATACTCAGCGACGCGAAGCTTATAACGCTTCGTGAGTGAATTCTTTGCCAGCTTAAGTGATTGGACCAACAGTCGCGCGGACAAGTTTGTGGGTTTCAATTCAAACACGACAGAAACACGTGTCCGATTGCGTGACAAAGCCAGCAATTCGATCTGACCAGTGCCGTCGATGCCGCTGGTGGAAGATAGCACGCAAATCTCGTTTGGCCTTTCAAAGCGGATCATTTCCATTTCCAGATCACGCTTTTTGCCACGCATCTTGAATGAAGCAGCCCATTTCATGCCTACGCCTGGCTTCGTCATGTCGTCCATGCGGCGAACTTCAGCTCCGCGGCGCATTGCACTGCGTTCATAGGCGTCGAAATCACAGATCAAAGCAAAAGCTTGATCAATTGGGACTTCCACATCTTCGCGCGTGCTAAACTTCATGATTTGGCCTCATCTATTTTGCGCCAGTTTCCCCTTAATCCAGTGAATCTGCAAGCCAATTTTCTAATAAGAAGTGTGCAATAGCACCTTTGCGTGCAGGCAGAATCTTTGGGTGTTGCCCAGCAAAGATGCGCATCATCTCATCACGGCTGACCCACATTGCGTCCTCGATCTCGACAGGATCGATGTTAATTTCGTCAGACAATGCAACGCCCGCGCAGCCAAACATCAAGGATGCAGGGAATGGCCATGGTTGGCTGGACAAATAGCTTACATCACCAACACGCACTCCGGACTCCTCAAAAACTTCGCGCCGCACCGCGGCCTCTAGTGTCTCGCCAGGCTCAACAAACCCCGCTAGCAGAGAATACATTCCCTCAGGCCAGCCGGGCGAACGCCCCATCAAAACATTATCACCATTCGTTATAAGCATGATCACCACAGGGTCAGTGCGCGGAAAGTGGTGAGCATGACAAGCAGGGCAATCCCGCTGCCAACCTGCGTTAGAAACAACTGACTGCACACCACATTTTGCGCAAAATCCATGGCTTTCGTGCCAACTAAAAATTGCACGCCCAGAGGCAGCCAATTCCGCATCGCGCGGGTTCAACCACGTCATGACACGGCGTAATTCGGCGAATACTTGATCTTCTGGCAGGCTTGGATGCTGCTGTTCGCTTGGATCAAGAAAGCCGCCCAGCGCATCAGCGTCTAGTTCATCAGGTTCCCAAGCAGACAGGTCATGCGCAAAAACTGCAACGCCGTTTTCACGACCCAGTAAAATCAAGTGATCTGCAGCGCCTTCAAGAATCGGATGATCCAGCCCAAGACGCATCAAACCTGCGGGTCTTGTTTTATCTATCAACGGCTTACCGCGCCAAAATACAACAACCGTAGATTCAGACGCCTGCTTCATAGATTTAATGACGTCAGGGTTATTACGAACTTCGCCCGCACGATCCAGTGCTGAACCACCAAAGGTGACGTGTTCTGCATTTTTCATTTTCTGGCTCCTCAGCTGCTGTACCCAAGGCTTGCCATGCAGGGTCTTCAGGTACAATCCCCTGACCGACAACGGTAGGTCACAAGCATTTTTAACGACCCTCTTGCACCAACACATAGGCGGGGCTATATCACCCCCGAGAGGTTGGCGCGGGCAAGCGCCTCGCCAACCCGGTCAGATCCGGAAGGAAGCAGCCGTAACGAGTCCCGTTTGGGTCGTTGTCAATCTCTCACCTCAAGCCTTAAGCACACAGTGCTATAGGCGAGACCCGCCAGTTGTTTTCGTAGAATGCGACGAGAGGGCAAACATTCCCACCTTACAACCGCTCCGCTGCAAACGTATCACAACGCCCTATGTTGCCTGTATCAAAACCCACATCGAACCAACGCGCCCGTTGAGCCGACGTGCCATGCGTAAAGGTGTGCGGATTGGGCACGCGCCCTGCTTGTCGCTGCAGATGGTCGTCACCGATCATCCGCGCTGCATTCAATGCTTCTTCTAGATCGCCACGTTCAAGCAATCCTTCAACATTGCGCGCCCAAACACCCGACAAACAATCCGCCATCAACTCAAGCCGCACAGTCAGCGCATTCGCCTCTGTGGTGCTAGACGCACGACGGGCTTGATCAACCTTTGGCAAAATGCCCAACTCGTTTTGAACGTGGTGGGCCACTTCATGCGCAATTACGTAAGCCGCCGCAAAATCACCACCTGCGCCCAATTGTTGAGACATTATTGTGAAAAACGAGGTGTCCAAATATGCTTTTTTATCCGCAGGGCAGTAAAACGGGCCTGTCGCGCCAGACGCACCCCCACAGGGGCTTTGGGTCACACCAGAATACAAAACCAACACGGGGGCATTGTAAGGAAGGTCCAATTGCTCACGAAAAACCTTGGTCCAGACCTGTTCAGTTGTGGCCAAAACGGCGGATGTGAATTGACCCGCGCGTTCGTCTTCGGCACTCACCTGCCGAGATTGCGTTTGTTGGGGTTGTTGTGCGCCATCCAAAAGCGGCGTCACATCAACACCTGTGAAATACCCAACGGCCAACACCACCAATGCCACCCGCAGCACGGCGTTTGCCACCACCACCGCGACGATCTTCGATGTTTCGACTTCCTTTGATACCACGCAAACGCATAGCAAACTCCTACCCCAAAATTTTCACAACCTATACCTGCACAAAAGAACCATGACAAACGCCACAAAACTGATCTTTATCTGCGGGCTGCACAGCTGGCTGTGGACCTTAACAGGCTGGCGCTCTACTTTCTGACGAAGACGAATCTGATGAAAGCCTTTTGATGTCTGAAACGCCCGAAACTGCCTATCAAGTATTGGCCCGTAAATATCGGCCAGAAACCTTTGTCGACCTTGTCGGCCAAGAGGCGATGGTGCGCACACTTAAGAATGCGTTTGAGGCAGATCGCATCGCCCAAGCGTTCATGATGACTGGTATTCGTGGGACGGGTAAAACTACCACAGCACGGATTATCGCCAAAGGCATGAACTGCATCGGGCCAGACGGCGCTGGCAAACCAACAACTGAACCATGTGGTCAGTGCGAACATTGCACGGCCATCATGGAAGGTCGCCACGTTGACGTTATGGAAATGGATGCCGCATCCAACACAGGCGTCGCCAACATTCGCGAGATCATCGACTCTGTTCATTATCGCGCGGCTTCTGCCCGTTACAAAGTCTATATCATCGATGAGGTTCACATGCTGTCCACAGGCGCGTTCAACGCCCTGCTGAAGACACTCGAAGAACCACCCGCCCACGTTAAATTTATCTTCGCGACCACAGAAATTCGCAAGGTCCCTGTAACGGTCCTGTCGCGTTGCCAGCGTTTTGATCTGCGCCGCATTGAACCTGAAGTGATGATTGCATTGATGCAAAAAATCGCAGGCTCTGAAAACGCCCAGATCGCGGATGACGCATTGGCCCTCATCGCCCGCGCGGCCGAAGGGTCTGCGCGCGATGCGACCTCCCTTTTGGATCAGGCCATCAGCCACGGCGCTGGTGAAACATCCGCAGACCAAGTGCGCGCAATGCTTGGCCTTGCCGATCGTGGCCGCGTTCTTGACCTGATCGACATGGTGCTGCGCGGCGACGCGGCAGGTGCCCTCACAGAACTTAGCAGCCAATATGCTGATGGAGCGGATCCAATGGCTGTGATCCGCGATCTGGCTGAAATTACGCACTGGGTGTCTGTTGTTAAGATCACACCCGAAGCCGCCGAAGACCCAACCGTGTCACCAGATGAACGCGCACGTGGTCTGGCAATGGCCGAAAATCTACCCATGCGGGTGCTGACGCGCCTATGGCAGATGCTACTCAAAAGCTTGGACGAGGTCGCAGCAGCACCCAACGCCATGATGGCCGCTGAAATGGCAATCATTCGCCTGACCCACGTGGCAGACTTGCCCAGCCCCGAAGAACTGGTGCGCAAACTCAACAACGCGACCCCGCCGCCCGCACCTCCAAACGGTGGTGGCAATGGTGGCGGCATGGCCCCAGCGCAATCTGGTGGCGGCACGACCGCCTATGCATCTACGCCTGCGATGTCCGGAGGCAGCAGTGGCGGAGCTACAATGGCTTTGGCCGTAAATGCGGATCAATCGCTCGCACGCTACCCAACATTCGAACACGTCATCGAGTTGATCCGCAGCAGCCGAGATGTGAAATTGCTGGTCGACCTAGAGACCACATTACAGCTGGCAGCATACCAACCGGGGCGTATCGAATTTGTGCCAACTGACCGCGCACCGCGTGACATGGCACAATGTTTGGGCGCAAAACTGCAACAACTGACTGGCAACCGCTGGGCTGTTATCGTTGTGAACGAAGGGGGTGCAGAAACCATCGCCGAGGTGCGCGACGCAGCAGACAATGCATTGCAAGCCAAAGCTGCTAATCACCCCTTGGTTCAAGCCGTTCTGGCCCAATTTCCAAAGGCCAAAATCAAATCCATCCGCACCCCAGAACAGATCGCTGCTGAGGCGGTTCAGGATGCATTGCCAGAAGTCGAAGATGAATGGGATCCGTTTGAGGACGATTGAAACGCCTGTTCCAATGATTAGATAAAAGACAGTATAAAATAGGAGACACCGATGCTTAAAGGACTAGGCGGGCTAGGCGATATGGCCGGCATGATGAAAAAAGCCAAAGAGATGCAATCACAAATGGAGCAGATCCAACAAGACCTGCACTCCGTCATGGTTGTTGGTGAATCTGGTGCTGGCTTGGTTAAAGCCACTGCAACAGCCAAGGGAAACCTGACGGCTTTGGACATTGACCCGTCCATCTTCAATCCAGAAGAAAAAGAAGTGGTCGAGGACCTGATCCTTGCCGCAATCAAAGACGCCCAAGCCAAGGCAGCGGCGAAGTCTGAAGAAGAAATGTCAAAACTGACCGAAGGGTTGGGTCTGCCTGCTGGCATGAAACTGCCGTTCTAGTTTAAACATATGTCCTCAACCAAAGACATTGATGCGCTGATCGATCTGATGGCAAAAATGCCGGGTCTTGGCCCGCGTTCCGCACGGCGCGCAGTGTTGCACCTGATCCGCAAGCGGGCTTTGCTGTTAACGCCCCTTGCAGACATAATGCAGGTTGTGGCTGAAACGGCGCGCGAATGTCTGAACTGCGGCAATGTTGGCACCACAGATGTATGCGATCTATGCACCTCTAATGAACGGGCCAACGGCGAAATCTGTGTGGTTGAAAGTGTCGCCGATTTGTGGGCAATGGAACGATCCAACGTCTTCAAAGGGCGCTACCATGTCTTGGGCGGAACTTTATCCGCGCTGGATGCTGTAGGGCCTCAAGAACTACGCATCCCCCGTCTGTTAGATCGGGTTGAGACAGAAGAAGTGACCGAAGTCATTCTGGCGCTCAACGCTACCATCGACGGGCAAACGACAGCGCACTACATCGCAGATCAATTGGAGGGACGGGTGTTGCTAACATCACTTGCCCAAGGGGTCCCGATTGGCGGAGAATTGGATTATCTGGATGACGGGACGATCAGCGCGGCGTTGCGGGCACGTAAGTCCCTATAGCCCCGAAGACACGTGGCGTATTATTTTACCTCTACGCACCCACCATCAAGCCCCCCTTGCCTTTCATCTCTCACCAGAGCAACGTTCACGCTGAGCTTGAATTTCCAACTGAGAACGAAAGCAGACCACTTTGCCTGATATTATTACTCAAATAGATCTCTCACTGTTTCAGGCGGCACTCAACATGGCAGTCGCATTGCTTTTAGGTGCTATTGTTGGGTCCGAGCGTCAAATGCGGCAACGCATGGCGGGCTTGCGCACCAATGCATTGGTCTCACTTGGGGCAGCGGGTTTCGTCACCTTTGCGGCCCTTTTCCCTAACGACATCAACCCGACACGGGTTGCAGCACAGGTCGTTTCTGGCATTGGTTTCCTAGGCGCAGGTATTATATTTCGTGACGGGTTCAACGTGCATGGCCTTAATACAGCAGCGACCCTTTGGTGCTCCGCCGCTGTTGGGATGATGGCTGGTAGTAGCCACTTACATTACGCCGCTCTAATGACAGGGATGATCGTCTTCATTAACCTAGCACTTCGACCAATCGTGAAATTATTGAATAAATTCAGCAGTTCGCCCGCCTCCAAAGATCGCCTATTCCAAATGCGATTACGCTGCGCACGCGCCGATGAACGCGAAATGCGGGCCTTCCTTGTGCAAATTCTCGAGGCCAACAATTTGCATCTTTACGGCACTGAAGTGAATGGTGACGAAACCGAAGTGATGATCATCGCCAACATTCACGGCGAAGGGCCAATCGAACGCAATATTGAGCGCTCCGTCAGTCAAATCGCGATCGAGCCACGCATCACTCGCACATTTTGGTGCGCGCTGGATGAAATGATCATCTGACGTTCATCCATTGGGATCAGCCCTTATCTATTCATACTGCAAAGGCGTGACTGATCCCGCTTTGTCGGGGACTTAGGCAGTTACCTTACAATCCTTTGCGGAGCAGATGAGGGTTTTTATGTGGTTTGTGGAATGCATCGTCAGCTTCCGGCTTCATCTGTTTGAAGCTGAGACGTATTGGCTTACGGTGAATTCTATCAAATTGGGTTAACCTAAAATTTTTGGCCAATTCGCTGTGGCACGACTGATATTACCAGGGATGTCTTTTTCCCAACGGCGCTGGATGCGGCGCGAGTAGTTTAGATACAGCTTACCATCCACGATGCTCCACGCCTCTGGCGTTGTGGAGGCTGTGTAACCCTCAGAAACCGCCCACGCACAGTAGCCGCCAAATTGCGGCGCGTAAGCTTCAGGATCAACCACAAACGCATCCTTGTTGGCCGCAGAAGCAAAGCGCCATGTCGCACCCATCCAATCATGCGTAATCGCTGGATCACCCGCAACCGGGGCACCTTCAGTGAAGTAGGCAACAGGGTCTGTGCCATCAATCGCGATGCCATCTTCGGCATAGAACTTTGGTAGGCTTTGAGCAAAACCCGCGTTGGCGGTCATTGCAAGAACGGGCAAGCTCGCGCCAAGGGCTAGAAGTGTACGGCGGTTCATAGTCATGGGTCGTCTCCTGTCGGATCTGGTTAAAATGAACTTAGACCATCACAAATTATCCCGCTAGATCACTCACCTACTTGTTATGAACTGACACAATCACCCCGTTGCAAACAAAAAACGCGCGTCAGTTTCCTGACACGCGCCTTTCAAATTCGCAATGAAACCGAAGTTACGGCTGTTCTGTGCCGTCGCCTGCTGGAAGGTCAAAGAAGCTATCGGCATCGCCGAAGTTCTTATTCGAATCTTCATCTTCCTCCACCGGAGCATCGCCCAATGTGAATGTTTCAAGACCTTCAATCGCTGTTGGGATCTTAGTCTCACCGCCAAGGGACTGTTCAGTGGAAACCAATTTACGACGTTCATCATCGTTCATGACTTCGCCGCTTGCAGCTTTCTTGGCAGCTGCTTTTTGAACAGCAGCGTCCAACTCAGATTGCTTACACAGACCCAATGCAACCGGATCGATTGGCTGGATGTTTGAGATGTTCCAATGCGTGCGTTCACGAATCGCTTGGATCGTTGGCTTTGTTGTGCCGACCAATTTAGACACCTGACCGTCGGTCAATTCTGGGTGGAACTTAACCAACCAATAGATGGACGCAGGGCGATCCTGACGTTTGGACAATGGAGTGTAACGTGGACCACGACGTTTTTCTTCGCCTTCGGCTGCCGCGTTAAACTTCAGCTTGATGCGGTGCATGATATCGCCTTGCGCCGCATCAATTTCGTCCAGGGTCAGCTGATTGTTCGTGATTGGGTCAAAGCCCTTGACGCCCGCAGCGACATCGCCATCTGCAATGCCCTGAACTTCAAGCTCGTGCATCTCTACAAAATCAGCAATCTGCTTGAAGCTGATTGTTGTGTTGTCCACCAGCCAAACGGCTGTGGCTTTTGCCATAATTGGTCTTGCCATTGTCTACGCTCCTTACGCTTATCTCTTTTCCCCACGTCTTCTCAGATGCCTTAAATAGGCGACCTTGGGGACCAAGGTAGGTTACCATTGTGGGGGAACTTGAGACGTATATAGTCGCGACACACGAATAAGGAAAGACCATTATGCGCTGGCTTCTGATCTGGGCAATGACAGCCCTCCCCGCTTTGGCAGAAAACGACAAAGCGGGTGACTTTGATTACTACGTCATGGCCCTGTCATGGTCACCAAACTGGTGCGAAATTGAAGGCGATTCCAAGAATTCAGACCAATGCGACGCGCGCCATGATCACGGATGGATCTTGCACGGTCTTTGGCCGCAATATCACCGTGGCTTTCCGTCTTATTGCAACACACCCGAACGGTCCCCTTCACGCAGCCAAACAAACGCGATGGCTGACATCATGGGCACAGGTGGATTGGCATGGCACCAGTGGAAAAAGCATGGCGTGTGCACGGGGTTAAGCGCGTCTGCGTATTACGATTTGTCACGTGAAGCATATGCTTCAGTCAAACGTCCCGAGATATTTCGCAAAATCAACAAAGACATCAAGCTGCCCGCTTCGGTGGCCGAGGATGCATGGATGAAGGCCAATCCGCTACTTGAGAAAGACGGGTTAACCATCACCTGTAAACAAGGGCACATCCAAGAAGCACGAGTTTGCTTAAGCCGCGATTTAACACCAGTTCCTTGTGGGCAAGACGTGGTGCGCGATTGCAATATGAAAGACGCCGTTTTCACGCCGGTTCGGTAAGAGACATGTAGAGCGGGGTTTATACTGACAAAAGAACAGCAGGACAAACCGCACTCTACATAATTATTTGTAATTTCTTAGAAAAGCCTGCCCAAATTTTAAGGCGTTTCGGCAATCGTTTGCGTCTTTTTTAGTATCATTATCTGACGTCATTGATGCGGTGCCTGGGCCTTCGAAGCGAATATCATCGCACTCACCGTCGTTAGCCCACTCTGACGAATTGTTGCCTAATTCCAAATTGGAAAACTTTGTTGCCGCTTGTGCTTCTGCCAGAACCCACAACTGGATTTTCTCCGCAAGGTATAGTTTTTTGCAGTCCCTTGCATCCATACCAATATCATCGCGGTCTAAATCAGTTGCCATACCTTTGCCAAAGAACCGTCTGTCATCACATTCGCCATCGTTAGAATACTCTGATTTGTTTGTCCCAAACTTCAAAGGTTCCGCATGAACTGGCCGTGAACAAATCAGAGTTGTGAAAACGAACACTCCAGTAATCAAGCCGCGCATGAAAAATTCCTTTTGATCAAACATACAACCCACTAGCCAGAGTGGAATAATTAAGCAAGATTTAGTGTAGTAAGTTGCCTTTACCCCCCCAAAGACTGAACGACGGGTTCAAGCTTAACTCATAATTTGGATTGCAAACTGCCATTCAAATTTGACTGAACCATTCACCATTCATCCCACCTTAACAATCATCCCGTTAACTCCAGAGATGATGAAAACTATGTCATTAGTCTTACCAGTTCTCATCCCATCTTGGCGATTTTTCAAAACGATTGAACCATCGCCAAGGGTCCAGTGGGTATTGTTCTCTGACGACAACACGATAATCAACAATTGGCATGAATTCAGGCCCCGCCCGCAACGTGTAACACCGTTCCAAATGTTAAAACGCTTGTTCTGGAACCCGGAATGGAACGAGGCGCTCTTCGTTCTTAGCTGTGCGGAACGGATCGAAGAAAACCCGACCCAGCACAGCATACATGAAATCAACAAACGCATTTTGTCCGACATTAGTCAGATGCCACCCCCTCAAACGGCCCAATCAATGCAATTCCGACTAGTGTTCATTCACGAAAATGACACAGGCCAATCACAAGACATTTTGTTTATTTCGCAAAAAATACCCCTTAACGACGCACCGCTAAAGTGACCTTCGAAATAGCCCATCGCGTCACAGAAATCTTGCTGGCCCTCGCGTTTCTACAGCAAAGCGCCGAACACATTTTTGGAACCCGCGACACCCGCCAGCTTTACACCACGCGCGCTGTACTAAGCATCGCGCTATTGCTCGGACTGCAAAGTCATTGGATATTACTAGGGCTCAGCGCACACAGTTTAATCGTCCTGCATCGCCATAACGGGCCCTATAACGGTGGCAGTGACCGTATGGGTCTGCTGATACTCTATTGCCTCGCCTTGTCGCAATGGTTGCCAAGCGGCATCTTATCACATGCCGCTTTTGCCTACCTCGCCCTACAAGTCGTCCTGTCATATTTTATCTCAAGGCAGGTCAAAATCGTTAGCCCAGATTGGCGCAGCGGACAGGCGTTACGCGAAGTTTTCAGCTTCTCCGCCTACCCTGTCTCCGAAAATCTACGCGCCTTCGCAAACCGCCCCTACCTGCTGTGGTTCGCATCATGGAGCGTCATGAGTTTTGAGGTTCTATTCCCCCTCAGCCTGCTAAACACCAACAGCCTGATTGCCGTACTGATGATCGCATCCGCCTTTCATTTGGCCAATGCGTGCTTGTTCGGATTAAACCGTTTTGTCTGGTTTTGGATCGCCGCGTATCCATCAATAATGTGGTTACAGGGCCGTCTGATACAAGGGCTTTGACCCTGCCTAGCCCCCAGCAACCGTCAACACGATCTTTCCAATGTGCCCGCTGCTTTCCATACGGGTGTGTGCGCCCATCGCATCGGCCAATTCAAATGTGCTGTCCATGACTGGCGCAACCATGCCAACCTCGATCAAAGGCCACACCTGTTCGCGCAGATCTTGCGCAATCCGCGCCTTTGCCAGATCGCTTTGTGGACGCAATGTGCTGCCTGTGATCGTCAGACGTTTCATCATCATCAACGCAAAATTCAGCTCGGTCACAGCACCTTGCAAGAACGCGATTTGCACAAGGCGTCCGTCATTGGCCAGCGTCTTGATATTGCGCGGGATGTAATCGCCACCAACCATATCTAGGATCAGGTCAGCGCCCCCCTCGTTCTTCATCACGGCGACGAAATCTTCGTCTTTGTAATTGATCGCCTTCTCGGCCCCTAACGCGATACACGCCGCGCATTTGTCGTCTGAGCCTGCGGTCACAAAAACCCTAGCTCCGAACGCATTGGCAAGCTGGATCGCCGTCGTGCCTATCCCACTAGAGCCACCGTGGATCAGGAACCGCTCGCCCGCTTTCAACCCACCGCGGGTGAACACATTCGACCACACGGTAAAGAAGGTTTCGGGCAAACACGCCGCCTCTTTCAGGGACAACCCCTTGGGCACAGGCAAACAATGCGCTGCAGGGGTCGCAACGTATTCCGCGTAGCCACCGCCGGGCAACAACGCGCAAACCTGATCACCAACGCTAAGCCCCGCAACACCGTCACCTACCGCGACGACCGTACCCGAAGCTTCCAATCCTGGTAGATCGCTTGCCGTTGCCGGCGGAGCGTATAACCCAGCGCGCTGCAACGCGTCTGGACGGTTCACGCCCGCATATGCGACCTTTAGAACAACCTGACCATGCGCGGCCACAGGTACAGGGCGCTGCGTCAGTTGCAGCACCTCTGGTCCACCGGCTTTTGTAATTTCAACAGCGCGCATCATATCGGTCATGTTCAAAGTCCTTTTGATTTGAACCCACAATCACCGATCAAACGCCAACGCGCAATGCTAGCGACGTGGCGTCGTCCAACTGCCGGGCAAATTCACCTCTGGCATTTTTTGTGGCGCTTTGATCTGACCAAGTAACCAATTTGGCCCTGCCATCAACTTGGATAATGTTGGACTGTCCTTAACTTGGGCTTTTAGCTTTTCGATCTGCATCACGTTATCGATGCGGCGATCCAAAAATTCCCACGTGGCGGCGTTATCAGGGTCGTTGTCACCCAACCAATATAGAACCGTCGCACTGTAAACCGTGCCAAGGGTTGCGCGTTTGGTGTACCAATTCACATCCTCAGACGTGTCGCCCAAGGCAGACCAGATCGCGTCAACCGTACCCCAAATCAGCTTGGCCCCATCACCTGCATGGGTGGGCAATGCAAACAGCGTCGTACCACGGCGCACGGCCTCTTTGTCTTCAACTGCTTCAAGGCGAAACCGAACAGCCGCTGCAATACGGTCACGAAACCGCATCTCACTTAGGTCTGCAGCCTTGAGGCGTTCCAACATCAGCGCATCACCACGGTGGTGGTAAGCAATCGCCAAATCCACCGCGCCACGTGGGCAAACAGCTGCTGCCATCGTCGAATCAATGCCAGTATCGCGCACAGCCGCCTGAAACGTTGCTTCGGACCAGCCGTCAAATGGCACGTGTCCCGCCGCAGCGTCCAATAATTGGTCTTTTATCTGTAAATATGAAGCAGTCATGGCACTCTCCGCATTGCTTACCATCACACTAGACAAAATGAAGCTTCTTTGCTATGCGACAAATTCCTGCAAATCCTTGCAACTCTTATCTAGAAAGGTGGTGAAAACCACATGCAGGTTAGTGTTCGTGACAACAATGTCGATCAGGCGCTTCGTGCCCTGAAGAAAAAGCTACAGCGTGAAGGCGTTTTTCGTGAAATGAAGCTTAAGCAACATTTCGAGAAACCGTCAGAGAAAAAAGCGCGTAATAAAGCTGAAGCGATCCGCCGTGCCCGTAAATTGGCGCGTAAGAAGCTAGAACGGGAAGGGTGAATTAATTCACCTTAACGTTTGAAACAACTAAGCCCCCGTCGAGCAATCGGCGGGGGTTTTTCCTTGCCCACTAGCCGATCATGAAAACGTCATAGCGCGTGGACTTACCCAATATCTGATGCGAACAGGCCCGCACGCCATTGATCGGATCGGCCTTTGCTGGCCATTTCAAAACCACACGTTGCTTGGCCGCGTCAAGCGCTGCACGCACCAGATCAGCCGCATCATCATCTGTGCCTACAATCTCGCGCACCTGGCGCAACTCCCGTTTCACAAGTGCTGACTTGTTGCGAGGTGGATGCATCGGGTCAATCAATATCGCTTCACCGTCCAAGGTGGGTAGCAGGTCCTTGGCGTCGCCGTGCAGCAGGGTCATCCGGTTGATGATCTCAGCCACGTCACCACCTTCACTTGCAGCGCGCTCAAGGCCGTCTTGCAACAAAGCATACATCTTAGGAGAGCGCTCAATCATCGTGACCTGTGCACCCAGTGAGGCCAACAGAAACGAGTCACGTCCCAAACCCGCAGTGGCATCAATCACAGTAGGTGTTTTACCCGCACGCAGTCCCATAGCCTTGGCCAAATCCTGACCGCGCCCACCACCAAATCGCAGACGATGCCCGACAGCACCGCCAACAAAATCGACCCGCAGTTCAGTTTCAGGCTGTGCCATTTTTGGGCCTATTCCGTTCGTGTATCTGCATCAAAACTCGGTCACCATATCAGCGCACCAACAGGCCCAGCTGGCCCAAAAGATCACCCGCCTGATGTTTGGAAATCACCGCACCTTTGAACCTTTTGGCGTCCGTCAACGTAACACCACCCAAATCGGCACCGCGCAGATCCGCATGTTCAAAACGACAATCCGAAAGGTTTGCATCACGCAGCAAGCAATCCTCAAACACAACGTCTCGAAAATCACAGGACCGCAAATCGGCCTCGGTAAAATCAATCTGCTTCAAAGTCATCTTGTGAAACGACATCTTGGGCAGCAAGGCAAAGACGAACAGAATGTCCTCTAACTCCATCCCGCTGGCCCGCGCCTCGCTAAAATCGGCACCCGTCATTTTACAATGCGCGATCTTCATCGCCGCCAATGTGGCCCCACGAAAGGATGTATTGCTAAAGTCACCACTGGCAATTTCCGCCTCAGTCAAAACCGCGCTAACAAAGCTGGCACCCGCCGCGCGGCACCCTTCAAAAACTGCACCTTCCAACATCGCACCATTGAACGAGGTACCTGCCAAATTGCATTTCTCGAACCGCCAATTTGGCATCTCTAATTGCGATAGGTTCAAACCATGCAGATCGCAGTTGCGCAAAACAGTTAGCTCATCCACCTCAGACAGATCTCTCATGTCAGCTTCTGTCAGAAATCGATCTTCAATGAGGCTGTTGGGCGTGTTTTCCATAGAGTTTGGTCTGACATTCGCTATCCTCTTTTTCAAGGGCCACCGCGAGGCGTAGGAACGTTTGGAACCATTGATGACAAAGATCGATTTCAAAAAAACGCAGAAAGCGCTGTACCTACCGTCCGCCAAAACCATCGAACTAATCGATGTGCCACCGATGCAATACGCGATGATCGACGGCAAAGGTCCCCCCGGCAACGACACCTATATCGCAACCCTTGAGTGGCTATACCCCGTCAGCTATGGGATCAAAATTCGTTCCAAACTTGAACTGAAACAAGACTATGTTGTCCCCCCGCTGGAGGGGCTTTGGTGGGCGGAAGATTATTCTGCATATACATCAGATCGGCGCGATGAATGGCTGTGGACGATGATGATCCGCGTACCCGACTGGATAGACCAGACAATCTTCGACGCCTGTGTGACCAAGGCTGCAATCAAACTAGGAAATTCACCCACAACGCTACGGCTTGAAACGCTGCACGAGGGGCAGTGCGCCCAGATCATGCACATTGGTTCCTACAAAGACGAGGGACCAACAATTGCCAAGATTCACAACCAGTTCATTCCGGATCATGGGTTGATCGAAAACGGCCTGCACCACGAAATCTATATAGGTGACCCGCGCAAAACCGCGCCTGAGAAATTGCGAACAGTCTTGCGCCAACCCGTCAGGGAGCGCGAGAAACCGCTTAAACGACGGGTAGCGCCGTCGTCTTAAACACTGTGCGCAATGCAAAGCTGGATTGCATCTGCCCAACACCAGGAAGGCGCGCCAAATACTGGCGGTGGATACGGGCAAAATCCTCAGTGTCTGAGGCAACGACCTTCAACAGATAGTCGGCGGAACCCGCCATCAAATGGCACTCCAAAACATCTGGCACGCGGCCTACGGCTTTTTCAAAGGCGTCCAGCACCTCATCAGCCTGCCCTTGCAACGTAATCTCAACGAACACAGTTGTTGGAACGCCCATTTTTCGAGGGTTTAACAACGCCACATAATCGCGGATGTATCCCTCTTCTTCCAAACGCTGCACACGACGGTGACAGGCAGAAGGCGACAGGTTCACCACCTCAGAAAGGTCAGCATTCGAAATACGCCCTTTGCGCTGCAAAGCAGTAAGGATGCGTTTATCTGTCGCGTCGAGTTGCATATACGAAGAATCCTTTAATTAATACCGAAGTCCGTAGCAGAATCTTCGAACAGACCGCAAGTTATCCGAAGATACTCATCAAAACCAATGTGTGTTGATGCGCATTGTCGAAGCTTTACTCAGCGCAGGTGCATCAACCCTTTTATTGTGTTCAAAATAAAAAAGGTCCGCAGCGATTAAACTGCGGACCCAAGGTCGACCGATTTCGGCCAGATATTATTAGTTTAAACCGTTAAGGCTTATTTCTTCAAAGCAGCCAAGATATCAGCCAAAAGCTCTTCTTGTGTTGGACCAGCTGGCGCTGGTGCTGGAGCTGCTTCTTCTGCTTTTTTCATTTTGTTCAATGAACGAACCAACATGAATACTACAAACGCGATGACCAAGAAGTTGATGATCGCCATGATGAAGTTACCATATGTCAATTCAGCTTCGCCAACTGTTGCTGACAAACCAGCAAAATCTATGCCGCCCATGAAGATGCCGATGATCGGGTTTATCAGGTCAGCAACCAAAGAACCAACGATCGCAGTGAACGCAGCACCAATGATGATACCAACGGCCATATCCATGACGTTGCCTTTGTTAATGAAGTCTTTGAATTCTTTAAGCATTTGAGTGTCCCTCATACAATTTTATGACCGTCGCCTTTACTTGGCGTTCGTCTATGAGGGACTTGCTAACACAATTTCGAATCGACGCGAAAGTTTTTTCGGGGGGAAAAAAGATACACAATACCCAATGGATATTGAGTGGTCGCTACCTTTCAACCAAAAGAAGTGCGCCGCACGACTTAGGCGGGAATCGTACCCGTCAAAACATAATTCAGGATCTGGACCACTTGCGCCGGCGCTTTGACCACGGCCAACGCCGCCGCATCCACTTCTTTTAACGCATGCTGGTGCTCGTCCTGATGCAAGATGATCAACGACTTGCCCAGCGCGGCGGCATAACCCGCATCAAAGGCCGCGTTCCACTGTTTGTACTTGTCGCCAAAACGCACAACCACAACATCGGCTTCTTCGATACCTTTGCGCGTACGAATGGCGTTCAGCTTTGCACCCTTGTTGTCATGCCAAAATTTGTCCGCCTCAGCCCCCATAATCGCAACACCGCAATCATCGCTTGAGGCATGGTCGGTCACCGGTGCGCTAAAGGACACGGCCAACTCAGCCGCGCCTTCAATGATTTGCTCACGCCAGTCGGTGTGAATTTCGCCTGACAAATATACATTCAACATCTGTTCAATCCTTAACGCTTAACCGCGCAATACGCCGCCTGTGGCTTTGGTGACTTTCTCAATAACTTTGGCGCTGAGCGCTTCGATATCTTTGTCTTTCAAGTTGCCGTCGCGCGGCTGCAAACGCACTGTGATCGCAAGGGACTTCTTGCCCTCACCCAGTGAGCCGCCGATGAATTCATCAAACACACGCACACCGTCAATCAATGCCTTGTCAGCACCCGCCGCCGCATTGACCAATGCCAACGCATCAACGCCTGAATCCACTACAAAGGCAAAGTCACGTTCGACCGCCTGTAGATCACTAATGTCCATCGCACCGCGGCTTGCGCCCGATTTGCGTGGCAACGGAATTTGCTCTGGATAGATTGTAAAGGCCATCGCGGGGCCCTTCACATTCATCGCCGCCAAGATACGTGGGTGCACTTCACCAAACACGCCCATAACCTTTTTCGGACCAAGGCAGATCATACCGTGGCGACCAGGGTGCCACCACTCTGGCGCACCACGATTGATTTGTACCTTCGCAGGCGCACCAATGGCTGCCAACACCGCTTCGGCGTCCGCCTTGGCATCAAACACATCAACGTCACGGGACGCACCGTGCACATCCTTTGGACCTGTGCGACCGATTAACAAACCAGAAACCTGCAAATGCTCTTCGCCCGGCTCGCCGCCGTCAAAAACAGTGCCCACTTCGAACAATGCCATGTCGGCAAAACCACGTGCCTGATTACGTGCCGCAGCTTGCAAAAGCGCTGGCAACAATGCGGGACGCATGTGACTCATATCCGCACTGATCGGGTTTTCCAACATCGTCACATCCGTGCCACCACCAAACAATTTGGCGCTGGCCTGATCGATAAAGCTATAGCTCACACATTCGTTGTAACCCAGCGCCGCTGCAGTGCGACGCGCAGCAACGAGACGACGCTGAATTGGGGTCATCACCGGCTTTGGCACACCATCAGTCAGGCGTGACAATGGACGACCCTGCAATTTGGTAAGGGAGGCAATACGTGCAACTTCTTCAACCAAATCCGCTTCACCCTGCACATCGGGGCGCCAGCTAGGAACATGCGCCATATCGCCTTCAAGTTTGAAACCAAGAGCTGTCAATGTTTGACGCTGTGTTGATTCAGGAATTTCCATTCCGACCAATGATTGGATACGTGCCGCATCCAACTTGTAAGCGCGTTCCACATTTGGGATCGCCCCCGCAATCACCACGTCAGAGGCTTCGCCGCCTGCGTGTTCCATGATCATCTGCGTTGCCAGCTCTACACCTTGCGGCGTGAATGCCGGGTCAATGCCACGCTCAAAGCGATAGCGCGCATCTGAATTAATCTTGAGCGCGCGACCAGTGTAGGCAGTGCGGACCGGATCAAAATATGCGGCCTCAACAAATACGTTTACCGTTTCTTCGGTACAACCAGACGCCGCACCACCCATGATGCCGCCGATGCTTTCAACACCGTTGTCGTCAGAAATAACGGTCATGCCTTCGACCATTTTGTACTCTTTATCATCCAGCGCCGTGATGGTTTCGCCACCCTTTGCTTTGTGAATGCGCAATGCATTGCCTGCAATCTTATCAGCATCAAACACGTGCAATGGACGGTTTTGATCGAAGGTGAAAAAGTTAGTCACATCGACCAAGAATGAAATCGGACGCAGACCAATGGCGCGCAAGCGATCTTGCAACCATTCTGGGCTTGGTCCGTTTTTGACGCCACGGATAACGCGACCAAAGAAGACGGGGCATTGATCCAGTGTGTCGTCGTCAATGCTGACACTGACAGGGCAAGAAAACGTGCCGTCAAAGTGTACTTCTTGCGCAGGCTTCAACTTACCCAAACCACGGGCTGCCAAATCACGCGCGATGCCACGTACGCCTAATGCGTCAGGACGGTTCGGGGTGATTGCGATTTCGATCACTGGATCGACTTTGGCGGGGTCGTTCGCCGCCAACCAATCCACAAAAGATTGACCAACTTCACCGTTGTCCAATTCGATGATACCGTCATGTTCGTCAGACAGCTCCATCTCGGACTCAGACGCCATCATGCCAAAGCTTTCAATCCCACGGATTTTGCCAACGCCAATTGTGATATCAAGGCCCGGCACGTACACGCCCGGTTTGGCCACAACCACTGTGATCCCCTCACGGGCATTCGGCGCACCACAGATAATCTGCTTCATGCCCTCATCGGTGTCCACTTGACAGACGCGCAAGCGATCCGCGTCTGGGTGCTTTTCTGCACTCATGATCTTACCGATTGTAAAATCGGCCAGCTTCGCGCCGCGATCCTCGACACCTTCCACTTCAAGACCAAGGTCGGTCAAAGCGTATAGGATGTCATCAATCGGAGCTTCTGTTTCCAGATGATCTTTGAGCCAGGACAACGTGAATTTCATGAGACTGCACCTTTGGATGCCCGACTGTCGGGCCGTGTTATGAATTGCCTACGGCAATGGCAAAGAATGGGCAAAAGTGCAAGTGGCAGCTGTTGGTATCGGTCAGATGCACCGACGTTATACCGACGTGAAACATACGTTAGCTTTTGGCACTTTTCTCAGGGATAGGTGGGTGCCCGTCCCAGCAGTTCATCCAACTGTCGCCCAATCCAACCATGCGGAATAAAATGCCCACCGGGGTGTATATCAAGGGTCACATTTTGACCGCTCCCGCAGTCTTTCCATGTGGTGCGTTGGAAGGTCAGGAAATCCACAACATTCCACGCGCCACCATCTTGGCCCACCCCGCAGTCAAACTTATCACGCCATAATTTCACGGGGTATGTCGTGTCCCCACCCGTCCCAAACGGGAAGTCCATCACGGTGTCATTGGTCCCGTGCACATGGCGCACTTCACGCGGCGCTTGGGGACATTGAACCTCTTGGCCTAAAGTCCCTGAGATCGCGAGCAAGGCCGCAACATCATTACCGTTTTCACAAACATACCGCCACGCCATTGCAGATCCAAAGGAATATCCGGAGACATAAATGCGATCCTTATCAATGGGATAATTCTTGGCAACGTCTTCTAAAACCTCGGCCCCAAAAGGAACGTCATCAGTTTCGTTATCCCAGAAATCCCATGTCTTACGATTACCATTCGGCGCAACCAACAACACGCCACGACGACGTGTCGCGCCGGAAATTCGGTCATGCTGAACTGGCAAAGCGCCGGTGCGTTGCCATCCGTGAAAGTGCATTAAAACAGGAAGTTGCGTCTTGCCATCCCAATCGTCAGGAACCTTCACGTGATAGCTACGACCACTGTCCAGTTCGCATGGGATATCAAGCTGACAATCAGCATTTTGCGAATTCTGTGCAAAAGCAGAGGTGGAGAAAAGAGTGAGCAATAAGGTGATGAATTTCATATTCACACGCTAGACATCAGCGCAGAAATGTCACCTCACAATAACGTGGCGACCCATATTCAAAAGAATAACGGATCGCCAATCAATTACTTACTCAAACCGCCACGCAATGTTGGCATATCCAACGATGCAAAGCCGTAGTGACGCAACCAACGCAGGTCGCTGTCAAAGAATGCGCGCAAATCTGGGATACCGTATTTCAACATCGCAATCCGGTCGATCCCCATGCCAAAGGCAAAGCCCTGCCATTCATTCGGATCAATGCCGCCAGCCTGCAACACCTTCGGGTGCACCATGCCAGAGCCTAGAATTTCGAGCCAATCGTCACCCTCACCCACCTTCAAAGTACCACCTTCCCATGAGCAGCGAATATCGACCTCGGCTGATGGTTCAGTGAACGGGAAGTGGGAGGCGCGGAAACGGATATCTACGTTATCAACTTCAAAGTAGGACTTCACAAACTCCTCGAGAACCCATTTCAGGTTCGCCATTGAGATGTCTTTGTCGATCGCCAAACCTTCAACCTGATGGAACATCGGTGTGTGGGTTTGGTCATAATCCGCTCGGTAAACGCCGCCCGGACAGATGATGCGTGTCGGGGCACCAGTCTTTTCCATCGAACGGATTTGAACCGGTGAAGTGTGTGTGCGCAGAACATGCGGTGGACGATCATCACCCTCTGCACGGTGCATATAGAATGTGTCCATCTCGGCGCGTGCAGGGTGGTGGCCGGGGATGTTCAGCGCGTCAAAGTTATACCAATCGGTATCAATGCGCGGACCTTCAGCGACGGCAAACCCCATCTCAGCGAAGATGGCTGTCACCTCTTCTTGGACCTGAGAAATCGGGTGGATCGTACCCATCGGACGTTCGCGTGCTGGCAAAGTAACGTCCAGCCATTCGTTGCGCAGACGTTCGTCCAGTGCGGCGTCCGCCAGACCCGATTTCTTTGCTGACAAGGCGCTGTTGATCTCGTCCTTAAGCGCGTTCAGGGCAGGACCTGCAGCCTGACGCTCTTCTGGGGTCATCTTGCCCAGCTCACGCATTTTCAGCGCGACTTCACCTTTTTTGCCAACGGCAGCAAGGCGGATGTCTTCCAACACAGCCTCATCAGCAGCGTTTGCGATTTGATCTAGATATTTGGCTTTAAGATCGTCCATGACGGCCTCCGAAAAATGCTTATGCTCTGCTAGCGTTGCGAGGCGTTGATTGCAAGTCACACGCGCAACCTTGCCCCCTTACGCTGGGACGGTTTGTCCGCTATTCCCTGAGCAACCTAAGTGAAAGCGCATGAATGACACGGGACACTTCCCAAAATCAGCCCCAGACGGATATCAACACCGATACCGCACCAACACTCCTTGAGTTGCTGGGTTGGCAGCCATTTTTTGCAGATCAATTGGATGAAGGTGAGATGGCGTTGACGCCCCCTGCCCGCGTGACCCAAGTGCACCGCAACTCGCTGCATGTGGTTGGTGAAACTGTCGACACAACTATTGTTTACCCGGACACGGAAATCACAGTCGGCGACTGGATCCTGATCAACGAGGCACAGACCAAACCAGAGCGGGTTCTAGATCGTCAAAGTCTGATCAAACGGCGCGGCGCGGGTCATGACCGCCATGTTCAAATGATTGCGGCGAACCTTGATACATCGTTCATAGTTTCCTCGTGTAATCGTGATTTTAACGTGGCGCGTATCGAACGCTATATCGCCTTAGCATTTGAAGCAGGCGTTGATCCCGTGATCGTCCTGACAAAGGCCGATCTGTGCGATGACGTGGAACCTTTTGTAACGGCAGCGACTGCCATCTCGAACAAAGTACCCGTCGTGGTACTGAACGCGCTAAGCGATGCGCCAAAGCGCGAGTTGGCGCAATGGTGCAAGGTGGGGCGAACCGTTGCCTTCCTTGGGTCGTCCGGTGTTGGGAAGTCCACATTGGTGAATGCGCTGACAGGGTCAGACGTTGATACCCAAGGCGTACGTGAAGCGGATGCTCGGGGACGTCACACGACGACCAGCCGTCACCTTCACATCACCCACGACAGCTGCGCGGTCCTTGACACACCAGGGATGCGCGAGTTGCAGGTGACCGATGCGGCGTCAGGGATCAGCGATCTGTTTCCTGATCTGCACAACTTATCACTTGAGTGTAAATTCTCAGATTGCAGTCATCAGGTTGAACCGGGCTGCGCCATACTCGCGGCGATTAAGGCGGGCGAAATCGATACGGATCGTTTGGCGCGGTGGAACAAGTTGGCGACCGAAGAACAAGCCAACTCAGAGTCGTTGGCACGGCGCAAGTTCAAAGAAAAAAAGATGGGCAAAACCATCAAACCGCCGAAAAAGAAGAAGAGATAAAAAAATGCAGCGGCGCTTTTACACCGCTGCATCCTATTTTTACCTAGCAGACGGGGTTATTCAGCTGCGTCGAGTGTGCCTGTTTTGAACAACAAGCCAGCTGCGACTGCGCCCACGATTGGTGCCACGATGAACAACCAAAGTTGCGCAATCGCTGTACCGCCGACAAACAGTGCCGGACCAACGGAACGCGCTGGGTTCACTGAAACGCCAGTGACGTTAATGCCAACCAAGTGGATCACAACCAGCGCCAGACCAATCGCCAAGCCAGCCATTGCTGCTGGTGCGCCCTTGCCTGTCGCACCTAAGATCACAACCATGAACAAGAACGTTGCGACAATTTCAAACACGAGCGCCGCAGCCATTGAGTATTCGCCCAAATAACCTGCGCCCCAACCGTTTTGACCCAAACCGTTTTCCGCCAATGTGTAACCCGCTTTGCCAGTTGCGATGGCCCAAAGAACAGCTGCAGCAACGATTGCGCCTGCGACTTGTGTGATGATGTATTTCACAGCTTCAGGCATGCTCATGCGACCTGCAGCAACCATGCCCAGTGAAACAGCAGGGTTGATATGGCAGCCCGAAACGGGGCCGATACCATATGCCATGCCGATCAATGCAAGACCGAAAGCAAAACTGATGCCTGTCAGTCCAATGTCAGCGCCGGCCAATACGGCTGATCCACAGCCCAGCAAGACCAGTGTGAATGTTCCGATAAATTCTGCGACTTGTTTGTTCATGGGTAGTCCCTCGTTTTGATTATTATTTGGGAACCGTAACGTTATGCTCGCAGCTTAAAACGGGGGAAAACTTGGGACAATCCACCTGCAGGGAAACTGAGGTGATCATCCCTCTAGGGACTTGACGATTCTACGCTCGCCAATGTCATTGCGCGCCGCAGCGCCATACTGGCCTCAAACGCTGCTATTACCGCGACCAATACCAACAAAGGCGTAGTGCCAATTTCAACGATGATCCAACCTGCAATGAAGGGAAACCCGAAAATTCCAACAAAATACGTCAGCGCAAATAACTGAAGGGTTTGCGGCCCCAACTCTTCTTGTGCATCGTTGGCTGCCATCGCAACAAGGATTGGATATGAAACACCGTACCCCAGCCCAAACAAAACTGCGACCAGACCGTAAAGCAACGCATTTCCGCCGCTAAAGATGAACAAAACAACGCTGGCGCACATGACGTATTGCAGGGCCGCGATCATCATGTACGGATTTTTGCCACCCTTAAACTTTACCAACACCAACCGAAAAATGATCACAGTCAACGTATAAATCAGAAAGAAACTGGCATAATTCAGGCCTCGATCATCCGCGAAAACGGTCTGAAAATTATTGAGTCCTGCAAAAACACTGGCGCCTAGACAAACCATGATCACAGGAATAACTGCGCGTGATTTTAGAACAGCGACCAACGATGCGATTGTAATACGCGAGGAAACCTCAGGCGCTGGATTAAGCGCATGGACTTTTATTGGCTCACTTAGAAGAAAGAAAAGTATCGCGCTAACGATACACATCACGGCGGTTGCCAAAAACGCACCGCGGATTGAAAAACCAGCGGCTTCAAGCATCGAAGCGAAAACCGGAGACAGTCCAAACCCTGCCATGACAAAAACGGATAGAAGCGTGAAAAATTGAACCCGTTCATTGGGCCTGACCAGCCGAGTCAAAACAATTGGTCCAAGGGAATAGGTTAGACCCCACCCAAAACCAAGCAGAACACTTGCAAGGACCATCCAAGGACCGACCGCTGCTATTGTCCCGTATAGATACAACGATGCCGCAATAGCCAAACACGCGGCACCAAGTGTGCGAAGCCGTCCAAACAAATCTGACAGGTGCCCTGAAAAATAGACGGTTATGACAGTCACAACCGTTGTCACCATCAACATCGTCCCAACGACCTTTTCACTGGCCCCAAAGCTATCGAACAAGCGGGGCATCATGAACGTTAGGCCATAAGCGCCTGCTTGCATAAATGTAGCGATAAAAAAAAGAACAAAGGTTAGGGTGCGGGACATGCGTGAGGCCGATTATAGTTTCGAATTTCACCCTCTGCCCAGTCAGTGCTTTGCACAAGCGTATTCCAGTGGACGAGCGCCCTAAGAAACGCAAAAAGCCCCGCCAATAAGGCAGGGCTTTCTAAATCTCTTCAGTGACAGTGGCGCTTACGCTGCCAATGCTGCCTGTGCTTGTGCAACAATTGTACCGAACGCTTCTGGTTCGTGTACAGCCAAGTCAGCCAAAACCTTACGGTCAACTTCGATGCCTGCAAGTGTCAGACCGTTGATGAAGCGCGAATATGTAAGCGCTGCGTCGTGGGAGCGAACTGCCGCGTTGATCCGTTGAATCCACAATGCGCGGAAGTTGCGCTTGCGGTTATGACGGTCACGGGTTGCATATTGGTTTGCTTTGTCGACCGCTTGACGTGCGACTTTAAAAGTACTCTTACGGCGGCCATAATAACCTTTGGCTGCTTTGATTACTTTTTTGTGACGGGCGTGGGTTACTACGCCACCTTTAACTCTGGACATATCTTATTCCTTCTGGCTCAGCGGGCGTAGGGCATAAAGCCCTTGATGATCTTGGCGTCTGGCGCAGACAATTCTGTCGTGCCACGTGCGTTACGCAGGAACTTGTTCGAGCGTTTGATCATACCGTGCTGCTTGCCAGCTTGGCCTCCAATGACCTTACCGGTCGCTGAAACCTTAAAGCGCTTTTTGCAGCTTGATTTCGTCTTCATCTTAGGCATTTCCGTCTCCTTAATATTGAGTTCGGTAGTTGCGCGACTCGGCATGCCATTTAGCCGGACGCGCGGAACGAATTTGGTGTTTAGGCGGGCTAGCAGAGCAGGGCAAGCGTAAATACGTAGTGACAGTTAAAAAACAACCAAAACACAACATCTAGCGGCCTAAACAGGCCAAAACTGAAAACCTACGGTATAAATTTGGCAATCACGTTGAAAAACACGTTGGGAAGGCCTTCCAACGCATACCCATCAGGATGTGTTTTGAATGCATAAAAAATCAAACCGCCACCAACAAGAATAGCAACAATAGCCGCACGCGGCGCGCGGCTATCACTTATTGCTGAAACCATCGAAGGAATGGAAAAACCAACGGTAACCAATCCCATAATCAATACCGTATCTGCATCCATAACACTTACTCCTAAACTAGTGGGCAGCTTAGTCTGGATCGGTGTTAAAGATCAAACGCTCGTCGCATGGTGCAACACGCAAAATGTTTGTGCTACCCGGGACGTTGAATGGAACACCCGCAGTCACAACAATTTGATCCTTCTCGGTCGCCAAGCCTTCAGCGCGTGCAGCACTAGCAGCACTAACAACAGCACCTTTAAAGCGGTCCATCTTTCCTGTTAGCACACAGTTTGTGCCCCAAGTCAGTGCCAGACGACGTGCAGTGTTCACAAGCGGCGTCATCGCGATGATTGGAACACGTGGGCGTTCACGTGCCGTCAACAACGCAGTCGTTCCGCTTTGGGTAAAGCAGCAAATCGCTTTGATATCTGTTGTTTCCGCAATTTCACGGGCTGCAGATACGATACCAACAGCAACCGAGCGATGCTCGACTACACGGCTGGCTTCAATGATCTCGCGGTATGTTGGATCTTGTTCAACTTCGCGCGCCACGTTGTCCATTGTTTGCACAGCCTCGATTGGGAAATCGCCGGCAGCACTTTCAGCGCTTAACATCACAGCGTCAGCACCTTCATAAATCGCAGTCGCAACATCAGAGACCTCTGCGCGTGTTGGCATTGGGCTTTCGATCATGCTTTCCAACATCTGGGTTGCAACGATCACTGGCTTAGCGGCCGCGCGACACATGCGGATCAGACGTTTTTGAATTGGCGGTACGTTCTGTACCGGCAGCTCAACACCCAAATCGCCACGAGCAACCATGATGCCATCACTGACAGCTAGGATGTCTTCAAAGCGATCGACTGCATTTGGTTTTTCAATCTTGGACAAGATCGCAGCACGGCCCTGAACCATCCCGCGGGCTTCTTCAACGTCAGCAGCGCGCTGAACGAAAGACAACGCCAACCAGTCCACCCCCAACTCACAAACAAATTCTAAATCAGCACGGTCTTTGCCCGACAACGCGGCCAACGGAAGCTCAACGTCGGGAACGTTCACGCCCTTACGGTTTGAAATTTGGCCGCCATTGATGACAACGCAATCAGCAAAGTCTTTGCCACATTCTTCAACCTTCAAACGGATCTTGCCGTCGTTGACCAACAGGCTTGCGCCCGCCTCAAGCGCTTGGAAAATCTCAGGGTGCGGTAGGCAAACGCGGTTGATGTCGCCCTCAGCTGGGTCAAGATCGAGACGGAACTTTTCGCCGTTTACCAGCATTTCGCCTTCTTCAGCAGCAAACACACCAACACGCAACTTCGGTCCTTGAAGGTCGGCGAGGATGCCAATTGTGCTGTTCAAATCCGCTTCAACCTTGCGAATAATCGCGTGCTTTTCAGCAATCTCAGGGTGGCTACCGTGGGACATATTCAAACGGAACACATCCGCGCCCGCCTCGTGAAGCGCCCGAATTGTTTCATATGTTTCGGATGCTGGACCTAAAGTGGCCACGACTTTCACATTGCGCAGACGTCTCATGCTGGGGGATTCCTCGTTTTTAACTTATGTTAACGCTATCATTTGGAGGCTTATCACCCAATTCCCTTTCGGAAGCAACTCACCTAAAACCTATGATGAAATTAGGTGAAACTTCTATGACCAATTCAATGTAAGGGCCCCATGGGCTATTCATTTAGACATAAGATCACCCAACACCTGAACAGAATCGCAAAAGGATCAAATCATATGGACGCTCAAACACAGCTCGAAATCGAAGCCGCCGCTTTCCGCCGGATGCGCCAACACCTGATGCAAGACCGCACCGATGTGCAAAACATCGACATGATGAACTTGTCAGGCTTTTGCCGCAACTGCCTGTCACGTTGGTATCAAGATGCCGCAAACGAACGCGGCATCGAGATGAACAAAGACGAAGGCCGCGAGGCGTTCTACGGCATGACCATGGATGAGTGGAAAGCCAACTATCAGACCGAGGCGACAGGTGAGCAGCAGGAAAATTTCAAAACCGCATTCGACGAAAACGTCTCGGGAAAATAGCATGCATTGGGGTTGGGTTGCATGGGCCACATTTTGCTGTGCCGGCTGGTGGTACGATCCTTTCTACGGCTATTTATTCGCAGGTGTTGCGGGCGTTTTGGCTTTAGATTTATGGTACACAAAGAGGGGTCGCCAAACGCTGATCTCAAAGCGTGCGCCCGTGCCATTCGATGATTTCCTGACTCTGCTGGGCCCAAAGGATGTCCGCGTTGATATCGCGAAGCTCATTTGGGAGGAACTGCAAGATGCCTTACGTCTGGACTGCGGTACGGAAGACTTTCCGCTGCACCCAGGTGATGACTTACTCAAGACCTTAAAGTTTCACCCAGATGACATTTACATGGATCTCGATTCCAGAGTTACGAGGCACTTTAATCTTGATGGCTCTGACAGCACTTGTAGCGCCATCCCGTATTCCGATCCGAAAACGCTCACTCCGAGAGCGTTAATCAATTTTTTCAGCACACTACCCTCAAACGGCAAAGCGTAGGGCGGGGTTCACCCCGCCGCCACGATCAGATCGCTTTTTTCATGCTCTCATCAAGATAGATTTCGCGCAGACGTTTCGACACATTGCCCGGCGTTCCATCACCAATCATTGCGCCGTCAATCTCGACCACACCATTCACGAACATGGTTGCTGAGGTGATAAATGCTTCATCCGCACCCTGCGCTTCTTCGATGGTAAAGTTGCGCTCTTCCACTTCCATCTGCGCCTCTTTGGCAAAACGCAAAACAGCTGCGCGGGTGATCCCGTGCAAGATGTCGTTCGACAATGCGCGCGTAATGATCCGATTACCTTTAACGATATAGGCGTTGTTGGATGTGCCTTCAGTCACCTGACCATCCTCAACCAACCATGCGTCGTCACAACCCGCAGCCTTTGCCATCATCTTACCCATCGACGGGTAAAGCAGCTGAACGGTTTTGATGTCACGACGGCCCCACCGCTCGTCCGCGATTGAAATCACTTTGATACCATTCTTTGACGCGGCACTCTCGGTCACGCCCGGCTTGGATTGGGTGAACAACACAACGGTGCATGGGGTCGTCTCTGGATCAGGAAATACAAAATCACGATCCGCAGGCGCGCCGCGGGTGATTTGCAGATATACGCCGCCTTCAACAACATCGTTCAATGACACCAACTCACGGTGCACTGCCAACAGGTCTTCTTTGGAAATCGGGTTCTTCATACCCAACTCAGTCAAAGAACGTTCCAAACGCACCGCATGGCCATCAAAGTCCACCAGCTTGCCGTCCAGAACAGAGGTCACTTCGTAAACGCCATCGGCCATAAGGAACCCACGGTCAAAGATCGAAACCTTGGCTTCGTTTTCCGGTAGGTATTCGCCGTTCAAGTATACAGTCCGCATCTGTCTCATCCCCAAAGTGTTGCTGATGGCGGGTGCACACCAGCGTTGTCAAAAATCAAAGGTTCATCGCGGTCTTCGGCCAACAAGAGCGGGCCGTCAAGGTCAACAACCGACGCACCTTGGGCAACAAGGGTCGCCGGGGCCATCGCAAGTGAGCTGCCAACCATGCAACCAACCATAACTTCATAGCCCTGCGCGATGGCTGCATCGCGCAACGCAAGCGCCTCAGTTAACCCGCCAGTTTTATCCAGCTTAATGTTCACGACATCATATTTGCCCTTCAAATCCGCAAGGCTTGAACGGTCATGGCATGACTCGTCCGCACAAACAGGCACAGGACGCTGCATCCCCAAAAGGGCATGATCTTCACCTGCAGGCAACGGTTGCTCCACTAACTCAACGCCCAAGCGCACCAAATGCGGCGCAAGGTCAGCATAAACCTCAGCAGACCATCCCTCATTCGCATCTACAATAATTGTTGACTTAGGGGCCCCCGCACGCACGGCTTCAAGGCGGGGCATGTCATCAGGCGTACCCAACTTAATCTTCAACAAGGGGCGATACGCATGAAGGGCTGCCTGCGCTTTCATCGCCTCTGGGGTGTCCAAAGACAACGTATAGGCCGTGATCTCAGGGCCCGGGGCCTCAAGGCCCGCCAACTCCCAAACAGGTTTCCCTGCACGCTTGGCTTCCAAATCCCACAACGCACAATCCACAGCGTTGCGCGCAGCTCCTGCAGGCAAAAGATCATACAAATCGAACCGCGAAAATGCATCGGGCAAACCCAAGATTTCATCGGTGACAGACTGAAGGCTCTCACCGTATCGGGCATAGGGTACACATTCGCCCCAGCCAACATGCTGTCCATCATTTAACTTAACGGTCAAAACTTGCGCTTCGGTACGCGATCCACGCGCAATGGTAAAAACCTGCGCCAACTTAAACACGTCTCGCGTCACATCAATCTGCATGAGCCCACCCGTTCATCTTACAAAATAAACTCCCCCCGGAGGGTCCGGAAGGAGCAAAAGTATATTAGCTTAAAGTGCAGCCAAAGCATCCGCCAAACGCTCAGCGCCAAAACGATATGGATCAACCGCTGGCAGACCCATCTCGGCTTCAGCCGCCGCCAAATAAGCAAGCGCCTCATCCTCAGACATAT
Organism: Ascidiaceihabitans sp.; assembly: GCA_028825475.1. Lineage (GTDB taxonomy): Bacteria > Pseudomonadota > Alphaproteobacteria > Rhodobacterales > Rhodobacteraceae > Ascidiaceihabitans. The sequence goes on along the minus strand of JAPKAB010000006.1, from coordinate 10,012 downwards.
GCTGCGTGTTAACAGCAATGCCAACAACCTGACACTCAGGATTGCCAACACGCGCCAAAGGCAACGCAAGGTCGGCAACTTGCTGCATTGTTGGCGGGGTGTAATCCGGCAAACCGCGCATGTGCTCGCGCGTTGGTTCGTGGCACAGGATCAACGCATCAGGCTGACCACCGTGGATCAACGCCAACGTCACACCAGAATATGAAACGTGGAACAAAGACCCTTGGCCCTCAATGACGTCCCAGTGATCATCATCATTTGGTGGGGTCAAATACTCAACCGAACCCGCCATAAAATCCGCAACAACTGCATCGAGCGGCACACCGTCGCCAGTGATCAAGATACCCGTCTGACCCGTTGCACGGAATGTAGACTTCATGCCCTTGGCCTGCATCGCTTTGTCCAATGCCAAAGCGGTGTACATCTTACCAACAGAACAATCTGTGCCCACAGCCAAGACGCGCTTACCAGAGCGCTTCTTGCCGGATGCGATTGGATAATCAACCGATGCAATACGCACGTCGTGCAATTCGCGGCCATTCGCTTCAGCGGCTGCAACCAGATCAGCTTCGTCAGTCAGAAGGTTGTGCAGGCCAGACGCAAGGTCGTAGCCCATGTTCAATGCTTCAATCAGGATTTCTTTCCACGCAGCAGAGATAATGCCGCCACGGTTTGCAACGCCAATAACAAGCGTCTTTGCGCCAGCAGCTTGCGCCTCGGCCAAAGTCATGTCGCTCAAACCAACGTCAGCGCCACAGCCTTCCATACGGAATTGTGCGACAGCGTTGTCAGGGCGCCAGTCTTTAATGCCTTGCGCAACTTTTGCAGCCAATTGGTCAGGCGCGTCGCCCAAGAACAGAAGATAAGGTGTTTTGATCATTGCAGATGCTCCCAAGAATACGTTTCCATAGTAATTTCAGCGAAATCTAGCGAAATTCCATTTCTTTCAGCCCTTCATTCGCACTTAATGTCGAATAATCGAGCGTCGTTTGGTAAAAATGCCAAAGATTCCACCGCCCAATTCAATCCACGGCGACTCATTCCACCTCCCGCCCGATTTTGAGCAGGCGAAAATTCCACCTTGCGACCCACAAGGTAATTTAATAACTAACAATCATCCATATTCGTAACATTGTTGCAAAACCCTCTCCGAAAGGTGCCCGTCATGAGCTTCCGCATTCAACCCTCAGCTCCCGCACGCCCGAACCGTTGCCAGTTGTTTGGCCCTGGCTCAAACACCAAACTGTTCGCGAAAATGGCAGCCTCTGCTGCGGATGTGATTAATCTTGACCTCGAGGACTCAGTTGCCCCCTCAGACAAAGACATCGCCCGTCAAAATGTCATTGAGGCGATAAACACAATCGATTGGGGCACCAAAACACTGTCCGTACGCATCAACAGCCTCGACACCCCTTATTGGTATCGCGATGTGGTTGACCTGCTGGAACAAGCGGGCGAGCGCCTTGATCAAATCATGATCCCCAAGGTAGGGTGCGCTGCAGATGTTTATGCAGTCGATGCATTGGTCACAGCGATTGAGGCCGCAAAGGGGCGCACCAAACGCATTGCCTTTGAAGTGATCATCGAATCCGCCGCGGGACTGACCCACGTCGAAGAAATCGCAGCCTCTTCACCACGCCTGCAAGCGATGAGCCTTGGAGCCGCAGACTTTGCCGCCTCCATGGGCATGCAAACAACGGGCATCGGAGGCACCCAAGACAACTATTACATGCTGCAAGGCGAACAAAAACATTGGTCAGACCCGTGGCACTGGGCCCAAGCCGCCATTGTTGCTGCCTGTCGCACCCACGGCATCCTGCCCGTCGACGGCCCCTTTGGCGACTTCTCTGATGACGAAGGGTTCCGCGCCCAAGCACGTCGTTCCGCTACATTAGGCATGGTTGGAAAATGGGCGATCCACCCAAAACAAATCGGCCTTGCGAACGAAGTCTTCACCCCCTCCGCCGCAGCCGTTGCAGAGGCACGCGAAATCCTAGCCGCAATGCAAACAGCAACCGAAAACGGCGAAGGCGCAACTGTTTACAAGGGCCGTCTTGTGGACATTGCGTCCATCAAACAGGCTGAAGTAATCGTGCGCCAATCGGAAATGTTCAACGGCTAACGCCGACGTGATTGTTCAAAACAGATAACATCTGACAGACTGGGGGCTTCACATATTGTTGAGGCCCTCATGCGTTTTCTTATCCCCCTGCTTGCCACTGTCCTCGTCAGCTTCGCTGTCCACGCGGGCGAAAACCTAGCGCCGCGCGAAGGATGGGCTGTCATCAACACCGACAAGGATTTTCAAACGCTGGTCAAAGACACCCGCACCGCCGTCAAAGCACAGGGTTTGATCGTTGTAACCCAAGCAGGTCCAACCGTAGCCGCGCAGAAACGCGGAATCACCATTCCGGGCAACCGCGTGATTGGCGTGTTCAACAATGACTTCGCGGTCAGGGTTCTTGAAACCTCCACTGCCGCAATGATCGAAGCCCCCATTCGCCTCTACGTCACAGAAAACTCGGACGGCACTGCAACCCTCTCTTACAAAACCCCCACAACAGTCTTCGCCCCCTATATCGCTGAGGGCGGCGCACCTCTGATTTCAATCGCAGCTGAACTCGATCAAATTTTTCGACACATCTCAAAAACTGCAGGCTCCTAAAACACAAAGCAGCTTGTAGGCCCGTGAAATTCAGGCGATCCATTTGCCTATGACAATAGAACTCTTCACCGCACTCGCCAGCTTTTGCTTGGTCAGCTCCATCACACCGGGGCCAAATAACCTGATGCTGATGGCCTCGGGTGCCAATTTTGGGTTCTTGCGAACCACACCGCATATGTTCGGGGTCGGCATTGGGTTTATGCTGATGGTGTTCCTTGTGGGCATCGGGTTGGCGCAATTGTTCGACACTTATCCAATCGCACACACCATCCTAAAGGCGGTCAGCGTTGGTTACCTTTTATACCTCGCATGGAAAATCGCCAACGCGGCACCAATCAATGCAACCGACAGTCATGGCACTCCGATGACGTTCCTACAGGCGGCAGCCTTTCAATGGGTGAACCCAAAGGCATGGACTATGGCGGTCACAGCCGTCACCGTTTATGCGCCCGACACCAACTTAGCATCCATCCTGATCGTCTCTGCCATGTTTGGATTGGTCAATTTACCTTCCATCAGCCTATGGGTGGTTTTGGGCCAACAAATGGCGCGTATTTTGACAAACCCCACTCGTTTGAGCTTATTCAACTGGTCGATGGCGGCGCTATTGGTCAGCTCACTTTATCCCGTCCTATGGCCCTGAACGCGCAATGTTATTGACGTAGCGTTGCAAACATTCCAAGTACCCGCCATATATCAAGTAACACATCACAGAATTAAGACTGCGGAGCAGGCATGACACAATACATGGAATTCGAAAAACCTTTGGCTGAACTTGAGGGTAAGGCCGAAGAATTACGCGCAATGGCGCGTGAAAGCGAAGACCAGGATATGGACATCAGCGCAGAGGCTGCGGCCTTGGATGCAAAAGCTGCTGTTATGTTGAAAGACCTGTACAAAAGCCTGACACCATGGCGCAAATGCCAAGTGGCGCGTCACCCAGAGCGCCCACATTGCCAAGACTACGTCAAAGCAATGTTCACAGATTTCACGCCACTTGCAGGTGATCGCAACTTTGCGGACGACCACGCAGTTATCGGCGGCCTTGCCCGTTTCAACGATCAACCAGTGATGGTGATCGGTCACGAAAAAGGCAACGACACCAAATCACGGATCGAACGCAATTTTGGCATGGCCCGTCCTGAAGGGTACCGCAAAGCGGCGCGACTGCTGGACCTTGCGGATCGTTTCAAATTGCCTGTCATCACATTGGTCGACACGGCTGGTGCCTATCCGGGCAAAGGCGCAGAAGAACGTGGCCAATCCGAAGCCATCGCCCGCGCAACAGAAAAATGCCTGCAAATCGGCGTCCCTTTGATCAGCGTGATCATCGGTGAAGGCGGTTCCGGCGGAGCGGTCGCATTTGCAACAGCCAACCGCGTTGCGATGCTCGAACACTCTATCTACTCTGTCATCAGCCCAGAAGGCTGTGCCTCGATTTTGTGGAAAGACGCCGAGAAAATGCGCGAAGCTGCAGAAGCGCTGCGCTTGACGGCTCAGGACCTCAAGCAATTGGGCGTGACAGATCGCATCATTCCAGAACCATTGGGCGGCGCGCATCGCGATTGGTCCGCAACGATCGAAGCTGTGAGCGCTGAAATCTCAAGCATGCTTAAAGAACTAAGCGGTAAAGACGCCAAAGCGTTGATAAAGGATCGCCGTCAAAAGTTCCTTGATCTAGGTTCAAAAGGGCTGGCTGCTTAAGCCACTCTACCCTTATCCATCAATGCCTATCCGAAAACGTGGCGCATTGGGCAACCGTTCAAAACCCGCTGCCAGATAAACTTCTCCTGCAGCAGTGTTGTCGGGATGGGTGCCCACTGTCATGTACTTGCACGACAACTGCTTGGACAACTCAAGCGATGCATTGATCAAGGCACGGCCGACACCTATACCGCGATGCTTTTTGTCGACGAACAAGTGATGCATATCCATGCCGCGCACCCCAAATTGCAACTGGCCAACTGGCATGAGTGAGGCGTAGGCGACGACCTTTTCGTCGAGAATAGCAACTAGCAAATGATGCCAGTCATGCGCCTCTACCTCTAGTTGCTCCAATGTGACGGTACTGTCATCACCGTGATGGTCGGCGAGACCGTGAACCATTTTCAAGACAAACGGCAGATCCGTTTTTTCTGCAATGCGCGTAAATACTTCTGTTGATGCCATGTTGCATCCTCCAGTAGGGCTATGGTCCAATTCAACCTACCGGCATTACAACCAAGGCTTGAATTTATTAGCCACACTTCTGAAGTGTAATACAAGCGCCTCAACATGAAGATAGCGCTAAACTATCTAAAGATACAATCACTATGACTGACTTAGCTACAAACCACGCAATTCTTCGAGGGAGTAACTGACTTCGATGCGCCCGTCCAATCCAACCTCAAAATTGGAATCTTGGATCATGCATCCCACGCCGCAAATTTGGCTAACGACCAGTTCGGTTCCATCAACATACCAAAACCGCCCCCCAGGGGTCGAGATGTAACCATCTATGCCCTCAGCCTCATCGGCTTCCAAGTCACTAACCGATGGGAATTCAGCTGGCGTATCGTACTCAAACGCACCATGAGTGTGATATGAGGCCACAATCAAATGACCCTCAGGCGGACTATGCGCACGACAACTGCTAATACGCCCTTTAGCTGCCGCAGTCGCGGCCAAACTGCCGTCGGGTGTCCGGAGCAGGTAACCACAGTATTCGCGATTGCTGGAAAATGATACACCTTGCAAGCGATTCAAAGTAGTCTTGGCAAACGCAACCTCAGACATGCCCGCTGGGGCTTTGATCACTTCGATGTCTTTTGGGGCCTTGGCCTGACAGGCTGAAACAGCCAAAACTGCCGCAATACTAAACACAAATCTCATACCACTTATCCTCATTAATCATCGCTTAGGTGGCCAGCATCCGCAAACCCATTGTAACGTCAGACCGCACGGCAAGGCGTAGCCCCGGCTCATCCCCCGCGCGCAATGCAGCAATAATCAGGCGATGATAATGCGGCGGTTCGGTACGGCGCAAACGGCCATAGAGCGCGCGCATGGTTGGGCCCATCTGCAACCAAACAGTTTCGGCCATAGCCAACATCGCAGGGGCCTGTGCTCTCAAATACAGCGTACGATGAAATTCTAGGTTCGTGCGGATATAACTCACTGCATCTCGGTGGGCCACGGCCTCGGCAACCGTACCGTTGATAGCCTGCAAGCGTTCGATCAATGCCATGTGGGCACGGGGCAAAGCGCGGCTTGCCAGTTCAACTTCAATCAAGGCTCGCAGCGCGGCCAGCTCTTCAATCCGCTCGTTCGTTAATTCCGGGGTCGTAATCCGGCCTGACGACGACATCGTCAAAGCGCCCTCAGCCACCAATCGACGTACGGCCTCACGTGCGGGGGTCATCGACACGCCAAATTCAGTACCAATTCCACGCAATGTCATTGAGACCCCAGGCATGATCTCACCAAACATAATACGAGATCGCAATGTGCGATAAACCCTATCATGGACTGCCCCCGGTTGAGAAGACACAGCCGCAACAGCAGGCTCAGAAGGTTTGATTGGCATTACCATATTCTTTTTGTGATCACATAATGGTCAGGGGTCAATCGCCAAATTTGAAACGATGCAACATGTTGCCCTCACTTTTCAGCCAACGCCGCGCGGGTTTGTAGTCACCAAAGATACGCTCAACACCCGCCCAATACGCAGGCGAGTGGTTCATCTCAGCCAAATGAGCGACCTCGTGGGCAGCCACGTAATCTAACACAACGTCAGGAGCCATGATCAAACGCCACGAATACATCAACGTCCCATTGCTGGAACACGATCCCCACCTTGAACGCGTGTCTCGAATACTGATACGTTCATACGGCCTACCCAAGCGGGCCGCATACTCGTCAGAGGCTCCAACAAGGCGCACACGCGCCATCTGCTTGAAATGGCCCTTAAGGCGCGCACCAATACGCTCCACAGGTCCTGGCACCATAATCACGCCGCCCTCCATCACAACGCGACGACCTTGCCCCTGTACAACGCGATGGGTGACGCCCTGCACGGGGATCTCACTACCTAGCGCCACCGGCACATCTTCTTCGCGACGTTCAAGATGATCACGTATCCATGATTCTTTTTCGCGAGCAAACGCCATAGCCTCTCGCTCGTCCACTCCGGTGGGTAAAGTCAAAGTCACACGACCGTCCAATTGCGAGATACGCAGTGAAATACGGCGTGCACGCCCGGATCGGCGCAATAAAACAGGCACATCAGGTGTGCCATGAAGAACGTTATCAACCAATCGTTTGGTCCTTTATTGGCATTAGCCTTTGACAGTGCCGCAACCATATGGCACTTGCGCTGAATCGTCGACACGCACACACTGATTCAAAGGGGATTTTCATGCCCAAAGCAGAATGGGGCACGAAGCGCCTTTGCCCAACTTCCGGCAAGCGCTTTTTTGACCTAAATAAAAATCCAATCGTTAGCCCTTACACGGGCGAAATTGTTGAAATTGACAATTCAAAAACACGTATGATCGCCGCAGACGCCGAAGATGCCGTCACAGCCAAGGCTAAAGAAGCCGAGACTGATGAAGATGTCGTTTTGGATGATGATGACGATATCGACGTGGATTTGGGTGATGATGTCCTCGAAGATGAAGAGGAAGATACGGTTTCACTAGACGAAATCGCTGACGTCTCAAACGAAGACAACGAATGATTTAAAAAACGATGTGGGGGGCTGGATTTTTTACTTGATCCCGCCCCGCGCAGCGCCTAACTAACGGCGCAAGACTGGTCATGTGATCTGCATGGCCTCCCAACCCTTGAATGGGGCATTAGCTCAGCTGGGAGAGCGCCTGCATGGCATGCAGGAGGTCAGCGGTTCGATCCCGCTATGCTCCACCAAGCGTTTTCAATAGAAACGTAAAATCTCCCTCACCTGTTCAGCAAGCATGTCTATATACGATTGACCTAGCTGGCTCGTTTTGCGCACTTCGCTCAACCAATAAGGGATTGATCGCCACTTCAATTGCCGCCACACATAGGGAAATTCGCTCAACCGAAAGCCACAAATTATGCCCAAGCAAACTGTTCTCATCACATCCGCTACAGGCCGTATCGGCAAAGAACTGGTCGCGCGCCTTGCAGCCAATGACACCTTTACTGTACGCGCCTGTTTTTTCAGTGATGATAAAGCAGAAGGGTTATTGAAGCTCGGTGCGGACGAAGTGGTTAAGTTTGACCTTTCGGATTCAGAAACTTGGGACGCGGCCTTGGATGGCGTCAGCGTAATCTATTCCGCATCCTTGGACCCATTGCTGGAAGGACACCTCGCCTTCAGCAAAGAGCTTGGCAAACGTGCCGCACAGATCAAACACGTTGTGCGTGTGAGCTGCATGGGGGCGGACACCAACACCGCCAGCTATGATGCCTCTCAGCACGCCTCACGCGCACGCGCAGGTATTCCTTTGATGCTGCAGCACTATTGGTTGGGCGAGAAGGCTTTGATCGACGCAGGGCTCAACGTAACGGCCTTGCGCAACAATTTTTTCATGAACCATCTGCTGAAAACTGATTGCGAAAATATCGTTGCAGAGAGTTGGTTTTCAAATCCGCTAGGCGACATGCGTAACTCCTTCGTTGCGACGCGTGACATCGCCGAAGCAGCCGCTGTGGTCTTATCAGAAGGCCCCAACCTCCACTCTAACAAGTTTTACGACATCACAGGTCCAGCCCCACAATCTATGGCAGAGATAGCCAGTGACCTTGGCCGCGCAATGGGCAAAGACATCGAATACCGCGCTCAATCTATGGTCAATTTCGAAACCGACTTTGGCGCGACCCGCGCAGAATTCTTTGAATACCTGACCAACGGTTTCTACACCCGTTGCAGCCCAGACTTTTACAACCTGACTGGGCACAAGCCGACTTCTTATTACGCTTATCTCACGACCCAAGGAGCCAGCGGCGAAACAGGGCTTGAGGAACTGTGGCAAGGCAACCTTTGGAAAAAAGGTGAAGACGCTATGAAGGACGCTGCCAAGGTTTAAGGAAAACCGTTTCTCGCCACCTTAAGATTTATGTTGCTCGATACCCCCCAGACAGCAACTTTCTCTTTGAGCAACAATTTCGTAGGCTCAGCGCAGGCAACCCGTCAGGATATGTATGAGCACCCTTGTCTTCCTAACCGTAATCGGTGCCGCACTGCTGCACGCATCATGGAACGCATTGATCAAAAGCGGCGCAGACAAGCGAATAAGTATGGGGGCAATGGTGCTGGGACACCTGCCCATCGCGCTAATAGCATTGATTTTCGTTCCGCTTCCAAAAGTAGACAGTTGGCCCTACATCATCGCAGGCATAGTGCTGCACATGGGATATCAGCTGTTTCTGCTGCAGTCGTACAAGATTGGGGACCTGACCCAAGTATACCCAATTGCGCGCGGCTCTGCTCCTTTGCTTGTTACTAGTTTTTCGGTCCTTGTACTGGGTGTCGCGCTGACGTCGGTACAATTGGCAGCGGTGCTGTGCATCGGGTTGGGAATTGTCAGCCTTGGATTGGTGCGCCGGGCCAATGGCGTACATAACTCCAGGGCGGCGATGTTGGCGCTTGGAACTGGCTGCTTCATAGCAGCGTACTCCATTATAGACGGAGTGGGTGCGCGACTAGCAGGCAGCGCTTTAAGCTATTACAGCTACCTAACAATTGGGAACTGCAGCCTCATGGCACTGTACCTTTACACAACAGGCCCCAGTACATTGCGAGACATAGCAACCAAGGGACGAATCGCGTTCGTCTTCGGCGGCGGTGCATCCTTCCTTGCATACGCGCTAGTCACCTGGGCCTTTACCAAAGCACCCATTGCCTTGGTCACAGCGCTCCGCGAAGTCAGCATTGTATTCGCACTGTTGATCGGCGTTCTATTCCTTAAAGAACGACTAAACGTGATCAAGGTGGTCTCAGTCATGTTTACTATAATTGGTGTGGTTCTTTTGGGTTCTGGCGAAAACTAAGAATCTCTGACTGGCAAGTCGCACAGCCAGCAATATAGTGTGAGCACAGATTTTCCTTATGCTCTCCCAAAATGGTTTCTCATTGAAAAGGGCACAAAAGTTTAGACGACAAAATGTTGGAAGCCATCAGCAACGGCATGTTCCACGCATCAATGAAGGAGAAGATGGACACGCTGGAAGCGCGCAAGGCCGAGCTGGACACTAACTGGCCGCCGAGCCCGAGAACGAGCCAATCATCCTCCACCGTGCCCTTGCTGAGGTCTATAGCGCGAAGATCAAAGCCTATGCCCGCAGCCTCGACGATGATGACACCAAGGCTGAAGCGGGTGAACT
>JAPKAB010000037.1 GCA_028825475.1 Ascidiaceihabitans sp. | reverse complement strand
TCTGGAGCCGATGCGCGGATACTCGTGTCAAAGTCATTGTCGCCCTGACTGATCAATTTGCCACTACGTTTGAATGGGCCATATAAGAAAAAACGACCTCCTGGTAACAACGTGGCCGCTGTTTCCGTGATAAGGGTTTCGGCCTCTTGCTCACTTATCAAATGGAGCAAGTTCGATAGTGAAACTAAATTCATCGGACCAAGTGTGGAGCTCCAACCGCTTTATGCGGCGTCCAGGAAAATGGGTTTGTTTATGTTGTTGCAATCGGCTCCATCGATATATGCCTGAATGCTGGCTATGCGGTCATGATCAACTTCAGTCGGCTGCCACTGAATATTTGGAATGGCCTTTGCTAGGGTAACAATATGCTGACCGGTCCCACTTGCTAATTCCAGTGCGTTACCCTGTTCTGGAGCAATAGTTTTCAAAGCTGTGCAAATAGCATGTGCATTGCGTTCTGCAGAGGGTGCAAACAGCTTTTTGCTACCTTCAGTTTTATTTGCGATACTGGCGTTTGGTGGTGGCACTCTATGGGTCATTTTTGAACCTTTCTGGTGACAACGCGGCGATAATATCAATGGGCAAATCTGATTGGTGTCCGCAGGCAATATCAGCTACCAATTGGGATGCCGCAGGGGCTGTTTGAAAACCATACCCGCCTTGTCCAGCGCACCAAATGAAATTGGGGTTGATTGGGTCGCGCCCTAAAACCAACGTTCGATCAGGAGCAAAACTGCGTAAACCCGCCCATGTTGTTTCAACACGAGTAACCTCATATGTGACGTGCTGTTGGAAGCGGTCGATCCCCTCTGCCAAAATCATATCATCAGCATATGCGTCATGGGGTTCTACCAGTGTTTCGTCAGCTGGCGAGATCAGTAATTTTCCTGCTTCGGGTTTAGCGTACCAAGCCTCACCTACACCAAAAAATATCGGCCATTTTGATATTTCATGGCCGAGTGGTGCGGGTGTTTGCGCCATTGAACGGCGTAATGGCGTGATACCAACCGGGGTAATACCGGCCAAGTTAGCAACTCGATCCGCCCACGCTCCAGCAGCATTCACAAGTGTATCTGATGTGTGGATTTCAGCCCCGCATCTCACACTCCAGCGGTTATTTTGAAATGTTATTTCATCAACGTTGGCATTCGTATTGATTTGCCCACCATTGTGTCTGACAGTCTTTGCAAAGTCTTGGATCATACGGTCTGTGTCTAAATCGTATGCGCTCTCGTGATAGCCAGCTCTGGTAACCGCTTCGTTGAGTATCGGAACGTACTGGCGTGCTTGGGTAGGTGAGATTTCTGTGGTCTTTAGATCAGCAATATCGCGTTCGAATTCCTTATCTTCACCACTGCGCCCAAGGATTAGAAAACCACGTGGCGTTAAATACCCACCATTGGCTGTGTGATGATAATCCGCGCTGGCACTATTGAGGACCTTGACCGATGCACAACCATAGTTTTCTTCAAACAATGCAGCTGAACGGCCTGATGCGTGATAGCCAAGTGTGTTTTCGGCCTCTAAGACCTTAACATTGGCATGCTTAGAAATTCGGGCTGCAGCTGAAATACCTGCGATTCCGCCGCCGATTATGATAATATCTGTCATGCAGAACTCACTTTGTCAGGCTTAAGTTAACCGTCGCACGAGAATTTTGAACGCGCAATCTACTGAAAGGTTTTTCACAATTCTAAGTCGGGCAAAGTCTTCACTTTTGGGCATCCAGTTTCTCGAGCTGTGCTTCGATACGCGATAGCCGTACCATAAGTTCTTCACGGTGAAGCGCTGTTTCATCCACAGCTTCGCGTTCTGATGCTTCTTGCATCGAATTTACGATCAGACCTACCAATAAATTCACAACTGAAAACGTAGTTACGAGGATAAAAGGTATAAAGAATGCCCATGCATATGGGTGGATTTCCATGACAGGGCGAACGATTCCCATCGACCAGCTTTCCAAAGTCATAATTTGAAAAAGTGAATAGGCAGACGCGCCCAAGGATGAAAAGAACTCGGGGTGGCTGCCAGCGAACAGTTTAGTTGCGATAACCGCGCCAACGTAAAAAATGATGCTCATCAAGACGACAACAGACCCCATGCCGGGCAATGCTGATACCAATCCTTCAACCACTGTGCGCAGTGATGGTGAAATAGAGATAACCCGCAGTACTCGCAAAATTCTAAGCGCGCGTAAGACAGACAATGCACCACCGCTTGGAAGTAATGCGATCCCAACGATCACGAAATCAAAGAGGTTCCAGCCGTTCGTAAAAAAACGGTGACGGTAGGCGATCAATTTTAGGGTAATTTCTGCGACAAAAATCGATAGGCAAATTGTGTCGAGTGTTTTCAACAGCCCACCTAACGTTTCCGTGACAGTCTGCGAAGTTTCCAACCCCAGAATGATAGCATTGAATACAATCACGCCTAGGATAAAGCGGGTTGCAAATGTGCCTTCCAACCATTGGATTAAACGTTCTGAAGACCCATTTGCCATGAAGTATATTGCCTTATTTCTTTTTGCTTCATATCGGATGTGTACGTCCCGTTTGCAAGCCTTTGGGTGGGCTACTTCTCTGGGTTTTGAGTGTTCGCATCTTAAATAAAAAAGGCCCCGAAATACATCGGAGCCTTTCGTTGTTTGAACTGAGCCTAAGTTACTTAGGAATTTCAGCTGTAATGCCTTCAACGTAAAAGCCCATACCAGCCAAGTCGCCGTCATTTGCTGTTTCGCCTGCCGCCAACCATGCTGAGCCGTCTGCTTTGTTCAACGGGCCAGTGAATGCGTGGTAAGAACCGTCAGCAAGCGATGCTTTTAGTGCCAATGCTTCGGCTTTTACGTCCGCAGGAACCGCGTCAGAGATTTCACCGATGCCAACCATGCCAGCGCCAATGCCATCCCACGTGCTTGTGGAAGTCCACGTGCCGTCCATGACTGCTTGGGTGCGCGCGATGTAGTAAGGTGCCCAATCATCAATGATGGATGATACGCGTGGAAGTGGACCGTATTGGCCCATGTCAGAGGCTTGACCGAATGTGATCACGTTGCCTGCGTCTTGCGCTGCGGCTTGTGGTGCGGTTGAATCTGTGTGCTGCAAAACCACGTCCGCGCCTTGTTCGATAAGAACTTTAGCTGCGTCAGCTTCTTTTGCTGGGTCAAACCAAGTGTAGGCCCAGATAATTTTGAACTCGACGTCTGGGTTTACTTTTTTCGCGTGGATGTAGGCAGAGTTGATACCACGGATAACTTCTGGGATTGGGAATGACGCTATGTAGCCGACGATGTTTGACTTGGTCATTTTGCCAGCAATGTGACCTTGGATCGCGCGACCTTCATAGAAGCGTGCTGAATATACGGACACGTTGTCGGCTTGCTTGTAGCCGGTTGCGTGCTCGAACTTAACATTAGGGAATTTGGCGGCAACGTTGATTGTTGGGTCCATGTAACCGAAAGACGTTGTGAAAATCAGATCAGCGCCGTTCAATGCCATCTCTGTCATCACGCGCTCAGAGTCTGGTCCCTCAGCCACGCTTTCAACGAATACAGTTTCGACTTTATCGCCGAATGCTTCTTCAACAGCCAAACGGCCTTTGTTGTGCTCATAAGTCCAGCCGCCGTCGCCGACTGGGCCAACAAATACGAAACCAACTTTGGTTTTGTCTTCGGCCACAGCAGCCGTTGCCAGGCCAAGTGCCAGCGCAGCGCCGGTCATCAGTTTGGTGAATTTCATGTGTACTTCCCCATAGGTATTGGCCCCAGCGAGGGGCATTCGTGGTGTGCCTCTATTGTGAGGCGTGGAATATTCGCCCGAGTGACCCCGGAGCACGAGATTTGTCGGCAGATAGAATCACCAACACAACGATGGTGACTATATAAGGTGACATTGCCAAATATTCGACAGGTATCGCGACCCCTGCGCCTTGCAAATTAAGTTGTAATTGCGTGATGCCGCCAAAAAGATAGGCACCGAGCAATACGCGCCACGGTTTCCAGCTTGCGAATACAACTAGGGCTAGTGCGATCCAACCAACGCCTGCTGTCATCCCTTCGGTCCATTGTGGGACACGGATGAGGGAGATGTAGGCCCCACCCATGCCTGCACAGGCGCCGCCGAACATGATTGCAAGGGTGCGAATGCGTTTTACTTTGTAGCCAAGCGCGTGAGCAGCGTCGTGGTTTTCACCAACGGCCCGCAGAATTAGCCCCGCGCGGGTGAATTTGAGGGTTGTCCAAACGCCAGCAACGATGAGTAGGCCGACGTAAACGATAGGGTCGTGGCTGAACAGGATCGCTCCAAGAACGGGTATGTCCGAAAGGGGGCCAAAGTTTACGTCCGGCATGCGCGGTGGTTTGATGCCAACATAGTTTTGGCCCATGAGGGATGAAATGCCGAGGCCGAATAGGGTTAAAGCGAGGCCTGATGCAACCTGGTTTGCCAGTGCAACCTGCGTGAGGAAGGCGAATAGCAATGATAAGGTTGCCCCTCCCACTGCAGCCATGACAAATCCAATAGCTGGTGATCCTGTATTTACTGAGATGATGAACCCGCAAACAGCACCAGTGATCATCATACCTTCAACACCAAGGTTCAAAACGCCAGCCCGCTCTACCACCAATTCGCCCGTAGCGGCCAAAAGGATTGGAGTCGCTGCGCTGATGAGAGCAGCAATCAGTATGACGGGGTTAATTGCAGAAAGATCCATTAGACTAGGCCTCCGTGTATCCACGTGTGCATGGTAAATGCTGCTAGTATCGCACCAATCAGCATCAATCCGACGTTGTGTAAGTTGGGACGATGAATGCGTTTCAGAAAACGGTGAACTGCGGGTCTACGTGTGGCTGCCCAAACTGGAAGAGCGAGTGCAAGAAGAGCTACACCCAAGTGGATACCAACGAAAATCCCAAGGGCGATAAAGCCCATTGTATCAACTGAGGTCAATTGGCGATGGGCCATAACGAGCATCATTAGACCCATCGCGCTACCCATGAATAGGGGCATGAAAATTCTGCGGGTCATGTTGCAACCTCGTTTGATCCGATGCGGACACGGTAATTGGTGAGGAGGTCAAAGGCCAAAAGGAAGAACAACAACATGCCTTGGAAAACCTGAATGGCTGCCGCGGGAAGTTGGAGTTGGCTTTGAGCTATGTCGCCACCGATATAGGTTAAGGCCATCAATAGGCCAGCAAGCATAATGCCAATGGGGTGAAGACGACCTAAAAAGGCTACGATAATTGCGGTAAAGCCGTACCCGACATTAAAGTCGATAGTGATTTGGCCTGCAGGCCCCGCGACTTCGAACATACCGGCAAGACCGGCAAGCATCCCCGAGACTCCAAGGCAAAATAGGATAAGGCGAGATGGGTTTACTCCGCCGAAACGCGCTGCTCTTGGGGCCTCGCCCGTTACCCGAATGGCAAAGCCTAAGCTGTGGCGAGCGAGCAAGACATAGGCAAAGATCACTGCGATGAGGGCCGCGACGACACCCCAGTGCATACCTGATCCCGCAATGATGTCCGCATTATGAGCAGAGTCGTATTGTTGTAAGTTACGAGAACCAGGAAACCCAAATCCTTCAGGGTTCTTTAATAAGCCAAGGGACATCGAGGCCAAGAATTGTTCCGCCACGTATACCAACATCAACGATACCAGAATTTCGTTGGTTCCAAACTTGATTTTTAAAACTGCTGGAATCGTTGCCCACAGCCATCCACCAAAGGCACCAGCTAAGATCATCAAGGGAAAGATGAAAACACTTTCTGTCGGATAAAAAGCTAAACCGACGCCAGCACCAAATATGGCACCCATGATGTACTGCCCCTCCGCCCCAATGTTCCAAATCCCAGCCTTGAAACCCAGGGCTAGGCCAATCGCAATCAATACCAATGGTGCGCCTTTGATGAGCAATTGCGGTCGGTAGTAAAATGCAAATTCACCGAACAATGGTTCCCAAAATATGGTGACAATCGATTGGACTGGATCTTTACCCAAAACAGCAAACAGCAGGCCACCAAAGAACATCGTGGTCACCACGGCTAAAAGTGGCGTTGCTATTGAAAACATCTGGCTAGGTTGCGGCCTTTTCTCAAACCTGATCATGTGCTGGGCCCCTCGTTCATCTTACAAAAAAAACGCGCTCCGCAGGGACCTGAAAAATCACCCATGCGTTACCTCCTCATCATGTGCGCCGCCCATCATCAATCCGATCTCGTCAACGGATAGGCCAATGGCAGGCCTCGGCTGACTAAGCCGCCCCTCGTTTAACGCGGCAAA
Source organism: Ascidiaceihabitans sp. (assembly GCA_028825475.1). GTDB lineage: Bacteria > Pseudomonadota > Alphaproteobacteria > Rhodobacterales > Rhodobacteraceae > Ascidiaceihabitans. The sequence continues at coordinate 19,156 of JAPKAB010000037.1, read as the reverse complement.
ACGGTCTGAAATCTCCATTAATTCATCAAGGTCTTGGGAAATGACAATTAGTGCGGCACCGCTTTCTGCTAGATCTAACAATGCTTGTCTGATTGCCGCCGCCGCTGATGCATCAACACCCCATGTCGGTTGGTTCACCACAAAGACATCTGGGCGTTGTAAAACCTCACGGCCAATCACAAATTTCTGCAAATTACCGCCAGATAATGAGCGCGCAGCATTTCCCGCGCTCGGGGTTCGTACGTCGAAAGCTTCGATAATTTGGTCGGCAAACGCACGTGCTGCAGACCAATTCAAAATCCCGCCTTTGACAAGGCCTTCACGCGCTGCCCCGGTCAGCATCGCATTTTCAATCAGGGACATATCTGGTGCAGCCGCGTGACCAAGCCGCTCTTCAGGTGCACTCAACAAGCCGATCTCGCGACGCGCATTGGGACCCATGGAAGCCATATCCAAGCCCTTGTATTCAATCATACCTGCGTTTGCGCGGGTTTCCCCCGATAGCGCTCCCAGTAATTCGTCTTGTCCATTACCTGCAACCCCGCCGATCCCTAGGATTTCACCCTTTCGCAAACGCAAAGAAACCTCCCGTAGCGGCATTCCAAATGCCGAAGCCGGAGGTAAAGAAAGTTTGTTGAGTTCAAGGATGACTTCACCAGCTGTGGCACCGCTTCGTTGCGGTGTCTTTAGTGTGGTTCCAACCATCATTTCAGCCATGTCGCGAGCAGTGGTTTCGGCGGGAACGCAGGTTCCTACTACCTTACCCAAGCGCAAGATTGTGGCCGCATCACAAAGTGTTCGAATTTCTTCCAGCTTGTGAGATATATATAGGATTGCGGTACCTTCAGAACGAAGTTTGTTCAATGTTTCGAATAAAATGGAGACTTCTTGAGGCGTCAAAACGGATGTTGGCTCATCCATAATTAACAACTTTGGATCCTGCAAAAGGCATCGAATGATCTCGACACGTTGTTGTTCACCAGCGGATAAATCACCAACAATTCGATCTGGCGAAAGGGGAAGACCATAGCTTTCAGAAACTTCTCGTATGCGCGCAGCAAGTTGGCTCATTGCCGGGGCGTTCTCCATACCAAGCGCGATGTTTTCAGCCACAGTTAGGGCATCAAACAGAGAGAAATGCTGAAATACCATTCCCACACCACCCGCACGCGCAGTGCGCGGATCTTGGGGCGCAAAGCTTGCCCCGCTAAATTCCATAGCTCCACTGTCAGGTTTGACCAAACCATAGATCATTTTGACCAGTGTGGACTTCCCTGCACCGTTTTCACCCAACAACGCGTGGATTTCACCACGGCCAATTTCAAGGCTAACGTCGTCGTTGGCGACAACGCCGGGATAGGCTTTGGTCAGTCCGCGCAGGGACAATAGGGGAGTGGTCAAGCGGAGGCCTCCTGCGAGTGCAAACCTTGAGCGTGGATACCAAGGCTATTTCTGATTAACCGATCTGCGACACTGATCGCAATCATTTGTGGGTGTTTTCCCAATGCTGGATCGCCAATTGGGCACATAATGTCTGACACTCGCGTTTCATGATGGCCTAATGCTACAAGGCGTTTTCTAAAACGCGCCCATTTGGTCTTAGATCCGATCAGGCCACAGGTCGCAAAACCATGTGCCAAAAGCCCATGGCAAAGCGCTAAATCGATTGTGTGTGAAAAGGTCATGATCAAATGATGGGACTGTTTTTCAGCATAGGCAATTGCATCGATTGGATTTTGGGCGGGCAGGGCTGTAACACCGTCAGGAATTACTTCTGGGTATCGGTCCTGTTTTGTATCAATCCATGTGATTTTGAAATCTGTTAAAGGGGCGATAGTGTTAACGACGGCACGCCCGACGTGTCCAGCTCCCCAAATCCAAAGTTTATGCTGCGGCTTGTGGACCCGTTCAATTAACCATGTGCCGACTCTTCCAGTTTGTGGGGCTTCCCCGCGATTGCGAGCTGATGAAATGAGAATTTGCACTTGAAACGGTATTTCGCCAGCGCCACGAACGATGTAATCATCTGCCAACGATTGGGCGCGCTGCAAGTCATAGATTTCAGTTAATATATGTACAGATCCTCCACAGCATTGGCCAAGGTCAGGGCCTAGCGCATGGCGTGTCATGCGATCTTTGCCGGAAAGAGCAGATTTCACTAGGTCATATTCTAAGGCCCCGCCGCCGATCGTTCCGGATTGCCCCCCTTGCCAAACAAGCATCGCTGCACCGGTTTCGCGGGGCGCAGACCCAGCAACATCTGCGATCACCACACGCGCTACTGTTCCATGAACTTTACATGCTTCAATAAGTCCTTCGCGATCAAACATTTTGCGTCCGCCCAATAGCAGCTAAGACCTCCTCGGCTGTCGCAGGTGCCTGAAGATCGGCAAAAGTGGGGCCACAGGATGCGACTGCGTCACTTAAAGCAAAAAATGCGGAGACCCCTAGCATAAGTGGAGGTTCGCCAACGGCCTTGGATTTAAAGATTGTTTCGGCAGGGTTCTCCCCGTCCCATAGATCAACGTTGAATATATCGGGCCGATCGCTGCAAGCAGGAATTTTATAGGTGGACGGTGCATGTGTACGCAAACGCCCTTTTTGGTCCCAGACTAGTTCTTCTGTTGTCAGCCAGCCCGCCCCTTGAACATAGCCACCCTCAATCTGCCCAATATCCAGTGCTGGATTGAGTGATGCGCCTGCGTCATGTAAAATATCAGTGCGCAGTATCCGATTTTCTCCCGTTAAGGTATCGACGGCAACTTCGGTAATTGCAGCACCGTATGCAAAGTAGAAAAATGGGCGGCCTTGCCCCTTTATCCTGTCCCATTGAATGTCTGGCGTTTTGTAAAACCCAGTTGCGGACAGACTGATCCGAGCCTGATAAGCAAGTTGCGCGGCTTCTGGAAACGTATAATTCTTGTCCGCAACGCGAACATAACCTTCGCTAAAACTGACGTCGGTTGCAGTGCAATTGTGTAGCTTGGCAAAATGCTGGGCTATTCGGTCGCGAATTTTGTCACATGCTACCTTAACGGCCATGCCGTTCAGATCAGTGCCAGAAGATGCGGCCGTTGCTGAAGTATTGGGAACCTTTGCTGTGTCCGTTGCTGAGATCTTAATTGCATCCATTGGAACGCCAAATCGAGAAGCAGCAACCTGAGCAACCTTTTGGAACAGACCTTGTCCCATCTCAGTTCCGCCATGGTTCAGATGAATGGATCCGTCCTGATAAACATGAACCAAAGCGCCTGCTTGGTTAAGGTGTGTAAGGGTGAATGAAATGCCAAACTTGACTGGGGTCATCGCAATGCCGCGCTTGATGATAGAATTGGTTGAGTTCCAATCATCAGCTGCGGCCCGTCGATTGGAATAATCAGACGAAGACATCAAAGCGTCTGTCAGTTCTAGAATAATTGAGTCCGTCACGTCTTGCCCATAAGGGGTCGTCTGTGGCTTCATCTTACCGGGAAAACTCCCGCCAGAGGCATAATAGTTTTTTTGACGAACGATTGCGGGGTCCATACCCAAGGTTTGTGCGATGTGATCTACGATCCGCTCCATTCCAAGCATGCCTTGTGGACCACCAAACCCGCGATAGGCTGTTGCACTTTGAATGTTGGTTTTGAGGCGGTGGCTTTCAATTCGAATGTTTGGCAAGTTATAGGCATTGTCTGCATGTAGCATCGCCCGATCAGCAACAGGCAGCGACAAATCTTGTGCCCAGCCGCAGCGGGTGTAGTGTTTTACATCAATGGCTTGGATCAAACCATCGCTGTCAAAACCACAGGTATAGTCGATCCGAAAATCGTGCCGTTTGCCCGTTATGATCATGTCGTCGTCGCGGTCATACCGCATTTTGCAGGGTTTTCCCGTCTTCAGCGCCGCGATTGCACAAGCGACAGCGAGCGCATTACCCTGGCTTTCTTTGCCGCCAAACCCTCCTCCCATTCTACGGGTTTCAACCCGAACAGCGTGCATAGGTTTGCCGATTGCATGTGCGACTTTGTGTTGAATTTCAGTCGGGTGTTGGGTCGAACTGTGAACCAATACGTCACCATTCTCAGCGGGCAAAGCTAGGGCCGCTTGGCCTTCAAGATAGAAATGCTCTTGCCCACCCATTGTAATAGAACCGTTGATGGTATGCGCCGAAGTCTCAAGGATCGCCACGGCATCTCCCTTAGAATAAATGCGAGGCCCGTCTTCGAAACGGCTATTGGCGGTTAAAGCCTCTTCAATTGTGAATATGGGAGTGCCTTCAGTGATATTAAATTGCGCAAGCCGTGCAGCTTTTCGAGCCGCAGTATGAGAGTTTGCGATTACCAGAAATGTAGGTTGCCCAACGTAGGCCACTGTTTTCTCGGCCAGTAACGGTTCATCATGTGCAGAAGGTGATACATCGGAATCAAATTCTAGATCATCTGCGGTTAAGACTGCGATTACGCCTTCGGCGGCACGCACTGTTTCGAGGTTCATGCTATTGAGTGTTCCCGCGGCAATTGGGCTTGTGCCAAAAGCTAAGTGCAGTGTTCCGTGAGGCGTTGGGATATCGTCAACGTATCTCGCGCTGCCGTTTACATGAAGCGCTGCCGCATCGTGGGGTAGTGGCTTTGCAATGCTCATGCTGTCACCTCATGCACTAATGTGGTTTCGCCGTTTCGCTCATGCCAAACTCTGAGCAACATGTTCTGAGCTGTTTGCATCCGGTATTCAGCTGAAGCTCGCATATCTGATAGCGGAGCGAAGTCCTTTGACATCTCATCCATTGCCTGACGAATGGTATCTTCTGACCAGGCCTTCCCATTTAACGCATCTTCGGCGTGGGTTGCACGCTTTGGAATTCCAGCCATTCCGCCATAGCCGAGGCGTACTTTGGAAATTATATCGTTGTTAACTTCGATCCATATGCAGCCACAAACAGCTGAGATATCTTGGTCAAAACGCTTGGACAGTTTGTAACAATGCAAATTGTCGGCGACCTTGGGGATTGTAACACCAGTCACAAACTCGCCAAGGTCACGGTCTTGTTTGCCATACTCGATGAAATAGTTCGCGATTGGCGTTTGACGTGTTTTGCTACCCTTGCGCAGATGAAGCGTTGCATCCAGTGCGATCAGCGCTGGGGGTCCGTCTCCGATCGGGGATCCATTTGCGATGTTGCCGCCAATTGTAGCTGCATTGCGAACTTGGGTGGAACCATATCTTTTGATTAAGGTCGCAAAACTTGGGTATCTTGTTTTCATGGTTTCAAGGAGTTCAGTCAGCGTTGTCATGGCTCCAACATGTATTTCATCATCTGTTTCTGAAATGCCACGAAGCTCTGGAATGCGGTTCAAAAATGCCGTTTGACCAAGATCTGAAAAGTGTTTCGTCACCCAAAGGCCGACATCTGTTGCGCCCGCAATCAGCGTTGTGTCTGGGTTGGCCTCATACCAGTTTGCGAAACCTTCCAAATCTGTGGGGATTAGATCCTTTTCGTTGGATTTGGTGCGTAATATCGGAGGGATTTCCACCATATGCGCAGGAATTGATGCGTTTTCTGCGGCTTCAGCCGCACGAATGATTGGCGCATAACCCGTGCACCTGCAAAGGTTACCGGCTAGAGCCACGTCGTGATCCGTGTCGCCGTTCAAATGCGCGGTGGCCATGGAAACGACAAAACCGGGTGTGCAAAAGCCACACTGACTGCCGTGATGATTAATCATCTCTGTTTGGACGGGGTGTGGTGTGCCGTCGGGTGCCGAAATTCCTTCGACTGTTCTGATCGCTTTGCCGTCCAGCTGAGGTAGAAACAAGATGCAGGCGTTTAGGGCTTTGGCACCGGTTTGATCTGTAACCATTACGGAACAAGCACCACAATCACCTTCGTTGCAGCCCTCTTTTGTTCCAGTCAAATTTTGATCTATGCGCAACCAGTCAAGCAGCGTTGTTGTGGCACTTACGTTGGTAAGTTCCACACCCTTTCCGTTTAGCCGAAAAGACACGTTCATATGTTGTAACCCGCCACCCTACCAAAAGCCCAAATGTTGCGCGTCGTCGATGTGGCATAGACGTTCGCGCGGGCGTGATGGTTTTAGTTTTGCAATTGGCGGACTTATTGGCAAGTCCTTGTGGCAACATTTGTGAGTTCGCCGTAAGTTATAGGAATGACAAATAACCCCCGATTCATCCACCTGCGCACCCACTCGGAGTATTCGTTACTTGAGGGTGCATTGCGTGTTAAAAAGCTGCCTGCGCTTTGTGCAGACAATAAGATGCCAGCAATGGCATTGACCGATAAAAACAACATGTTTGCGGCGTTGGAATATTCGGTTGGAATGTCGGGTTCTGGCATTCAACCGATCGTGGGCTGTCAGGTCGATGTTACTTATGTTGAAAGTCGGCCGGGCGAAAAGGCACGTGCGCCCGCAGCTGTGGTTTTACTAGCACAGACAGAGACAGGTTACGAAAACCTGATGAAGTTGAATTCGTGCCTTTATATCGACAACCACGACCAATTGCCCCAAGTTGCAGTGGATGAATTGGCCCAATATGGCGCTGACATAATTTGTTTGACGGGTGGATCGACTGGCCCTGTCGGACAGCTTTTGCAGGCGGGACAAAAACCCGCAGCTCAAGCGTTGATGGATCGTTTCGTCGGTATTTTTGGTGACCGTCTTTATGTCGAATTGCAACGCCATCCAGTTGATGGCGGTTTGCCAGAGGCAGAGCGTTTAACAGAACGTCCATTTGTTGAAATGGCGTATGCGATGGGTCTGCCATTAGTCGCCACTAATGACGTCTATTTCCCAGCATCTAAGATGTACGAAGCTCATGATGCGTTGATTTGCATTGCTGATGGCGCTTATGTCGATCAACAAGAAGGGCGCCGTCGCTTAACACCTCAGCACTATTTTAAGTCTCAGGCTGAAATGGTGACCCTGTTCGCTGACCTTCCAGAGGCAATTGAGAACACTGTTGAGATCGCTAAGCGCTGCGCATTCCAGACATATCGCCGTGATCCTATTCTTCCCAAATTTGCGGATGACGAAATCGCAGAATTGCGCCGCCAAGCTGAAGAAGGTTTGCGCTATCGGTTGTCCATTATCCCTCATGCGGTTGAGGTTTCGGAATACGAGGCTCGTCTTGATTTTGAGCTAAAGATCATTGAGGGGATGGGTTTCCCCGGTTATTTTTTGATCGTTGCTGACTTTATCAAATGGGCCAAAGACGAAGGCATCCCAGTTGGACCAGGTCGTGGTTCCGGTGCGGGGTCGTTGGTTGCTTATGCGTTGTTGATCACTGATCTTGATCCGCTGCGCTATCAATTGCTATTTGAGCGGTTCTTGAACCCTGAACGTGTGTCCATGCCTGACTTCGATATCGACTTCTGCATGGATCGTCGCGAGGAAGTTATTCGCTACGTTCAGGGAAAGTACGGCCGTGATAAGGTTGGGCAAATCATCACTTTCGGTGGGCTTCTATCTAAGGCTGCCGTGCGTGACATTGGCCGTGTTTTGCAGATGCCTTATGGGCAAGTGGATCGGCTATCTAAACTGATCCCTGTTGAAGGGGTTAAACCCGTTTCGATCGAAAAGGCGATGGCAGACGAACCGCGTTTACGTGAAGAGGCAAAGAACGAAGAAGTCGTGGCACGCTTGCTTGATTATGGTCAACAAGTTGAAGGCCTGCTTCGCAACGCTTCAACCCACGCTGCGGGCGTTGTTATCGGGGACCGTCCACTAGACCAATTGGTTCCGCTTTACCAAGATCCGCGCTCGGATATGCCTGCAACGCAGTTCAATATGAAATGGGTTGAACAAGCAGGATTGGTCAAGTTCGACTTTTTGGGCCTGAAGACACTGACAGTTATTCAGAATGCGGTTGATCAAATCAAAGCGTCTGGTCGCCATTTACACATCGCTGCGGATGGCTCTGAATTGTTTGAACCGCCTCAGGGTTTGATCGACGATATTGCGACGATCCCGTTGGATGATGAAGCGTCCTATAAATTATACGCTAGCGCGAAGACTGTGGCAGTGTTTCAGGTGGAATCCAGCGGCATGATGGATGCTCTGAAACGGATGAAGCCGACCTGTATTGAAGATATCGTCGCCTTGGTGGCGCTTTATCGTCCGGGTCCGATGGAGAATATTCCAACCTATTGTGAAGTGAAAAATGGACAGAAGGAACTGGAATCTGTACACCCACTGATTGATCATATTTTGGAAGAAACCCAAGGGATCATCGTTTACCAAGAACAGGTTATGCAAATTGCGCAGGTCATGGCGGGTTACTCGCTTGGTGGTGCTGACCTTTTGCGCCGTGCGATGGGTAAAAAGATCGCCGAAGAGATGGCGAAAGAACGGCCTAAATTTGAAAAAGGGGCACAAGAAAACGGCGTTGAGAAAAAGAAAGCCTCTGAGGTTTTTGACCTTCTTGAGAAGTTTGCGAACTACGGCTTTAACAAATCACACGCCGCTGCCTATGCCGTTGTCAGTTACCAAACGGCGTGGCTGAAGGCGAACCACCCAGTTGAGTTTATGGCCGGTGTGATGAATTGCGATATCCACCTCACCGACAAACTGGGTGTGTATTTCGAAGAAGTGCGTAAGCGTCTTGATTTGCCTTGGGTTCCGCCGTGCGTAAATCGTTCCGACGCTACGTTCAAAGTTGTCGAAGGTGCCTTGGTCTATGCGCTGGGCGCGTTGAAAAACGTTGGCGTTGAGGCCATGAAGCTTATCACCGAAGGGCGCATGGTTGATGGCGTCGAACGCCCATTTTCAACCCTGTTCGATTTGGCGCGACGCGTGGACATGAAGCGGGTTGGCAAGCGTCCACTTGAGATGCTTGCGCGTTCTGGTGCGTTTGACCAACTCGATCCAAACCGTCGGCGTGTTTTTGATGCGTTGGATGGGTTGGTTGGATATTCGGCAGCGATCCACGAACAAAAAAGTAGTAATCAGGTTTCTTTGTTCGGAGAGGCCGGTGATGATCTACCCGAACCTCGGATCGTGCCAATGGATGATTGGTTGCCGGCTGAACGTCTAAGCGAAGAGTTTAAAGCCGTTGGATTTTACCTGTCTGGTCATCCACTTGATGACTACATGGCCGCGTTGAAACGCAAAGACATTAAAACGTTAGATCAGGTCCATGAACGTGCCGAACGTGGGGCGCACGTTGCTAAATTGGCTGGCGTTGTTGCGGGCGTGCAAATCCGTAAATCTGCACGAGGCAATCGGTTTGCATTTGCCCAACTGTCGGACACGACGGGCGGGTACGAGATCACTATTTTCTCGGATACGCTGGAAAAAGCGCAAGATCATTTGGTCACAGGTGCCAAGGTAATTGTTACGGTTGAGGCGACGCTAGAAAGCGATCAACTGAAGCTATTGGGCCGTTCTATTGCGCCAATTGATACAGTTGTTGCTGATGTTGGTGGGATAGGTCTCAAAATCTTTATTGAAGACATCGAAGCCGTTTCAGCGGTCGCTTCTGTTCTTGAGGGTGCAGTTAAAGCTGCTCAGAACTTGGGGCGTGGGCCTGTCCAATTTTGCTTGATGGACACAAGTTTACCAGGAGAAGTCGAGATTGATCTTGGGCAAGATTTTCCAGTTACGCCGCAGATAAAAGGGGCCATTAAGTCACTTATGGGCGTTATGGAAGTCGAGGACCTTTAAGCCGCAATCGGCTTAGATGTTCCAAAACTAACAATGGCCACGGTGGACAGCCGTTGCTTTGGTGCGTTAGAAAACCGTTAACCCTGATGGTGAGGCCTTCGCGTGCGTAATTCTGTTATCTTGTTGACGATACTTTCTTTGGCGGCCTGTGGTGATCCACTGTCTGATTTTGAACGGATCGAAGATATTGAGCTGGCTGATGATGTTTCCGAAGCAAGTATCTTGCCTGATCCAGAAGATGAAGCTCCACGAATTGGCGTGTTGGCGCGCATCTTAAAGCGAGAGTCCGAGGCTGAGATTGCAAATGTAGACATCGTCGATGAACCCTCTTCAGGTATTGAAAGCGAAACAAACGTTGAAGACGACGCTATCGAGGCTGCAATTGCTTCTGTGGTTGAAGAGGAAAAACCATCTGGTGTCAGAGGGTGGCTACAACGCGCTGCTGCAGAAAGTTCTTTGGCCGGCATCTCAGAAAACAAAAGCGAAATTGAAACGCCAGCGATCAACGGACCCCCGTCTGAACTGACCGAAGTGATGACAGAAGAGTTGGTCGAACCTCAGAAACGTCGCGGACTTTTTAACCTGTTGAAAATTTCTAAGGATAAAACTCCAGATGAAAACATCAGAATCGCGTCGCTTCAAGAAATTCTACCCGAAGAAGCTGAGACGACTGCTTTGGTAGAGCCGAAAAAGAAGCGCAGTTTGTTTGGAAACAGTTCAAGGGAAATAGCTCGCAAAGGGCCAGATGCTCAGGATGTTAGTTTTGGGACAACTTTGCCCTATGGAGAAGTCGCCCGTGTTTGTGATGCCAAGGGGCAAGAGGATTTGGGGCGTCGTTTAGGCAAAGCACCTGCATCGGGCCGTGGATATGCGTTGTATGATAGCGCCCCTGATACAACAGGTCCGCGAACGTTCTACATAACAGGTTTCAAAGATAGGTGCCCACGCCAGTTTACTGCAGCGCTCGCATTGTTTGGCTCACCAGAAGTGCATGAGCAATTGCGCTACGGCCGACCAAGTAAACTATACCCGTATTCGACAACTGACAAAGCATATGAGAAAGTTAAGTCGTCCGTATGTAAGGTTGGAAAAAACAAACCATGCGGTGCAAAATTGAAAACGCTTGAGCGTAATACGGTGTTTATCAGTACCTATGAAAAATTCTCAGACAACGCGCGTTGGGCCGACATTCTATTGCATGATGGTATTGTCGCCGCTGCAGCAATCAAGACGCCTTAAGCGTCTGTTGCTAAGTTAGTAATGTGGTGGGCGCTCATCACCGATGACAATACCGCCACCTTGACTGTTTTCACGCTCACCTTCGCGCTGCATCAACATAAACACGCGACGGGTTAGGTCAGAAATTTCGCCTTCTTGCTTGGCCACAATGTCAGATAGGTCTTCGACGGTGCGCGTCAGGTGTGCAATGTCTTCTTCTAGCTTTTCCATGTCACATCCCTTTGGCCGCGTTTCTTTGTGTGAACTAACCTATTTCGTATGATGTTCACAATGGTTACCTACCACCTGAAGACGCAGAAACCTTGCCCCTTTTGCCCCCATCGGGTAAGGCCTGCCCGAGCCTTATTCAACGGGCTTCGCCCTAAAGGAACAGACAATGGCCAAGCCAAAAAAAACCCAACGCCCAAAGGCCGAAGCGCCCAAAGGTTTCCGCGACTATTTCGGTAACGATGTCACCCAGCGTGGCGAGATGCTAAAAGCGATTGCGGATGTGTATCATCGATATGGTTTTGATGCTTTGGAAACCAGCGCTGTTGAGACGGTCGAAGCACTTGGAAAGTTCTTGCCAGACGTCGATCGCCCAAATGAGGGTGTATTCGCATGGCAGGAAGACAACGAGGGTGACAAACCAGGTGACTGGTTGGCGCTTCGTTATGATATGACAGCGCCTTTGGCACGTGTTTATGCAGAGCACCGCAATGAGCTACCAAACCCTTATCGCCGCTACGCGATGGGACCTGTTTGGCGCAATGAAAAACCGGGCCCGGGCCGTTTCCGCCAGTTTTATCAATGCGACGCGGACACTGTTGGGTCTGCGTCGATGGCTGCTGATGCAGAGATTTGTGCTATGTTGTCTGACACTTTAGAAGGCGTCGGAATTCCGCGCGGTGATTATGTTGTTCGCGTGAACAACCGCAAAGTTCTTAACGGTGTTATGGAGGTTGCTGGCGTTCTTGACCCAAGTAATCCTGATAAGTTCGCATCAGAACGTGGCATCGTATTGCGCGCGATTGATAAGCTGGACCGCCTTGGTTTGGAGGGTGTACGCGCATTGTTGGGTAAAGGCCGTAAAGACGACAGTGGTGATTATACTGATGGTGCTGGCCTCACGGATGAACAGGCCAATATTGTCATGGGGTTCATGCAAGCCAAACGTGACACTGGTGCTGAAACGCTCGCTCGGTTGAGAGAATTGGTTCAAGGCTCCGAAACTGGCATTGCTGGCGTGAACGAATTGAAAACAATTGAGGACCTTCTGTCTGCTGGCGGATATGGCCCCGACCGTATCGAGATTGATCCATCAGTTGTGCGCGGCCTTGGCTATTACACGGGCCCGGTTTACGAAGCAGAGCTGACATTCGAAATCTTGGACGAGAAGGGACGTAAGCGCAACTTTGGTTCCGTCGCTGGAGGTGGTCGTTACGATGACCTTGTAAAGCGCTTTACCGGCCAAGAAGTTCCTGCGACTGGTGTATCCATCGGGGTCGACCGCCTCCTTGCTGCACTTCAGGCCAAAGGGCGCATGGAAGCTGAAACCGTTGGCCCAGTGGTTGTGACTGTTATGGATCGTGACCGCATGGCGGATTATCAAGCGATGGTAACTGAATTGCGTCAGGCGGGAATTCGGGCCGAAGTGTACCTTGGCAATCCAAAGAATTTTGGCAACCAGTTAAAGTATGCAGATAAGCGATCGTCACCAATTGCAGTGATCGAAGGCGGGGATGAAAAAGAACGAGGCTTGATCCAGATCAAAGATCTTGTTCTTGGCGCGAAGATTGCCGAGACAGCCAGTCTTGAAGAATGGAAGGGCTTGCCCAGTCAATATGAAGTGCAACGCGATCAGTTGGTCGCCAAAGTTCAAGAGATTTTGAACAATGACTGAAGCACGTAATCGCGCACTAGCGTTGCGCGCAAATTTTGAGGCCGCTGGCGCTGTCGTTGTGGAACCCCCAGTTCTCCAGCCAGCTGAAACGTTACTAGACCTTTACGGCGAAGATATTCGTGCACGTGCCTATATCACTAACGATGCTCTGCGGGGTGAACAGATGTTGCGCCCTGACTTTACCGTTCCAGTTGTCCAAATGCATATGGCTGACGGGGCGGAACCAGCACGGTACACCTACGCTGGTGAAGTTTTTCGCCGCCAAGACGATGATTTAGATAGAGCGAATGAATTTCTTCAGGTTGGCTACGAGGTTTTTGATCGAAGCAATCCAGCAGCCACAGATGCAGAAGTTTTTGCGCTTGTATCGGATGCGGTGTCACATCTGGATGTCCGGGCTTCTACGGGAGACATTGGGATCCTAATGGCCGCTGTTAGGGGTTTAAAAACCAGTGAGCGCCGCAAATCGGCACTTATTCGTCATGTCTGGCGACCACGCAGATTTCGCGCTCTGCTGGACCGATTTTCTGGTCGTTCAGCTGTGCCTGAAAGCCGTATTGCATTGTTGGCCGGCAATGACCCGTTCCAAAATGTTGGGGCTGTCGTTGGCAAACGTACGCGATCTGAGATCAGTGCCCGTGTTGCTGCGTTGCACGAAGATGCCAAGACTGATCCTATCAGCGCCAACGAGATGGACGTCATCGATGCATTGTTGAATGTGCGTGAAACAATCCCCTTCGCGCTTGAACAACTACGTGACTTGGCCGTGGACATGCCGGCAATCAGTCAAGCTGTTGAAGGATTGCAAGCCCGCAGCGAGGCACTGAACCAACGTGGTGTTGATGTTGATGCACTGTCCTTTGAAGCAAGCTATGGTCGAACTTCGATGGAATACTATGACGGATTTGTCTTTGGGTTCTATGTGAATGGACGCGCTGATCTGCCGGCGTTGGCCAGCGGTGGGCGATATGATGCTTTGACCAGACGGTTGGGCAATGGCGTCGAGATTCCTGCGGTTGGAGCTGTCTTGCGGCCTGGTTTGATCGTCGAACTGGAGGGTCCATTGTGACTTTGAAATTAGGTGTTCCGTCTAAGGGGCGGTTGATGGAAAAGACCTTTGACTGGTTTGCCAAGCACGACATCGCATTGAGCCGAACAGGTTCTGATCGTGAATATGCAGGCAAGGTTGAAGGTATTGATGATGTTTCACTGGTGCTGTTGTCAGCTGGAGAAATTCCGCGTGAATTAGCTGCTGGGCGTATTCACCTTGGTGTGACAGGAACCGATCTGATCCATGACAAATTACCGCTGTGGAAAGATCAAGTGGTGTCTGTTGCGGAGCTTGGGTTTGGTCATGCGGACCTGATTATTGCGGTACCTAACGCTTGGGTCGATGTAGACACATTGGATGATCTAGATGCTACCGCTGCTGCGTTCCGTGAAATTCACGGTATGCGCTTGCGTGTGGCAACAAAATATCACCGTTTGGTACGGGAATTTTTGCGTGATGCAGGTGTCGCTGACTATGCTCTGGTTGATAGCCAAGGAGCAACTGAAGGCACCGTTGCAAACGAGACAGCTGAAGCGATTGCAGACATTACCAGCACTGGCGATACGTTGCGAGCTAATCACTTGAAAATTCTCAGCGATGGTTTAGTGCTGGCTAGTCAGGCAACACTTTGGCGCAGTCGTACCGCTGATTTGGATACGAAAGAGCGTAATGCATTGAACGCCTTGCTGGGACGGATAGAAGCGTAGTCTTTGATATGTCACTGGCCAAGGCAATCTGTTGCCGGCCTAATAGAGTCTGATGGTTGCTAGGATGGGCACCGCCAATCGCGCGGCCCTTTTAACTGCTAATAATACCTGATGATTGCCATATATTTACTTCGGCAATTGGGGGGGATGAGGATTCAATGATGTGGAGAGGAAAAAAATCCTTTGCATTTTGCCTGAGGTCGCTGGCAAAGCGTCTGCGCTGAATTGAAATCAAAAAAAGTGCGCCCATTTTCAACTGACGCAGCTGATTACGGTAATATATTTCTAGGTCCGGACGTGGCATCAGCCTTGAGCTAAGGGCTCTCTTAAGCCTGAAACTAGAAGGGACAGTGCAGAAAGCACTGTCCCTTTTTTATTCATTTTACTCCACCATTCGAGGCCTCAGGAAAAGTTATGGTGTGCGTCCAAGAAAAGGTATGCTGTGTCTGACAATCGCCAATGTCACGCTTAGCCACATTTGCTGAAGCCGCAGCTGCCACACGTCATACAACCCTCAATCATGCGCAAGTCATAGTCACCACAGCTGGAACATGCTTTACCCCGTGGCTGGTCCATTTTTAGGATCTCTGCTTGTGGGTCTGATTTTAGCCCCATGCCAGTACCTTCGATAAAACCAGTTGCAACGAGGTGTTGTTCGATGACCCCACCAATAGCTGCCAAGATTGACGGGATATATTTGCCATTCATCCATGCGCCACCACGTGGGTCGAACACAGCTTTGAGTTCTTCAACTACGAAAGAAACGTCGCCACCACGACGGAACACCGCAGAAATCATGCGTGTCAGCGCAACAGTCCAAGCGAAGTGCTCCATGTTTTTGGAGTTGATGAACACTTCAAACGGACGACGATGGCCGCCATGGATCACGTCATTGATTGTGATGTAAATCGCGTGCTCGCTGTCAGGCCACTTCACTTTGTAAGTGTTGCCTTCCAGCGCTTCTGGGCGATCCAGCGGCTCTGCCATGTAAATAACATCTGCACCTGGATCTACCTGCGGTGCTTCATCTGACGCTTCTGAAACGCTTAGAACTGAACCGGTTACATCATTCGGGCGATAGGTCGTACAGCCTTTGCAACCTGTGTCCCATGCCTGCATGTACACATCTTTGAACGATTCAAAATCGATATCTTTAGGGCAATTGATCGTTTTCGAGATCGAGCTGTCTACCCACTTTTGCGCTGCGGCTTGCATTTTGACATGGTCGAGTGGTGCAAGCGTTTGGGCGTTTACGAAGTAATCAGGAAGTTCAGCGTCGCCGAATTTATCGCGCCACATTTGTACTGCGTAATCGACAACTTCTTCTTCTGTGCGCGAACCGTCTTTTTGTAGAACCTTGCGGGTGTAGGCATATGCGAACACCGGCTCGATGCCAGAGCTGACGTTACCAGCATATAAGCTGATTGTGCCTGTTGGTGCGATCGAGGTCAGTAATGCGTTGCGGATGCCGTGTTTGCCAATCGCGTCCCGGACATCGTCGTCCATCATTTTCATTGTACCAGAGGCTAGGTAACCTTCGGCATCGAACAGTGGGAACGCGCCTTTTTCTTTGGCCAGATCGACAGACGCCAGATATGCAGCGCGTGCAATTGCTTTCAGCCATGCTTCAGTCTGTTGTGCCGCTTCGTCTGATCCATAGCGCTCGCCAACCATCAACAGTGCGTCGGCTAGGCCAGTTACACCCAAACCAATACGGCGTTTAGCTTGCGCTTCGCGTGCTTGTGCTTCGAGTGGGAATTTGGATGCATCAACAACGTTGTCCATCATGCGGACGGCGGTTGCGACCAAATCAGACAATGCAGTTTCGTCTAATTGCGCATTGTCGCCGAACGGGTCTGAGACCAAGCGCGCCATGTTGATGGAGCCCAGCAGACACGCGCCATATGGTGGCAACGGCTGCTCGCCACATGGGTTTGTTGCTGCAATAGATTCGCAATAATTTAGGTTGTTCGCATCGTTGATGCGGTCGATGAAAATCACACCTGGTTCGGCGTAGTCATAAGTTGACTGCATAATTTTATCCCACAACTCGCGGGCTTGAACGGTTTTGTAGACCTCACCATTGAACAGCAAATCCCATGCACCGTCAGATTTCACAGCTTCCATAAATGGATCAGTGATCAAAACGGATACGTTAAACATGCGCAAACGAGCTGCATCTGATTTGGCAGTAATAAAATCATCAATATCAGGGTGGTCACAACGCATAGTCGCCATCATCGCACCGCGGCGTGAACCAGCTGACATAATAGTGCGGCACATTGCGTCCCAGACATCCATAAACGACAACGGACCAGATGCGTCTGCCGCCACACCTTTTACATCAGCGCCCTTGGGGCGAATTGTGCTGAAGTCGTAACCGATGCCACCACCTTGCTGCATTGTAAGCGCCGCTTCTTTGAGCATGTCAAAGATGCCACCCATACTGTCAGGGATAGTGCCCATTACAAAGCAGTTGAACATAGTGACTTTACGCGCCGTACCTGCACCGGCTGTGATCCGTCCCGCTGGTAGAAATTTAAAATCTTCAAGGGCTTCAAAAAACTTGCCTTCCCAGGCGCTGGGGTCTTTTTCCACAGACGCAAGATCATTGGCGATACGGCGCCAAGAGTCTTCAACAGTCACGTCTTTCGGAGTACCATCTGCTTCTTTGAAGCGATATTTCATATCCCAAATTTGTTCGGCGATGGGGGCAGCAAAGCGGGTCATAACGTGATTCCTTGAGATGTCGTTGGGCGGTGTGCAAATGACTAACTAGCCCGTTTTTAGAGAGTTCCACAACTACTTGATAAGCTTTCCACTCAGACTAATTTGTGGCAGGTGAAGTACTATATGTAGTTGGGGTGGCAATGAGCAAAACAATCAATCTGGTTAAGTTATCGGTAGGTACTGAAAACGTTGAAAGTTTGGAAGATTGGCAGTCAATTCGCCAAATGCAAACCGCCGATGGTCTGCCACATCATGTCACACGCATGTGGCCTAAGCGTGAAGCAGAAATATTAAATGGCGGTTCAATCTATTGGGTTATTAAAGGTGCGATCCAATGCCGTCAGCGGATTTTGCGTCTTGACGAATTTGTCGGATCGGATGGAATCCGGCGATGTTCTATAGTCTCAGACCCTGAATTGGTCTTGACGCAAGCCAGTTTGAAACGCCCGTTTCAAGGTTGGCGCTACCTCAAAACTGAAGACGCACCTATCGATTTACCCAAGGGGCGTGGTCAGGAAGATCCCTTGCCGGATGAATTGAACCGGGCGCTTGCTGAAATCGGTGTTCTCTAGTTGCTCACCAAACCATTCAGGTCTGGTGTGAAGACCTTAAGAGGATGTTTATCTTGCCACAGTGTCTGTAAATCCTAAGTTTAAACACGGTTTAGCCTAGCGTGGTTTTTTCAGGGTGAATAAGCTAATTCTTGCTCGGGGGGGCAGCTTGTATTGGATTTTACAATGTTTCGTTTTTTGACCGCGGCCCTAGTTTCCCTTCTTATTCCGATTGCATCAGCACAAGCTGGCGACCGTAGTCTTATCGGCTATGGCAGATTGATTACGAATGACTTCATTGGCGATGGTAAGGATCGCTGGCGCACAGGCTCCGTCGCGTCTTCTCGTGTCTGGGGGCCTGAATGGGCGGGTGAACTGCCAACAGGTGTTGGTGAAATCCTCGAATTGCGATTGGGTGCCGAAATTATAGCACCAGAAAGTTTGGATGCATTTAACAGAAACGATCGTCGTTACGGTACGTCTTTGTCCATTGGTGCTCATACGCAGTATCTCGCAGGTCAAACTGAAGTTTCAGCTGGCGTTGACCTTGTCTTCGTTGGCCCGCAAACGGGCCTCTCACAGTTCCAAGGCGCATTGCACAATGCCCTTAGCGTACCTGAGCCGGTCGACTCAGTTCTCAACAATCAAATCGGGAACAGCATCAACCCGACAGCTGCGTTGGAATTGGGCCGGTCATTTGATCTGAGTGAACGCAGCCACGTTCGCCCATTCTTGGAAGCACGTGCCGGGGCGGAAACATATGTACGCGCAGGATTTGATCTAACCTTTGGCTCCTTGGGGCGTGGTGAGCTAATGTCACGTGATTTGGTCTCTGGTCAGCGCTATAGAACCGTTGCAAATGACTGGTCTGGGCTTAGTGCAGTTTTGGGTGCGGATTTCGCCTATGTCGGGAGTTCTGTCTATTTTCCTGAAACGCGTGGCCCTTCAGTAAGCAAAACACGAGAACGTGTTCGTTTGGGCATTCACTGGCAAGGTGAGAACGAAGCAGCCTTGTTTTATGGGATGACGTGGCTTGGCGAAGAGTTCGAAGGCCAAGATGGTGGACAAGTAATTGGGTCTGCACGACTCAACTTTAGGTTCTAAACGCAACAGTTTGGTAACTGACACAAATCCGATCTTTTCACGATGATTCGGTTTCGTTATCGATAGTTCAATAGAAGCCCAAAAGGGCTCGTAAATGAGGCAGGCAAGCAGGCAATGAAAACGGGCTTAAAAGGCACGTTCGTAGTATCCTGGTCGCAAACAGAAATAGACGGTCTTGAGGCCGCGCCAGTGCAATCCCTAAACGTGGGTGCGGCGTGGTCCTGGAGAGGGGA
>JAPKAB010000036.1 GCA_028825475.1 Ascidiaceihabitans sp. | reverse complement strand
TCTCTGAGAAAGCGAAAACGACAGTCGTCCTTGGTCCGCCTAATCTTTTTTCCTCACGCCAATGTGCACAATGTTGGAGCGATGGTCGTGGTCTTCCATTAGGCGGATTGCTTTCGATAACGCCTCCGAGACGTCCTCAAACCCCAAAGCATGAGAAAGGTGCAAACAGGCTTCTAGGGCCAAGTGCAAAGTGACTTGGCCTGAGCTTTGTGTTCCGCGCTCGTCATTTTGATTGCGCTTGTCTATCGCACGTAATGCATCTGAAAGATGCGTCGCGATATCGAAGAGGCCATGTTCCATACAATAACGGATAATGTCTTCAAGGACTTCAGAAATCCAATGGTGGGACCAGCTATATTCCCCCGAGTTTTCAGGCATGATTTCAAAAACTTTCTGTTAAAATGAGTTGTTGAAGTCAGCAATTGTTAACATATTCTAGGAAATGGATCAAATGTTGAGATGTTAGCGGCTTTTCGCGGTGGGCATAGGCTTGAAGCTCGAAACTGATGTTCCTCAGCTTTGAATAGTAGCATTTTCGATCAAGTCGGAGAAGCGTCAAAAGTTAACCAACGGTGGGAAGGGCCTACCTTACCACAAGAGACAACGGCTTTGTGTGCTTCGTACCTGCTCACGCACAGCGTAGCGTTTGGCAACAAGGCCCGCAACGGCCCCCAGTAGCGCAGGATGGAACCGAATCCTTTCTGCTCTTTGTAGGTCTGCTTTTTGGATATGTATCTTTCAGTGTTGCGCCTGCAGCGAACGACGGCTTTCCTTCCCCAGTGACGAACTAGCATGTCCGTTTTGGGCTGGGAGCAGCCCTTCACACCCTTCCAAAAACGACCGTTTTTGGAAGGGTAGGCACAGGCCCCTACGAAGGCTGATAACCAACCTCTTTCTGATGGCGCACGGCGACCACCAAAGCTACGTCTTGCTGTAATCGGTAGAGCGCTACATAGCCGCTCGCGCCAAAGCTGATCGGCCATTCCTGAAACTCTGGGTCCATATCATCGACGGGACGGCCCGCGTCTGGATGATCTGCAATGATTTGCATCCCGTCACGGATAGCACCTGCCGCACGTCTCGCTGCATCAGGGTTTTTCTCAGCAAGGAAACGGTAAAGGCGCTGCACATCTGCCAGCGCCTCGGGCGACCAAATCAGACGTGGCAAACGGGCGGCTCCTGATCATCGCCAGCGGCAAGCTGGGCCAGCCAAGCATCCGCCTCGGCATGTGTCGCATGCAGTCCAGTGTCCTGATAGGCGTCCCAAGCACGCAGACCATCACGGCGAAACGCTTCGCGCTTTTCTTCACGCTCGACGTATTGCGCAATCGCCTCGCGCATCATCCAGTGCGGGGATCTGTCTCGCGCTTCGGCAAGAGCTTTCACGCGGCTATGGACGTCTGCGTCCAACTTCACGGCGACGGGAGTTTGCATGATTCTTCCTCCAAAGGTATTACTTCATAATACTCATGGTAGGAAGACATTGCTAGAGCCTATCGCGCTGAATAGCTCTTGCACCATGTCGTGAAAGTTTTCTCGATACTGGCCGTATCTAGCGGGATCGACTTTTCCCCGCACCATTTGCGGAACGTGTCGGCCAACACACGCAAGTCTGGCACATGCCGCCCGTCGATGCGCGGCGCATTATCCCGTGCGATCCGGTCCCAAGGCTGGGTGTCCTTCACACTTCCAGAGACAGGGAAGGCAATTACTGGTGTTTCCGCTGTGCCATCCCGCCGTGCTTTTCGGCCCACCTTGGGCCGATCCAGCTCGTCTTTAACTTTAGTCAGGTCTTCTTTGACCTCCCAAGCTATCTCGACCTCTGCAACCGTGCGGCCAATCTTGTGAAAATTCACTGTAAGATGCAGCCGGGTCAGGTCGCTATTAATCTCGGTCATAGCAGGCTGAATGGCCCATTTGTTCAAGTCAGCAAAGCGCGAAAGTGTCCCCTTCGGTATCCCAAAAAGCGCCCGCAACTCCAAAACAGTGAACCTCTTGCTGTTCTTGTGTTTGAGATTTTGCAGGCTGGCAATGTGCTGGAAAAGCAGCACTGAATATTTGCTGCCCAGATGGAACACCGCCTGTCGATCGAGGATTGCCCAGTGGTTTGAATCTCGCGCCATATCACGAAACGTTTGGCGAAAAGTCCATTTTACCAGTAAATCACCTGTCGCGTCTTCTTCGCTATAGTCAATTTGTGCTTCATCAAGCAAACCCCCGATGGTCACACGCTTCTTTTCCTTGTCGTCATGGATTAAAGTTGCCGCGCTTAGTTCCCCAAAAATTGGGGTGATCGTCTTGCGATCATGCCTCACCATTCCGTCAATTTTATTGATATCAGATAGGCGAATTTCATGGCGCACATTATCCGCCATGCGCCCACCTGCCGTGGCTATCATCAGGTGAAACATTTTGAGCGCACGAAGGCTGGGTGCGTTCTGCATATAGACACCCTGCGCGACCTCCGTAGGCAGCACGGTTTTGGTTTGGTCATAAGCTCGATCAGCGGCTACTTCAGTTGTCTTTCAGATAAGTGAGTTTATTATGTTTGCTTACTCACCTGTCAACTCGTAGTTTTGTCTCAATCCCTCACTTATGAATCTCAATTCCTCACCTATAGCCTCGTATCTATTTGAAATATAACATAAATTCCGCCCAATCAAATGTGTATTAAAATCCAGCCCGAATTTTTCGAGCAACAGCCAGCCGCGTAGCGACCAAGATGAGAAGGTGCGATCACCAATGTATAAATCATATTTCATGGGAGCAGCCTAAAGTGACGACTGTGCATTAGGCAAATTTTGATTTGTGAGGTGGAATATCACACAAGGCGATTGATCGTACCAACGCGCCCAGTGCCGTTTTCCCATGTGATATCGGTGACAGACAAATTGTCGATCTTATGGGCAAGGACTTGTTGTGCAGGCACACCCATTGCCATCTGTACTTGGGTCAAGATCACCCCGAAGTGCGCAACCGCGATAATGTGACGCCCCGCGTATTTGCGTGTGAGGTGTTGCACTGTTGTGTGGACACGGTGGGTGGATTCATCCCAGCTTTCGCCACCCGGTGGTGTGTGCGGGCCGGGGGTTTCCCAATAGGCGCGTGACAGGTCTGGGTGCTTTTCTGAGACCTCAGAAAAGTGAACGCCGTCCCACGTGCCAAAATGCAATTCGCGTAGATGTGGGTTATTGGACAAACGTTCGCGCCCTGCTTGGATCGCGTCAGCTGTTGTGATGCAGCGCGTTAGATCCGATGAAATGATCATCGCATCTGATGGCAAATCGGCTGCAAGGCGGGCCAATTGATCGGTGTCTGATAAGTCGGCCGGAACGTCCCGCCAGCCCACAAATGTCTTTTGGTGGGTTGGGCCGTGGCGCACCCAGTGCCATGTGGTTGGGGCAGTCATGGTAGCATTCCTTTTAGGACGTTGGGCAGGCCCGCCACCACTTGAACGGCAAGGTCTGATTGTGTGGCAAGTGCGATGTTCAACCGGCCTTGGGCCTCGCGGAACTGACGTGAAAGCGCGTTGTCTGGAACGATCCCTTGGCCCACTTCGTTAGAGACTATCACGATGGGGGCTTTGCACGATTTGAGCGCATCAATCAGTAGGTCAGATTGTGCAGATAGGTCATGATCTTCGAGCAGATGATTGGTCAGCCACATGGTCGCGCAATCGATCAGAATGGCCTGATCTGCGGTGGCAATCGCAAGGGCCGGTGCAAGATCAAATGGGGCCTCGACAGTTGTCCAAGTGTCATCGCGGCGCGATTTATGTACCTCAACACGTGATTTTGTTTCGTCATCCCAGATGCGCGAGGTCGCAATATAGAGGGGTGTTAACCCACTGTTAAGGATTAAGTTTTCCGCAAGTAGGGATTTTCCCGAAGCGGCCCCGCCTAGAACGAAAGACAAATTTGGCAACATTTTCGCCTCGATTGTGAACCAATGATTGGTTTGCTGCGTACCTATAGTGAAAGACCAAAACAAGCGTTCATTCTTTGGGAGACCCGATATGGCTTTGGACATGGCGAGAGAAATTTCGATTACACGTACAGCGATGAAAGCAGAAATGTTGGACGCTGAAACGGAGTTGCGTTTGGCCTATGCATGGCGTGACAACCGCGATGAAGAAGCATTGCACCGCTTGATCACGGCCTACATGCGCCTTGCCATTTCGATGGCTTCCAAGTTCAAACGTTACGGCGCGCCGATGAACGATCTGATCCAAGAAGCAGGTTTGGGGCTGATGAAAGCCGCAGAGAAATTTGATCCCGATCGCGGCGTTCGTTTTTCTACCTACGCAATGTGGTGGATCAAAGCGTCTGTCCAAGACTACGTGATGCGCAACTGGTCCATGGTGCGTACAGGTTCCACATCCTCGCAGAAATCATTATTTTTCAACATGCGCCGCGTCCAAGCGCGTCTGGAGCGTGAAAGCGAATCCGCGGGCGTTAAGTTGGACAAGCACCAGCTGTTGCAAAAGATCTCGACAGAGATTGGAGTGCCATTGCACGACGTTGAAATGATGGAAGGTCGCCTATCAGGATCTGACTATTCATTGAACGCAACTCAATCCGTTGAGGACGAAGGCCGCGAATGGATCGATGCCCTTGAGGACGACAGCGCACAAGCCGCTGAAGTTGTTGAGCACAACCATGACACAGTCCAATTGCGGTCGTGGTTGTTTGACGCGATGGCAGCATTAAGCGAACGTGAGCGGTTCATCGTTCGCGAACGCAAGCTGCAGGATAATCCACGCACTTTGGAAAGCTTGGGCAAGGAATTGTCCCTGAGCAAAGAACGTGTACGTCAGCTTGAGGCAGCAGCTTTTGGCAAAATGCGCAAATGGCTAGAAACTCATGACACAGAAGTGCAAAATTTCCTGAATTGATAGGGTGCGCGTCACGCGCATCTTACGGGCTGGCAGAACACCGTTCGCCACAGTATGGTTGGTCAATTGACCAGCTATTTGGGGGCATGCAATGCTAACCGGAAAACGCATTCTATTGATTATTGGTGGTGGAATTTCTGCCTACAAAAGTCTTGATCTGATCCGCAAATTGCGTGAGCGCGGCGCTGCTGTGACACCTGTTTTGACGGGTGCCGCGACAGAGTTTGTAACCTCGCTGTCCGTAGCCGCGTTGTCTGGTTCCAAAGTATATGGCGAATTGTTTGACCTGACGGCTGAGGCCGAGATGGGCCATATCCAACTGTCACGCTCTGCCGATCTGGTTGTCGTCGCTCCTGCGACTGCGGACCTGATGGCGAAGATGGCGCATGGCTTGGCAAATGATTTGGCTTCGACCCTATTGTTGGCCACGGATACCCCTGTTCTGGTGGCCCCTGCGATGAATGTGCGCATGTGGGATCACGCGGCGACACAGCGCAATATTGCAACCTTGGCCGATGATGGTGTTGCCTTTGTCGGCCCCAATGAGGGCGACATGGCGTGTGGTGAATTTGGTCCGGGCCGTATGGCTGAACCACTGGAGATTGTTGCCGCCGTTGAGGCGAAATTGTCGGATGGTCCGTTGAAAGGTAAGCGTGTGTTGATCACATCCGGCCCCACACACGAGCCAATTGATCCGGTGCGCTATATCGCCAATCGTTCCTCTGGTGCGCAGGGCACTGCCCTTGCCAATGCCCTGTCTGCGCTGGGCGCTGATGTTGTGTTTGTGACGGGCCCTGCTGACGTTGCCCCGCCATCTGGTGTTGAGGTGATCGCGGTTCAGACAGCACAGCAAATGTTGGAAGCTGTTCAAACAGCGCTGCCTGCTGATGTTGCCATCTTTGCCGCCGCAGTTGCCGATTGGCGCGTCGAGGGGGCGAGTGATCGCAAGTTGAAGAAAACCAAGGACGGTTTGCCAACGCTCACATTTGCCGAAAATCCTGATATTTTGGCCCATGTGTCCCAATTGAAAACGGGACGTCCTGCGCTGGTTGTGGGATTTGCGGCCGAAACAAACGACGTTGAGGCGAACGCAACAGCCAAGCTAAAGCGCAAAGGGTGCGATTGGATCGTTGCCAATGATGTATCACCTGAGACGGGTATAATGGGCGGGTCTGAGAATGATGTCGCCATCATTTCCCAAGCGGGCGTCGAGGAATGGCCGCGCATGTCCAAGGATATGGTGTCGCGCAAATTGGCCCAACGAATTGCAGAGGCAATCGCGTGAGTGTGACAATCAAGGTTGTGCGCGATGTGGGTTTTGATCCTGACATTGCTTTGCCATTTTACGAAACTGTGGGGGCGGCGGGTGCCGATATTCGCGCGAATTTTGAGGATCGCGAAAGTGTTGTCATTCCCAGCGGTGGACGCGCGTTGATCCCAACGGGTTTGCGGTTTGAAATCCCGCAAGGGTTCGAAGTGCAGGTGCGCCCGCGTTCTGGTTTGGCGCTGAAGCATGGTATCGCGTTGGTCAATTCCCCGGGCACAATTGACAGCGATTATCGCGGTCTTGTTGGGGTGATCCTGTTGAACACGGGTGCGGATGCGTTTGAGGTTGTGCACGGTGAACGCATTGCCCAAGTCGTTGTGGCCCCTGTTGTTCAGGGTGATTTCGTGATTGCGGATAGCTTGGGCGAGACCGCGCGCGGCGCTGGTGGCTTTGGCTCAACAGGGCGCGGTTGATGCTGTTTGTTCTTGTTTCGGCCTTTGCCATCTGGGCTTTGTGCTTCGGTTTTCGTGTGGCTCATCGTGGGTACTGGACGTTATTCGGTTCCTTTCCCGTCAGCGTATTTTTGTTCTCCTTGGTTTTGCCGCCTGAAGGTGGCCGACTTATTTTGGCGGCACGTGAAACACTAATACCTTGGCTTGTTGTGTTCGGTGTCGTTACAATTATTTGGGGTTACCGTTGGATGCTGCGCAGATTGCGTACACAGGCGGTGGTCAAAGAAGAAGCCGCCGCAATTGATGCCCCCCTTTTTAGCGAAACAGAATTGAACCGCTATGCCCGTCATATCGTCATGCGCGAGATGGGTGGTGCCGGTCAAAAGGCGTTAAAAGAAGCTAAGGTTTTGGTCGTGGGCGCGGGTGGTTTGGGATCGCCCGTGTTGCAGTATTTGGCGGCAGCAGGCGTTGGAACAATCGGTGTGATTGATGATGACGTGGTTGATAACGCAAACCTACAACGCCAAGTGATCCACAGGGATGATGACATTGGTACGGCCAAAGTTTTTTCGGCCCAAGCGGCGATGATCGCGCAAAATCCATTTGTAGATGTGCGCCCTTATCAGCGACGCCTGACAGACGACATCGCGGCGGAATTGATCGCCGAATATGATTTGGTTCTGGATGGATGTGATAATTTCGAAACCCGCTATCTGGTGAACAAGGTTTGCGTGCAAACGCAAACGCCGCTGATTTCTGGTGCTTTGACGCAGTGGGAGGGACAGTTAAGTGTCTTTGATCCTGCCAAGGGCGCACCGTGCTACCAGTGCATTTTCCCCCAAGCGCCTGCGCCTGAATTGGCCCCAAGTTGCTCTGAGGCGGGTGTGATTGGTCCGTTGCCTGGTGTGGTCGGATCGATGATGGCGATTGAAGCGATTAAGGTGATCACGGGTGCCGGTGCGCCGCTGCGCGGTGAGATGGTGATCTATGACGGGCTGTACGGTGAAAGCCGTAAAATTACGCTAGAGCGTCGGGCCGATTGTCCGATCTGTTCCAAATCTGAATAACCTCCAAAGGAGACACGCATGACAAATCCATTGCTCGCAACTTGGGACACACCGTTTGGCCTAGCCCCGTTTGATAAGATTTCTGACGATGATTTTGCGCCTGCGTTAGAGGTTGCTTTGGCCAGCCATAAGGCAGAGATTGATGCGATTGCAGGGTCTGCAGAGCCCGCGACATTCGCCAATACGATTGAAGCACTTGAGGCTGTGGGTCGTGATTTGGATAAGGTGTTGTCTGCGTTTTATACAGTCGCGGGGGCGGACAGTAATCCTGCACGCGAGGCGTTGCAGCGTGATTTTTCACCACAACTGGCAGCGCATTTTTCAGAAGTGTCCGGCAACAAAGCACTGTTTGCACGCGTCGCTGCGGTTTGGGATGCACGCGATAGTCTGACGCTTAGCGATGAACAGGTGCGTGTTTTGATGCTGACGCATCGTGGGTTTGTGCGTTCTGGTTCTGCCTTGGAAGGTGCGGATGAAACCCGCATCAAAGAAATTAAGGGTCGATTGGCCGTATTAGGCACTGAATTCACCCAAAACCTTTTGTCAGATGAACGCGAATGGTTCATGGAATTGGGCGAAGACAATTTGGACGGCTTGCCAGAATTTGTAATTTCTGCGGCACGCGCTGCAGGTGAGGAAAAAGAGGCGGGCGGTCCGGTTGTGACATTGTCGCGCTCAATCATCGTACCGTTTTTGCAATTCTCGACGCGCCGCGATTTGCGCGAGGTTGCCTATAAGGCATGGGGTGCCCGCGGGGCCAACGGCGGCGACAAAGACAACCGTGACATCACGGCTGAGATTTTGGCGTTGCGCTCGGAACGCGCTCAGCTGTTGGGCTATGCGAACTTTGCTGAATACAAATTGGAAACAGAGATGGCGAAGACGCCGCAAGCTGTGCGCGATTTGTTGATGGCCGTCTGGGAGCCAGCCAAGGCACAAGCCAATTCGGATGCTGAAAAACTAACGGCTATGATGCACGGCGATGGTGTGAACGGTGATCTGGAACCTTGGGATTGGCGTTTCTATTCTGAACGTCGCCGCAAAGAATTGCATGATTTGGATGACGCGGAATTGAAACCGTATTTCCAATTGGACCGTATGATTGATGCATCGTTTGATTGCGCCACACGTCTGTTTGGTTTGCAATTTAAACCGCTCGATGTGCCGCTCTATCACGAGGATTGCCGTGCGTGGGAAGTGACCCGTGACGGTGAGCATATCGCGGTCTTCATTGGCGACTATTTTGCACGTGGGTCCAAGCGTTCTGGGGCGTGGTGTTCTGCAATGCGATCCCAAGCCAAGTTCCCGCAAGCGCAGGCACCTGTGGTGATCAACGTCTGTAACTTTGCGAAGGGGACACCTGCGTTATTGTCCTATGATGATGCGCGCACATTGTTCCATGAGTTTGGTCATGCGCTGCACCAGATGTTGTCGAATGTGACCTATGAAAGTGTTTCAGGAACCTCGGTCGCGCGGGACTTTGTTGAGTTGCCAAGCCAGCTGTATGAACATTGGTTGGAAGTGCCTGAAGTATTGGCCAAGTTCGCGACACATGCGCAAACGGGTGAAGCGATGCCAGAGGCGTTGCTGTCCAAGGTGTTGGGCGCTGCGACCTATGATATGGGGTTTTCTACAGTCGAATATGTGGCGTCTGCGATGGTGGACTTGGAATTCCACGACGGCGATGCGCCGCGCGATCCAATGGCACGTCAGGCTGAAATTTTGGCAGGTCTTGGCATGCCCCGTGCGATCACGATGCGCCACGCCACGCCGCATTTTGCGCATGTGTTTTCTGGTGACGGATATTCTTCAGGATACTACAGCTATATGTGGTCTGAGGTCATGGATGCTGATGCGTTTGAGGCGTTTGAGGAAGCGGGTGGTGCCTTTGATCCTGAACGCGCAGCAGCGTTAGAGGCCAACATTCTTTCAACCGGTGGTAGCCGTGATGCGGGCGAACTATATGTCGCGTTCCGTGGGCGTTTGCCCGGCGTTGAGGCATTGTTAAAGGGGCGTGGTTTGGCCGCTTAATCTGTGGTTGGGGGCGCCTGCCCCCGCCGCGCGTTGCGCGTCTCCCCCGGAGTTTATTTGGTAAGACGAAGTTTGGGCGGTTAGTAGCCAGCACTGCGATCTACGAGGTGTAAGAATGGTTCACCTGCTTGCCCGCGTTTGACGTTCTCTGCGATTGTTAGGCTGGAGTATTTCGCCCGTGTTTCGGCCGCGATGTGGGGTGTGACTGTGACCTTTGGGTGCGCCCAATATGGGTGATCCGTGGGCAGTGGTTCGATGCGGAATGTATCGAGTGTTGCGTGACCGATGTGTTCAGCATCGAGCGATTTCAAAAGTGCATCGTCGTCGATGAGAGGTCCGCGCCCCGGGTTAATGATTACGGCCCCTTTGGGCATCATAGCGAGGGTTTCGGTGTTGAATGTGTCGTTCGTAGCCGGCGTATCAGGCAGAAGCAGTACTGCGATTTCGGCCTTTGTTAGGGCTGTTTTTAGCCCCTGAGCGCCGTGATAGGATGTGACGTCTTCGATGGTTTTTTCTGACCTGCTCCAGCCGGAGATATTGAACCCGAACTTGGCCAATGCGGATGCGCAAGTGCTGCCGAGTTCGCCCATGCCGAACACCACTACTGAGCGGTCCCATGCAAGGGCTGGCGGGCTGGGTGCCCATTCATGGGTTGGGTTGTTGATATGTGCGTCCATCCCCAAATGGTGGCGCATCACATGGCCGCACACCCATTCAATCATCCCTTGGGTGAGGCCTGGATCGACCATACGGGTGAGTGGGATGGTTAGGGTTTGGTTGCCCACGATCCCTTCGACCCCCGCCCACAGGTTCAAGACTGCCTTGGTCTTTGTGTAGGGTGTGAAGTCTTTGAGGTCTGAGTTTGGTGCATAGACGATGTAATCGACGTCCGCTGGTGCAAAGTCGGTTGCCAGATGCACATCGTCTAGGCCGGCTGCCTTGAACGCATCGTTCAAGGGCCCTTCATACAAAGGCCAGCGGTCTTCTTTTGCTGCGAATAGGATGTTGAGTGTCATTTTCGAAACCTATCTTGGTCTGTGGACATGTGCGCTTTGGACCAGACCAAAGGCGAGCATAAGAACCAGCATGGCGGAGCCGCCGTAGCTGACAAGTGGCAGTGGAACACCAACGACGGGGATCAACCCCATGACCATTGCCATATTCACTGAGAAGAAGAGAAAGAAGTTGAGCGCGATTCCAAGGATCAAAAGCGATGAAAATCGATCGCGGTTTGCTAGCGCTGAGGCGATGCAAAAGAAGATTATCAGCAGGTATATTGTGAGTAAGGAAATCCCGCCAACAAACCCGAATTCTTCGGCCAAGGTGGTGAAGATAAAGTCGGTGTGTTTTTCAGGCAGGAAGTTCAGACGGCTTTGGGGCCCTTGCATGAACCCGCGCCCTGTCCACCCGCCTGACCCAAGTGCGATCTTGGATTGGGTGATGTGATACCCTGCGCCCAGTGGATCGGCGCTTGGATCAATGAAGGTGTCAATGCGGCGGTATTGGTAGTTGTTGAGCAACTGCCAACTTGTTTCGCGGCTTTGGAAAACGGCCACGATAAGACCGACACCAGATGCAATTACTGCTGCGAAATAGGCCCAGTGTACGCCTGCAAGAAACATGATTCCGCCGCCAGCCATAACCAAAAGAAGCGATGTACCTAGGTCGGGCTGTTGAATTACCAACGCAGTTGGCAGCAAGATGATGGCAATGGGCAACAAGACCCAAAGGGGGCGCGATTTCTTTTCGGGTGGCAGCCAGTCATAATATGCGGCCAGAAACATAACGAGGGTAATTTTCATCAACTCGGACGGCTGTAAGCGCATGAACCCAAGGTCGATCCAGCGTTGTGCGCCTTTGCCTTCTTCCCCGAATAGATCAACGGCAATCAATAGTATCACTGTAACACCGTAGCAAAACCCAGAGAGGTTGCGCCAAAACCAAATTGGAGTCATCCCAATCGCGACCATCAAAACCAAACCAACAGTAAAGCGTTTCATTTGCGGTTCAGCCCAAGGGGTGAAGCTGCCACCTGCCACTGAGTAGAGCATGAGGAAACCGACACAGGCGACTGAGCTAAGCAAGAGTGTCAGAGGCCAGTTCAGGAACAGGATTTTACGCAGGCCCGTTGGCGTCGATTTTACCGTGTACTCAAGATAACTCATGTCTTGTCGGCATCCTGAGTTTTGGCCATTGGGCGCATTTTCGCCAGGCGCTTTTGTTGACTGCGGATGCGACCACGATCTTTGGACGGATATGCCTCTAGTGGCGGTGGGCCATCGTATAACGCCTGAAGCGTGATGTCGCGCGCGATAGGGGCCGCGGCTGTTGAGCCACCCCCACCGTGTTCCACAATAACAGCCACAGCATATTTAGGATTGTCTGCAGGTGCGAAGTCTACGAACAAGGCGTGGTCACGCCGTTCCCATGGTAAATCTTCGTTTCGAACAACGCCGGTTCGCCGTTCGGCGGCAGAAATGTTACGCACTTGGCTGGTGCCAGTTTTGCCGGCCATGCGCATGTTCTCAACTGTAATGCGGCTTTTGTTGGCGGTGCCCCCTCGGTCATTGACCACGGCAAACATCGCTTGGCGCATCTTCTTTAGGTTGTTTTGGTCCACCTTGAGCGGTCCACCGGAGCCAGATGCTTGTTCAACGCCGTCTACAGATTTTACTAAGCGTGGCGTCACTTCGCGACCTGTTGCAAGGCGCGCGGTCATCACGGCGAGTTGGAGCGGGGAGGCAAGCATGTCGCCCTGTCCGATGGAGGCGTTGACGGTATCGCCGATTACCCAGTCTTTGCCATGAACGCGGTTCTTCCAAGCTTTGGTCGGTGTCAGGCCACGGGCAACTGCGGACATTTCAACGTTATGGCGCACACCTAATCCAAAGACGTTGGCCATTGCGGAAATCTTTTCGATGCCGACTTTCAACGCCAGATCATAGTAGTAAACATCGCAACTGCGTTTGAGCGAGTTCTTCAGATCAACGCTGCCGTGACCAGAGCGTTTCCAGCAGTGGAATTTGCGGTCGGCCACTTCGAGGTGACCGTTGCAGCGTACCGTGTCATCAGGCCCGATAATGCCTTCTTCAAGAGCTGCCATTGCGGTGATCATCTTGAACGTAGATCCGGGGGGATAGGTCCCCTGGACTGCTTTAGACGCCAACGGGCGGAATTTATTGTCGGTCAGTTCCCGGTAATCGGCGACGGAAATGCCAGACACAAAAAGGTTTGGGTCGTAAGTTGGTGCCGATCCAATTGCGACCAGATCGCCAGTTTCACAATCGATCACAACTGCGCTGGCGCTTTCGCCGTCTAGGCGGGCCTGCAAATAGTTTTGCAGTTTGGAGTCAATTGTTAGCTGAATGTTTGCTCCTGGTTTGCCCTCGCGCCGTCCCAGTTCGCGCATTTCGCGGCCAGCTGCGTTGACCTCTACTTGCTTGTTTCCCGCAGAACCACGCAAACGAATTTCTTCTTTGGCTTCCACACCGACCTTACCAATCTGGAACCGCGGAATGCGCAGCAAAGGATCTGGGTCATCGATCTTTTTCAGATCGTAGTCACTGACCGGGCCAACATAACCCAAGATATGTGCGAAATCAGAACCCAGTGGATAAACGCGGGAAAGGCCAACTTCTGGCGTCACACCGGGCAGGGCGGGTGCGTTGACTGATACGCGGCTGATGTCTTCCCAAGTCACATCTTCAGCGATGGTAACGGGGTAGAACGGTGCGCTGCGTTTGATTAGTGCGACGGCGCGTTCAATCGTTTCATCATCCAAATCGATGATCTTGCTGAGGCGTGCGATCACACCCTCAACGTCGCGGGTGTCTTCGCGCACCATCTTGATCTGATAGTTTGGGATGTTTTGTGCCAATTGAACGCCGTTGCGATCAAACACTTCACCGCGTGCGGGTGGGATCAGTTTAAACTTGATCCTGTTCTCTTCTGCCAATGTCCGAAATTGATCGGCCTCATTGATTTGTAGATGACGCATACGCGCAGCCAGTGCGCCAACCAACACAAGCTGTAGCCCGCCGACAACCAACGCGCGGCGTGATAACAAACTTTGGTTTGCTTCGTGATCGGCGTTTTTGCGTTTCACAGGCTGCCTCCATGTGTGTCCAAATCGCCAGGGATGCCTTTGCGCACTCCCATGAAGACGTGGGTCGCGAAAGCGATGACTGGGTAGTACAGGATCGTCGTTATCGTTTGGATGAGTTGCGATCCTAAATTCGGTTGGTCAACCAAAAGCATGGCCAAGATGATACGATAAGAAATAGTAGCACCAGCCAACATTACAATAACTGTAAGCCATTCAGAGGCGAAGTTCGATGCACGTAAACGTTTGGCGCGACCCTTGAGGTTTTCACAACAAAGCAGACCCAAGAACGCCCATAGGCCTGGGGGGCGTTGCAGTAAAAGGTCCGATAGCAATAGCATCATCCCCAGCAATACGATTGGGACGTATGCAGGCTTGCGGAGCGACCATGCAAAGGCAAAACCTAAAAGTAGATCGGGTGTGGCCCAAGGGCGTGACATTGCGTTGAGGGGGAGTAGATGAATGAACAAGGTCGCCAATCCCAGCACGATGAACCAACCACGCATAATCCAAATCCGCGATGTTTGGTGTTCACTCACTTGCGGGAGCCTCTTCACCGCTTGTTGGTTCAGACGTATCGATATTGTTTGTCAAAACATTTGCGGTGTCGGTCACAGGTTCGGTGGGGTGGCTGCGCAAGACGCGCAAGAATTTCAGCCGTTCATAGTCAGCGGCAAGGCGGACACGCAAACGGCCACCGGGGTCAGCTGCGACCTGACCGATAACCAAACCGGCAGGAAATACTGCGCCGTCGCCTGAGCTGACAACACGGTCACCGGGGCGCACAAGATCGGGGCTTTCTATGAAATCGATGGGTGGTGCGGCACTGTTGTCACCCGCCACAATGGCGCGTTGGCCAGAGGGTTGAATGGTAACAGGAATACGGCTGGATGCATCGGTGAGCAAAATCACACGGCTGGTGTTTTTCGCAACACCAGAAATACGACCAACCAAGCCAATACCGTCCATGGTGGCCCAGCCGTCGACAAGGCCATCACGTGCGCCAACGTTCAGCAGAACGGATTGGCGAAAGGGTGACCCGCTATCGGCGAGAACGACACCGGTGATGAATGTTAGGCGGGGATCAAGGCGTACGCTGTTTAGGTCAAGCAGGCGGGCGTTTTCTTGTTCAAGTTGGAGTGCGGCTTCTTTCCACGATTGCATTTTGCGTAACTCGCGGCGCAGTTCTTGATTTTGTTCTGCAATACGGTTGTAGCTTTGATAATCACGAAACAGATTCACCGCACCGGTGACAGGGGCCATGGCCCAGTCAAAGTCTGGAACGATCCGGTCGGTGACTTGGGCGCGAAACCGTTCTACACGTGGGCTGTCGATGCGCCAAACCATAAAGGTCGCGATCAAGACCAAGGATACGACAACCAAAAGCAACCTGCGCAAAGGGCGGGTGTAATCCTGACTGTTTGATCGATCGTTGGCCAAGGCGGTTATGTCCTGCGGTAGTCAGCCCTTGAATGGCTACTTGGACTGTCCAAGATTTGACCGGATGTGGCAAGCGATTTGGGCTGTTTGGGCGTTTGTATCAGCTGTCGTAATCGATGGCGTGGCGAAGTTGTTTTTCATATTCCAACGCTTTGCCCGTACCCAAAGCCACACAATTCAGTGGCTCATCTGCAATTGAGACCGCAAGGCCTGTTTGCTCACGTAGAGCCAAATCTAGCTCACCTAGCAATGCACCGCCACCAGTTAACATGACGCCGCGATCAACGATATCGGCTGCAAGATCTGGTGGAGTTGCTTCAAGTGCGGTCATAACTGCTTCGCAAATTTGCTGTACAGGTTCTGCCAAAGCTTCGGCAATCTGCGCTTGAGTAATTTCAATTTCTTTCGGGATACCGTTCAAAAGGTCACGTCCACGCACCTGCATTGATGTGCCACGACCGTCGTCCGGCATACGGGCCGTACCGATAGATTTCTTGATACGTTCCGCAGTTGTTTCACCAACCAATAGGTTCTGTTGGCGACGCAGGTAGCTGATGACAGCCTCGTCCATGCGGTCACCACCAACGCGTACCGAGCGCGCATAGACAATGTCGCCAAGGGAAAGCACGGCAACTTCCGTGGTACCACCACCGATGTCGACAACCATGTTGCCTGTCGGGTCCGTGATTGGCATGCCAGCGCCAATCGCCGCGGCGATAGGTTCTGCAATCAGGCCTGCGCGGCGTGCGCCAGCGGACAGAACGGATTGGCGAATAGCACGTTTTTCAACGGGTGTTGCGCCGTGTGGGACACAGACAATAATCTTTGGTTTCGAGAAGGTAGACCGTTTATGTACCTTGCGGATGAAATGTTTGATCATTTCCTCAGCAGTGTCAAAATCGGCAATAACGCCTTCGCGCATTGGGCGGATTGCCTCGATGGAACCAGGTGTCCGACCCAACATTAATTTAGCGTCTTCGCCAACAGCCAAAACTTTTTTCACGCCATCTTTGATGTGGTAGGCCACAACGGATGGTTCAGAAAGAACAACGCCTTTGCCCTTAACGTAGATCAAGGTGTTGGCAGTTCCGAGGTCAATCGCCATGTCTGACGAGAAGAGACCACCAAGTTTATCGAAAATAGACATGAGTTAAGGCCTTGTAGGTAATAGCGCGTGGCATTGAAGTCGCCCACGAGTCGTATGGATTGGACAAGCATTCTTATAAGGGCATGGCGCTTTGGGTGAAAGAGGGAATGGTGGTCCGCCGGGGCGGCAATCCGCGCATTTAAGGCCTAATTTGCCTCATTCCGTTGGGTGGCGTTGTTTGATAGGCTTTGGTCAACCGGTTGAGGAGAATAAAATGCGCAAAATTCAAGTATTGGGTGTGCATCACATCACGCTGACAGGGGCGGATCGTCAGACGTCGATTGATTTCTGGGAAGGGCTGCTGGGTATGCCGTTTATTTTTGATCAACCGAACCTGGATGACCCCAATGAGGGGCATCTATATTTTGATCCGGGCGATGGGCGTTTGATCACCGTGTTTACGAATGAGAACCGCAAACCCGATCGCTCGCGCACGTCGATGGATATTGGTTGTGTGCATCATCTGGCGTTTGAGGTTGATCGTGCGATGTTTACACAAGTGCCCATACGGTTGGACGCACGTGGTATCGGCCATTCGGGCGTTAAAGACCGCGGGTTCATGGATTCTGTATATTTCAAAGACCCGCTTGGGCAGTTGATCGAGCTGGCTTGTTACAAGTTCATCCCGCCACGTGGATCATCCCATGCTGAAGTCATGTTGGAGGCGCACAAGCTCCGTGTTGCTGCAGGGGATATGGCGATTGGGGAAGTGCATTTGGCGGATGCTGTTGAGTTGATCGTGGAGCGGTCCCAACATTCACTGTCTGCGGATCGCGGCGCGCGGGATCCTTATCGTGGTTAGGGTCTGAATGTTCTGGCGGACTGAGGCGCTGCCTCAGACTCCGGGATATTTAGGAACAAGAGAAGCAGGGCAGGGTGCGCATCATATGCACACCCTATTTTATTAGGCATCTTTGTAGTTAATTTCAGGCGTGTCTTTGCCTGATTTTTGGCGACGTACCAGCAGGCGATTTAGTGCGTGAACGTAGGCTTTGGCAGAGGCAACAACAGTGTCTGTGTCCGCGGATTCACCGGTTACGATACGGCCGTCTTCTTCCAAACGCACTGTTACAGTGGCTTGGGCATCGGTGCCTTCAGTCACGGCGTGCACTTGGTAAAGCTGCAGTTTTGCCTCGTGTTCAACCAATGCTTTGATCGCATTGAATGTTGCATCCACTGGGCCGTCACCGGTTTCAGTTGCGACATGCTCTGTGCCATCAATTTCTAGCTTTAGGTCCGCTTGTTGCGGCCCTTCAGTGCCGCATTGGACGCGCAATGAAGTGATTTTCAAACGATCATTCTCTGGATCGTCTGAGTTGCGCATCAAAGCGACTAAATCGTCATCAAACACTTCCTTCTTGCGATCAGCCAGTGCTTTGAAGCGAACAAAAACGTCTTTTAGTTGGTTGTCACCCAATTCAACGCCCAGCTCTTCCAGCTTGGCGCGCAGTGCTGCGCGTCCAGAGTGTTTGCCAAGTGGCAAGGAGGTGCCAGACAGGCCCACATCTTCGGGGCGCATGATCTCGAACGTCTCGGCATTTTTCAACATGCCGTCTTGGTGGATACCAGATTCGTGTGCAAAGGCGTTTTTACCAACGATGGCTTTGTTGAACTGAACTGGAAAGCCAGCAACTGTTGCAACGCGGCGCGAGATATTCATCAGTTTGGTTGTGTCGATGCCCGTCTGGTACGGCATGATGTCATTGCGTACCTTCATGGCCATAACGACCTCTTCCAACGCTGTATTGCCTGCGCGTTCGCCAAGGCCGTTGATGGTGCATTCGATCTGACGTGCACCTGCTTCAACCGCGGCCAAGCTGTTGGCCGTCGCCATGCCTAGGTCGTTGTGGCAGTGCGTCGCGAAGATGATGTTATCCGCGCCCGGCACATGTTCAAGAAGGTCACGGATCAATTGCGCGCTTTCACGGGGGGCAGTGTAGCCCACGGTGTCAGGGATGTTGATCGTTGTCGCGCCCGCTTTGATCGCAATTTCAACGGTACGGCACAGATAATCAAATTCGGTACGTGTCGCATCCATCGGAGACCATTGCACGTTGTCGCAAAGGTTGCGCGCGTGGCTTACGGTTTCTTCGATCCGGATCGCCATTTCGTCTTTGGTCAGGTTCGGGATCGCACGGTGCAGCGGGGATGTACCGATAAAGGTGTGAATACGTGGCTGCGCGGCGTGCTTCACAGCTTCCCAGCAGCGATCAATGTCACCCAGTTGGGCGCGGGCCAAACCGCAGATGACTGAGTTCACGCTATTTTTGGCAATCTCTGAAACGGCGTTAAAGTCGCCCTCGGAGGCGATCGGAAAGCCGGCTTCGATAATGTCGACGCCCATTTCGTCCAGCAGCCCAGCGATCTCAAGCTTTTCTGCGTGGGTCATGGTTGCGCCGGGGGATTGTTCGCCGTCGCGCAATGTGGTGTCGAAAATTACGACTTTGTCTTGGGAAGATGTCATTTGATTTCTCTTTTGTTGTCCTGATTCTTGGCACGTATCCGACCCTTGCGGGTAACCCTCTGAGCGGACGTGCCGATGGACACGCTCAGAGGCTGGATAGGAGCAAGAGCTCGCACAAAAGCGCTGCGCCAAGAGGGCGCGCGATCAGGGTATGTGCGTTACGTGTCATGGGGGTAGTTATAGCCGTCGATTTTCAAATGGAAAGTAGGTTTTTATGCCTAATTGGATGGGGTGCCATTTTGAGGTGGAGCATCGCATTAGGATTTTGGGCCGTCCGCGTTGAAGTGCGTCTATGCTGTGCTACCTATGAAGCATGATAGATGTTTTGATTATTGGCGCTTCGGGTGGCATTGGCGGCGCGATTGCCGCCCACCACACCACGCGCGGCGACAGTGTTATAAGGCTTTCACGCTCAATTGACGGTTTGGACATTACGGATGCCCAAAGTGTTGCGGATCATTTGGGACGCTTGGATCGCACCTTTGACCGGGTGATCGTTGCCACCGGCGCGTTAAGCGTGAATGGCGCGGCCCCTGAGAAAACGATCAGAGCGATTGATCCCGTCGCGATGGCAGATCAGTTCGCGGTCAACGCGATTGGCCCTGCGCTGATCCTTGCGCATGCGAGTCGCCTTTTGCGAAAAGACCGCGCCAGCGTATTTTCTGTACTGTCAGCCAAAGTGGGATCTATCGGGGACAACCGATTGGGTGGATGGGTCAGTTACCGTGCGGCGAAAGCGGCGGTGAACCAGATTGTCCACACCTCTGCGATTGAATTGGCGCGCAGCCATCCCCAATCGAGCGTTGTTGCATTGCACCCGGGAACTGTGGAGACGCCGTTTACGTCCAAGTACCTTGCCCGTCATGCAAGCGTTCCAGCCGATCAAGCGGCCGCGAATTTGGTGAAGGTTATGGACGA
Organism: Ascidiaceihabitans sp.; assembly: GCA_028825475.1. Lineage (GTDB taxonomy): Bacteria > Pseudomonadota > Alphaproteobacteria > Rhodobacterales > Rhodobacteraceae > Ascidiaceihabitans. The sequence goes on along the minus strand of JAPKAB010000036.1, from coordinate 5,754 downwards.
CCTAACACCGGCGCAAAGCGGTGGTTTCTATGACTATTCAGGAACGGCGCTGCCTTGGTAGGAATGAGCGATTAACCGTCTTCCGTAAGCGCGCCGTTTTCCCAAGAGCCAGTGGCTTCTTCGCCCGTCGCATAGCGCATTGTGCCGCTGCCTTGGCGTTTGCCCTTTAGGAACGTGCCCTCGTATATATCGCCATTGTCGTAGGTGGCAGTGCCGGTACCGTTGATTTCGCCGGTCTGCCATTGGCCGTCATATTCAAAGCCGTTGGCCATGGTGATCTTGCCCGCGCCATTGCGCTGTCCGTTGTCAAAGTTGCCCACGTAGACGGTGCCATCTGGATAAGTTGCAGTGCCTGCACCGTGGCGCTGGCCATTTTCCCATGCACCGTCATAGCGATAGCCATCGGCATAGGTCATGATGCCTTGGCCGTGGTTTCGTGCATTCTTAAAGCCACCCTCATAGATCACACCATTGACGTAAGTGGCCTTGCCATTGCCCTCGATCACACCAGCGACCCAGCTGCCTTCATAAACAGAGCCGTCTTTGTACGTGATTTTTCCAGTGCCATCGGCCAGGTCATCACGGAAGCTGCCCTCGTAGATTGAACCATCGGGATAGGTTACGCGGCCTTGTCCCTCGATCTGGCCCGCGATCCATGCGCCGACGTAGGTGTAGCCATCCGTGCCGGTAAATGTGCCAGTCCCGTGACGACGATCATCTGCAAATTCGCCCTCATAGATGTCACCGTTCGCATAGGTCACACGGCCTGTACCTTGGCGGCGTCCCGATACCAGTTGTCCGTCATAAACGTCGCCGTTGGGTTGAGTTAGCGTGCCAGAGCCATCGATTTGGCCGTCGTTCCACAAACCGACATAGATCAACCCATCCGGCATCGTTAGCTTGCCGGAACCCTCGCGTTTGCCGTTGGCGATGTCGCCGTCATATACTGCGCCGTCAGGATAGGTGATTGTGCCTACGCCGTTTTTGACGCCGTCAATCCAGTCGCCTTTGTATTCATAGCCACCCGGGCTTTGCATAACGCCTTTGCCATGGTGTTTGGCATTTCGAAACTCACCTTCATAGCGCACGCCGTTTGCATACAGCGCGACGCCTTGGCCCATAATTGTACCAGTGGCCCAGTCGCCTTCATAGGTTCCGCCATCGGCAAATGTGATTTTGCCAAAGCCGTCAGGCTTACCTTTTGAAAAGTTACCCTGGTAGACGGAGCCATTTGGAAAACGCGCAACGCCTTCGCCTTTGATTTCGCCATCATCCCATGCGCCGGTATATTCATAGCCATTGGGTAGGCGATAGGTGCCTTCTCCGTGCTGTAGGCCGCCCCGAAAGCTGCCTTCATAGATGCCGCCGTCGTCGTATTGTTTGGTCTGAACCTGACCATCCTGTGCCAATGCACCCATGGGGGCAGCAGCTAAACACAAAGCGAGAATAAGACGTTTCATGGCGAGACCTGTATTAATTCTTGGCCTGCACGCAACTGTGCAAGCTCGCTCAGCCTAGAAGAAGGTGGCCCACCTCGCAATGGGTTTTGCACATGGGATATATTGGTCGCGCTTAATTGGGTGTGTCAGGGGTTTTCTGGGCGTGTTGGAAGGCATATAGGTGCAGATGAAATCTGACCGGAGCACCCCATGGCTGATACGTTTCGCATTACACTGTGCCAGTTAAATCCAACCGTTGGCGATATCGCTGGCAATGCAGCCTTAGCGCGTGATGCATGGGAGCAGGGGCGCGCGGCCGGTGCTGATCTGGTGGCGCTGCCTGAGATGTTCATCACAGGATACAATGCCCAAGATTTGGTGGTGAAACCTGTGTTTCACAAGGCGGCTATGGCTGCAGTTGAGCAATTGGCAAAAGACTGCGCGGATGGCCCCGCCTTGGCGATTGGTGGTCCGTGGTTTGAAGATGGTTGCCTGTATAACGCCTATCTGATCTGTAAGGGCGGTAAAGTTGCATCCAAGGCGCTTAAGCATCACCTGCCGAATGAAACCGTGTTTGATGAAGTCCGTATCTTTGATGCAGGGCCGTTGGGTGGACCGTATAGCGTTGGAAATACACGCATCGGCAGCCCGATCTGCGAAGATGCATGGCACGAAGATGTGGCAGAGACCTTGGCCGAAACAGGCGCTGAATTCTTGCTGATCCCGAATGGGTCACCCTATTACCGTGACAAATTCGAAACCCGCTTGAACCACATGGTGTCACGTGTTGTCGAAACGGGTCTGCCGCTGATCTATCTGAACATGGTGGGTGGTCAGGACGATCAGGTCTTTGACGGTGCTTCATTCGCGCTGAACCCGGGTGGTGGGTTGGCCCTTCAAATGCCAGCGTTTGATACAGCCATCGTGCACGTTGATCTTGAACGCGGCACGGATGGCTGGCGTGTTAAGGATGGGGTTAAGACCGCTCAACCAGACACGTGGGAACAAGACTACCACGTGATGGTTCAATCGTTGCGCGACTATATGGGCAAGACGGGTTTCAAAAAGGTTCTGTTGGGTATGTCCGGCGGTATTGATTCTGCGATTGTTGCGACCATCGCCACCGATGCCTTGGGTGCAGAAAATGTGCGCTGCGTGATGTTGCCATCTGAATACACCAGCAAGGCGAGCCTTGAAGATGCTGAGGCTTGCGCCAATGCGCTGGGCTGTCGTTATGATTATGTTCCTATCGCTGAGGGGCGTGAGGCGATCACCAATACCTTGGCTCCGTTATTCGCAGGTCTTGAAGAAGGGCTGACCGAAGAGAACATTCAGTCCCGTCTGCGCGGTCTGCTGTTGATGGCGATGAGCAATAAATTTGGCGAGATGGTTTTGACCACGGGCAATAAATCAGAGGTCGCGGTGGGCTATGCCACGATCTATGGCGATATGGCTGGCGGCTATAACCCGATCAAAGACCTGTATAAAATGCGGGTGTTCGAAACCTGCCGCTGGCGCAATGCCAACCACCGCGATTGGATGATGGGACCTGCCGGTGCAGTGATTCCTGACAATATCATCACCAAGGCCCCAAGCGCCGAGCTGCGCGACGACCAAAAAGACAGCGACAGCCTGCCGGATTATCCGGTGCTGGATGCGTTGCTTGAAATGCTAGTGGACAATGACGCCTCTGTCGCTGATTGCGTCGCCGCTGGATTTGACCGCGATGTGGTGAAAAAGGTTGAGCACCTGATCTATATTTCAGAATACAAACGCTTCCAATCCGCACCCGGTGCCCGATTGACGAAGGGGGCGTTCTGGTTGGACCGGCGGTATCCGATTGTGAATCGTTGGCGTGATCCGAGCTGAGTGGGTGGTAAATTGACTAGGGCTGGCTGAGAAAACTGGAGCTGGGGATGCCTGCTTCGGCACCCACTTTGGCCGATGCTGCGCGTTGCACAAAGGTCGGCTATCATGAAGCTTTCCAAAAATATTCAACAACCACTTAGGTTTTGAACGAGGTTCTCGTGGTGTCATTCCTGCTGGTTTTTTAGGTGCCAAAAATGAGCATTTTTGAAAGGATGAAAAATATCTGCGCAGATCAAATCTCGTTTTCCTTGCTATATCTGAGTCCGGTGTTAGCCTTCTCAAGGAACTGTTTTGGGCAATGCGCAAATGACATACATAGTGACCACCCTTGGAGAGATTCTTTCACAGCTGAATCAGCACTCGTGGAAAAGTTGGGTATTCACTTCAGACCCTCAGAATATGAATTCTAAGTCCAGATGTTTTGTGATTGATACAGAATTAGCTGAACTAGGAAAAGATGACTTTACGCCGCTAATCGCTGAGCAGGAAGGTCTGGAAGAATTCCTATCAATTCACGATATTCTCAGCGTGAGAAAATACCTCAAAAACATTGGGTTTGTAGGTAATAGCACAGCAGAGCTTTTTGCAGTTCAATATTACTTCGACCGAGATGCCTATCCTATTGAGGCTGATGTGCTGGGTAGATGTTGACCTGATTGCGACCGACACTCTGGGCAGTAACGTCGACTTTCGCTGCATAGCGAGGCCTCCCAAAAACGACCGTTTGTTGAACGGGCGGAATTGCAGTCGCTCAGATGCCCTTTCTCGATAGCCGACGTTCCTTGAGCTTAGACGGTCCAAGTGTTGCCCATGAAAGCTCCTTATCACCCCACACGCATCGAACTGGACAAATCGCCCCCCCTATGACACTCAAACCCCGCATAGGAGTTTACGCAAATGACCATCACACGTTTCGCCCCATCGCCGACCGGCTATATCCACGTTGGTAACCTGCGCACTGCGCTGATGAATTACCTGATTGCCCGCAAGGCTGGTGGTACTTTCATTCTGCGTATCGACGATACCGATCCGGTGCGCTCGGAAGAGAAATACGTTGATGGGATCAAGCAGGACTTGGAGTGGTTAGGCCTGCACTGGGACAAGGTTGAGCGTCAGTCAGAACGTCTGGACCGTTACGCCGATGCCGCCGAAAAACTGCGCAGCATTGATCGTTTTTATGAAGCGTTCGAAACCCCGACTGAGTTGGACCTGAAGCGTAAGAAGCAGCTGAACATGGGCAAGCCACCGGTTTATGACCGCGCGGCACTGAACCTAAGCGTTGAAGAACGCGATGCACTTCGCGCTGAGCGCGGTGATGGCGTCTGGCGTTTCAAGTTGGATCAGGAACGTATCAATTGGAAAGACGGTATTCTTGGCGACATCTCTATCGATGCGGCCTCTGTCAGCGATCCGGTTTTGATCCGTGGTGACGGTCAAGTTCTGTATACAATCGCATCTGTTGTCGATGACACGGATATGGGTGTGACCAATGTTGTGCGTGGCTCTGACCACGTGACCAACACGGCCACCCAAATTCAAATCATGAAGGCGCTGGGCATGACCCCACCGTCCTTCGCACACCACTCGTTGCTGACCGGTCCACAGGGCGAGGCGTTGTCGAAACGTCTGGGCACTTTGGCCCTGCGTGATCTGCGTGAGCAAGGCGTTCAGCCAATGGCATTGTTGTCCATGATGGCGCGTCTTGGGTCGTCTGATCCAATGGAACTGCGCAGCGAAATTTCCGAACTGATCGAGGGTTTCGAAGTCAGCAGCTTTGGCACCGCACCGACGAAGTTTGATGTCGCTGACCTGTTCCCGCTGACAGCAAATGTGTTGCAGGCAAAACCATTGGCTGACGTTGCCGATCAGATTGCTGATCTTGGCGTTCCTGCTGATCTGGCCGAAACATTTTGGACGGTCACACGTGACAACATCACAACGCTAAAAGATTTGGCCGCGTGGTGGACATTGTTCAGTGAAGGCGCTGATCCAGTGATCGACGATGAAGACGCAGAATTCGTGGCCCAAGCGATGGCTATGTTGCCTGAAGGTCCGTTCGACGACACGACATGGAAAACATGGACGGGTGCCGTGAAAGAAGCGACTGGCCGCAAAGGCAAGGGCTTGTTCATGCCGCTGCGCAAAGCGCTGACAGGTCAAAGCCACGGACCAGATATGTCCGCGACGATGACACTTTTGCAGGTTGTTAAAGCCCGCGCTTAAGAACTGACTATCTGGGCCGCGATGCGGTCCAGATGTCCATCCACCAGCGCGGTTTCTGAGGCGCTTAGGATTTGGCTGCGCGGATATCGCGGCGCGGCGCGATCGTTTAGAATTGGCATATCCCATCCATCGGTGGTGGCGAAAAATGCATCAACGCCGTCCTCACCGAATTGTTGCAAATACCCCTGAATAACCACATCAAGATAGCTAAGCAGGATAACCT
>JAPKAB010000035.1 GCA_028825475.1 Ascidiaceihabitans sp. | reverse complement strand
GTGCAACCTGATGTTCAACCCATGCGGCTTGCACTGCATGCATCGCATCAGGTGTGCCAAGCCCTTCAATTGTAACGACTTCTCCATCAATATCTTCCGCTGCAACTTGGCAGGATTTGACCGCTTCGCCGTTCATATGGACAGTGCAAGCACCGCACTGGGCAATGCCGCAACCATACTTAGGACCAGTGATTCCTAGCTCGTCGCGCAGCACCCAAAGAAGGGGCATATCGGGTTCAACGTCGATCTCGTGTTGGGTACCGTTAACGGTAATTTTCATCGCAAGGAGCCTCTCAATTGGGTTGTTTGAGATATATGTATCCGAGGCGAAAAAACCACCCCGCCGTAGCGTCCCGAAACCAAGTTAATTGAGCGTGCGCCACGGCTTTCACGACAAACTGCACAGTTTGCCAAGTGTTCTGTACCGTGACCAAACGCCCAAATAGCCAAAACAGACCCCACAAACGCAAAACTGTGCAATTCGACCCGCGAACTGCACAGTTTGGTCACCTCATCGGAGGCAACGATAATTCAAGAATTGTTAACCCTGCTTTCAGCGTTAAACTTCGTAAAGATCGGCTTAATTTAGAATTCGACGACAGCGCGGATAGACTTACCAGCGTGCATCAATTCAAAGCCCTCATTGATTTGATCAAGGGTCAGCTTGTGCGTGATCATTGGATCAATCTCGATCTTGCCGTTCATGTACCAATCAACGATTTTTGGAACGTCTGTGCGGCCTTTAGCACCACCAAACGCAGTCCCGCGCCATGTACGGCCAGTGACCAATTGGAACGGACGTGTTGAGATTTCAGCGCCAGCTGGTGCCACACCGATGATGATGCTTTCGCCCCAACCTTTGTGTGATGCCTCAAGCGCTGTACGCATAACGCCAACGTTGCCAGTTGCATCAAACGTGTAATCTGCGCCGCCGCCCGTTAGTTCAACAAGATGCTCAACCAGATCGCCTTCAACTTTAGATGGGTTCACAAAATGGGTCATGCCAAAACGTTCGCCCATCTCAATACGGTCGTCATTCAGATCCACACCAACGATTTGATCCGCACCCGCAAGACGCAAGCCTTGAAGAACGTTCAAGCCGATACCGCCCAGACCGAACACGATAGCAGTTGAACCGATTTCAACTTTGGCCGTGTTGATAACCGCGCCGATACCAGTGGTTACGCCACAACCGATGTAGCAGATTTTGTCGAATGGCGCGTCTTTACGGACCTTCGCCAATGCGATCTCTGGAACAACTGTGTGGTTCGCGAAAGTAGAGCAACCCATGTAGTGGTGGATCGGCGTGCCGTCCAACATGGAGAAACGTGTAGAACCGTCTGGCAACAAGCCTTGGCCCTGTGTGCTGCGCACTTTTTGGCAAAGGTTGGTTTTTGGGTTCAGACAGTATTCGCACTCACGACATTCTGGAGTGTAAAGCGGGATCACGTGATCGCCCACTTCCAAAGATGTCACGCCTTCGCCGATTTCGATCACGATACCTGCGCCTTCATGGCCTAAAATGGCTGGGAAGATACCTTCTGGATCATCGCCTGAACGGGTAAATTCATCTGTGTGGCATAGGCCTGTCGCTTTGATTTCGACCAAAACTTCGCCTGCACGTGGACCGTCAAGATTCACTTCCATAACTTGAAGTGGCTGACCTGCTGCGACTGCAACTGCTGCACGGGTGCGCATCATATGCGTATCTCCTGTTGATTTTCTATATAAGAACCGCCGGTCCATTGCTGTAATCTTTGGCGAACACCTTGGGGTGTTGTCAACAGATTGACACCTTTAGGTGAGCAACAAGTCCGATAATTTTTCAGCAGCTGATTTTAGAATGCTGACATTTTCAGTAATTTTTACCAAGTTGTTACGCTGCAAAGGGGAGTGAGCGGACAATGTAGACACAAGGCGTCCTTGGTCGTCCACAATAGCAACAGCCACCGCGACCATCCCGTACATGAATTCCTCATCATCCGTGGAATAACCACGCTTGCGCGTTTTGCTAAGTTCAGCCTTGAGGGCCGCAACATCGGTGATCGTTTTACTGGTGTGCTCTTCAAGTTTGTGGGTCGCAAGGTAGCGATCCAAGTAACGTGGGTTCAACGAACTGAGGTACATTTTACCAGAAGCCGTACAGTGTAACGGCACTCTAGTCCCTACTGGCAACTGAATGCGCAGCGGCCATTTGGTTTCGATCCGCTCAAGGTACACCATGTGTTCGCGGTCTGGGACCGAGATGTTGCACGTTTCGTCCATCTGTTCGACAACTTCGGTCAAGATGGACAGGCGCAGTGTGCGCAGCCGTTGTGAGCTAAGGGTATTCACTGAAAGGCGGCGCAGGCGTGGGCCCGGTCCATAAGACCGTCCATCAATGTCGCGCTGTAGGAAACCTTCCTCTTCGGCGGTGTTAAACAGTCGGTGCACGGTGGGTTTTGGTAGGCCCAGCGCTTCGACTAAACCTGCAGGCGTCACGGGGACGCCTGCACGTGCGACTTCTTCCAACAGCAACAATAGCCGTAAGTTTGTTGGAATCTGTCCTTTTTGGTCTGCCATATCGTTTGGCATTTACTCGCCTTATCTGGTTGGCAACAGCCATAGTGCCAATTCAGGTGTAAGTGCAACCAAGATCCATGTTGAGATCAAAGCGATCAAGTATGGAACTGTGTAGCGCAGCAGCCTGAAGTACGGCACCCCAGTGACGCCCGACGCCACATAAAGGTTGAGGCCATAGGGCGGTGTGATGAACCCAATCGATGCACCCACAAGGAAGATCACTGAGAAGTGGATCGGATCAACCCCGACTGACGCCGCAATTGGTGCTAAGATTGGTGCAAGGATAATGGTCACTGGCAGGGATTCTAGGATCATCCCTGTCACGAACACAATCGCCATGGATGTGAACAGAACCGCATAATAACCGCCCATACCCGTCACGAACCCGCCGATAAATTCCTTTGCCCCAAGGGAGGACATCACTTGTTGCATGGCCACTGAAATAGCGATCAGCGGCACAAGGATACCTGTAATTTGGGCAGAACGGGAAACGATCTGTGGCAGGCTCATCAATGTGAACCCTTTTACGACCAACATGGAAACGGCTGACTTGTCTTCAACCTTTTCGTTTTCGTCGTCGCCCATGATCTTGTTCAGCGGATAGCACAGCAAGCCGATGATGATACACACACCAACCGTTACGCCCGCCGCCTCAGTCGGAGAGGCGCGACCTGTGTAGATGCACCATAGAACCAGACCGATTGCAAAGAACCCAAGCCATGCACCGATTGCGGTTTTGATAACGCGCATTGGTGACAGTTTGATCAAGTAACCCCAACCGTTGATGGTGCAGATGATGAACGCTGCGGTCATCATAGCCAGAACCATCAAGGCACCTGGCAAGATACCCGCAATGAACAGGTCAGAGATGGGCAGGTTCAACAGGAACCCGTAAACGATGAAGATGATCGACGGTGGGATGATGATTCCAACTGTTCCACCAGCCGCAGCCGTTGCTGCAGAGAAGCGTTCGTCGTAGCCGCCTTTGACCATTTCAGGGTGAAGCATTGACCCGATTGTTGCAGTGGTCGCGGAGTTTGATCCAGAGATCGCTGCGAACAAACCACAAGCTGAGATCGCTGCCATCGCAAGACCGCCGCGCAGCCAGCCCAAGCAAGAGTAGGCAAAGTCCGATAATCGTCGCGCAATCCCCGATTGGTTGATCAAGTCCCCTGTTAGGATGAACAGCGGCATGGCGAGCAGGGCGAACCCTTTGTTGAACACGTTCAGCAACTCGTTGCCTGTGTTGTCGAGTGGAAGGTCGATGACAAAACTACAGCCCACCACCCAGTAAAAGATAACCAGCAAGACAGGTGTGCCCAGCATGAAGAACATCGTGACGCCTAGCGAAATAAGCGTGATCCATGTTGCGTCGGTCATTAGACATCCCCCCCAATTACGGCTTGTTTGATAATTGTGTTACCGGATCTGTAGTTACCAAAATCCTCTAACCAGTTGCCGATTACACGGCCTGACATCATGGTGAACGCGATTGGCACAGTGATGTAGAACCACCATTTCATTGTGTCATCGACACCGTCGACCATCTGAAAATTCTGGGCGGACAGCACAGTGAACCGAAGCGACGTGGTGATTGCCAACAAACAAAAGCCAAGCCACAGAACAGTGTCCATTGACAGAACACCCATCTGGTTGCGTGGGGACATCTTTGAGCGGAATTCGCTAAAGCTAAGGTGCGTGCGCAATTTGACGTTATAGGAACAGGCGAACCACGCCATGACCATGAATAGGAACGGTGGGATGGTTGTTGATCCAGACCACTGGTTTGAAAACACAAACCGGTCGACCACACCCCAGAAAATGATTGCTGCAATCATGATGTACATCGCGACCGCAATGGTGCGTTCTAAGTGACGCTCAATAAAGGGCACATACTTAAAAATGTTATGCGCAAGAATGCCGCCAAGAAGTGTGAGCACCGCACTGAACAACCACATTCCATCTTTCTTGAACGCAGTATTCATTTCCCACGAGTCACCAGACATGATGGCAGGTATAATGGCTGCTACTTCGGACCAAATTGACATATTAGGTATCCCCCCTTTTAACATCTAAAGACCACACGACAGGTTCTCCCTCCTGTTGGTGCGCACTTTGAATGTCATCGTCTTTTTTCTAAAAAGCTATAAAAAAAGGCCGACCCGCAAAAAACGGATCGGCCCAAAACTAATCCGAGTGGATTAGCCTTTCCACCAACGACGTGGTTCAACATTTTCTGGCAGAGTATCTGCAGAAATTGTACGCACTTCGTCATAGATTTCTTGGTACGTGTCACGACCGCCGGACCAGCCGTTAAGGCGCTCGCGCCAGTCTTCCCACAACTGTGGTTGGAACTCTGGTGAGCACATTTCTTCCGCTTTCTTGATCTCAGCGTCGGACAAGAATGCGTTACGCACGTTGTTTTGCGCAAAGATTGTACCTGGAAGCTGTGGATCAGATTGACCAACAGTTTTCACAAGTGCAGCCTCATTCGCCGCTTGAACGTGTGTTTGCGCCCAGTAAGACGATTCCAAAACTGCGTCTTGTAGATCGCCAGATAGGCTATCAAATACGCCAGCATTCATTGAAGTCGCTTCTGTACCACAGAAGAAGTTCAAGTGTACGGACTGGGAAACAACCGGTGACATGTTTGCGTATGCAACTGCGGACGCCCATGTTTCTGCACCATCAATCAAGCCCTGCTTCAGACCATCAAGTGTTTCTTCCCAAGCAACCGGAACTGGGTTCAAGTTCAAAGCTTTCATGGCGATACGGCCAAGCTGTGTACCTGTTACGCGGTTCTTTGTGCCTGCAAGATCTTCAACAGACGTTACTGTTGGCTTATCTTCCCAAGCGAGACCCAACTGGATGCCGCGAAGTTCAGCGTGTGAGAACAACAGTTTTAGACCGTGGCGCTTTTCATAAGGCTCACGAAGCAAAGCTGCAGACGCTGGTGAATACAAGAAGTGGTATTGGTCAGCGCGGTTACGGAACATGTACGCGTAATCAAGTACGTTCAAGTACGGTGCACCACCGGCAGAGTTCTGTGTAGAGGCCGCGTAGAAGTCTACGATACCTTGCTGACATTTCTCAACGCAGGATGTTTGACCGCAGATTTGGTTATCGCCGATGAACTCGATGCGAATCTCGCCGTCTGTACGTGCTTCGAGGTCACGTGCGAATTCAAGCGCGCCTGCGCGCTCGATCAAAAGGTTGCGTTGGTTGAAGCCAGCAGCACCAAATTTGAATGTGTGTTTTGCTGGTTTTGAGAAACGCTTTTCATACGTGGATTCTGCTGCAGTAGCCAAGTTTGCAAGGCTCATCGCCCCCCCGAAGCCCCCCGCTGCCATGAGCGTTGAGCTCATGCCATACTTGCCTGCTACGCGAAATAGATCGCGACGGGATAGATTCCCGATTCTTCCGTTAATTCCCATGACATTTCTCCCTATTGTCAATTAATGAGACTTTTATTATCAAAAAAGTGTAGTATGACAAATCCATTCTGTATAGCCTTAATTCAAACGGATGGGAGAATCCTTGTGGAAGCGGACTATACTATTGTTGGTGCAGGCTCTGCTGGCTGTGTTTTAGCCAATAGATTAAGTGCCAATCCCTTCAACAAAGTTATTTTGTTAGAAGCGGGTGGTCGCGACCTAAATCCGTGGATTCACATCCCAGTTGGCTATTTCAAGACGATTCACAATCCAAACGTCGACTGGTGCTATAAGACTGAACCAGACGCAGGTCTGAATGGCCGTTCCATTGAATGGCCGCGCGGCAAGGTTCTGGGCGGTTCTTCCTCACTTAATGGTCTTTTGTATGTGCGTGGTCAGGCGCAGGACTATGATCGCTGGGCCCAAATGGGCAACGCAGGCTGGTCATGGGACGATGTGCTGCCCCTGTTCAAGAAGGCGGAAAATAACGAACGCGGTGCGAATGACTATCACGGTGACGACGGTCCATTGTCTGTGTCCAACATGCGCATTCAACGCCCTATCACGGATGCATGGGTCGAAGCGGCGCAAGCGGCAGGTTATCCATTCAACCCCGATTACAACGGGGAAACCCAAGAAGGCGTTGGTTTTTTCCAACTGACGTCAAAGAACGGGCGACGCTGTTCCACGGCCGTTGCCTACCTAAACCCTGCCCGCAGCCGTCCCAATTTGCAGATCGTTACCCATGCCCAAGTGCAAAAGGTGAATATCGAAAACGGTGTGGCCACTGGTGTCACCTATAAAGATCGCAGCGGCGCGGAAGTGGTGGTGAAAGCCAACCGCGAGGTGATTCTAAGCGGTGGCTCTATCAACTCCCCTCAATTGCTCATGTTGTCAGGCATCGGCGAAGCCGCTCAGCTGCAAGAGCACGGCATTGAGGTTAAGAAAGATTTGAACGGCGTGGGCAAGAACATGCAGGACCACCTGCAGGCCCGTTTGGTTTACAAGTGTAATGAGCCAACGCTGAACGACGAAGTCGGCAGTTTGTTTGGGCAGGCCAAGATTGGCCTTAAATACCTGATGACCCGCACTGGCCCAATGACGATGGCCGCCAGCCTTGCGACAGGCTTCATGAAAACACGCGAAGATTTGGAAACGCCGGATGTGCAATTCCACGTCCAACCCCTGTCTGCCGAAAACCCTGGTAAGGGGGCTGACAAGTTCTCGGCCTTCACCATGTCGGTCTGTCAGTTGCGCCCAGAAAGCCGTGGAGAAATCCGTTTGGCCTCAGGCGATGGTCAGGCTTATCCCAAGATCATTCCAAACTATCTGTCCACCGAAACCGATTGCCGCACGGTTGTGGCAGGTGTGAACATCGCCCGTACAATCGCCAAACACGCGCCACTTGCCGGCAAGATTTCCCAAGAATACCGCCCCCACGCGGATCTGGATATCGACGACTATGACGCCACCCTTGATTGGGCGCGCAACAACACCGCTTCGATCTACCACCCTACCGGCACCTGCAAGATGGGTAGCGGGCAAGACGCCGTAGTAGACGCGAAACTGCGCGTGCATGGCATCAGCGGTTTGCGGGTCGCGGATTGTTCGATCATGCCAGAAATCGTATCGGGCAACACCAACGCCCCTGCGATCATGATCGGCGAAAACTGCGCTAAGATGATCCTAGCGGACGCTTAATCTACGGCGGTAATCGCCCTGTGTTGCATATGCGTAGTGTTACGGTAATCTAACCGTAACACGCCCTTCGCGCCTGAGGGGGAGACGTTTTGCGACAGGACATTTGAATGACTATTCGCCCCCTCAACATCGACCCAACACATTGCTTTATCGCCAATGAATGGGTGCCTGCGCTGTCGGGACAAACCCTTGCGCTGAAAAACCCATCAGACGGCACAACCTTATGCGACATCGCACGGGGCAACGCAGCTGACATTGACCGCGCGGTTGCCGCTGCGGATGCAGCACTGGAGGGTGCGTGGGGTGAATTGGCGGCGTTTGAACGGGGACGCATCCTGCACCGCATTGGTGAACTGGTCCTTGAAAACATTGACGAATTAACCACCCTTGAATCCATGGACGTGGGCAAACCCGTCAAACAAGCCCGCGCTGATGTCGTTGCCCTTGCCCGCTATATGGAATTTTACGCAGGCGCCGTGGACAAAATTCATGGCGCGACGATCCCGTTTCTTGAGGGCTATACCGTCTATACCATGCGCGAACCCCACGGGGTTACGGGCCATATCATCCCGTGGAATTACCCGATGCAGATCATCGGTCGCTCTGTTGGTGCTGCGCTTGCCATGGGCAACGCCGCCGTTTTGAAACCAGCGGAAGAGGCCTGTTTAACCGCCCTCGCCTTTGCTGAAATCTGTCGCCAAGCGGGATTGCCCGATGGGGCGTTAAACGTGGTTTCGGGCCTAGGGGCCGAAGCGGGTGCCGCCCTCACAGCCCATCCATTTGTGCACCACATTTCCTTCACAGGCTCTGTCGGTGTGGGCAAGTTGATCCAATCGACATCAGCCCAAAACGCGGTTCCTGTCACCTTGGAACTGGGCGGGAAATCCCCGCAACTGGTGTTTGATGATGCGGATTTAGACGCCGCCCTGCCCTTCCTTGTGAACGCAGGTATCCAGAATGCAGGACAAACCTGTTCCGCATCCTCGCGCATCTTGGTGCAACGCGGGGTCTATAATGACGTCGTTGCGCGCATGGCAAAACGTTACGGTGAATTGCGCGTTGGCCCCGCAGGCGATGATCTGGATGTGGGACCACTGGTGTCCCTGCGCCAAAAGGAAATTGTCGAAGGGTTCTTGGCCCGTGGCGCTGATTTGAACAAGGTTGCTGTCGGTGCTGTGGCACCAGATGCCCCAATCGGTGGCGCATATGTTCCCCCTACCCTGTTCGCAGATGTTGATCCAAATCACGAACTGGCACAGCAAGAAATCTTTGGCCCTGTCCAAGTGGTGATCCCCTTTGACACCGAAGAAGACGCCGTGAAAATCGCCAATGGGACTGACTTTGGCCTTGTTGCCTCGATTTGGTCCAAAGACGGCGCGCGCCAAATGCGCCTCGCCAAACGCTTGCGCGCGGGTCAGGTGTTCATCAACAACTACGGCGCGGGTGGTGGTGTTGAGCTGCCCTTTGGCGGCGTAGGTCTATCTGGCCATGGACGCGAAAAAGGGTTCGAGGCACTATACGGTTTTTCAACATTAAAGACGGTGGCAGCACATCATGGATGATATTAAAATTGTAAACTTAGATGCCAAAGACGATTACACCCGCGTCGCCGATCTGATGTACCGCGCCAGTGACTATGTGGAAATGGAAACGGGCAAAGCCAACAACCCCGGGTTTGTGCACGCCACATTAAACGATGCCCCTCCTGTTTGTGGGCCAGACGACAGGTTCCTGCGCGGATTGGAACGCCCTGACGGCACACTGGCGGGATTTGCAGGCAGCATTCGCCACTATCCGAAACATGGGCATTGGTACATGGGACTGTTGATTTTAGATCCCGATGCGCGCGGCGATGGATTGGGACGCAAAGCCGCAAAATACGTTATCGATGAGGCCCGCGCCGACAACGCACCGTGCATTCGCATTGCGGTGCTGGATGTGAACACCGGCGCACGCGCCTTTTGGGACAAAATGGGGTTCGAACACGAACGCACAGTGAAGGCCTCCCAAAACGAAGACGGCAATGAACGCCACATTCTAAAACTAGACCTGACAGGGGAATAACATGCGACTGCAAGGCAAAGTAGCGATTGTAACGGGCGGTGCCTCTGGCTTTGGCGCGGGGATTGCGCGCAAGTTTGTGGCTGAGGGTGCGCGTGTGATGATCGCCGACCTGAACATCGATATGGCCAATGAACTTGCGGCTGAACTTGGCGACGCAGTCCAAACCATTCAGACGAACGTGGCAAATGATGCAGACGTCGCCGCAATGGTGCAATCGACCATAGACGCCTTCGGCCAGATCGATATTTTGATCAACAATGCGGGTGTCACACACCTGCCTGCGCCTATGGAAGACGTCACTGAGGACGACTTTGACAAAGTTTTCGCCGTAAATTGCAAGTCCGTGTACCTGACAACCAAATATATTGTGCCTTTGATGAAGGCCCAAGGCGCGGGCGCGATCCTAAATGTTGCCTCAACCGCAGGCGTCAGCCCGCGACCACGGCTGAATTGGTACAACGCTTCAAAGGGCTGGATGAACAACGCCACCAAAGGGATGGCCGTCGAATTGGCCCCTGCTGGCGTGCGCGTTAACGCGTTGAACCCTGTTGCTGGTGACACCCCATTGCTCAAAAGTTTTATGGGTGAAGACACACCCCAGATGCGGGCCAAATTCTTATCAACAATCCCCTTGGGTCGCTTTTCCACACCCGAAGACATGGGGAACGCGGCCTGTTATTTGTGCTCTGATGAGGCCAGCATGATCACAGGCGTCTGCATGGAAGTCGATGGCGGGCGCTGTATCTAACACAGAACAGCCCGCGCCGCCAAATCTACAGAATAGAATAAATTTGGCAGACAAAATGCCAGATGATAGGCTATTAGATCATTAATCTTATTATATAATAATGACGGGCTGACATTATCCACATCTCAAAATGATAGACGTATATCAAAAAATGATTGACGCCCATCATTCCATCACTCTACAATGAAACAATAAAAGGGAGTGATCATGGCCAAACCAACACTGATGGATGTCGCCGCAGCTGCGGGCGTTAGCTATGCCACAGCCGATCGCGTGCTGAACCGTCGTGGTGGCGTTGCGGAAAAGTCCGTTTTGCGCGTCTTAGCCGCGATTGAGCAACTGGGGTACACGCGCGATGTGACAGCGGCCAATCTGGCCCGCGGTCGGTCCTATAACTATGCGTTTCTGATCCCTGCCCAAGCTGGCGCTTTCTTTGGGGAAATGCGCGCTGCGGTGAAAGCAGAGGCCAAAGCCCGCGCCAGCCAGCGCATAAACATAACGATCGAAGAAGTGCCCGCCTTTAACAGCGATGGTTTGGCCGAAGTTCTAGAAAGCTGCATTGATCGTGATTTATCAGGCATTTGTCTTGTTGCTATCGACAGCCCAAGGGTGCGCAAAGCCATCCAAGCGTTGCGGGCCAAAGACGTATTTGTTCTGACCTTGGTTGCTGATACGCAAAGCAACAGCCGTGATGCCTATATTGGCCTTGATAACCTGGCTGCTGGTCGTACTGCCGGGCGTGTGCTGTCGCTTGCCAGTCGCGATGGCGGTGTTGTTCTACCCATCGCGGGCAGTTTGGACGCGGCGGACCACGCGCTGCGTTTCAAGGGATTTAAGCAAGCTATCGCCTTCGATGTCACTGTTTTACCCGTCATTGAGAGCTTTGATCGACCAGAAAATGTGGCCGAAGCGGTGCGCAACACGCTAGAGGCCCATCCAAATCTGACGGGTATTTACAGCATCGGCTCTGGCCAGAATGGCCTGTTTATCGCCCTGTCAGAGGTTCAAAAGTCCGCCACTTACCAACGCCCCGTTGTTGTCTTGCACGATTTGGTTGGCAGCGTACGCACGGCCCTCACCATCGGGCTGGTAGATGCAGTGATTGATCAAAAGCCGGATCAACAAATCGCCCGCGCGCTTGATGCCATGAAAGCGCTAAGCGACGGCGAAACCCTTCCTGCCGATTTCGGAACCATCGTTCCATCCCTTTATTTCCAAGATAACATGCCGCCTGCACCAGCAGATGGCCCAGAACAAGGCCCCTCCCTATGAGCAACTATTTTGACGCCATCGCCCCTATCCAATTCGAAGGGCCAGACAGCACCAACCCATTGGCCTTCCGTCACTACAACCCAAACGAAATGATCATGGGCAAACCCATGTCCGAGCATCTGCGTTTTGCTGTGTGCTATTGGCACAACTTTGTTTGGGAGGGGAATGACCCCTTTGGCGGCCAAACGTTTGATCGCCCGTGGTTCCCTGCCGACACCATGGAACTGGCCAAGATGAAAGCCGATGCGGCCTTTGATATGTTCCGTATTTTGGGTGTGCCCTACTACTGCTTCCACGACCACGATGTACGCCCAGAGGGTGCGACACTGGCAGAAAGCAACAGCCGCCTGCACGAAATGGCCGACTACTTTGAGGCCAAGATGGAAAATGGCCCCAAGCTGCTTTGGGGCACGGCCAACATGTTCTCAAACCGCCGCTACATGTCAGGGGCCAGCACCAATCCGGATCCTGATGTATTCGCCTACTGCGCCTCTATCGTAAAGAACGCGATGGATGTGACACACCGATTGGGCGGTGAAAACTATGTGCTGTGGGGCGGTCGCGAAGGGTACGAGACCCTGCTGAACACCGACCTGTCGCGCGAGTTGGAACAGATGGGTCGCTTCCTAACCATGGTGGTTGAGTACAAACACAAGATTGGGTTCAAAGGCGCGATTCTGATCGAACCCAAACCCCAAGAGCCAACAAAACATCAGTATGACTATGACGTTGCCACAGTTTACGGCTTCCTCAAACGCTTTGGCCTTGAGAACGAGGTGAAGGTGAATGTTGAACAGGGTCACGCGATTTTGGCGGGTCACTCGTTTGAACATGAACTGGCGATGGCCAATGCTTTGGGCATTTTTGGTTCTATCGACATGAACCGCAATGATTATCAATCTGGTTGGGACACCGACCAATTCCCCAACAACACCCCAGAGGCGGCAATGGCCTATTACGAGGTGCTAAAGGCGGGTGGTTTCACCACAGGTGGCACCAATTTCGACGCCAAACTGCGCCGTCAATCACTGGACGCCGAAGACCTGATTGCAGCCCATGTTGGCGGCATGGACATCTGTGCACGCGGCCTAAAGGCAGCGGCAAAAATGATGGAAGACAAGGCGCTAGAGGGCCCACGCGAGGGGCGCTACGCCGGTTGGACAGCCGACGATGCACAGGCGATGCTGGGCAACGGGGCCACCTTGGACGGGATTGCGGCCCAAGCAGAGGCGCGCAACCTTGATCCGCAACCGGTGTCTGGTCAGCAAGAAAAGCTGGAAAACATCGTAAACCGCTACGTTTAAGGTTTTTGGGCGGGGGTTATGACCTCCGTCCGGCTTTCACAATTGACCACGTAGATTCCAAAGCTCTGGAAAAAGTTCGACCTCAAGCATCTTGCGAAGATATTTGACACCAGACGTCCCACCGGTTCCCCGTTTGAAACCGATTATCCGTTCGACTGTTGTGACGTGGTTAAATCTCCAGCGTCGAAAATAATCTTCTAGGTCGACAAGCTTCTCAGCCAATTCATAAAGATGCCAATGCGCTTTCGGATCGCGGTAAACTTGTGTCCAAGCATCCATGACTTCTGTGCAAGCTTGATGTGGCGCATCCATCCGATATGCTTCAGACGGAAATGTCATATCCAGTTCATGTGCAAGGCAATCTAATGCTACGTGATAGAGTGATTTTTTGCCCAGCTCTTGCGCCAACATGTGATGTAAATCAGGTCGATGTTCGTGGACCTTAACCATAGAGCGGTTGCGGTTACCGACGATAAATTCGATCAATCGGTATTGATGCGATTGAAAACCCGAGGACGCACCTAGATCTCCGCGAAACTCCGTGTATTCACTTGGTGTCATGGTGCGCAACACGTCCCATGCATTGTTAAGCTGCTCAAAAATACGCGCGACGCGTGTCAGCATCTTGAAAACAGGTGGGAAATCCTTTTGAGCGAGCTTTTCGCGCGCAGTGCTTAATTCGTGCAAGGCCAACCGCATCCATAGCTCTGAGGTCTGATGCTGAATAATAAAGAGCATTTCATCGTGTGCATCAGATTGAAGGTTTTGCGATCCCAGGATGGGATCAAGCGACAGGTAATCGACATAGCTCATATCTTTGGCAAAAGACATTTTTGCGCCGTCTTCTTCTGGGTTGTAAGCCGTCATGGGTGGGTCTCCGCTTCAAGTTCGGGTTTTCAAACGCCAATGATGTTTGATTGCAAAATTTAATCGATTGGGCAAAGCCAAGAACAGCGTATTTACCAAGCCGCCTAAAGGGCGAGTGGCGAGGTTCCGGAATGAACACTCCATGCCTATTATGTCTAACTCCAAAACGTCATCTCTTTCATTGGTGTGCCTATCTATCCATAAACTCAGCCCATAGCACACTCTGCCCCGTGCGGGCGCTTTCTTGCGCGGCCATACCCATCGCCACGGCGCGCAAGCCATCCTCAAACGTCACGTCTGCAACCGCACGCTCTCCGCGCACCAAGGCCAAGAAGCCCTCGTGTTGATAAAATGTAGACCCGTTGTGATCCCCTGCGTCTAGCAATGTGGGATCAACAGGAATTTCACGCACCTCTGGCCCGCTTGGATTGCGCGGGCTGACGATCAGTTGCGGGATCGGGGCATCACCCAGATGCGCAGGCCAGAAACGGCCCGGCCCTGGCACCAGCGCCTCGATCTTGCCTTTGGGGCCAACCACGCTCACCTCTTCTTGATAACGCGATCCCTCGGCGAACATGCACAGTTCCAGCATCGCGCGCATCCCGTTCTCGAAATCCACAATGACATAACCATTGTCGATGATGTCGGATGTTTGGCCGTCATATACCTCGTCCAGATGGTTCACGTTCTGGCCCGCACTGGCCATGATCCGCACGGGTTCTGATTTGGTCAGCAAGCGCATCAGATCAAAGAAGTGACAACATTTCTCAACAAATGTGCCACCCGATTTGGCGTTAAAGCGGTTCCAATCGCCAACCTTTTCAAGGAACGGGAAACGGTGTTCGCGGATCGAAAGCATCTTGATCCCGCCAGTGGCCTCTTCCACCTCAGCCCGCAGGGCGGCGATTGGCGGCATATAACGGTACTCCATCGCAACCCAAACGGGGGATGTATAGGTTTCGCTAAACTTGCGCACACGGGCAAAGGCGCTTGGATCGGTGAACAGTGGCTTTTCCACCAAGATCGGCAAAGACCGCGTTTGGGCGATCTGTTCCAACTGCTCCAAATGCATAAAGTTCGGGCTGATAATAACCAGACAATCCAACGCCTCGATCGCCAACAAAGCATCAATACTGTCACAGAACTGCGCGTTCGGAGCCAAGGTTTTGGCGATCCCTGCCATGCCAGCATCGGGTTCAAAAATGGCAGCCACGTTGGTGTCAGGCAGCAAGGCGATATTGCGCAGGTGCTCTTGTCCCATCATGCCGCACCCGATGATGCCGTAGTTGATTAGCTTAGCCATGTTCGTATTCCTATTTCAGTCTTTGCACATAGATTGCGCGTGATGGGTCAAACCAAGTGCGGGAAAACTCGACCGCTTTGGGGCTGTCTGCCCAACTAAAGCGTTCTATATATCCTGTCAGCGCACCGGCGGGTTTTGTAAAGGTGTCAGGGGTCCAATCGGGTACAGCGGCCACGCTGACGCGGTCCTCTGCCGAGGTGATCCAGAACCCCAGATGTTTTTGGTAAAAGTGGTACAGCGAATCCGAAAGCGCATTGGGGGGTACAGTGCCCGCATCCCCGTCGAGCCAGATTTCCTCAATCGCGATGATTGTTTCATTCAAATAGCGCAGACGACGAATCCGCGTGCCGTGATCGGCCGTGCCAAACTGGGGCAAATTCGCGGGCTTTTTCAATGGCTGCACGTCCAAGGTATCCGCGCGCGGCAGCCCCCCACCCTGAGGCAGTTCAAGACGGAACATGCTGTATATGCTGGCCTCATCCGCGCCGTGGCGGATGTAGTTGCCCGACCCCTGAAGACGATCCAGCATTCCCTTTTTCTCGAGTATAGCAAGGGCTTTGCGCAGGGTGCCGACCGATGTGTTCAGCCCATCTGCCATCTCGCGTTCAGGCGGCAACCGTTCCCCATCCATCAAACGCCCAGCCGCAATATCGCGTATCAGCAGCTCGCTGATCTGCACATATTTGGGCAGCGCATTGGGATTTGTGGGTTGGTCAGACACAGGGCTCCTCATCGCGCACAAACGCTGGAATGAAAGAATTGATACACCATTGATTTACACTAGATCGATTGCTATGCAATATGAAATTGAGTAATTTTCGCAGGTTTCAAAATGACAGTTGTACCAATCACATCGCCCAATCTGACGGCCTCTGAGGTCTCGTGGTTTTCAGCCCTATGTTCGGACGACTATCAGTTTTTGGGTGTGCCGGACGGCGACCTGCGATCCAGCTGGGCCCATTGCAGCAACATCGTTAAAACCGCAGAGCAGCAGGGTTTTCGCAACATCCTGTGCCCGTCCTCATATCAGGTTGGTCAGGACACGCTGTCTTTCGTGGCAGGCTGTGCGCCGATCACCAAAGACATCAACCTGTTGGCAGCTGTGCGCTGCGGCGAGATGCAGCCCATCATGTTGGCCCGCACCATTTCGACACTAGACCACATGTTGGAAGGGCGTTTGACCATCAACATCATCAGCTCTGATTTCCCCGGTCAAAAAGAAGACAGCAATTATCGCTACCAACGCTCCCGCGAAGTTGTTGAAATCCTCAAACAGGCATGGACACAGGACGAGATCAATTACTCCGGCGAGGTCTATGACTTTAAGGGCCTCACCACAGACCCCGTCAAACCATACCAAACAGGCGGCCCACTTTTGTATTTTGGCGGTTATTCCCCAGCGGCGCTTGAGCTGTGCGGTCAACACTGTGACGTTTACCTGATGTGGCCTGAGGTACAGGACGCATTGGCGGGCCGCATGAAGGCTGTGAACCAAGTGGCCGAAAAATATGACCGCACATTGGATTACGGGCTGCGCGTCCACATGATCGTACGCGACACCGAAAAAGAGGCGCAAGAATACGCGGAATACATCACATCCAAGTTGGATGACGAATATGGCCGTATGATCCGTGAACGTGCATTGGATTCGACGTCACTTGGTGTTTCACATCAGGCCAAGAACCGTGAACTGGCCGATGAGTACGGATATATCGAACCAAATCTTTGGACCGGTGTTGGTCGTGCGCGCTCTGGCTGTGGTGCCGCATTGGTTGGTTCCTCGGATCAAGTTCTAAGTAAAATCGAAGACTACAAGAAAATGGGCATTCGCGCCTTCATCTTCTCTGGCTATCCCCATATTGAGGAAGCTGAATATTTCGGCAAACTGGTCATGCCACACCTGGAAACATGTTCACTTCCACATACATATGGTCGAGTACCAGCCGCCACCCCACTCACACCCCTTGCTGCAGGAGTACGCCGCTAATGGAACGCGTCACACTTTCCCCCTCCCTTGAACTTAGCCGTATTGTCTATGGCATGTGGCGCGTCGCGGACGATGCCGACACTTCGGTCAAACACGTCGAGGCGAAAATCAACGCTTGCCTCGATCAAGGCATCACCAGCTTTGACCAAGCCGACATTTACGGCGATTATTCGGCTGAGGCTGTATTGGGTGAAACCCTGCGCGCCGTGCCATCCTTGCGTGCCAAGATGGAGATCGTGACCAAATTCGACATCATCGCGCCTTGCGGCAAATACAGCGATGCGCCTGTCAAATATTACGACACCTCCACCGCGCACATTAACGCATCTGTTGATGCATCCCTGACCAACATGGGTATCGACCACATCGACCTATTGCTAGTGCACCGCCCCGACCCGTTCATGGATCACAATGAAACCGGCGCGGCCCTTGATGCACTTGTTTCATCCGGCAAGGTTGGCAACATCGGTGTGTCCAACTTTAAACCATGGGATTGCGACCTGCTGCAATCTGGCATGAAGAACCCGCTGGTCACTAACCAGATCGAAATGTCTGCAACAGCGCATGAATGCCTGACCAACGGCGACCTCGCCTATCACCAAAAGAACGGCCAGCACGCAATGGCATGGTCACCTTTGGGCGGCGGTTCTTTGATGAACGGCAACACAGACGTGATGAAAACCCTTGATGTGATCGCAGGCGAAAACGGTGTGGACCGCGCGGCAGTTGCTGTGGCTTGGATCTTGGCACACCCGGCAAAAGTACTACCTGTCATGGGCACCAATAACCTAACCCGCATCGCTGGTCTTTCAGACGCACTGAAGGTCAACATGGACCGCATCACGTGGTTCAAAATCTACACAGCAGCACTGGGCCGCGAGGTCGCTTGATGAAAGATATGGCATCTGAAATGACAGATCAAACGGCGCAAAACTTCGCCCCTGACGGCGACAACACGCGACTGCTGCGGGACGCCTTTGGGCGTTTTGCAACCGGCATCACCGTGATCAGCACAAAGACGGATGACGGCGTGATCGGGATGACGGCAAACAGCTTTTCCTCCCTCTCTCTGGATCCCGCGCTGGTGATGTGGTCGCCTGGGATTAATTCCAGCCGGTTCAAACATTTCTCACATGCCAAACATTTCGCGATCCATGTGCTGTCAGACCAGCAAAAAGACATCTGCGAAGCCTTCGCCAAAAACGGCTATGCCTTTGGGGATATCCAGCACAGCCTCAACGACCACGGCGTACCGTTGATCGACAACTGCCTTGCGCGGTTTGAGTGTAGCCACGTGGCAACCCACCCTGCAGGCGATCATGTGATCGTGGTTGGACAAGTCAACAATGCACAGCTGAGCGCAGGCAAACCGCTGGCGTTTTTCTCTGGCAAATACGGGACTGTTGAAGGGGCTTAATGGAGTGCTGGAGCGTTAGGTGACTATAAAATTCTAGCCCCTTTTTGCTAAGATGCTGTATCAATCAACATCGGTTTTTTGTTTGTTTTATGCCGCGCGATTAATTTGTTTAACTTGGCTTGTTCAGGGATAAGCCTAGTCGGAGTGCTTGAAAACTCCATATTCGCCACACCCGGGAATATCCTGTTAATTTCATCAACGGCATCTTGCCCAATGGTCTTTTCCGCCTCGGCGCCAAGCAAAAGTGTTTCGCTTGGCAGACCGTTTGCAAAAACGATTTCATGGCGGTCGCAAAGGAAATGAACGTAAGTCACGCGCGTGGCACTGGTGTCAATAAAGACACCAGGAAGCTCTAACAGCTTCGCAGCTGGCACCAGAATTTCATGTTTCCCAAACATCCGTTCTGCAATACGCGACCTCACCAATATGCGGTGCTGTCGCGAAACCTTCAGGTCCGAATTTGGATATCCAAGGCCAAGTGCATCTGCGAGAATTATGACGGGGCGAAGCTTGGGGTTTGCATCTAACTCACACTGTTCAATTGTCCGAGCAGCGATCCAACGTACGCGTTGGGAACAGTTATCCTGGGTTAATACCCTATCACCAACTTTCAGTGTTTCTACGGCAACCGACCCATCCAGTGTATCGATCATCGCACCATCAGCAAAACAAACAACATTTGCAGATACATTTAGGTCATCGATGAAAGCTTCGCCGTTGTTTCCGCCGGTTCTTCCTGCAAGTACAAAATCCCAGCCATCCTGACTGGTGCTTAGCCATTCTCCATTGGGAACAGTCGCACTTGTCGAGTTAGCTCCAAAGGTAGTGGTGACATTTCCAGATTGATCAACTTCAATTGAAAACGAAGAGGGTGGAAGCGACGACACATTACCGATATTAACAGAGGCCAGTTCGACGCCGTTCCAGACAATCGCCAGCTTATTGCCGCCCCAATCGAACGGAATGACTTGAATCGCAAGTCCTGTAGTAACACCATATTCCTCATTCGTGCTCAAGGATGAGGGGTTACCAAGGTTGAAACTAAACCCATCGGGTTGGCCATCGCCATACGGCCCTGGGCCCGAAACAAATTCCAGAACCATATCGGTGTCAAAGGCGTTTACGCGCTCCGCACCAGATAGATTTACGTTGAGGTCTAATTTGTTTTCTTCACTACCTCCTGAAAAGAAAACAAATTCATTGTCCCCATCCCCAGAGGCGGCAGAATTAAAAACGCCAAGCCCTGTTCCAGTCGTACCATATTGCGTGGCACCATTGAGATTGGTGCCATCGCCATCCGGATCAAATGTATTATTGTACACAAAGGTAGACATGAAAACTTCCGATAGGCCAAGCGGCGAAGAACCCTAAAATAGTTAAGTTGATTTAAGATATCGTGTACTCTTTCGAGTTTGCGGAGTGTCTTTTAGAGGTTTGGAAGGCACCCAATTGAGTGCGCACTGCAGCCCTGTGCGCCAAAATGTTAACGCCGCGCAATTCTGAACAAGGTGTTAACGCTTGCGCAGAACCCAAACTGTACAAAACACAGCCTTAACTGCACAGTTCCCCCAAAATGCATGAATTTTGGCCCATTTCCATCAACCCAAATTGCACATTTTGCGCCCCATTTTGTACAGTCTCGCGCGAAACGAGCACCGAACGCTGGGTTAAAACACGGGGCCTAATGTATCGCGGAACACCAATTTTGTCTTCAGCTCATAGGACTGTATCGGTGCGTCGTCTTTTACTTTTGATGCCAACGCAATCGCCGCCTGTTTCCCCATCTCGCGGTGCGGCACCAGTACGGTTGTCAGGGCCGGAAACGTTGCACGGGCCAGATCAAGGTCATCAAATCCGATGATAGAAACCTGTTCCGGAACCTTGATATCCAACTCTCGCGCACGGCGCAAAGCGCCCACTGCCAAGACATCATTCCCGCATAAAACTGCGGTTGGTGGTTTGGCCGTGTTCATCAGTTCGTCAAAGGCAACTGCGCCCTCGTCAATGCCGTAATGTGTTTCCACAACTTGCAGATTAGAGGCGTCCAAACCCGCATCAGACATTGCATCCTGTATCCCGTGCAAACGCGCAGTTGCACGGTCATTGAATTCAAGTTCTGCGGAAATAAGTGCAATCTGCCTATGTCCTAAAGATATGACTTCATTGGCCATTTCCTTCATAGCTGCCGCATTATCAAACCCGACAGAGGGACGCGTGGCAGTAGTGTCGTACACCCATGATATCAGCACTGGCACCCCTTGGGTTTCAAGGAACCGATAGATTTCTGGATCGCGGTCATGGCCGATTAGCAACAACCCATCTGCCCCCCGCGCGACAAGCGAACGAATCTGCTGTTCTTCGGTTTCCGATGAATATGAGGTGCTGGCCACAAGTGTCGTAAAGCCGTGCAGTTGCAGCTCTTCTTGGAAGGCTTGCAGCCCTCTGGCGAACAGCGCGTTGGCCATTGTGGGGATGATCGCCCCGATCGTATTGGTGCGCCGCGCCGCCATTGCTTTGGCCCCGAAATCAGGAGAGTAGCCCAATTCGCGAACCGCATTATTGACCTTTTCCTGCGTGCGCCCTGCCACCTGATCGGGGAAATTCAGGCATCGCGAAACAGTTGCCGTCGAAACCCCCGCCTTGCGGGCGACATCTTGAAGCGTTGGTTTATTTACATTCTGTTTCATTACTACCTGCCCGCTGGCTGAGCGGAACTTAATCCCTTGGTACGGGAAGAACCACACAATATGCCGCATATAAATGTAAGCGCTTGCATCATGTATATGTAAGCGCTTACATTAGTCAATGAATCGTCTGGCGACTGGGAGGTAGCACGGCATGTCATTGATCTACTCAGGCGTTATGGGGGCCGTACGTATGCGCTTTGTGCAACCTGCGAAACCCTTTCCTAATTTCATTGTTCATCGCTGTGTATGCCAGGCGTTTTCGCCATCCCACACAGACGCGATGCGTCCCTACATCACTCAATAAGGCTGACTTACATGGCGAGAGACTATCTTAAAAAAGCAACACTCACCGCACAATCTGGCGCATCTGATGTGCATGATATCGTTCGTAATATCCTGAACGATATCGAAGAGGGTGGCGATGAAAAAGCACGCGAATACGCCAAGAAATTCGATAACTACGATGGCAATATTATCCTCACGGATGAAGAGATCGCTGCGGCCTGTGACCTAGTTCCACAGAAACTGAAAGAAGACATTCAGTTCGCCCACGACAACGTTCGTCGCTTCGCCGAAGCACAAAAAACCACAGTTAGCGACATCGAATACGAGATCGTTCCGGGTATGATTGCAGGGCAAAAGGCGATCCCAGTTGATGCTGCAGGGTGCTACGTTCCGGGTGGTCGTTACAGCCACATCGCATCTGCAATAATGACTGTGACAACCGCAAAAGTTGCAGGGTGCAGCCACATTACTGCAACGTCCCCGCCACGTCCCGGCGTCGGCGTTGCACCTGCGATCGTTTACGCGGCCCACATCTGTGGTGCTGATACAATTATGGCTCTTGGTGGTGTCCAAGGCGTTGCTGCAATGACCTTTGGTTTGTTTGGCCTGCCAAAAGCCAACATCCTTGTTGGTCCTGGCAATCAGTTTGTGGCTGAAGCAAAGCGAATTCTATTTGGTCGCGTTGGCATCGATATGATTGCGGGCCCAACTGACAGCTTGATCCTAGCGGACAAAACAGCCGATCCACATATCGTTGCGACCGATTTGGTATCCCAAGCAGAGCACGGTTATAATTCTCCTGTTTGGTTGATCACCGATGATCGCGCATTGGCCGAAGATGTCATGGCCCGCGTCCCTACTTTGATCGACGATCTACCAGAGGTGAACCGCGAAAATGCCTTTGCAGCATGGCGCGATTATGCCGAAGTGATCCTATGTGCAGACCGCGAAGAAATGGCGGCTGTATCTGACGAATATGCACCAGAGCACCTGACCGTTCAGGCCGAAGATCTGGATTGGTGGTTGGGTCGTCTTAGCTGCTATGGCTCACTGTTCTTGGGAGAAGAAACCACCGTCTCTTACGGCGACAAAGCGTCTGGCACGAACCACGTTCTGCCAACATCTGGTGCCGCTGGATACACAGGCGGTTTATCTGTCCACAAATACATGAAGATCGTGACGTGGCAGCGCACAACACGCGATGGTTCAAAACGCATTGCTGAGGCGACGGCTCGCATTTCACGCCTTGAGGGCATGGAAGGTCACGCGCGGGCTGCAGATGTTCGTTTGGAAAAATACTTCCCTGACGAAACATTCGATTTGACTGGCAATGAGTAACGCTGCCCAAATGTTTGACCTGACAGGCCGTGTGGCCTGTGTGACTGGGGCCAGTGCTGGCCTTGGTCAACAGGCGGCCATCGCTTTGGCGGCTGCTGGTGCAAAGGTGGTTGGCGTTGCACGCCGCGCCGACGCACTAACAGCATGGGCAGAAGCGACAGGCGCAAACGCTGCAACTGTCGCGGCAGACCTGTCGCAACGTGATCAGATAAGCGACATTGCAGCACAGATCGCAGAACCCTTTGGCGCACCTGACATTATCGTGCATGCAGCGGGAATTAACACCCGTGAGACGGCAGATGATGTGACCGCCGAGGGCTGGGACGTCACGATGAATCTGAACCTCGCAGCACCGTTCTTTTTGACCCAAGCGTTGGTCCCAGCGATGAAAGCCAAAGGTTGGGGGCGCATTGTGAACTTTGCGTCGCTTCAAACCACACGCGCGTTCCCTGCAGGCCTCAGTTATGGTGCATCCAAAGCAGGTATTGGTCAATTGACCCGCGCAATGGCCGAAAGTTGGTCTGGTGATGGCATCAACGCGAATGCGATTGGTCCGGGATTTTTTCCAACGGAACTCACTGGGCCAGTGTTTGCTGATCCAGAACGTGCGGCACGCAATGCTGCCCAAACCTGCGTTGGACGCAATGGTAAGCTCGAAGATATTGATGGCCCCTTGTTGTTCTTATGCTCGGACGCATCTGCCTTTGTAACAGGGCAAGTCCTTATGGTTGACGGAGGATATACAGCGAAATGAAAGCACTGGTTTATGACGGCCCTGAAAAACTGGGTTTCCGCGATGTCCCTGATCCAACACCTGATGCCGATCAACACTTGATCAAGGTAATGTCGGTTGGTGTTTGTGGGTCTGACATGCATGCATACCTTGGCCATGATGATCGCCGCCCTGCCCCATTGATCCTAGGGCATGAGGCAGCTGGCGTTATTGTCGGTGGCCCGCGTGATGGCGAGCGCGTAACCGTCAATCCGTTGGTCACATGTGGCACATGCCCTGCCTGTAAATCTGGTCGTGACAACCTGTGCCCAGAACGAATGATTATTTCAATGCCGCCGCGCGAAGGTGCGTTTGCACAATTCATTGCGATGCGCGGTGAGAACCTTGTGATTGTTCCAGACCATGTATCCCTAGATGCTGCGTCCCTTGCGGAACCCATCGCCTGCGGTTGGCATACTGTGAGACTTGCCAAAGAAGCGTTGAGCGGTTTGGCGAAAACTGCGCTTGTAATCGGTGGTGGTGCCATTGGTCTGGGTGCAGCCCTGTCATTGTCGGCCCAAGGCGTTAGCGACATAACAATTGTGGAACCAAACGCGTTGCGCCGTGATGTGTTGAACAAACAATGCGGCCAAACGGCGATTTCACCCGATGACCTGTCAGCAGATGCAATGTTCGATCTGGTTATCGACGGCGTGGGCTACGCAGCGACACGCGCAACAGCATCTGCACATACGCGCCCGGGTGGCGTAATTGGGCACATCGGTTTGGGCGAAGGCACAGGTGGTTTAGATGTACGTCGCATGACCTTGCAAGAGATCACCTTCATCGGCACATACACCTACACAGCCCAAGATTTTCGCGATACTGCAGCCGCTATCTTTGACGGGCGCTTGGGTGCCTTGGACTGGACTGAACAACGCCCACTTTCAGATGGAGCATCTGCCTTTTCAGACATTCGCGCGGGCCGAACTGCCGCGCCAAAGATCATCCTTAATCCTCATACTTAATCCCGCAACCCATTTGGTTGCTTATCAAAGGAGCTTACTCAGCCGTGAGTATATCTAAAAAAATCGTAGATGACCTCGTCGCAAACGACGTTTCATTCATCACGACGGTGCCCTGCAAGCAGCTTGCTGGTGTTATCGAAGAAGTCGAAGAACGTGATGAAATTTTTCACATTCCTGCGAACAAAGAAGACGAAGGCATGGGCCTTTGCGCTGGTGCGTGGATGGGTGGCAAACGCCCGGCAATCATCATGCAAAACACAGCAATCGGTGTCACAATCAACACCTTGGCGACGCTGACACAGTTTTACCGCATGCCACTTCCGATGCTGATTTCATACCGCGGCGAACTGCGCGAGCCAGTGGCGTGTCAGGTCGAAATGGCTGTGCACACAAAGGCATTGCTGAACCAGTTGAACATCCCGACCTATCACTTCCACAAAGAATCTGATGCGGACGAATTGGATGCGATCCTGAAATACACATTCATGTGCAACAAACCTGTGGCGATCCTTACGGATGCGTCCTTCTGGGGAGGCTACGGCGACCAATGATCCGTTCTGAAATCCTGCGCGAAATCGCGCCAATCATTCGTGACCAATTGGTCGTTTGTAACATCGGCCTACCAAGCCAAGAACTGCACATGATCGATGATCAGCCAACCAACTTCTACATGTTGGGCACCATGGGTTTGTCTTCATCCATCGGTCTTGGCCTTGCTTTGTCACAAGACAAAACCGTTATCTCAATTGATGGCGACGGTTCTGTTTTGACCAACCTTGGCACCTTGCCAACAATCGCCAACAACGTTGCTGACAACTACATTCTGTTGATTA
>JAPKAB010000083.1 GCA_028825475.1 Ascidiaceihabitans sp. | reverse complement strand
CGCACAGGAGCTCCTGAGCACTTCACTGCCAGTCTTGTAGGGCACCACTCGGCAAGGTCTGCCAATAAGCTCACCTACGGGCTTTACTCGGCGGGGATATCCGACGCCCAGAAGCGGGAGATCGTCGAAGGGGTGAGAGTGCCGCAAGAGGTGGCGCTATGACTGCCTCACGTATCCCTGACATCGAGGCCTTCGAGGAAAGGGCTGCTATCGCTGAGTACGATGGCAGGCTGACAAGGCTACAAGCAGAAAGCTTCGCTGCAACAGAGCAAGGGTTTGCCTCGGCGGGCGCATACTGTGGCCACCCCCACGACCCTCCCAGATCGAAGCTGCGACGGAACCGCAAGTGTCCCCCGCGTCAGCCTAGGTTACGGTGTCAGCGGTCTGAACGCATGCGTCTGCGGTGGGGGACTATCAGTCGAAGTCGTGGGCCACAGCGCTGGTAAAACCAAGCTGCTTTGGGTTGTCACGCCAGTCAATTTCGCCCACCGCATCAACATTCACCTCAAATGCATACCCCGCCTTGTACTGGATAAAGGTCCGTAGGGCGTCGACTTCGGCGAAGGTCACATCTTGCCTACCGCCCAACGTGATATTAACCGTTTGTCGACTTGATTGGTGAATGTGGAATTCTTTGCACGCAGCACGTTCCTGAATGTCGTTGGCGTCGAAGTAGAACGCAACATATCGCCCGTCTGGCAGGTGCAGAAACTGTTTTGCACGGCCATATATCTTAGACATCACTGGTCCATCATGGCCACAGGGGCAAGTGTCGTGCAACTGAGCAAAATCACCAATATCGTAGCGAATAAAAGGGGTGGCGTAGCCATGAAGATGCGTTACCAAAACGCGGCCCAGCGTATGCCCATCGAAATAGACCGTGATGCTGTCATCGACCTCAATAATCACATTGCTTGTCGCCACATGAAAATGATCCGGGCACTGGGTGCATTCGAAGGCCATTGGCCCGGTTTCCTCAGCCGAATAATTGGCCGATATTTCTATCCCTGCGGCTGCAAATTTTTCGCTTAGGCCCGGTGCGCGGTGGCCAGCGAATTGGATCCATCTGTCGATGCCTAAGTCTTTAAGCGTTTGAACACCACCACTGCCCATGATGACATCCAGATTGCTTGGTGAACAGTTTAGCAATTTGGGGGCAAAAACCTTGATTTCGCGCAAGAGTTTGTTGCGACTATTAAGGTATTCTATCTTTTTGTTTTGGCCCTGTTCAAAAACATTCCCAAGCGGGCCTAGCCAATTTTGGCGCAAGTGACTTTCAAAAAATGTCTTTTTTCCAGCTGTTTTCTTTGGTGTGGCTGAACTTACCTTCACCCGGTTTTTGCGAAAATCGCGGCCCTCTAGAATATCTTGGGCAACACCGCGCACCCCTGAATATTTGCTATTCACCGCTGTCACATAGAAATTCACCGGTGTTCCGCTGGATCCAGAGGATGACCCCGATTTCACACCAATTCTGTCTGCAGGTCTGATCAGTGATCCTTCACTTTCAACCTGTCGCTGGAGATCTTTGCGAGTGAGGATTGGAAGGTTTTTTAGGTCTTTCTTGTTTTTTGGAATTTTGGTGATGCGGTCGGCCCAAAATTTTGATCGTTTACGGGCCTGCCCCGATAGTGCGGCGAGTTGGTTGTCCTGCCAAGTTTCGCAGCTTCTGCGGCTGCCCGTTTCCAAAAGCAAAATCTCCATCACCAAAGCAAAAGCATCCCGTTCTTTTGTGTCGAGGAATGAAAACGGTCGACTGCTAAAGGCTGATGATTTCATACGATTGCTGAGAAACCTAAAATCCATGCAGGCAATAATCCTATGTCTGATCTAAAGAAAAAGGGACACGCGTCCAACAACACGTATCCCATATTGTTAGTGTTTGACCGTGCGTTTTAGAAACGTTTTACGGCCATGACCTTGATCGAATTCACTGTGATAGAATCTGCGCCGCCGCCAGCTTCAAATTCACTGGTATAATATTCCCCCCCATAGCTGCCCTCGAAAGAATCCGAACCACCGTCGGAGTTATCATAGCTGTATCTAGTTTTGCGAACCTCAGCCTTGATGGACCAGTTGTTTTGCAACATCCGCTCAACACCGATGCCAATGGATATCCCATTGACACTCACGGACTCGTTTGAGCGGTTGACCGAAAGGGCGCTGCCGTCTTCGAAAAAGTCCGAAAGTATGCCAGTGAAGGACATCTGAGCAGTTCCCGACATCGTTGACGCCGTGCCAAAGATCAGAGTTTGGGGGTTAATCAAAAAGCCCGCGCGCCCACCCAAATGCGTTACAGAAGAAATCTCGAAATTAGCCGCCATCGCGCCTGCGCCCTCAAAAAAATTATTACTCCACAACGCATCAACAGTTGCGCTACCAGAACCACCAGAACTGTCAACGCCTGCCACTACACCAAGGACATAATTTTCGCCCACTTGAACGTCATAACCGATTTCAGCGGTGGCAAAGGAATCTTCGCCGGGGAAAATTGAGTCCATTATATAAAATTCGTCAGTTGCAAACTCGGATTCTAAATATGAACCATAGGTGCCAGCACCAAAGCTACTATTTGCGGCAGAAAATGACTGTAGACCTCCACCGATGGCAACAAAGGCACCCGTCCAAAGGTCGTCTTCATGCCCATCTGCAATTGCTGCAGTGCTTAAGCAACTAAGTGCAAGGGCCGAGGTTGTAACAAGTAATAAGCTTTTCATCATTGGTATCCGACTAATAATACATTTTTTATTTTGGAGAATTTTACAAACAAAGTCAACAGGTAATCCCCCCGAAAAATGGTTGTGTTGAAAACTAGAATTTTCTCGGCAGTAT
>JAPKAB010000068.1 GCA_028825475.1 Ascidiaceihabitans sp. | reverse complement strand
CGACTGACATAACAGCGATCGCACGAATGCCATCGATATCAGCACGGTAGTCTAACGTTTGGAAAAACCGATCCGTCATCTAAGCAACCTTTTTTCACCCAATTAAGTCAATCCTATGCGTATCGATACCCTCTTTTTATTACGTCGAACAACCAAGTCGTACATCACTGGTGACGGGCCATAAATTTGTCCACGTCCGTCGGATCTGGCACGGCCCCTGCAAACAGCTCTACATAGTGCTGCACAAGCGCCAAACGCTCTTGCGGGTTTTCACTTACCTGCATCGAGATATAGCCGATCTGCGTATAGATCACGGTTAGACTACGCACCTTTGCCTGCTCATGCGTGAACCCATGCCGCGCAAACATCTCAGCCACCGCTTTGATGCGACGCGTATCGGCCTGCGTCACACGCTGTTGTAAATCCACATCCACCCGCGCCCAATTACGAATCGCAAGATCAAGGCGCGCATCAAATAGCGTTGGGTCCAACCAACAATCCATAAGATTAAACAGCCCCTCAGATATGCTTGACGCATCCGCAGCGCAGCGATCCACAAGGTTGCCGGTGTTTTTGCTTTCCCAGCGGCGTACCATCGAAGCGTGCAGCTCTGAAATATCTTCAAAGAACCAATAAAACCCCGTGCGCGTTAGATTTAGGCGTTTGGCCAAGGGCATGATTTTGACCGCATCAATCCCCTCAGAAATCAGCAGTTCATATGCGGCATTGCGCCAGATCTCTTTGGATCCGCGTTGGCGTGTTGGAGTATCTGTCATCGCTTTATCATAGCCCTCTTGACACAAGTGTCAACTTTACGGCACGCTTCTGAAAACCACGCCCGCACGGGCACACACAACTCTAGCGAAAGATGCCAGATGTCCAAAGATCCGTTGCTCCAGCCTTACCAGCTAAAACATCTGACCCTTAAAAACCGGATCATGACGACAAGCCACGAACCTGCCTATCCTGAAGATGGCATGCCCAAAGAACGCTACCGCGCCTATCACGAAGAACGCGCAAAGGCGGGGGTCGCTTTGGCGATGACCGCAGGGTCCGCTGCGGTGTCCAAGGACAGTCCACCTGTGTTCAACAACATCCTCGCTTACAAAGACGAAGTTGTACCGTGGATCCGAAATCTGACCGATGGATGCCACGAACATGGCTGTGCGGTGATGATCCAGCTTACGCATCTTGGCCGCCGTACAACTTGGAACAAAGGGGACTGGTTACCAAGTGTTTCGTCCTCCAAACACCGCGAACCTGCGCACCGCGCATTTCCAAAGCTAATCGAAGATTGGGATATCGAACGGATCATCCAAGATTTCGCTGATGGTGCACAGCGCATGCAAGCTGGTGGTATGGACGGTGTTGAGTTGATGATCAGCGGCCACTTGCTTGATCAATTCTGGTCCCCACTTTCCAATGACCTGACGGGACCATACAGCGCTACAAATTTAGAGAACCGTATGCGCTTTCCGCTCGAAGTAATGGATGCAGTGCGCAAGCGCGTTGGCGAAAAATTTATCGTCGGCGTTCGCTACACTGTGGACGAAGTACAAAAGGGTGGCATCACTTTTGCTGAGGGTTTGGAAATATCACAACGCTTAGCAAACACGGGTCAGATTGATTTTTTAAACGTCAACCGAGGCCGCATCGACACCGACCCTGCGATGACCGATCTGATCCCCGTTCAAGGGATGACAAGCGCACCACACCTCACCTTTGCTGGAGAGGTCAAACGCCTGACCGGAATGCCTACATTTCATGCGTCTAAAATACCCGACGTAGCCACAGCGCGTCACGCGATTGAAACGGGGTTACTTGATATGGTTGGCATGACCCGTGCGCATATGGCCGACCCTCACATAGTACAAAAAATCCTCGCTGGACGTGAAGAAGACATCCGTCCCTGTGTTGGAGCCACCTATTGCCTTGATCGCATTTACCAAGCGGGCGAAGCCCTGTGCATTCACAATCCCGCAACTGGGCGCGAGCTAACGATGCCACACACAATCCCTGTGGCAAAGAACAAGCGCAAGGTGGTTGTTATTGGCGCAGGCCCTGGTGGGCTTGAGGCAGCGCGTGTTGCGGCAGAACGTGGTCATGATGTGACGGTGTTTGAAGCCCAGCCTGATCCGGGTGGACAGGTGCGCCTTGCATCCCTTAGCCCGCGCCGCCGCGAAATGATTTCGATCATCGACTGGCGCATGTCACAATGTGCGGCGCGTGATGTGGTGTTCCACTTCAATACATGGGCTGAAGCCGCAGATGTGACCGCACTGAACCCTGATGTGGTGATTGTCGCCACCGGTGGCATGCCAAACACCGAACTTTATGAAACAGGCAAAGACGCTGAAAACGTTGTGACATCATGGGACATCATCGCAGGCGATGTGAAACCAGCCCAGAACGTGTTGATCTATGACGAAAGTGGTGATCATCCTGCATTACAAGCCGCCGAAATTGCCGCCAACGCAGGTTCCACCGTTGAAATCATGACGCCAGACCGCACATTTGCGCCTGACATCATGGCCATGAACTTGGTCCCATACATGCGTTCACTTCAGGACAAAGACGTGACCTTTACTGTGACCCGCCGATTGCTAGACGTTGCGCGCAGCGGCAACAAACTGACCGCTACAATCGGGACAGACTACACAGATCACAGTGACGAACGTGAATACGATCAGGTTGTGGTGAATTACGGGACCTTGCCACTGGA
This sequence comes from Ascidiaceihabitans sp., assembly GCA_028825475.1. Lineage (GTDB taxonomy): Bacteria > Pseudomonadota > Alphaproteobacteria > Rhodobacterales > Rhodobacteraceae > Ascidiaceihabitans. Next base: position 4,148 of record JAPKAB010000068.1, on the reverse strand, counting down.
CGAGTTGTATTTCGATCTCAAACCTCTCAGCTCCAATGAAGGTGCGGTGGATCAGGACGCTTTGATCGCAGGCGAAGTTCAAACCATCAAACGCAATGACACAGGCACATTCGAGCTGTTCCGCATCGGGGACGCGGTGTCTGCACGCAATACACACGCAGCAATCTATGACGCTTTGCGCCTCGTCAAAGACCTATAGGTCGATTACGCGCCTGACCAATTGTCTAAAATCGCGGTGTGTTTGACGCACCGCGATACCTTTGCGCGTATTGTCGCACAATCCTGTATGGCGTGGTCGAACTCCCTATATCGCGAGTAGTATGGTATTGAACATAATGGAGCTTGGCCGATGGATACCCTTCTCTTATCGCGCATCCAGTTTGGTGCGAATATCTCTTTCCATATTTTATTCCCGACGATCACAATCGCCTTAGGCTGGATGCTCTTGTTCTTTAAGCTTCGGTTCAACGCAACGGGTGATCAAAAATGGATGGACGCCTACATGTTCTGGGTGAAAGTCTTTGCACTGTCCTTTGCGATGGGAGTGGTTTCTGGCATCACAATGTCCTTCCAATTCGGCACCAACTGGCCCGGCTTCATGGAAACGGTTGGCAACGTGGCAGGGCCATTGCTGGCCTATGAAATTATGACTGCTTTCTTTCTCGAGGCAGTATTCTTGGGGATCATGCTGTTCGGGGTATCACGGGTAAAGCCGTGGGTGCATACACTTGCAACCTTCTTGGTCGCCTTTGGCACGACTATGTCGACCTTCTGGATCATCGTTTTGAATTCATGGATGCACACGCCTCAAGGATATGAACTGCGTGACGGTGTTGTCTTTGCGACCAACTGGTTCGACATCATCTTCAACCCCTCCATGCCCTACCGTTTTGTGCACATGTTGCTGGCCTCTGGCCTAACAGTCGCCTTCTTGATCGCAGGCATCTCCGCATTGCGCATGCTTTGGGGTGACAAAGGCGAAGACGTGAAATCCGCACTACGGGTTGGTATCATCGCAGCAGCTGCCTTGATCCCAATCCAAATCTTGGCTGGTGACATGCACGGCCTCAACACACTTGAACATCAGCCTGCTAAAATCGCTGCGATGGAAGGGAACTGGGAAACCGGTCCAAATACACCGCTGGTGCTGTTCGCCATCCCTGATCAAGCCGCGCGTGAAAACAAGTTTGAGATCGGCATTCCAAACGGAGCGTCATTGATCCTTAAACACAAAACCAGTGGCGTGGTGCCCGGCCTTAACGACTTCATTGCGCAAGACGGCACAGTCATGCATCCCCGCGTTGCGCCCGTGTTTTTCAGCTTCCGCATCATGATCGGTACCGGCCTGGCCATGTTGCTACTGTCTTGGACGGGACTTGTACTGTTGCGCAAATACGGTGCGGGGCACATGCCACGCATGCCCCTCTACGCGTTCTGCGCCATGAGTTTCAGTGGCTGGATCGCGACTTTGGCAGGCTGGTACACAACTGAAATCGGTCGCCAGCCTTGGCTGGTACAGGGCGTCTTGATGACCAAGGACGCTGTCAGCGATGTTTCTGCAGGAATGGTTCTGGGCACCTTGATTGGCTACCTTGTGATCTACGCGACGCTAATCTTCGCATACATCGGTGTAATCACCTATCTGGCCCGCAAAGCCACCAAAGGTGAAAGCACGCCAAACCGCGGATATCCCCGTGGCGGCGAAGCCAACGTAACAGCCCTACAGCCGGGAGAATAAAAATGGACATGTTTGGAGATCCAGCCATCTGGCTGCCATGGACCTTTGCAGCCCTCATGGGATTATCAATCCTGATTTACGTTGTACTGGATGGTTTTGACCTTGGTGTGGGACTGTTGATGCCTCTGGCTAGTGAAGATGAAAAAGATCGGCTTGTTGCGTCCATCGGGCCGTTCTGGGACGCCAATGAAACATGGTTGGTTCTGGCCGTTGGATTGTTGCTGGTGGCCTTCCCACCTGCACATGGGATCATCCTAACCGCGCTATACCTGCCCGTCTTTGTGATGCTGGTGGGATTGATTCTTCGCGGGGTTTCGTTCGAAATGCGGGCCAAAGCCCCCATCACCCAAAAGCGCATGTGGAACAGTGCGTTCTTTGCGGGATCACTGATGGCATCCTTAAGCCAAGGATTCATGCTGGGCATGTATATCATGGGCCTAACATGGACACTGCCCAACGTTATATTCGCAACACTAACCGCCGTGTTCCTAACAGTTGGATACAGCTTTATCGGGGCAGCTTGGTTGATCTGGAAAACCGAAGACCAATTGCAACGCCGTGCCATTAGTTGGGCAAAGGGCGGGATATGGGGCCTAGTTCTGGGGATCGTTGCAATCTCTGTCGCAACTCCTTTTGTCAGCACACGCATTTTCGACAAATGGTTTAGCCTGCCCGAAATCTTCTACCTTGCGCCATTGCCAGTCCTATCAGGTGCATTGGTGGTGTTTGTCTGGTGGCAACTAAGCCGCCTGCCACTCCAAAACGATCGCTGGTCGTGGACACCCTTTGCAGCCGCAATCGCCCTGTTCAGCTTGGCTTATGGCGGAATGGCGTATTCATTCTATCCCTACATCGTGCCCGAAAAGATCACGATCTATGACGCGGCATCCGCGCCCGAAAGCCTGTTCATCATCTTGATTGGAACACTCTTCGTGCTGCCTGCAATTTTGGGATATACGATACTGTCGTATTACATTTTCCGCGGCAAAGCGACGGCACTGCGCTACGATTAAGCATGGGCTCAACTCGGCGTGGTAACTAACGTTGGATGGATAAAGTGGCAGGGGCGCACAGACTCGAACTGTGGGCCTACGGTTTTGGAGACCGTCGCTCTACCAACTGAGCTACGCCCCTACACATCGCGTTAATTACGCGGGACAATGCGGCTTGGCAAGATACAATATGCGAATATTTGGTGGGCGCGCCCGTAACTGTGCCAGCGGGTTGGAAGTTAGATGTGTAACGACGCTATTAGGTTCTGATTCAAGAAACTGCAAAAGGTCGCTTTGAGTCCAAAGAGCTGAATTCTGCGGCTTGCACGAGCGTCTGTTTTGGAGCCATATATGTGTTGATTTGAATTGGAACACCTATTGGAACTGGCAGGCAGAATAACCCTTATTAGCATCCAGCTGGCGGGACTGGTGATCTCAGCCTTTCTTGTCGGCGCGACCTTCTCAAACCCTGATCAAGTCGAAGAGCGCCTACGACAGTTCGCGATTGCGGAAGTTGAACGTGCGGCAAATCAGGTGTGGTCAGACGGAACAGTGGAACAAGGCGAAAATGGTCCATCCGAAAGGCTCATGGCTCTCTCGGGCCGACTTGGCTTAGATGCCAAGCTTCTTGATACGCGGCGTCAGGAGATTATTCCTGCAATACTCGCCTTGGCAAAGTTCGATACTTGCCAAGAGAATTGTGAGTTCTGGGTCGCGGCCTCAGAGCTGACAAACATTGCCTTGGTAGATCGCGTTGCTCAAATGAGAGTTGGGCAAAGCACGTTAGGTGACTTCGTGGTCGAACGCTACGAAACGTCGGTGCAAGGGCTGTTGACCGATTTACGAAGATTTGGCTTCGTTAATGTTGTGGTATTCTCTTTGATGCTTGGCCTAGTGGTGCTACGAAACTACTTGAATTGGCGCTTCACAGCATTCTCAGTAGCACTGACTAGCTACACCGCGTGGGCGGCCTATGGATATGTTTATAATCAGAATTGGGCTCTTGCGATCCTTTTGCAGGATTGGGCATCGCCCGGATATCAGGTCGCGATGATTTTCTTTGCCCTCCTTCTTTTCGATTGGCTGTTCTTACGCGGAAAGGTGACCCAAACAATCAGCAACTTGATCGCAAGCGCTCTACCGGGCTAGTTCCCTACTGGTGAGCTACTGGTGAGACGCCTGGCAACAAGAAGCCAACAATCTGCTAGTAACTTCGGAGAGAAGCAGACATTGCATCGATCAAAGCGAACGGCAACAAAGTCCACACAGCACCCTCCCCCGAACGCAAAAGGCCGCTGAGTTTCCCCAGCGGCCTTTTGTTTTTCTATAGTTAGTGCGCCCTTACAGGCGCTCTACGTCTTAAGCAGTGATTTTAGAAACCACGCCCGCGCCTACTGTGCGGCCACCTTCGCGGATCG
>JAPKAB010000034.1 GCA_028825475.1 Ascidiaceihabitans sp. | reverse complement strand
AAGTGTGTCCACAGAACCGCCGCACTCAATCGTCAAAAAAGTTTGCGACAGAACCTTTCGGACGCAGTCCTTTCCTACGATCTTGCAGTCGTGCCGATGTTTATCCTCATGGGGAACGTCATTTCAAAAACGGGTATCGCCCATGACCTGTTTCGCGCAGCCTATGCCTTTGTTGGCAATGTGCGCGGTGGTTTGGCTCTGTCGACGATGGTCGCATGTTCCGGTTTTTCTGCTGTTTGCGGTTCCAGCTATGCAACGGCTGCGACGATGGCAAAGGTCGCCTACCCCAGTATGAAGAAATACAAATATTCCGACGAATTGGCTACTGGCACAATCGCGGCGGGTGGGACGTTGGGCATTCTCATTCCACCCTCAATCATCATGGTCATTTACGGGATTTTGACCCAGACCAATATTGGACACCTGTTTATCGCAGGGGTCATTCCCGGTCTGCTTGGCCTTGTGATGTATATGCTGGTGATCCGCCTAGTTGCGGCGCGCGATCCTGATCAAGCCCCCAAAGGGGAATATACTCCATGGCCGGAAAAGCTGCGCGCGCTCTCAGGAGTTTGGCCATTTCTGTTGATTTTTGGTCTCGTTATAGGCGGTCTTTACGGCAAGATTTTCACGCCAACTGAGGCCGCTGGAATGGGCGCTGGCCTCGCCATTATCGTCGCAACGTTGCATGGCCGTCTAAGCCTAGATATCCTGCGTAAGATTATCATCGACACAGCTTATACATCTATCTCGCTCTACTCCGTTCTGTTCGGCGCGCTAATGCTGTCCAAGCTGCTAACACTGTCTGGCCTTGCGGGCGGTGTTCTTGGCCTTGTTCAATCCACAGGCCTTGAAGGCCTCGCGCTGATCATGGTGATCATGCTGGTTTTTCTCGTCCTTGGCTGCGTGATGGATTCTATGGCGATCATCCTGATTTTTGTCCCATTATTTGCACCCATCGTCGTGGCACAAGGCTTTGATCTGGTCTGGTTCGGCATCATCGTCATTGTGGTCACCGAAATTGCGTTGATCACACCACCCGTTGGGATGAACGTCTTCGTTCTTAAGGCCGTTCTGCCAGACGTACCTGTGGTGCGTATCTTTAAAGGCCTTATTCCCTTCGTTGCGATTGATGTCGTCCGCCTTGCCTTGTTGGTGGCCTTCCCTGCCATCACGCTCTGGCTTGGCAGCACAATCGGCTGAGCCTTATAGTGATCCCAAACATACAACTGGCGCAAACCCAATCAAGGATTTGCGCCAGTTCTCAGAAACGCGGTCCGTTCAGACCTGCATGAACCTGCCTACTGTTTTCCTTCAAGACCAACGTTTGTCATGCCGTTGGTTCCAGGGATTTTCATCTCGAACGTCTCGGTGACAGAGGTGTAATCGTAATATCCAAGGCGCGCCAAAGGCCGGATGCTTGGAATGTCCAACTTGCCCTCTGGAGTGATGACTTCGTCTTTGACGTGAATCCGCACAACTTCGCCGTAGACCACATCCACCCAACCGTGGTTCGAGCTTCCGCGCAAACGATGTGTGCTGAGGTATTTGCATTCAAATTGGGCAGGGCTTTCTGCGACCCGAGGTCCGGGTGCATCCAGACATGGGCTGGCTGTGACCCCTGCATGAACGAACTCATCCACTTCTGCGTCGACTTCCATCGCTGACAAATTGACAGCTTCTCGCAAATCATACGTGGCCATGTTCCAAACAAACCAACCGGTTTCTTCGGCATTGATAACCGTATGCTTACGCTTCCCCGACGAATACTGGTTAGCGGCAAACATCACCATCGGCGGATCGAAAGTCAGGTTTTGCCACTGCGAATAGGGCGCGAGGTTCGCGACGCCATCAGTGCTGATCGTGCTTAACCATCCAATCGGGCGAGGAACCGTGCACGACTTGAATGGCGAATAAGGTAGTGGACAGTCATCTGATCTAGGGTCGTAATGCATGTGCCTTCTCCGATGTGTACTAAGTTGTCAAACGCCCATCTAGCGCGTCATGGATCGCCTTCGTTCCAAGGTGCAGGCCGATCTCGTAACGGCCAAATAGAAACTCCGTGTTCGCGCCAGTGTCCAGACCCTTCTGGATGTTCTCGCCAATCACGAAATCCTCGTTAAAGACAGTGCGGATGACCTCGTAGTTCTTCTCCCAATACCGCTTTGCTTTTTCGCTCTGGGGTGCTTCGGCAATCAGCATCATACATTTGAAAATGCACGTATCTTGGCCCGTTGGAATGATTGTGTGGATATACACATGGTCCGACATCACCTGCACATAATTGCAAGGGAAGATGTAATTCTGCGTCATGAAGTGAGGACGCGGATCCCATTCTTCGGGGGTTTTGTCTTTCAGTTCAACCACCGTAGGCAACGGCACAGAGTGGCGTACATGGGGGTAGTTGTTCGTCCAGACGCTTTGGTTATCAAGGTAAGCGGCACAGGCTGTGTGTTCGTGCGCGCCGCAGAAATGATAGGACTCCTGAAAGCCCTCAAGCGCCAAATGCCAATTCATCTTGCGGTCCAGCGACCATGATTTGAATACCGTGTGGGTATCCAGCCCCAGCCCCTCAAGTTGCTCTGCCATCGGAGCGATCCAAGCATCGAAATCTATCGGCTCATCGCTCGCCTGTGGGCGCACCCAGATCAGACCAAAGCGTTCAAAAGCAGGCAGTTCAACCAGCCCGAGCGCCTTTTTGTCGATGTCGCCAAAACCAGCTGCTTGAGGCAATCCGCGCAAGGCACCGTTCAGGTCATACGTCCATTTGTGATAGGGACAGGAGAATGTTTTGGCATGGCCACATTCACTATCCGTCAGGCGCGCGCCTCGGTGACGGCAGACGTTCATGAAGGCTTTGACCACTCCATCATTGTTACGCGTGATCAGGAGGGGAACGCCTAATTCGTCATTGGTGAAATAGGATGCAGGTTCGGGCAATTGCTCAGAATGACCCATGATGATCGGGAACTTACGGAACAAAATCTCGACTTCTTTGGCCAGCACATCCGGGTCAGTATAGGTGGTCACCGGATTGCGCATCAGCTCTGGCTGCATGTCGGTGGTGCCGTCCTCGGTGTGTTGCAGGATGGCTTTTACGATGTCAGTTTCTTCGACGCTGATGTTCATGATCTTATGCCCCGTCTTTGATGTTTTGTGCTGCCGGATAACGGCTGCCTTTGCTTTGCTCTGTCACGGCCTGTTGGTATTGCCCCGACAGCTCTGTGACGACGTCAGCAATACTCTCAGACTTGGTAACGCCGCCGACCCCCTGCCCTGCACTCCAGACATGTTTCCACCCTCTAGGAGTATCGTGCATATCGCCTGAAAAATCAATTTTAACTGTCTCTTTCATGTCTTCAAGCGTCAGACCAGCCGCCTCGACGCTTGCGCGCATCCAGTTGCCCAACGCCCCTGTGATCGCGCGCGATGCAATCAAATCTTCCATTCTGCTTTTCCAGACCATCTCGCGGTACTCCGGCGAAATCATGGTTTCTTGGGTCGCTAGAAAGCGCGTCCCCAGATAGGCAAAATCAACGCCGAGGTTTTCAACCGCGCGAATGGCCCGTCCCGTGCCGATCCCACCGCCAACAATCAAAGGTCCATCGAAAAAGCTGCGCACCTCCTCCACAAACGGCAACATCGCAAATTCTCCAGTATGTCCGCCCGCACCCGAACAAACCAAGACAAGACCATCAGCCCCCTTATCCAAGGCTTTGCGCGCCAACTTCGGGGAAATCACATCCGCAAAAACCAAGCCACCGTAGTTGTGTACCTGTTGCGTGACACGGTGCGGACCGCCCAAGGCGGTAATCACCAGATCAGGCTGAAATTCTTCTACCAGCGCTATTTCATCATCAAACCGGCCATAGCTGGAATGCGTGATCATGTTCATCGCCCAGGGTGCGTCGTCTGGCCCGACACTGTCCTTGATCTGGGTCAGCCAGTTTCGCAAGTCATCCGTGGTACGGGCATTTGGCCCGGGAAAAGACCCCATGACGCCAGCCTTGCAAGCGGCAATTACTGTTTCGGGGTTCGAGACCAAAAACATCGGGGCAGCAATGGCGGGCATCACCATACGTGACTTCAGGGCATCTATTCTAGCGTTCATCGATAGGCCTTTCTGGGGCGTGGTCAGGTATTGGCGGAAAGGCTGGCTTGCAGTGTGGTTCTGTCTACCTTGCCTGCCGGTGTCAAAGGCATCTCAGGTAAGATGATCACTTCGGCAGGCCGTTTGTAAGCAATCAGGTTGTCCGTACAAAAAGCAAGAATACTTGCCGCGTCTATGTCCGAGCGCAGCGTGACAAAGGCAATAGGCACCTCGCCAGAGCGCTCATGCGTGCGGGCCACGACGCAAGCACCGGATACAGCGGGATGGGTCAACAACAGCTCCTCAACCTCGCGCGGGAAGACGTTGAAGCCGCTCACGAATATCACGTTCTTTTTGCGATCCGTGATGGTCAGGAAGCCATCTTCGTCCAGCGTCCCGATATCACCCGTATAGACAAAACCATGCCTCAACGCGATTGCTGTTTCTTCAGGGTTGCCCGTGTATCTCGTCATCATGTGCGGACCTTTAACGCGAATTTCGCCCGCCTCGCCTGTGTCCAGCACAGTGTCGCCCGTCTCAAGATCAACGATTTCGATCACAGTATCCGGCACGGCCTTGCCCGCTGACCCCGGTTTGACGCCATATTCTTCGGTATTGATCGAGATCGGTGCGATTTCGGTCATGCCGTAGCCTTCATAAATCTTGAGGCCTGTGGCGGCCTGCCAGCGCTTATGCACATCCAGCGGGAACGGCGCGCCGCCACCAGGGCAAATCCGCAAATTGGTGAACTGGGCATCCGCAAATTTGGGAGATGACATCACCGCCTGATAGATCGCGGGCGGCCCGCCACCAAAGATGGTGACACGCTCATTCGCCAGCATGTCTACGATCAGGTCCGGCTGAAACCGCTCCGGGATCACAATGGCGCCGGCCCGCATGATCGGGTTGGTCAGCCCCATTAGAAACCCGTAAATGTGGGTAAACGGCGCAACGGGCAGCCAGATCTCATCCGCCCGCGTGCGCCAGCCCCAATCACCCCGTTCCATCGTGGCGACAATGGCGGCGTTCGTATGCGGCACCTGTTTAGGCAAACCGGTTGTGCCGCCTGAATACATGATTGCCGCAATATCGTCTGGTGTGCCGGGGTCGATAAGCGTGCTCATGTCGGCAGGATTTACCAAACTATCGACAAGTTCATCATTCAGGATACGGGTGTTGCAATCAAACTGCTCGCGGTCCGATAATACGATCGCTGCATCCAGATCCCCCAGCAATTTGGCAATCGTCGAAGGCGGGTGTCCATGGTTGATCAACGCGGGTTTGCCACCAGCGAACAGCGTCGCGAAATAGGCAATCAGAAACGCCTTTGAGTTTGGTAAGATCAACGCAACAGATCGCCCCTGAACATCAGCGCGCAACTCATTTGCAAGGGATTGGATCGCGCCAGCCGCCTGCTCATAGGTCAGCGCACCTGTCGCACTCTTGCAATAGATAGCATCAGGCGATTGGACCGCCGCCGCTTTGAACGCGCTTGCGATGGTCACTGCGTCCATTTTCCAACTGTCTGGAGTGAATTCTCTAGTCAAAATCTTATCTTTCTTTCGTGTCGCCCAAGTCATGGCCGATTAAATTCAACGTGATACCGCTCTCGGGCGAGCGCAGTCCTTCAAGCACCGTAAAGTGATTGTGTTGTTCATCCAAAACGCAATTGGTTGGCATGTCCAGCCCCTGCCAAACCTGGGCCATCACTTCGGACTGACGAATAAATTCTGGGCGTTCTCCGCCCCCAACCCAACAGCAATAAGGCACCGCACGCGCGGGGCGGTGAAGGACGGCACTTTCCAGTTTTGCCTCATCCTCGTCCAGATGCAGAATGTCGTTCATCGCAGTGTGCATCAATGGTCGCAGATCATGCAAACCGCTGATGGATTGCACCGCCGCGATGCGATCAAGGGTTTCGGTCTCTAACGGTGTGTCGCAGCAAATCATGCGTGTGGCGAGGTGCCCCCCCGCCGAATGACCCGTGATGCGGATCGGGCCTTGCACAAGGGCGGCGGCGGCTTCGATCGCACGTCCTATCTGTGCGGTCATTTGGCTGATCCGAGCATCGGGAGCCAGCGTATAACTCGGCAGGCAAACGGCCCAGCCCAGTGCCCGCGCACCTTCAGCGAAATCGGTCCAGTAGGATTTATCAAGCCTCATCCAGAAGCCGCCATGAATAAACACGATCAAACCTTTGGGTGTGCCTTCGGGCCAGACGAGATCGAACTTTTCGCGCGGGTGGTCGCCATAGGCAATATCCGTGTCGACCCGTATACCACTCGCTCGGTAAGCGGCGGCACTGTCAGTCCAGAGCTGTGGCAGTTTCTCGGATCCTGCCACATGCGCCATATTGGCAAAGGCATCATTCCAGTCTTGGATCGGTTCTAACATATTACCTCCTAACGCAGCAGTTCGACTAACCCGATGGCAATCACCGGGAACAACAGGATCAGGAACAATGCAATGACGTCGGCAAAGACAAAGGGGATAACCCCTTTGAAAATACTGGTCAGTTTAATGTTTGGCATAACTGCCCGAACGGTAAAGACATTCATCCCGATGGGCGGTGTGATCAACCCCATCTCAACCACCACAACCATGATGATCCCGAACCAGATCATATCAACGCCCATCAATTGCAATGTAGGCAGGAACACAGGCACGATAAGCAACAAGAGGCCCACGGCCTCGAAAACCATTCCCAGCACGATACATATAACGCAGACGAACAGGACCACGCCTATCGAGCCCATCTCCATCGCCTCCATCATGTCCAGCAGGTCATAGGGCAGACCGGACAGATTGATGAAATTGGCAAAGACCAGTGCGCCAAAAATTACAGAGAACAGAATTGCAGAGGTCTTGGTACTGTCGATCAGGATATCGAGCAGAGCGGCCCAACTGCGCAGGTGTCCTTTGAAGAACGCAAAGGCCGCCGCGCCAAACGCACCGATGCCGGATGCCTCTGTCGGGGTGAAAGCACCAATGTAGATGCCACCAAGAACGAGGATAAACAACGCAATGACAGGCCAAACTTTGGCGTAAGCCGTGAAACGCTCGGGCCGCGATAGTTTCTCACCGGGGCGACCCAATGATGGGTTACGCCAAACGGAAAACCGAACCGCACCCAGAAACAAGAACACCAGCATGATGCCCGGAATGGTACCTGCGATGAACAGCTTGCCAATGTCTTCTTCGGCGACCAGGCCATAGATGATCAGCGGCACAGACGGCGGGATCATGATGCCCAGTGTGCCACCCGCTGCCACAACGCCCGAGGATAGACTGTCGGCGTATCCGTATCTACGCATATGCGGCATGGCCACTTTGGTCATGGTCGCGGCAGTGGCGAGTGATGATCCTGACACAGCAGAAAAACCTGCGCAGGCCAGCACAGTCGCTTGCGCCAAGCCACCCTTGCGGTAGCCAATGAACGCATAGGCCGCGCGGAATAGATCTTCAGAGATATTGGATCGATGAATGAAACTGCCCATCAGAATGAATAAAGGGATCACGGACAACCCGTAGTTGGCCCCCGTCTCCATCACCTGCTGGCCAACCATAGTCATGGCCCCTTCCCAGTTCCATTCCCGGGTATAGGCAAAGCCGACAAACCCCACGAGTAGAGTGGTAAAGCCAAGCGGGAAGCCGCAAAAGCTGAGAAATAGGAGAATTGCGAGGCCGTAAAGGGCGAGTTCCATGCGTTAAAGCTCCGGTCCGTGGCCATCATCGACGGCGGTGTGATCAAGCTTTTCCAACCGACCTTTGGTAGCAAGGATCGCAGCACCAAACAGCAGCACACCGATCATCGAGAACAAGAAAGCGGCACCCGGCATCACCCATTGGGGGAAATCCAGCACAGCGGTACGTTTGCCGCTTAACAGGCTGTCGAGCATATGCCGGCCCAGCTCGTATGTCAGGCCAGCATAGATCACCAAAGAAAAAATATGCACGATCCAGCGCTGCACGTTAGGCGCATACCGCTCAATCACGGGTGCGAAGATATCGACCTTGATATGCTTGTCGCTGGCAGTGACAAACGCAACGCCCGCAAAGATTACGACAACCATCAGCACCTCGATCATCTCGGAACTGCCAAAAATAGACTTGTTAAAACCGTAGCGCCCGATGACATCAACGAAGGTCAAAATCATCATGATGAACAGCGCGATGCCAGCAAGAACTGCCAACACCCGCTCGATGCTTTTGAAAATTTGTTCCATCGGGCGCTACCTTTTTGTTCAGTTGGACATGGCCGCTTCGCGCTCGGCGATGCGGGCGAGGTAAGAGTCTATAACGGCCTGACCGTCAACTCCGGCCTCTGCCATCTGTGCGATCCACTTGTCGGTGATCGGCTGGCCCAGCTCCCGCAGACCCGTTTCCAGCTCTTTTGAACCTTCGACGATTTCAATACCTGCCTCGATCATCACTGCACGCGCTTTGTCGTTGGCGCCGTCCTGAACTTTTCCGGCAAACGCGGCAAAATCAGCCCCCATGACTTCCATGATTGCTACCTGATCCTCGGCCGAAAACTTATCCCATTTGGCGCGTGAAATCAGGAACGAGAACGTAGGCTGGAACAGTTTGTTCTCAAGCTCTGTCGCAGATTTGGTGTAATCACCGATTTTGAACGCACGAACAGAACCCCAAGGCACACCCGCATAACCGTCCACGACACCCTTGGAGATAATCTCGAGCATTTGAACGGCAGGACCTGCAACAACCGAACTACCTGTGCCTTTCAGCGTGTTGGCAACAACGCCGGGCAAACCCCACATTTTGCGGCTGCCGATATCCTCAAGCGTCTGGATTGGCGTGTCATTCATCGAATAGAACTCGTTGCCGCTGGAGGCATAGACCGAGATCAGAACCGCATCGCCGTATTCATCCTTGTCGGCAAAGAACTCTTGATAGGTGCCCCAAAGCGCAGGGCCTGCCACCTCGGAACGGGAGCCATTCACGAAAGGCATCATCGAAAATTGGATACCAGGCACCTTGTTCGCGATGAAGGCGTTGAACTGCAAAGCGCCATCCATCACGCCGCCGACAACACCGTCATACTGATCGGGTGGCGCGGACAAGGATTTTGGCGGCGTGTTCACCTTGACGCGCCCCTCAGTGGCCGCTTCAATTCGGTTCTTCAATTCGGGCAACATGACCGTACAAACATAGTGTTTGGCTGGAAAGAAGCAGTTAAAGATCACGCGCTCTGCCGCTTGGGCAGGTGCAGCAAAGGCCGTTGTAAAGGCAAGTGCAGCAGCACCGGCAGTGTGTTTCAATTTCATTTTGGTTCCTCCCAAGAACTCTGGTTTCAGATCTATTTCAGACCCATGATATCAGCCGCGCGTGTCGGCGGCAGAAAGTTGACTTCGTATGCGGGTGACAGTGCCACGACCTCAGTGGGCAGCGACATATTATGTAGTTTGCGGAACAAATTGACCAATTTCCCAGTGGGTGTCACCGAGAACATGCAGGTTACGTCATGACCCGTGTTATTGAAAATGCCGTGTGGAATACCGCGCGGCATACACACCAAATCACCAGTGTTAGCGTGGATCGCTTTGCCGTCCAAAATGAGGTCCAGTTCGCCTGACAGGACGTGAATATATTCATCCTGCGTGGGGTGGATATGGGGTGGCACAAAGGTCTCTGGTGGCAACAAGGCATGCCAGCTGAAACACTCTTCGGTCACAGATTTTGGGGTGTAAACCTGACCCATGATATTCCAATGAACACCGTCAATACCCTCGCCGCGGCGCTGGATACCTGCTTGTAAGCTCATGTCTTTTCCTTCGGTTGTTCGCGGCGCAATAGCTTGTTTAGCGTAGGCGCTAACAGCGGGTTGGCATTTGCAAGACGGGCGTCCCACTTGTTTTTGATAGCTTCCTCAAGTTCGGCCTCATCCCAATAGCCGATCAGAATTCCGGCCTCGCCGATACGATCTTGAATGTCAGTCCCTTCAATGGCCCCATCAGGTACGGTGTTGCGCTGGCGCGGCTTGCGGGCCCATTCGAACAGCGCCTCATGCAGCTCCGCTCGGATGTCAGCATAGGCGGGATCATCGCCTAGATCGGTCAGTTCTTTCGGGTCAGACTCAAGGTCAAACAACATCGGGCGAAAGCGTTCGCCGTGGATGTATTTGAACCGCCCGTCAAAGATCATCCGCAGCCAGCATTCGCGCGACGGCATATCAAGCGCGGTACGCACTTCGAGGAAGGAATAGTCATATTCCGCGATCACATATTGGCGCGGATCTTGCTTGCGGGTACCATCCAGCGTGCCCGTCAAGGAATGACCATCCATGATATGCGGCACAGCCGCGCCACCGTACATTTCAAGGAAGGTCGGGGCCAGATCAATCGCCTCCACAAGATCGGTGTTGAGCGTCCCGCGTGTGGCATCCGCTTCGGGTGACGGATCGTGGATAATCAGCGGCACGCGCAGGGCTTCTTCGTGGAACAAGTCTTTTTCACCCAACCAGTGATCGCCCAGATAATCGCCGTGATCCGAGGTGAAAACGATCATGGTCTCGTCAGCAATTCCTCGATCCTCAAGATGTTTGAACAAACGCCCCATCTGGTCATCGATCTGTTTGATCAGCCCCATGTAGGCAGGGATCACTTTGGCGCGGACTTCGTCGCGGCAGAAATTCTTGCTGACGCGGCGGTTCATGAATTCAGCAAAGATCGGATGCGCATTCTCGCGCTCTGCCTCAGAGCGGTTGGCTGGCGGCACATCATCGGGGCCATACATGCTAGCGTAGGGTTCCGGCACGATATAGGGCCAGTGCGGCTTGATGTAACTGACGTGTGCGACCCATGGTTGATCGGGGTTATTCTCCAACGCATCGTCGATGAAATCCATCGCGCGGGTGGTGATATAGGGTGTCTCCGATAGCGGGTCAGGCACTCGCGCAGGACGGTCGGTGTATTTCAGGAACCAGCCTGAGAGCAGATCGCCCTCTTCATCTTCAGCCGCGTTTGCGTATTCCTCCCAAGGGTTCTGCGCATCCAATCCATTGGCGCGTGCATGGTCGTTGTAGGGTGGGTTTGGCTCATGGCCCGAGTAAGGATGAATACCATCGTCCCGCTCAAACGGGTCAAAACCGCATTCCGAAATGCGCACACCAATCTGGCTGGTGGGATCAATGCCAAGGCGTGACATGCCCATCGCATCGGCCCGCATGTGGGTCTTGCCAATCAGGACCGAGCGCACACCCATTGGGCGCAGGTAGTCGCCAATGGTCATCTCACCCGCTTTGATGGGTACGAAATTCCAGCTGGCGCCGTGGGCATGCACATAGCGGCCCGTATAGGTCGACATGCGCGACGCGCCGCAGACCGGCGACTGCACATAGGCACGGTCATAACGAACGCCGCGCATCGCCAAAGCGTCGATGTTAGGTGTGTGCAGGCGTTCATGGCCATAACAGCTCAGGTAATCCCAGCGCAGTTGGTCACACATAACAAAGAGGATATTCTTGGCAGGCATGATCAGGTCTTCCTCTTGTTCATCATGGTCGGTCCTCGAATTTCTTACCAAACTGGTCTTCAAACTGCTCTTCATCCCAAATGCCGATCAGGATGCCGGGAGGTTCGCCTCCTGTCATCTGCTCGATCCGCTGGGGTGTTAGGGTGATGCGGTTGTGATGCTTACGCGACCACTCGAAAATCGCGTCGGACATCCGTTGGCGGACGTCCGCATGGTCGGCGCAGGCACCCAGATCAACCAGTTCTTGTGGATCAGTTTCCAGATCAAACAGCATCGGGCGGAAGCCTTCGCAATGCACGTATTTCCAGCGCGCGTCGCAGATCATGATCAGCCGCGCATCCTCTTGCGGGTTAGCGATGATCATGCGAGCCTCGCGGGTCGCATAGTCATATTCGCTGATCGCGTATTCGCGCCATTTCACAGGCGTGCCATGCAGCAAGGGCGTCAGATCGCGGCCTTCTAAAATATGTGGCAGTTTTGGCCCGCCAAAGAAATCAAGAAAGGTCGGGGCAAGGTCGATCCCCTCGACCAGCGCGTCGGAAACCGTGCCGCGCGTGGCATCCGCTTCGGGCCGTGGATCATAAACGATCAGCGGCACGCGCACGGATTGATCGTGGAACAGGTCCTTTTCGCCCATCCAATGATCGCCCAAATAGTCCCCATGATCAGAGGTGAAGGCGATCATCGTGCTCTCCATCAACCCCTTCTCTTCCATCCACGCAAAGAGCCGTCCCATCTGGTCGTCAATCTGTTTGATCAGCCCCATGTAGGCGGGAATGATGGCAGTGCGGACCTTCTCTTGACTGACGGTCTTGCAAATCTTGCTTTCCATGTAGGCCTTGAACACCGGATGCGCATTTTCGCGCTCGGCTTCGGTGCGGATCGCCTTTGGCACATCATCGGGACCGTACATGCTGGCATAGGGTTCGGGCACGACATAAGGCCAATGCGGTTTGATGAAACTCAGGTGGCACAACCACGGCTGATCACCTGCCTGCTCCATGAACTCCATAGCGCGGTTGGTCATGTAGGGGGTCTCGGAATGCTCTTCGGGAATCCGCGCAGCCTTGTCCGAGTGTTTCAGCAACCAGCCGTTCAGCAAAGTCCCTGCATCATCCTCGCCCGAATTTGCCCAGTCCTCCCAAGGGTTTTCGCCCTCAAAGCCCTGATCGCGCAGGTATCCGTTATAGTCGGGATTGCTATTGTAGGGGCCATAGGGATGAAGGCCATCATCCCGCTCCCATGGCTCGAACCCGCATTCGGCTAGCGTTGCACCAATGGGGCCTTGGGGGTCGATACCCAACCACTCCATGCCCTCCTTGTCAGGGATCATGTGGGTCTTGCCAACCAACGCAGGGCGCACCCCGATCTTGCGAAGATGGTCGCCCAACGTCGGCTCGCCCACGCGCAAGGGAAATCCGTTCCACGTCGATCCATGCGAACGGCAATAGCGGCCCGTGTAACTGGACATTCTTGAGGGGCCGCAAAACGGGGATTGCACGTAAGCCCGATCAAAACGCACGCCGCGCTGTGCCAGAGCATCAATATGAGGCGTATCCAAGGTTTTGTGGCCCGCACAAGACAGGTAGTCCCAGCGCAACTGGTCACACATGATCCACAAAACGTTCATTCAATGTCTCCCCCCAGACTCCGAACAAACAAGTTTTAGCGATTACAATTCAAGTCAATTTAATGCATCGCTATTCCATATGGCTATCACCTGAATACCCTGACTTGACCAACATCGTCGCCCGACGCCGAATATGCTGGGCCAGTTCTGCGGCGGCCGGCGTCAAAGGACGGGTTTTCTGAGTGACCAATGACAAGGGAAACTTTGGCAAGGTTTCCTGGATCGGCACAATCACAAGGCCATGACTGGGCGCGATGGTGTTGAAAAGCTGCTTGGAAAGAAGGCAAAATGCCGAGGTTTCCTCTATCAGCGCGATGATCGTTGTCAGCGAGTAGCAATTGGTAAAGGCGGCGGGCATCGGCCATTCGAGGCCCGAAAAAGCCCCCGCAAACAAACTACTTGGACCTTCCTTGGACCCGTGAATAATCCATTGTTCTTCCGATAGATCAGCCAAACGCATAGCTCTGTGTTTCGGATTGTTAACATGGGTGGCGATGACCATATCAATGTCAAACAAGCGTTCTACGATCACACTGCCATGTGCGTCCAGAACCGGCACAGGACCAATCACCATATCGATCGCTGCTTCGCGCAATTGGCTCACTGAATCAGGGTACAGGATATTGATCAGGTCAATCTCGACCCGCGGCCAGCGCTTGCGAAACTGGCTTAGCGCGCGGGGCATGATGACCGTACCAGCAACTGGCGAGACACCAACCCGCACCCTGCCCCCGTCAAAACCAGCCATCTGTTTGACCTCATCCTCCATTGCGCGCACATCGGCCATGATGGTGCATGCGCGTTTATACAACCGCTCGCCCCCTTCGGTAAGCTGCACGCCGCGCGGGGTGCGATCAAAAATCACAAGGTTCACAGACTCCTCTAGCGCCTTGATGCTTTTGGTCAGTGTCGGCTGCGTGCGCCCCAGGACTTCCGCCGCTTTACGAAAGCTGCCCGCTTCGGTGATTGCGACGACGGCTTCGATCTGGTGAAGTTGCATGAGGGGTATGCCTAAAATGAATTGCTAGGCGCAAATGTTACTTGCTGCCTATCGGTCTGGCAAGACATGGTAAGGTCAAGACACTTCCATTCGGTAGAAAATTCAGGAGGCACTATGCTGGATAAAGGCGTACACCCGCATTTCGATCATTTGATTGACCTCACAAAGGGCGAGATCAATCGTAAGATATTCTCCGACCCCGAAATCTATCAAACAGAGCTGAAACAAATCTTTGCGCGCTGCTGGCTATTTCTTGGCCACACCTCGCAACTGCCAAATGAAAACGACTTTTTCACTGCCTACATGGGCGAAGACCCCGTCATTGTGACCCGTCATTCCGATGGCAAAATCGGTGCATTCCTGAACATGTGCCGTCACCGTGGGAACCGTGTGTGCCGCGCCGATAGTGGCAACCAGCGCATGTTTACCTGCCCGTTTCACGGTTGGACCTTCGCCAACAATGGCAACCTGAAAACCGTTCCGGGCTTCAAACAATGCTACCATGAAGAGCTGGACATGGAATCACACGGCCTCGTTCCTGTGGCCAAAATCGATAATTATAAGGGTATGATCTTCGCGACCTTTGACGCCAAGGCCCCTTCGCTTGAGGACTTTCTTGGCGATATGGCATGGTATCTTGATATGATGTTGGATCGCCGCGAGGGTGGTATCGAAGTCCTCCCCGGCACACATAAATGGCGCATCAAGTGTAACTGGAAGTTCCCCGTCGATAACTTCATCGGCGATAGCTATCATGGACCTGTCAGCCACGGCTCTGCCTGGGAAAGCGGGTTTGAAGGTATGCCGCGCCGCAAAAAGGGTTATGGCTACGAAGGTTTTCAGATCAACGCTGGAAACGGTCACGGCTTTGGCGCGCGTTGGGCCGAGAACGAAGAGCAGGTCTATGAGATGGCCCTGCCCGAGTTTCTCGACTATGAGCACGATCGCTTCCCCGAAACACATTCCCGTCTCGGCGATTTGCGCGGGATGCATCTAAGCCCGATGCACGGCTCTATTTTTCCGAATTTTTCGATGCTCTGGCAGTCTGGTAACATCCGCGTCTGGCATCCACGCGGAGTAAGCGAGACCGAAGGCTGGTCATGGTGTTTCGTCGATAAGAAAGCAGCACCTGATCACCGCGATATGGTGCGCATCCACGATCTGCAAAGGCACGGCACCTCTGGCACGTGGGAACAAGACGACGTGGACAATTGGGTGCAATCGACCAAGTCCAGCAAAGGATATGTGGGTCGCCAGTTCGCGCAGAACCTGTCGATGGGTGTTGCTCACGAAATCGAAGACCCCAAAACGATCCATCCTGACATGCGCGGGCGCGTTGCCGGTTTTCAGAACGAAATCAATCAACGTCAGCTTTATGCACAATGGGCCAAAATGATGAATGGGGATACGCCTGATGTACCGGGAGCCACAGTATGAGCACGGATATTAGAGCCATTTCAGACATCGATCTGTGGTTTTCGATCACTCAATTCTACTCCCGCGAGGCGCGGTATCTGGACGATCTGGAGTTTGACAAATGGGTCGGGCTTTTGGCCGAAGACTTGCGGTACTGGATGCCTATTGTGTCCAACCGGATCGGGCGCGGTATTGGCAGCGAGCTTACCGAACGCGGCCATCTTGCCCATTTCGAAGATGACTATGTAAGCATGAGCAATCGCGTCAAACGCCTTGCCACAGGCCGCGCATGGGCCGAAACGCCACCCGGTCGCACCAATCATATGGTGTCTAACGTCGAGATAGTCGGCAAAGAGAATAAAATGGTGCAGGTCACCTCAAAATTCTTGATCTACCGCTCCCATATGGAAACTGACCAAGAGGTGTTTTCTGGCACGCGCAAGGACGTTTTGCGCGAAGATGCAGACACCACATGGAAAGTCGCGGATCGCACGATCGTTCTGGATCATGCCGTTCTTATGCAGAAATCCTTAGGGATATTTTTCTGATGCATATTGTGCTCGATGGGGTGGCAGTTGTCACCGGCGGCGGCAATGGCATCGGTGCTTCGATTGCTGCAATGCTGGCAGATGCGGGTGCAAAGGTCGCGGTTGTCGATCTGGATGGCAGTGCCGCGCAAAAAGTCGCAGAGCAGATCGACGGACACGCTTTCGTTTGCGATGTGGCAAATGAGAAAGCTGTCCATGAAACCGCCCTCCAGATCACGCAAAAAATGGGTGCACCGCGCTACCTGATCAACAACGCGGGTGTTGTGGCCACCCCCGGACAGCCTTTCACAAAACATACCGAAGACGACTGGGATCGCACCTTTGCAATCAATGTGAAAGGTGCTGCCTTTTGGGCGGGAGCAATGCGCGACAACCTCATCGCGAGTGAGGGCAAAATCGTCAACGTCACCTCCATCACAGGGATCATCGCAGCACCCTTTATGCCAGCCTACTCAGTCTCAAAATCTGCTGCCAACGGTTTAACACGCGTCCTCGCACGACAGTTCGCCGCTGACAAAGTGAGCGTAAATGCTGTAGCACCCGGCTTCGTCTGGTCCCCTCTTTGGGAAAATCTGGGTCAAGTCATGGCCAATGCTTCGCAAGGGGCTCAAGGAAGTGACGCGACCGAAGTATTTGACGGACGCATTCGTGATCTGGTTCCTATGGGCCGCCCTCAAAATCCCGACGAGGTCGCGGCGCTCGTGACATTCCTCTGCTCTGAGTACGCAAGTAACATCACAGGGCAAATCATAGGTGTTGATGGCGGCATTACGATCTGAGGTCTAAGCGCGCCAAACTGCGTTGCGCCCTTTTTGTTCAATACGATTTGCAAGCCCTTGAAATTCGCTTTCCAGATATTTGCGAATCTAAGGTACGATTGTTTCAAAACTGCTTTGAGGACGATGTCATGGACGACCAAATTTCAAAAGCGATGCAACAAGTTCGGGTCGTCTTTGGCGCATCAATCCGCAAGACGATTGCAAATGAGGTGCGCCGACTTGGTGCCTCTCGTGCCCTGATCCTGTCGACCCCGCAACAAAGCGACGCAGCTTTTGAAATCGCCGAACTGCTAGGTCCGTTGGCGGCTGGTGTTTTCTGCAAGGCGGAAATGCACACGCCCGTAACGATCACAGACGCTGCGATGCTGCATGTGAAAGAAATCCAAGCAGATTGCGTGATTACAATAGGTGGCGGATCGACAACGGGCCTTGGCAAAGCAATCGCTTACCGCAATAACCTCCTTCAGATCGCCATTCCCACTACCTATGCAGGAAGCGAATCCACACCAATTCTTGGCCAAACAGAGAATGGTGCAAAGACCACTCTGAGCGATGCGCGCGTGCTGCCCGAGGTGATCCTCTATGATCCTGAACTGGTCGTATCACTCCCCGTCACAATGACCGTAACTTCCGCGCTCAACGCAATGGCCCACGCGGCAGAGGCGCTCTATGCAACTGATCGTACGACCAAAACAACAACAATGGCGATGGATGGGTTGAAGTCCTTTGTGGACGGTTTGCCACGAGTTCTAGCAAATCCTTCAGACCTCGCAGCGCGCGAGGTAACGCTGCGAGGTGCATGGGCCTGCGGCACGGTTTTGGGTCAGGTCGGCATGGCGCTGCATCACAAGCTTTGCCACACTTTAGGTGGCTCGTTCGGCCTGCCACACGCAGAAACCCACGCAATCGTTCTGCCCCATGCCATCGCTTATAATGCACACGCTGCCAGCGCAGAATTACAGCCGATTTGCAATCTGCTTGGCGGTGAAAACGCGGGCCTTGCTCTGCACGGTTTCGCACAGAAAATGAATGCACCGCTGGCCCTGCGTGATCTAGGCTTGCAAGAAAGCGACCTGGACCGCGCAGCAGACATCGCCACGACAAAACCATACCCGAACCCACAGCCCGTTACGCGCGACGACATCCGCGCGCTTTTGCAGGCCGCCTGGGCCGGCGACGCGCCAAGTACTTTAGATAAAAGTGGATATCGGGGATGACATCTTGTTAGCAGGCATTTCATCTCTCAAAATCTCTATCGCATCGGGCCGGTGCCTTGCTGCTGTTGGCCTAGCTGCGCCAGCACTAGCACAGGACGGAAAACGCGCCTCGGCTACTCGATATCGTTACCCATGCTGGTTGCCCTACGTGGCCTTCGGGATCTCTCTTCAGAACGCACAGGCATCCAGCTTTTCCCAATTCGTCGCATCCTGAGAGGCGGCAAACTTAATCCATCGTCAAAGGAATAAAACATGGCAGACATTACAACCGAAGTCCTGATCATCGGTACAGGTCCGGCAGGATCCACAAGTGCAGCACTCTTGTCGAGCTATGGCATCGAAAATATCGTCATCAACCGCTATCACTGGTTGGCCAACACGCCGCGCGCGCATATCACCAACCAGCGCACCATGGAGGTGCTGCGTGATCTGGGCCGCGAGGTGGAGGACGAGGTATATCTCAATGCGACCGAGCAGGAGTTGATGGGCGAAAACGTCTTCTGCGAAAGCCTTGCGGGTGAAGAGATTGGCCGCATGAAATCATGGGGCACGCATCCCTTGTCCAAGGCCGAGCACTTGCTATCATCGCCATCCTTTATGAACGATTTGCCGCAAACCTTTATGGAGCCGATCCTGTTCAAAACCGCCTGTAAACGCGGCACACGCGCGCGGATGAGCACTGAATACAAGAGCCATGTGCAGGATGCTGACGGCGTGACGACCACCTGCCTAGATCGCATGACAGGTACAGAAATTACCATCCGCTCAAGGTATCTCATTGGCGCGGATGGCGGTAACTCCCTTGTTGCAGAGAACGAAAACCTGCCCTTCGAGGGCAAGATGGGCGTTGGCGGCTCGATGAACATCTACTTCCGTGCGGACCTTTCCAAGTACGTCGCGCACCGCCCGTCTGTCCTTTACTGGGTGATGCAACCGGGCGCGAATGTTGGTGGCATTGGCATGGGTTTGGTCCGCATGATCCGGCCTTGGAACGAGTGGCTGATCGTTTGGGGTTATGACATCAACGAACCCGCACCTGTTGTGGACGAAGCGATGGCCACGGATGTGACACGTCAGCTGGTCGGCGATCCAGAGCTTGAGATCGAATTAATCAACGCAAACACTTGGACTGTGAACGACAGCTACGCGACCGATATGTCGAAAGGCCGTGTGTTCATCATGGGTGATGCCGCGCACCGCCATCCACCCTCCAACGGCCTTGGGTCAAACACATCCATTCAGGATGCCTTTAACCTTGCGTGGAAAATGGCGGCGGTGATCAAGGGTGAAGCAGGCGAGGGCTTGCTCGACACATACTCCGTTGAACGTGCACCAATCGCCAAACAGATCGTCACCCGCGCCAACCAATCCATCGGAGAATTCGGCCCAATATTTGAGGCGCTCGGCATGACAGGCGGCAGCGACTTTGAGGCGATTAAAGCCAACATGGACGCACGTTGTGGCTCCACTCCCGAGGCTGAGGCGCAGCGCGAAGCTCTTAATGCAGCAATTGCGTTTAAGAAATATGAATTCGACGCGCATGGAATCGAAATGAACCAGCGCTACAGCTCAACTGCTGCTCTCACGGATGGCCAGATCGAACCAGACTTCGCGCTGGATGCGGTTTTGCACTATCAGCCGACCACGTGGCCCGGTGCGCGTATCCCCCATGCGTGGCTGTTTGATGACAGGGGCGGCAAACACTCAACACTTGATCTGGCAGGTGGCGGCGCGTTCACGCTCTTCACCGGATTGGGCGGCAAAGCATGGGCCGAAGCCGCGCAAACGGTAGCGGCACAGCTCGGCATCAAACTACACGCGCATATTATCGGACCGCGTCAGGAATACGTGGATCACACGGGAGATTGGGCGCGCGCGAAAGAAGTTGGCGATGCAGGCTGCGTAATCACCCGCCCAGACCAGCACGTTTGCTGGCGCACGGATCAGATGGCCAAGGACCCTGCAGCGGAATTGACCCGCGTTATGACCGCAATTTTGTCGAAATAGGAGACGCGCAATGAGCACGCAAGACCAAGGTTACTTTACTGAAGAAAACTCTGCGGACGTTGTGGTTAGCAAGATCGCATCAACAACAGATCCACGCCTTGCTGAGGTGATGTCCGCCATTATTCGACATCTGCATGCAGCCGTAAAAGAGATCGAGCCGAGCCAAGATGAATGGCTTGAAGCAATCAAGTTTCTTACAGCAACGGGCCATAAATCGGATGATTGGCGGCAGGAGTATATCCTGCTCAGCGATATCTTAGGTGTGTCTATGCTGGTAGATTCCATCAACAATAGAAAACCCAGTGGCGCATCGGAATCAACGGTGTTGGGTCCATTCCACATTCCCGATGTCCCAGAATTGCCAATGGGTTCGAACATTTGCCTTGATGGCAAGGGCGAGCCGATGTTGATCAAAGGCCGCATCTTGAACACAAATGGCGACCCCATTGAGGGCACCAAGATTGATGTGTGGCAAACGAACGATGACGGTTTTTACGACGTTCAACAAAAAGGCATCCAACCCGATTTCAACCTGCGCGGCGTGTTCCACACGGGGTCAGATGGGACCTATACCTTTTGGGGAGCAAAGCCACGGTACTACCCCATTCCAGATGATGGCCCCGTAGGTAAATTGCTTGGCAGTATGGGCCGTCATCCATACCGTCCGGCACATCTTCACTACATTCTAGAGGCGGATGGGTATGAAACGCTCGTGACCCATATTTTCGATCCCGATGACAAGTATATCAATTCAGACGCCGTGTTTGGCGTAAAAGAGAGTTTGCTTGCAAAGTTTGATTTGATCGAAGATCCCGAACGCATCAGGGCGGAAGGGGCTGAGGATCCATTCTACGAAGTGGTCCATGACTTTGTTCTGGCCCCCACCTCATAAGAGTGTCGACATCGGCGTCACAGTAGAAGGCGCAAAGTAGAGCGTGGGTATCGGCTCAAATCGCGGCCCTTCTTTGAAGTGCTCAAATGCAAAAAACTGAAACCATGCGAACGATCCTACGACAAACGTCGGACCACTTTGAGCGCAAAATGAAGGGCGCCCCATAATTGGGACGCCCAAAATGTCTGTTTTTTGTTAGCAGGATTATTTCAATAGAACATCTAGCGGCACAGGCTCACTGATCGTAAAGCTGCCTATCACGCCAGGCTTGCCACCCGTGATCTCGACGATTTGCATTTCAGCAGTGTTCTGGTGGTGGAGCTGATCCGAGAAGCTACGTGGCCCGAATGCTGTTGGCTCGTTGTCCATCTTTTCAAGCTCGGCCGTCACAGCAGCCCCATCAACGGTTCCAGCACGCTCGACCGCTTTTGCCCAGAGGTCAATCAGGATGTAACCAGGGTATGCATACGTGCTTGATGGACCAGCACCCGTTGCAGCTTCGAACGCGTCGCGAAATTCGTTGACTGCGGGACGTGTGTCATCACCATAGATCGATCCTTGGACCGGTACGATGAAGTTCGAGAGATCAGGTGCCGCGTCCAACCAATAAGAACCGTCCACCGCAGAACCATTAAGGATCGTCGAGTTGATGCCCGCAGCGCGGATCTGGCGCACAGCGGAAGCTGCACCCGGAATGTATGAACACAACATGATTACGTCAGGCTCTTCGGCCAAGCTTTTGATGCGGGTAATCTGGCTTGCGATGGAGGCGTCCCCGTTGAGGAAAGTATCGCGGCCGACAATCTCGCCGCCTGCTTTGGGGAACATCCAGTCATAGCCGGTGCAGATGCCCTTGTTGTACTCGATGGTCGTATCGAGCAGGACATAACCGGTTTTGGCATCACGCTCTTTGATGGACCATTCCGCCATTGTTGCCCCTTGCACGGCCGCCAGAATGGATGCCGAGAAGCTGTTTGGGCCGACGCCCTGAATACCGGCTTTGATATCTTCCGCGCAGAGGAAGAACGAGTTAAGTCCCTCACCCTCAGCCGCCAAAGCAGCAGGAGCGCCAAAGTCGTAGTCACAAGAGACGATGAGCATATCTGCGCCCTCATCAACCATTTGCAGACCGGCACTTGCAGATTGCGCCTGGTCACTCTTGGTATCTGCTTCGATCCATTTGAGTTGCTTGCCCAACAGGCCGCCGTTGGCGTTGATCTCGTCAATGCGGATACGCGCTGCAGCCACGGCAGGTGCGTCATACGCCTCAACCCAGCCTGACTTTGCGATTGCAAACCCGATTGTAATGTCCTCGGCCATCGCAGTTGTGCCAAGACCCATTATGAGTGCTGTTGTCGTGAATAGATGTTTCATGTGTTGTCTCCCTTTTGGTGTTGGTTTGTTGGTTTTGTAGTTAACGCCCGCCGATCCGCAGACGCAGTTCACGCCCACCGGTCAAACCGGCCGGTCGTAGAATGAGAACCAAGATCATGATGATCCCGATGATGATTTCTTGCGCACCAGTTGGCAGGGCCAGCGTTGTTTCACCAACCGCGATACCGCGCTCCATCCGGACAAGCGCTTCAATGATGATAGATAAGACAAGCACGCCTGTAACGGCTCCTGTCAGGCTTCCGATGCCACCTACAACGAGCATAGCTAGCGTGATAAAGGTAACCCCAAGATAAAAACTGTTGGGGTTCAGAACGCCCAGTGAATGCCCAAATAGTGCTCCCGCAACTCCCGCAAAAAAGGCTGACACAACCAATGAAATCAAACGGTGGCGGTACATATTGATACCGCTGGCATCCGCGGCCACTTCATCCTCGCGGCTGGCCCTCAGCGCCAATCCCGACGATGAATTCGCATACCAAGCAGCCGCCAAGACAGTGACCGACGCCCAGCCCAAAGTAGCCCATTGATCAGCGTAACGTGTCAAACCGACTACGGATGAGGTAGCACCCGTCACCCCTTCCCAGCTGGAATATACGGTGTAGATGATGGCCAGAAATGCGAATGTCGCGATGGACGCGGCGATACCCGAGAGGCGTAGGATGGCGGCCCCCGAAAGGAGTGCTACGAGAGCAGCAAGCAAGCCCGAGGCAACAGCAGCCGGCAAGACATGCCATTCAGCGTTGGCCAGAAACGGCCACAGATCAGGCAGGAACAACCCCTTCTTCATCGGGTCAAGCGTCAGCCAAGCAGAACAATAGGCCCCAATCGCCATGTAACCCGCATGACCGAAACTGACGACGCCAGAATTGCCAACGAAGATCCACAGCCCCACAACAAAGGTGACACGGATCAAGGTTTGCGCCGCCATCCGCGCCAGTGATTTGTCGCCAAAGATGGTGACCAACACAGTAAAGACCACCAAAATCGCGATCAACAGAATGGGCGTTGACCATGCGCTCAGGCGTTTTTGTTTGTGCGTTTGTGCCATCTTCTTAAACCCTCGGCTTTGTTGAGTTCGACGTGAACAGGCCGTCGGGGCGCAGCAGCAGAACGACGATCACCAGCGTGTAGAGAAACGCATCACGAAAGGGTCGCGCCTCAAGCGGGAGGAAGCCCTGTAAAATAACGGACGCGGCACCAATCAAAAAGCCAGCAGCAACAGCACCTGGCAAACTGCCCAAGCCGCCGATCACTGTAGCAATGAACGCAACAAGCATGATCTGCCCGCCCATCCGGACATCAGCAACGCCAGTTTGCGTGACCATGATCAAGGCCACAGCCGCCGCCAGCGCACCAGAAAGGGCAAAGGCACCGGTGATCACCACGTTTGCGCGCACACCCAACAGCCGTGCCATGGTAAAATTCTCGGCCGCTGCACGCATCTCAAGCCCAATGCGCGTCTTCTTGAGGAGCAATGCCAGCGCAACTACGACAATCAGCGTCGTAAGGATAACGATGATCTGCAAAAGCGGGATGGAGGCTCCGATAATGCTGACCGGTTTATTCAACTCGGGCCAAAGGCTGATCGCCTTTGGGCGGCTACCATAGACCAACAGAAGAGTATTTTGGATCACAAAGCCAAGGGCAAAGGACGAGATCATCATCGCCACAGGGGTTGCCCTGCGCATATGTCGAAACACGAAAAACTCGGACGCTACAGCGACAGCGGCTCCAACCAGCAACAAGATTGGAATAAGCACAATTGCTGGCGCTTTACCTATGAACATGACAGCAACCGCATCAGTCGACGGGACAATCAAAGCAAAGACGCAAAAGGCGATGTATTCACCGTGCGCGAAATTCACGAGCTTCATCACGCCAAAGATCAGCGCGATCCCCAATGCGGCCATCGCATAAATGCCACCAAGGCTCATGGCATCAAAAAAGAGCTGTGGAATGGCGTTCATGACGGACCCTCTGGCGTGTCTTGCCCGAAATAGGCTTCTTTCAGCAGGTCACTTTCCGCGAACTTCACAGAATCACCATCGCCCACAACGTTTCCCCCGCGCAGCAGCAACATACGCCCGCCGACACGGGCAGCACGGGCCGAGCTTTGCTCGACGATGATCAAGGTGAGGCCACGGTCTTTTTGCAGATTAACCAGCGTTTGATAAACTTGATCGACGATGTTTGGTGCCAGACCCAGGGACGGTTCATCCACCAGCATCAGTTTGGGGTTGGTCATCAACCCGCGCCCAATTGCCAGCATCTGTTGCTGTCCACCTGACAGGGCTCCAGCGTTTGCGTGACGGCGGTCAGCGAGCATCGGGAAGTTTTCGTAAACCTCTTCGATGTCCGTCTCAATCGCAGACTTGTCACGGCGAATGCCCGTGCCGACGCGCAGGTTTTCTTCAACCGTCAGAGTGCCAAAAATATCGCGGCCCTCCGGCACCATGGTCAGACCAAGACGAGCAATTGCTTCGGGGGAGCGGCCATTCAGCACGTCACCATCCACTTCGATCCGTCCATGTGATGTCGGGGCCGCGCCGCAAATCGCTTTGAGCAAAGACGATTTCCCAGCACCGTTGGGGCCGGAGATAAACAACCGTTCGCCCTCGGATACGGTAAAGGAAACATCCTCCAGCGCTGGTATTTTGCCGTAGCGCACCGCGACATCGTAAACGCCCAGCTTAGACATTACGCATCCTCCGTGTGTTCAGCGCCAAGATAGGCTTCGCGTACCGCTTGGCTGCCAAGGATCGCGGCTTTGTCGCCCTCTTCGATGATGTTGCCTGCGTCCAAAACATAGACGTGGTTCGCCAATGACAGGACCAGCCCGACGTTATGCTCAATCAACAAAACACCGCATTGAAGCTCTTCGGCGATGCGTTTGATAATCGCGGCGAGATCATTTGCCTCGGCCTCGGACATGCCAGCGGCGGGTTCGTCCAACAGCAGAAAGTCAGGTGCGAACATCAGCGCACGGGCAATGCCAACGCGCCGCTCGTCGGTATAGGGCAACCCTGCTGCTGGCAATTCCGCCAGTTGAGCAGCACCCATCCACGTCAATAAGCGCATGGCTTCCTCCGGTTCTGTCGCAAACTTTTTGTTCTTTCGTTTGTTGGCTGATTTTGCGACATGTTCCTCAAACAAGCTAACAGCAGGGTGTATTGGATGTCAGTTGATTTCAAGGGAGCCCAATATCCTAAAAGCGTGATCCTGTATGCGGTGTATTTCTATGTGCGATATGGCGTTTCCTATCGCGACCTGGAGGAAATCATGGCTGAACTGCGGTTTCAAAGGGTCAACGCAACACTTTAGTCTTTTTGGAAAGATGGAGTG
>JAPKAB010000033.1 GCA_028825475.1 Ascidiaceihabitans sp. | reverse complement strand
CAGCGCAACAATCGGTGGGCAACTGGGCTGTGTAGAGGCGACATTTGAAGTCAAGAAAGGTGACGCCCTTTTCGCGCAAAATACAAAAATGAATGGTGGTTTAATTTGGCTCGGCGTTACTGTTGCCAAAGGAACATTTAGCTTTTCCAACGCATACACATCTTCTTTGACTGATGATGAAGATAGTTGGCCAAGTGGTGGGCAAGTTGATCTAAACGGAATGACCTATGACACGATCATCGGTGGGCCGTTAGACGCTAAAACAAGGCTGGCTTGGCTAGACAAAGGCTCTAACTGGAATGGGGAATTCAAACCCCAGCCCTACACCCAATTGGCCAAAGTTCTGCGGGATATGGGGCATGACAAAGATGCGCGCCTTGTTTTGGAGAAACGAGAAGAATTATTACGACAAAGCGAACGTAAACGCTTTCGTGCACCTCCCAACCCAACTGACCGAAACTATATGACCGCACTTGGCTACGACGTTCTTAGCCTTTTACATTGGGCCATCGTGGAAAAGGCATTCAAACACCTTATCGGGTTTGGTCACAGGCCATTTAAAAGCCTCGGTTGGCTATTCGCACTCTGGGGTATCGCCGTTTGGCTATCACACGAAACATGGGATGGAGGTGACTTCGCCCCGACCTCTGCTGTTCTTCAATCTTCCGAGGAATGGCAAGACGTCGCAAAGCGCGACGATATAAACCCAGCAGAGGAATGGTCGATCCGCAAAACCCTGCCCAATGGCACAAAAACCTATGCCGCAGGCCAAGATTGGTCCACCTTTAGCAGTTTCGCCTATGCCGCCGACCTCGTCATTCCCATCATCAACCTTGGTCAGACTGATACTTGGGGACCGTCAACCGAACGCGGCCCATGGGGCAAACGCCTATGGCGTTACGGCTTCATGTTGCAAATCGCGGGCTGGATCGTCACCGCCCTTGGTGCCGCAGCGATCACTGGCCTTATTCGCCGCGACTAACCCCGCTCACGCGTTCGGGCGCACCAGTGCTGCGCTTTTGTCCGCGAAGGCGGCAAGGCGTTCGCGCGCGTCTGGCTGCGTGTTCACCACGCCTGCCACCACCGCCTCAGCATAGGCGCCGTCCATCGCAGACATGTTTTGGATGTGGCTGACCGCTGAACAGATGGCAAAGTTTGACAGGGGTAGGTTTTGTGCCGCTTTGCGCGCCAGTTCCATCGCCGCCTCAAGGCTGGACCCCTCAACGATATATTGCGCAAGGCCCAGATCCACCGCTTCTTGTCCCTGATACACCCGCCCCGTCAGCATCATGTCGATCATCCGTGCCTTGCCCACCAAATCCGTGACGCGGATCGTGGCACCGCCCCCTGTGAACAGCCCGCGCTGTCCCTCTGGCAATGCAAAATACGCGGTTTGATCCATCACGCGGATATGGGCCGAGCTGGCCAATTCCAGCCCCCCGCCCACAACAGCGCCTTGCAGTGCCGCGATGACAGGCACACC
The DNA here is from genome assembly GCA_028825475.1 of Ascidiaceihabitans sp. Lineage (GTDB taxonomy): Bacteria > Pseudomonadota > Alphaproteobacteria > Rhodobacterales > Rhodobacteraceae > Ascidiaceihabitans. Next base: position 24,555 of record JAPKAB010000033.1, on the reverse strand, counting down.
CCCATATTCCATCTTGTTGAACGCTTCATGCCAACGCAGGCACACATGCATGAAATCAGCGGGGCTGCGGTCTTCGTCATGGTGTTCCACCAAATCCAGACCCGCGCAAAAATGATCGCCAGCGCCTGCCAATACAACGGCGCGCACACCGGCACGCGGTGCCAGCGAAAAGAACTCAACCATCTCGTCCACAGTCGCTTCATTCAAAGCATTGCGTTTTGAGGGGCGGTTCAGCGTCACAACCCAAACCCCGTCGTCATGGGCCTCCAAAGCAAGGTTAGAATAGCGGGACATATCAATCGTTGGGGCCATAATCGCGTCCTTTGTAAAATGTTATTGCGTATTACCGACCACTTTCTGCAAAACACAGCAACACAGGAAATGATCTGTACCGTCACGTCACTTTTCAACCCGCGCACAAATCCGCCGTGATACGATCACAAAGCCGCAATCGCGGTTTTATTTCGACCTCAAATGCGTAAAATTACTTCAAACGTAGCTTCAAGGATTCCCCAATGACCAACGCCGCTCAAAAAACGAAAATCGCCGTTATCGGCGGCTCTGGCATCTATGATATCGACGGATTGCAAAACCCCGAATGGATCGACGTGGACACCCCTTGGGGCGCGCCGTCTGATCAAATCTTGACCGGTACGCTAGAAGGCGTCGACATGGCGTTCCTGCCCCGCCACGGACGCGGACACATCCATTCGCCCACCACCGTTCCCTACTGCGCCAACATCGACGCGCTGAAACGGATCGGGGTGACGGACGTGATTTCTATCTCTGCTTGCGGTAGTTTTCGCGAAGAAATGGCACCGGGCGATTTCGTCATCGTCGATCAGTTCATCGACCGTACCTTTGCCCGTGAAAAATCATTCTTCGGCACAGGGTGCGTGGCCCACGTTTCAGTCGCACACCCGACCTGCCCGCGTCTGTCAGACGCCTGCGAAACCGCAGCACGCGCCGCTGGGATCAACACGCACCGCGGTGGCACCTACCTTGCGATGGAGGGGCCACAGTTCTCTACATTGGCTGAATCCAAAATGTACCGCACCAGCTGGGGCGCGGATGTGATCGGCATGACCAACATGCCCGAAGCCAAACTGGCCCGCGAAGCCGAACTTTGCTATGCATCCGTCGCGATGATCACTGACTATGACAGCTGGCACCCAGATCACGGCGAAGTTGACGTGACGCAGATTATCCAAACCTTAATGGGCAACGCCGACAAAGGGCGCGACCTGGTGAAACGCCTGCCTGCTTTGTTGGGTGCAGACCGCGCACCGTGCGAACACGGCTGTGACCGCGCACTCGAATTTGCAATCCTGACGGCACCCGAGGCACGCGATCCTGCTGTGATGGCGAAACTTGATGCAGTTGCTGGACGTCTGCTTTAATACGACCCCAACTTAGCACGGCCCCAAATTGCCAAATGGAAAACACATGAAACAAGTCCAAGATTACATTCGCACAATCCCTGATTTCCCACACGAGGGGATCATGTTTCGTGATGTGACCACCCTATTCGCAGACCCACGCGGGTTTCGTTTGGCGATTGACCAAATGCTGCACCCCTACGTTGGTATCCAGATCGACAAAGTTGTCGGGTTAGAAGCACGCGGTTTCATCCTTGGCGGTGCTATCGCGCACCAACTGTCTGTTGGGTTCGTCCCAATTCGCAAACAAGGCAAACTGCCGGGCAAGACAATTTCACAAGCCTACACACTGGAATATGGTGAAGCCGTAATGGAATTGCACGACGATGCGATCCAACCGGGTGAAAAAATTCTAGTGGTGGATGACCTGCTGGCGACGGGTGGCACGGCTGAGGCCAGCATCAAACTGATCGAACGTTTGGGCGGGGAAATCGTGTCTTGTGCCTTTATCATCGATCTACCAGCCCTTGGTGGCCGCAAAAAGTTGGAAACCATGGGCATGGATGTCAGCGTTCTGTGCGAGTTCGAGGGCGAATAAATGCAGCGGCTGTTCATAGCCACACTTCTAACACTTGCTTGCGCCCTCACGGCGCAGGCAGAGATAGCGCGCCCAGAAACGCTGGATGAAACGCTAAATCTGATGCACGAACAATTCCTTGACGATCCGCGGGTGACATCAACCAAGGTGGACTTGGAACAACGGTATATCAGCTTTCAGATAAACGACGGGCCGATGCAAATCAGTTTGCCCGATACCATTCACAAAACGATGCAAGAGGCCGCAAGCGACGCCGCACGTCAACAAGCGCTTGAGAAGTTTATAAACTTCACCATTGAAGTCTCTCAATCCGTCGCCCCCGAAGCCGCGCTTGACCTTGCCAAAATCTATCCCGTTATTCGACCTACTGGGTTTGGCAGTGAACCGTTTGAAGACGACGCCTCTGACGAATTCCATCCAAAGGGTTTTGGGACCAAGCGGTTTGGCGACGAGGACCAAGAAGAAGCCCAAAGCCTGCCCGTCACCCTGCCCTTCGCGGCGGACATGTCGCTGTTCTTTGTCCAAGACAACGAACAGATCATTCAATTCGTGACCGTCGATGACCTTATCCAACTTGAACTCGATGCGGCGGACCTCAAAGCCATCGCATTGCAAAATCAACAAAGCCGCGCATGGGATTTGAAAATTGAGGGGGGGGATGGTTTGTACATCCTGTCCCTTGATGGTGATTTCGAAACCAGCTTCATGCTGAACCACAGTTTCTGGCAGGGCGTCAGTGTTGGTCTGGGCAGCATCGTGGCCGTGGTCGCCGCGCCCGATCTGGTGTTGTTTGTTGATGGCGATGTTGAGGGCGCAATTGAAAACCTACTTACTCTTGTGGACCCAACCATAAACGAATTTGCGGCCCCAATTTCGACCACCCCGCTGAAGTGGCGCAATGGTGTCTGGACGCCAGTTAACTAAAATTGTCTGCAGTTTTTCTGGGGCGTGTTAACCAGATTCGGTCACCTTTGGTTAAGGTTTGGGGGCAACTGTACAGTTTTCGCCGTTAAATGTGCAGTTTGTTGAAAACAGGCCTGAAAATCCCGAATTCTCAATCTGAAACTGTACACTTCAGGGGGTGTTCTGCACAGTTTCCACCTGCAGTGTTGGGCAAGCCATAGCAAAAAACCTGCTAACACCCCAGTTAACACAGCGTACTTAGGTCCGTAGAACAGCGCCTGGATTCATGATCCCAAACGGGTCCAATGCGGTTTTGATCGCACGCATCGCCGTCAGTTTGGTTGGATCGCCGTAGCGCTCCAAATCATCAACCTTAAGACGGCCGACCCCGTGTTCAGCACTCACCGATCCACCCAATTCATGGGTCAGATCATGCACCGTGCGTTTAATCTCTTCACGCACATTTAGATGGTCTGCGCGTGTGCGTCCTTCTTGGGGGAAAACATTGTAATGAAGGTTTCCATCACCCACGTGACCAAAGCAGTTGATCCGAAAATTACCAATATTTTCAATGCGCTGATTGGCTTCTTCGATAAACCCTGCAAGGGCCCCAAGGGGAACAGATATGTCATGGGACGAGATGGAACCGACACGGCGATTGGCCTCTGGAATGCTTTCACGCACCGTCCAAAACGCGTCTGACTGCGCCTGTGATTGGGCGATCACCCCGTCACTGACCAATCCAGCTTCCATCCCTTCCTCAAACAATGTTTCCAGCGCAGATTGCGGATCCATCGCCGCAGGCAACCCGACCTCGATCAACACAGTCCACTCAGGTGCTGCGTCAAACGGTTGACGGACGTCAGGCATATATTCTGAAAGGAAATCAATGCCTTGCTTGTGCATCAGTTCAAAACCACTGACCATTTCGCCCAGCTGATCACGCGCCAAAGACAACAGCGAAAGCGCTGCTTTCGGGCTTTCAACCACCAACATTGCAGTGCCAATTTTCGCAGGCTTTGGCGATAGTTTCAGCGCCGCCGCAGTGATGATCCCCAACGTCCCTTCAGAGCCAATCAACAAGTGCCGCAGATCATAGCCGGTGTTGTTTTTACGCAGGCGGCTTAGGCCGTTCAGAATTTCACCCGATGGCATCACAGCTTCAAGACCTAGGCATAAATCCCTTGTATTTCCGTACCTTAAAACGGATGTGCCGCCAGCATTGGTCGCTAGGTTTCCGCCAATTCGCGCCGAACCTTCGGCCGCCAATGACAATGGAAACAACCGGTTCTGCGCATCCGCCGCCGCCTGAACATCCGCCAAAATAACACCCGCTTCAGCAACCAGCACGTTCTCTTCTGCATACACTTCGCGCACAGCATTCATCTTTTCCAGACTTAAGATCAACGGCTTAGGCCCATCTTCAGCGACCTGGCCGCCCACCAATCCAGTACCACCACCAAAGGGTACAATCCCGACACGTGCCTTTGCACAGGCCATCACCAGCGCACTGACCTCAACCGTCGACCTTGGCAACGCGACCAAGCTTTTCTGCCCACTATATCGGCCACGAGGTTCTTTTAGGTATTGATCATCTGCGTCGCGAAAACGATCTGCAGGGAGCAAAAATTTAAGTGTCGTTTCGACTTCATTCGTCAATGAATTTAACATCTTAACTCCTACTGGCATCACTTAACCTGCGTCTGTGCGACCACGGCGATCACTGCGCAAAGCGGAATACAAAACATGTGTTTTCCAGCGCCCACCGATCTGTAAATAGGATTGCGCGACACCTTCATATTTGAAGCTGCAGCGTTCCAATAATGCGCGCGATGGCTTGTTCTCTGGCAAACAGGCTGCCTCAATACGGCTAAGGTCCAGCTGGGTGAAAGCATGATGCACAACGGCCAAAATCGCTTCGCGCATGTATCCATTACGCGCGAACGCTTGGCCTGTCCAATAGCCCAATGTCCCCGCCTGTGACGGGCCGCGACGTATGTTGTCTAACGTAATTGCCCCCACCAAAGCACCGTCTTCACGACGCTCTAAAAACAACGGCATCGCAGTGCCTGAACTGACTGAGCGCTGTGCCCAAGCCACGCGGTTTGTAAAGGCTTTGCGTGACAAATGATCGGCAGCCCATACAGGTTCCCAAGGGGTCAAAAAGTCACTGCTTTGGGAACGTAATGTAGACCACGGACGATAATCTGAATGCGCTGGTTGGCGCAGGGTCAGCCGCTCGGTTTCGATCCGTATTTTACGCTTACCCAACAGCATCAGCTAAGACGCCGCGCCTGAACTGCGTCCAATGTTGGCCCACCGTCAACTGGTCCATACAACGCCAACGCAACCGGTGCCGTCGCCGCCATTTTTTCAGCGAAATCACGTACATCGCCGGTCGTCACCGCATCGATCATTGAAACCGTTTCTTCCAACGCAGGAATGCGATCCCAGATTTGGATTAAGCGCGCCAAACGTTCTGCACGATTAGATGAGCTTTCTAATCCCATCAACAATCCAGCTTTCATTTGGGCACGCGCACGAGCCACTTCGGCTGGACTCATGTCTGTTGCTGCACGCTTCATTTCATCAATCGTGATCTCGGCCAATTCACCAAGCTGTTCACCACTGGTGCCCGCATAAATGGTGGTCATTCCGGTGTCAGCATGCGCGCCAGCTTGGGCAAAAATCGTATAGCAAAGGCCACGTTTTTCACGCACCTCTTGGAACAGCCGGCTCGACATCCCACCACCGAGTGCACTTGCGTAAATTTGCGCCACGTAAATGTCGTCTGCACGATAGCCCGGGCTTTCAAAGCCAAGGGCGAAATGTGCCTGTTCCAACGATTTGTTCTGACGAAAATTCCCACCAACAAATTTTGCTGGTGCGAGGTCAAATTTGGGCGTTGGCGTCATGTGGCCAAACAATTTTTCGGCCATCTTAACAAGCGCGTCGTGATCGACGGAACCTGCCGCAGACAGGATCATTTGTTCTGGACCATAGTGTTGGCCCACAAACTTGCGCAAATCGTCCTGAGAGAACGCGGAAACACGTTCTGTTGGGCCAAGGATCGTGCGACCCATTGGATGATCCGGATACGCAGTTTCTTGCAACCAATCAAAGATCACATCGTCTGGCGTATCCAAGGCCTGGCCGATTTCTTGTAAAATCACACCACGCTCGATTTCAATCTCATCTTCGTCAAAGACAGGGTTCAGCAAGATGTCTGCAATAACATCCAACGCCAAAGGCACATCGTTTTCCAAGACACGCGCATAGTAAGCAGTGACCTCACGACTGGTGTAGGCATTGAGATAGCCGCCAACGTCTTCAATGGACTCAGCTATTTGCAACGCATTGCGTCGCTTTGTGCCTTTGAACGCCATGTGCTCAAGGAAGTGCGCAATACCATTTTGGTCTGCTGCCTCATGGCGTGCCCCTGCCCCAACCCAGATACCGATAGATGCCGATGCAAGACCTGGCATATGTTCAGTGACGATGCGAAATCCGTTGGACAGGCGGTGTTGTTGCAAACTCACTGGCGGATGTTTCCTTTGATATGATCTTTGAGCGCATCCAAATTATTTGCAATGCGGGTCACGCGTTCATCGCGCTCGTAAAGGTCTGCCATGCGCGCAGGCAGTGGTGGGCGGATGCCACTAGCGGCTTCAACTGCATCTGGGAACTTAGCCGGATGCGCTGTTGCCAATGTGATCATAGGTGTTTCGCTAGCGGGTTGATCGTTGGCCACTTTGACGCCAATAGCTGAGTGAGGGCACAACAATTCGCCAGACCTTTTCAATGTCTCTGTGATGGTGCTGCTTGTCTCTTCTTCGGATGCGCGACCTGAATCAAAGTGGCTTTGCAGAACTTCCATTGCGCCTTGGCTCACGTCAAAACCACCTTGCTTAAGTTCGTCCATCAATTGGGAAACTGCGTTTCCATCACGGTCATATGCATCGAACAATGCACGCTCAAAGTTAGAGCTTACTTGGATATCCATAGACGGACTGATGGATGGCGATGTTTCGCCCTTGTGATAGCCTTGGCCACTCAAACAGCGGTGCAAAATATCGTTCTGGTTTGTTGCCACGACCAAACGATCAATTGGCAACCCCATACGCTTAGCGATGTAGCCTGCAAAGATGTCACCAAAGTTACCTGTTGGAACGGTAAAGCTAACTTTGCGATCAGGTGCGCCGACAGAAACAGCTGAGCTAAAGTAATATACAACCTGCGCCAAAACACGTGCCCAGTTGATTGAATTCACGCCAGCCAGCCGGACGCCATCACGGAATTCGAAATCATTGAACATATCCTTAAGGCGGGCTTGGCAATCGTCAAAATCACCATCCATGGCAAGCGCATGAACATTTGACTCAGAGGGTGTTGTCATCTGGCGACGCTGCACTTCGGAAATGCGGCCATGGGGGTACATGATGAATACGTCAACATTATCAAGACCGCGGAACGCTTCAATCGCCGCAGAACCGGTATCGCCAGACGTTGCCCCCACGATCGTGACACGCTCATTGCGGCGCGACAAAGCGGTTTGGAACAGCTGGCCAATCAATTGCATAGCAAAGTCTTTGAACGCGAGTGTTGGGCCATGGAACAGCTCAAGCAGATAGTGACCATGATCCAGCTGGACCAACGGCGCGCGCGCGGCGTGACCAAAGCCTTTGTAGGCACGTTCGATGATACCTTTAAAATCGTCGTCCGAGAATGTGTCGCCAACGAATGGCCGCATGACTTGAAACGCGATCTCTTCATAGGACTTACCAGCCATCGCTTTGATGTCATCGGTGTTGAGCCGTGGAATGGTTTCTGGCACGTATAGGCCACCATCGCGGGCAAGGCCCGTTAGCATTGCGTCTTCGAATGTGAGTTCTGGGGCTTGTCCCCGTGTCGAGATATATTTCACGTATGCGTACTCTGATCAGGTTTCAGTTTTGCTGCGGCGTGACCACAACAGGAAATAGGCAGTCATTGCTGTCCAAATAAAGGCCAACAAGAACCATGTAATTGCGTATTGCAGATGATCGTTCGGAATGCGGCCTGTGTCTACGGGCAAAGCCGATACGCCGTCTTTTGCTGCCGTTGTGTCACGCAGAACAATCAATATCGGGTCGGTGTTTAGCGTCGCTGCCATAAGCGACACATCCCGTGCGAACCAGATGTTTTTCTCAATGTCAGGTGCAGGTGTATAGCCATCAGTTTCTTGCGGCCAGTGAAGGTTACCCGTGACAACCGTTTGGACCTGTAACAGTGATGGTTCGGGCAAAGGGTCGTTGACCGAGATGAAACCGCGATCAACTAAGATCTTACGCCCGTCAACCATGAAAGGGCTGATAAGGCGGTAGCCAGCACCAACCGTTTTTTGGGAAACCAGCACGCGCAAGACTTCCGGCTTCATGAAACCTTCAACGCTGACTGATAAGTATCTGTCTTCGACGGGATCAGGATTCGCAGGCAAGGCAACAGGTGCCTCAACAATCCGTCCCTCGATCTGTTCAATGATCTCTTGTTTCCATGTCAGACGTTGGATCTGCCAAGTGCCCAAGCTGACCAAGACAGCAAAGCCACCCAGTCCGAAAAATACAAAGAAGATTATACGTTTCATAACGCCCTCGTCGGGGAAAAGAAAAAGGCGCATGAGATGTCCCATGCGCCTTGTTGTATTAGGTATTTAGCGCCGATGTGCAACCGACACTATCAGGCTTAGATGCCCCACATGTAGACTGCGAAGAATAGGAACAACCAGACCACATCGACGAAGTGCCAGTACCAAGCAGCGGCTTCAAAGCCCAAGTGCTGTTCTGGCGTGAAGTGACCTTTGATTGCGCGGATCAAGCAGACTGTCAAAAAGATCGTACCGATCAATACGTGGAAGCCGTGAAAGCCTGTGGCCATAAAGAAGTTAGAGTAGAACTCGTCGCCACCGAAAACCCAACCTTCGTGAAGAAGGTGCGCATATTCGTATGCTTGAAGTGCTGTAAACGCGACGCCCAAGATGATTGATAGGGTCAGGCCCATAATCAAATCTTTGCGGTTGTTTTCATGAACCAGTGCGTGGTGGGCCCAAGTTACGGCACAGCCAGATAGCAACAAGATCAACGTGTTGATTAGTGGCAAGTGCAATGCATCAACCGGATAAATCTCTGGAGCCACATATTCAGAGCCAAAGTAATCTTCCATTGGGTAGATTGCGTGTTTGAAGAAAGACCAGAACCATGCTGCAAAGAACATAACTTCGGATGTGATGAACAAGATCACGCCATAACGCAGGCCAATTTGAACAACTGTTGTGTGATCACCAACGTGTGATTCTTCTACAACGCGAGACCACCATGTGAACATGACGTAAAGAACAGCAACAAAGCCGATCAAGAACATCCAAGGGCCGGAATCATGCATCCACAGTACGGCACCAAACAGCATAAAGAATGCAGCAACAGCGCCCAACAATGGTTCAATGGATGGTGGTAGGATGTGATAGTCGTGATTCTTTGCGTGGGCCATGAAGCGTCCCCTAGTTCAAGGTTGTGTCTGTGACTGCGTCTAGGGCTGCGAAGCCTTCGGGCAAATCAATTTCGTAGAATGTATAGCTAAGTGTGATGGTGTGCACGTATTTTGCGTCACGATCCGTCACAATTTCCGGGTCTACATAAAAGCTGACAGGCATCATAACGGTTTCACCCGGTTGCAATACCTGCTCTTCAAAGCAGAAGCAGTCAATTTTGTTAAAGAAATAACCAGCTTGGTACGGTGTGACGTTATAGCTGGCTTGACCTGCGATAGGGCGATCTGTCGGGTTGTGTGCCTCGTAAAAGGCCAATCCCGTCTCACCAATGCGCATTTCCATCTCATGAACTTCAGGTTTGAAGTCCCAATCCATATCGCTATGAAGCGAGGCGTCAAAACGAACCTTGATGGTTTGTTCTAGCACATCGTCGGGTGCGACAGTCGAAATGCCGGTTGTTCCACCAAAACCAGTAACGCGGCAGAACCAATCGTAAAACGGCACAGAGGCCCATGCCAGACCGCCCATCAAAACGACAAGCGACACTGTTTGTGCGACTGTTTTTTGTGGTCCGGTCAACTTTTTCACTGGCTGATCTCGTTAGCTTTAGGCAATTCAAAATCACCGCTAGTGATTTTTGTAAATGTCAGCGCCAAAACTAGCACTACAAAAGCACCCAACATCAAGCCAACACCAACATTGCGACCTTTGCGACGCTGATGAATTTCGTGTTCAACTTTAAGAGCCATTACCAGCCACCCAATCCCCAAGGACGCAACAGCGCCTCGGCCAAAATCGCACCAAAGTGCAGGAACAAATAAAGCAGTGAAAGTTTAAAGAACTTACGTTCGACGGCATAGTCATCAACCTCTGACGCGACTTCGTCGCGGTTCCAGATATCGTAAGCACCCTTGAGGAACAGCGTGTTCAAGACCAATGCCGCCACCAAGTAGATAGGGCCACCAATGCTGGTAAAGCCCGTGCCCACAGCCAAGGCGAACAATACAACTGTATACGCCAATATGTGGCGGCGTGTACTTGGCCGGCCATGCGTTACCGTCAACATTGGGATACCTGCATCATCATAGTCAGAGCGCATAAACAATGCCAAAGCCCAAAAATGCGGAGGTGTCCAAATGAAGATCAATGCGAACATTAACCAACCCTCGATCGACATAGATCCAGTCGCGACAACCCAGCCAATCAACGGAGGGAACGCACCAGCCGCACCACCGATAACTATGTTTTGCGGTGTCGAGCGTTTCAGCCACATGGTGTAAACCACGGCGTAAAAGAAGATTGTGAAAGCCAACAAACCTGCTGCTAGCAAATTAGCAGATAGCGCCAGCATCATCACTGCCATGCCAGAAAGCGCCGCACCGAGGTACAATGCTTCGCCAGCTTGAACCTTGCCTGCAGGAATCGGCCGTTTGACCGTCCGCTTCATGATCATATCGATGTCTGCATCCCACCACATGTTAAGTGCGCCAGATGCGCCGGCACCGATTGCGATGAACAGGATAGATGCGAAACCCACGACAGGGTGAACAGAAGCAGGTGCAGCCAACATGCCCACAAAGGCTGTGAAAATCACCAATGACATTACCCTTGGCTTAAGCAGGGCAAAGTAGTCACCCAAGGAGGCCTCGGTCTCTTTACTTGGGGCGGTATAGCTGGCGTCTGACATGCTGCTCGCTCGCAATTGGGGTGATGGGAAAACTGTGCTGAGGAAGGCGGGAACCGGTCCCGCCCTACCCTAATTTAGTTAGAGGCAACGTTTACAGGCAGTGGCGTGCCCGCATACTCGTCGATCGCACCTTGCAACCAAGCCTCGTAAGCTTCTTGGCTTACAACTTTTACTGTGATCGGCATGTACGCGTGATCTTTGCCGCAAAGCTCAGAGCACTGACCAAAGTAGATGCCTTCTTTTTCTGCTTTGAACCAAAGCTGTGCCAAGCGACCTGGCACGGCGTCTTGTTTCACGCCGAATGCAGGGATGGTCCATGCGTGGATCACGTCAGCACCGGTCACCTGAACAACGATTGTTTTATTCACAGGCACAACAACAGCAGTGTCTGTGGCCAACAACCATTCGTTCCGTGAATATCCGGCATCAGCCAGTTTGGCTTCCATGTGCTCATCAAGAACAAACGCTGTTACGTTTTCGTCTTCGGCACGTACAGATGTATCAAGCGTCGCGTCAGAACCGATAAGGTAGCTGTCGAAACCAAAGTCGTGGTCCACATATTCATGTGTCCAGTACCATTGGTTGCCAATCGCTTTGATTGTCACGTCTGCTGTAGGGATCTCTTGTTGCTTGAACAAGATCGGCAATGAATATGCGCCGATAAAGACAAGAACAACGATTGGAACAACAGTCCACAACACCTCAACAGTGGTATGGTGCGTAAAGCTTGCTGCTTCTGGGTTACGTTTCTTGCTGAAACGGTAAATGCACCAAAGCATCAAAGCTGTAACAAATACTGTGATGATCGTGATCACGATCAAAAGCAGGTTGTCCAACGCGTGAATATCACGGGCCAGTTCGGTGGCTGCTGGCTGAAAGCCCATCTTGCCATCAATCGGAGCACCGATGATTTTAAGGTTTTCTTGGGCTAGCGCAGGGGCCGCCGCGAACGCAGCCAAAAGGCCGGTGGTGGAGAATAGGTTTTTCATGTGTCGTCCTGATCCAGTCATCACTGTTGGTTCGCATGGAAGGTAATAGTGCGAAACACGTTCGCCTCCCGTTGTATTATCCGTGCTTACAATCATATTCTGACTACAAGATAAAGATGTTCAGGCGCGGCAAACGGACGCTTTTTCACCAAATTCAGGATGAATGCTGAAAAAGCACCAATAAAATACAGGAACCAACAGATGTCAGACACCCATTTTTCGCCATTTGAGACCAATTTGGACCGCGAAGCCGCCCTCAAAACCCTACGCGAAGCGACGGCGGGGGCTGATGACGGCGAGTTATTCCTTGAACGCCGCCGTTCAGAGGCGATGGTTTTCGACGATGGCCGCCTCAAAACAGCCAGCTATGACGCCTCTGAGGGATTCGGACTACGTGCGGTTCGCGGCGAAGTCGTTGGCTATGCTCATTCAACCGAAATTTCCGAAAGCGCACTGAAGCGCGCAACTCAAACAGCGCGATTGGCTGTCGCAGACGGTGGCGGAACCTGGTCGGACGCCCCGCAAGCCACTAATATTAAGTTATATACTGACGAAGATCCGATTGCTGGTGCGTCTTTCCCAGTTAAATTGGACACACTACGGGCGATGGATGATTTCGCGCGGTCCTTAGATAAACGTGTGGTTCAGGTCACAGCGAGCATCGCCGCATCAATCCAAGAAATCGAAATTTTGCGCCCTGAAGGCGGGTCAGTCCGCGACATCCGTCCAATGACCCGCGTAAACGTCTCAATTATCGTCGAAAAAGATGGCCGTCGCGAATCAGGAAGTGCTGGAGGCGGTGGGCGTGTTGGTCTTGATGGCATGTTGGCCCCCAAAGATTGGCAGGACAAAACCCGCGAGGCCCTGCGCGTCGCATTGGTGAACCTTGACGCCGTTCCTGCACCTGCCGGCGTTATGGACGTTGTTCTGGGCCCAGGTTGGCCAGGTATTTTATTGCACGAAGCGATCGGCCACGGCCTCGAGGGAGATTTCAACCGCAAAGGCTCAAGCGCATTTGCAGGGCTATTGGGTGAACGCATTGCTGCCAAAGGGGTCACTGTATTGGACGACGGTACAATCCCTGATCGCCGTGGTTCTATCACTGTCGATGACGAGGGCACGCCCTCTGCCAAAAATGTGTTGATCGATGACGGTGTTTTGGTGGGCTACATGCAGGACCGTCAAAACGCGCGCCTTATGGGCGTTGCACCAACCGGCAATGGCCGGCGCGAAAGCTATGCCCACGCCCCCATGCCAAGGATGACCAACACTTATATGTTGGGCGGTGATGTGGCCCCCGGTGACATTGTGAACGATTTGAAAGACGGTATTTACGCTGTTGGCTTTGGTGGCGGCCAAGTGGACATCACAAACGGCAAATTCGTGTTCAGTTGTACCGAGGCATATCAGGTAAAAAACGGTGTGGTAGGCGCGCCCGTTAATGGTGCGACGTTGATCGGTGACGGCGCGACGGCGCTAAAGCAGATTCGGGCCATAGGTAACGACATGGCGCTGGACCCCGGAATGGGAAATTGCGGCAAAGCAGGGCAATGGGTTCCAGTTGGCGTTGGGCAACCAACTTTGATGATTGGTGGGCTCACCGTCGGGGGAAGCGCCGCTTAGTGACTGCTGTTTAGAGATACATTTAGCGTAAATGGAACCATCTCAAATTTTTCGCGAACCAAAGATCAAATAGAGGCGATTCCATTCACCCATCATTAACCAGCATCTCGCTATAACGAATCCAGCAACAGACGGAGCATAGGATGACTGAACAGGGATCGAATCCTTCTTCCACTCACCCCCCACTCCCACCCACCTCGGAAGATGATCGGTTTTATCGCCTTCGTCTGTTGCGATCACGCCGGGTCGGCATTTCAACGTATAAACGTTTGCTGATTGAGCACGGCACCGCGAAAAATGCGTTGGCCGCGCTACCCGAGGTGGCGCGTGCCGCCGGTGTTCAAAGTTATACTATCTGCCCAGAGAGGGCAATCCATGCAGAACTGAACAATGGACGTATGGCGGGTGCGGTCCTCATTGATGACACCAGTAGGCTTTATCCAGCACAGCTGCGCGACCTTACAGATGCTCCACCCTTTTTATGGGCCTTAGGTGATTTGTCACTATTACAACGTCCAGCTATTTCGATGGTAGGTGCGCGAAACGCATCCTCCCTCGGCACACGAATGGCAAAATCACTTGCAACTGAACTGGGACAAGCAGGGTATGTAATAGTCTCAGGACTTGCGCGCGGTGTAGATGCTGCAGCTCACATCGCTGCACTAAATACTGGCACCATCGCAGTGCAAGCTGGCGGAGTGGATATAATGTACCCCGCAGAGAACACAGAATTAGCGACCAACATTGCGGCCCAAGGGTTGCGTATAAGTGAAATGCCAATGGGATTGCAGCCAATGGCACGCCATTTCCCAAAACGGAACCGGATCATATCAGGCTTATCTCAAGCGACCGTGGTCGTCGAAGCGGCCGCAAAATCTGGCAGCTTGATCACGGCACGCGACGCGCTGGATCAAGGACGCGATGTTCTAGCCGTGCCCGGACACCCCTTTGATGCACGCGCTGCTGGAGGCAATATGTTGATCCGCGATGGCGCAGTATTGGTCCGATATGCAAGCGACATCATAGAAACGCTCGCACCCATTGTTCCAGCGCAAACTACATTACCCCTTCAAGAATCAACGACGAAGCAACGTGCACTGAAGGAAACATCAAAACTGCACATGAAAATTTTGTCGCGCCTTGGCCCGTCTCCAATTGCCGAAGATCAACTGATCCGCGACCTTAATTCGACACCTGCAAAAGTGACCCCGATCTTGTTGGATTTAGAGTTGGACGGGCAGATTTCTCGCCATGCAGGGGGACTGTTAGCGCGCGTCATTTGACGCATTCGCCAACTGAAATATTCAACACCCGTTGACAATCAGCTCTTGCGCAACACATCTTGCACAGCCATAGACGCCCAAAATTACCATATAAGGTGCCCCTATTTATGCCCGTAGTTGTTGTCGAGTCCCCAGCCAAAGCGAAAACGATCAACAAGTATTTAGGCGATAATTATACTGTTCTGGCCTCATATGGTCACGTACGTGACCTTCCCCCAAAGAATGGATCTGTTGATACCGAAAACGGATTCGAAATGCTGTGGGAAATCGGGGCCGACAGTAAAAAACACGTCAAAGCAATCACTGATGCGTTGAAAAACGACAACGAACTGATCCTCGCGACCGACCCGGACCGCGAAGGAGAAGCTATTAGCTGGCACCTGCAAGAAGCACTAACTAAGCGTAAGGCTATTAATAAGGACACACCTGTTAGCCGCGTTGTGTTCAATGCGATTACGAAGACGGCCGTAACTGAAGCAATGAAGAACCCGCGCCAAGTCGATATGCCATTGGTTGAGGCATATCTTGCCCGCCGTGCACTCGATTATTTGGTGGGCTTCAACCTTTCTCCCGTTCTGTGGCGCAAATTGCCGGGTGCGAAATCGGCAGGCCGTGTTCAATCCGTGTGTTTGCGCATCCTGACCGAACGCGAAATGGAAATTGAAGCATTTAATGCACGCGAGTTCTGGAGTGTGAAGGCCATACTTGCGACCCCACGTGGCCAAGAATTTGAAGCACGTCTAACGCATTTAGCTGGCAAAAAGCTGGAACGCTACGATTTAGAGAATGCGACTCAAGCTGAATTGGCCGAACAGGCAATCAACAGCCGTGACCTGACCATCCAGTCAGTCGAGGCAAAGCCTGGCTCGCGTAACCCGTCTCCGCCATTCATGACCTCGACACTTCAACAAGAAGCCAGCCGGAAGTTCGGTATGGGCGCGCGTCAAACCATGAGCACCGCTCAGCGTTTGTATGAGGCCGGCCTTATTACTTACATGCGTACTGATGGCATCGATATGGCGCCCGAAGCCATCACCTTAACACGTGATGCAATTTCTGCCCGTTACGGCGCAGAATATGTTCCTGACGCTCCACGCGTTTATAAGAACAAAGCCAAGAACGCCCAAGAAGCACACGAATGTATCCGCCCAACCGAACTGTCCAAATCTGTTGAAGATCTGAAAATCATAGATGCGGATCAGCGAAAACTGTACGATCTGATCTGGAAACGCACCCTTGCCTGCCAAATGCAGTCAGCGCGCCTTGAGCGCACCACAGTCGACATCGGCAGCGAAGATCAACAAGTCACTTTGCGTGCGACAGGCCAGGTTGTACTGTTTGACGGCTTTTTGAAAATTTATGAAGAAGGCCGCGACGACGTTGTTGTAGATGATGATGACAAACGCTTGCCACAAGTTGCCCAAGGAGAAGCATCAGACAAACGTCTGGTTAAACCCGAACAACACTTCACCCAACCACCACCCCGTTATACCGAGGCCACATTGGTCAAACGTATGGAAGAGTTGGGCATTGGCCGTCCGTCTACATACGCCTCAGTCGTAACAACGATCCAAGACCGCGATTATGTACGCAAAGAAAAGAACCGCTTGATCCCAGAAGACAAAGGCCGATTGGTTATCGCCTTCTTGGAAAATTACTTCCGCCGCTATGTTGGGTATAACTTTACTGCCAGCCTTGAAGAAGAGCTGGATGACGTAAGCGCGGGCGAACGCGACTATAAAGATGTACTCGCAACCTTCTGGCGCGATTTCTCTGCTTCTATCGCAGAAACCTCAGAACTGCGGATCACTGAAGTTCTTGAGAAAATCAACGACGTATTGGCACCACACTTGTTCCCAATGACGGAAGAAGGTGGCGACCCGCGTCTTTGCCCAAATTGTAATGTTGGTCGCCTCAGCATGCGCACAGCCCGTTCTGGCGGTGCATTCATCGGTTGTTCAAGCTACCCAGAGTGCAAGTACACCCGTGCTTTCGGCCCTCCCGGTATCGAAGACCCAAATGGCATCCCGCCAGAGGGCAAGTATTTGGGTGATGACGCTGGGGACAAAATCTCTGCGTTCAAGGGCCGTTTTGGTCCCTACGTGCAACGCGGCGAAGTTACTGAAGAAAATAAAAAGCCACCACGTCAGTCTATTCCTAAAGAATGGGTGCCAACAGAAGTCGACTTAGAGCAAGCTTTGCGCTTGTTGTCGTTGCCTCGTGAAATCGGACCACACCCCGAAGATGGCATCATGGTTTGGGCCAATATTGGTCGTTATGGTCCATATCTTAAGCATGCTGAAAGCACTTCGCACCGTGGCGGGACCAATGCCAACCTTGAAGACATCGAAGCTGTCTTTAGTGTTGGTATGAATCACGCCGTTCAATTGTTGGCCGAAAAAATCGCCAGCCGTGGCGGGCGCGGCGTTGCTGCTGCACCGCTTCGTGAATTGGGTGAACACCCTGACATGAGCGGTTCTATTAGCATCATGAAGGGTAAATACGGGCCCTATGTGAAGTGGGAAAAGGTCAATGCGACCATTCCATCCGAAATAGAGCCTGAAGACCTAAGCATTGATCAAGCCGTTCAATTGATCGAAGAAAAACTGGCCAAATCACCAGCCAAACGCAAGGCAGCAACGAAGAAGAAGCCTGCTGCAAAAAAGAAGGCTGCACCTAAGAAAGCCGCCGCTAAGAAGCCTGCCGCCAAGAAAGCACCAGCCAAAAAAGCTGCTGCGAAAAAGGCAGCTCCTACGGAAGAATAACCTTAGGCTCACTCTAATAGACAGAAGCGCATTTCGTGACATTGTGCTTCTGTCTTTTCTATTCCTTACAACTCATTGACTTTGCGCTGGCTCATAGCCACAAATTTCCCAACCAGTTTTTGGAAGGGAGTTTCCATGAAGAAAGTCTATGGATCAGCAGCAGAGGCCTTAGAGGGCGTGTTGTTTGATGGAATGTTCATCGCCTCAGGCGGCTTTGGCTTGTGCGGCATCCCCGAATTGTTGCTTGAAGCGATAAAAGTTGCGGGCACTAAGGAATTGACCTTTGCTTCGAACAACGCAGGCGTTGATGATTTTGGCATCGGCATTTTACTGCAAACTAAGCAGGTTAAAAAAATGATCTCGTCTTATGTAGGCGAGAACGCAGAATTCATGCGCCAATATTTAAGCGGTGAACTTGAACTAGAATTCAATCCACAAGGCACCTTGGCAGAACGCATGCGTGCTGGTGGCTGCGGCATTCCAGGCTTTTACACTAAGACAGGTGTGGGCACGCTGATCGCCGACGGTAAAGAGCACAAAGACTTCAATGGTGAGACCTACATCATGGAAGAAGGCATTGTTGCCGATTTGGCCATCGTCAAAGCATGGAAAGCCGATGCGACTGGGAACCTTGTGTTCCGCAAAACAGCCCGCAACTTTAATCCTCCCGCAGCCATGTGCGGCAAGATCTGTATCGCTGAAGTGGAAGAGATTGTTGAAACTGGATCACTTGATCCAGATACAATCCACCTGCCCGGTATCTATGTGCACCGCATTGTCCAAGGTGATCATGAGAAACGTATCGAACAACGCACAGTACGGGAGGCCTAGATGATGAAAAACGATGAAGTTACAGCAAGCAACGACACGCTTTTTGAGCAAGCACCTTACACGGCAAAATCATATCTTCTTTCTGCTATTGAAGACATCGACGCAGCACTGGGAGCCGGTCATGCGAAAAAAAACCCTGAATTGGTCGCGGCTTACATTATGGCATGCACCGCTGATTTAAATACATCAATGTCGACCCGCGCGATTGAGCGTGTAGGCAAAGCCCTAGACAGACAGGCCGACGCTTTAAGCTCGATTGCAAGCAACTTACTTTTTACTGGAGGTTCATAACATGTGGGATCGCAATCAAATGGCAGAACGCGCCGCGCAGGAGCTACAAGACGGTTGGTATGTAAACTTAGGCATCGGTATTCCAACCCTCGTGTCTAACTACATTCCCGAAGGAATCGAAGTTACCCTTCAATCTGAGAATGGCATGTTGGGTATGGGTCCCTTCCCGATCTCTGGTGAGGAAGACGCTGACCTGATCAATGCGGGTAAACAAACAATAACTGAACTACCCCAGACCGCCTATTTCGACAGTGCACAGTCCTTTGGCATGATCCGTGGTGGCAAAATCGCTATGGCGATCCTTGGCGCGATGGAAGTGGCTGAAAACGGTGATCTGGCGAACTGGATGATTCCGGGTAAGCTCGTCAAAGGCATGGGCGGTGCAATGGATCTGGTTGCAGGCGTTGGCCGCGTAGTGGTTGTGATGGATCACACGAACAAGCACGGCGTCAGTAAGTTGCTAAAAGAATGTACCCTGCCACTAACCGGTAAGTCCGTAGTTGATCGCATCATCACCAACCTTGGTGTTCTGGATGTAGTCGAAGGTGGTCTGAAAATCGTCGAGACAGCAGATGGTGTTTCTGAAGACGAATTGCGGGCCGCGACTGAGGCTACAATCGTCTAGCTCAGCCAAAACATTCATTAGTTTAAGCCGCGCCTTATATAGGGTGCGGTTTTTTTCGTTTCGGCAACGTTTATTTCATTGCAGCAAAAACACACCCATCTGAAATCAACTGAGGTGGCGTGAGGCAAAGACCGCGTGCGACTTGGAAAGCTGCCAAAACTTTAGGTACATAATCGCGTGTCTCTGCAAATGGTGGAACGCCATTATACTTACGGACAGAACCCTCGCCCGCGTTATAGCCTGCCAAGACCAAAATCGGGTCGTCCTCAAACTCCCCCATCAGCCAATTTAGATATTTCACGCCCCCAGCAATACTTTCTGCTGGCACCGAACGATCCTTAACACCAAAACGTTCTGCTGTTGCAGGCATCAACTGCATTAGACCCTGTGCACCTGCGCTACTGATCGCAGTGGGGTTTCCAGCGGATTCTACAGTCATTACGGCAAGGACCAACGCTGGAGATACATTCGTGCCAATGGTCGCCTTTAATATCTCAATTCCAAATGTCTTTGCTGTCCCCTGCATATCCTGCAATCGAGGACTTGCTACCTTGTCCGAAGCACCCGCCAGCGTTTGCATCGCAAGTTCTAATCGGCCAGGTCTGGATTTAGCAGCGTCAGGCGAAACCTTTTGCCAAAACCAATCATAGCGCGCAGTTCGCGACGCGGGAGCGTTGGGAGCCGAGCCAGCCGATGCCTTTGGAACAGCCTGAATCACTCCGGGATCAATTTGAATCTTAATTCGGTTCGAAGAAGACGACTTTGGTGGCTTAACACGCTTAGCCGAGAACTCTGGAAAAGGTTTAGGTGTATCGGCAGAGACAGAATCCCCACTAAATGTCCCAAGGAATAAGATAATCAAAAAAAAATATGCATAATTACTGCCCGATTGACCGGTTTTTAACTTCGACACACCATTATATCGCAGAAACTCTTGGCCCAAACCACCAATTCTGTGGCCATTCGGGGCAAGAACATGGCGATATCGCCACATTTAACCCCAATCCTACCAAAAAATCATATTTAGAGAACAAAAATATCAATTATAACCGTTTAAAATCAATTACTTATTTTAAAATTGATACTTCAACTTAATATTGTGTGAATGTCCTAATTCCCGTCAAATTCACGCCCCAATCAAAGTGCAAAACATGTTCATACCTAGTCAGACAGGCTCAATTGAGAGAGTGAGCTGCAAAAGACGACAAGGTTAAAATTGAAAATTATTGATCCTTTGGAGGGACACAACATGATGAACTTTATTAAAAACTTCCGCAAAGACGAAGACGGCGCAGTAACAGTTGACTGGGTAGTTTTGACAGCCGCAGTGGTTGGCCTTGCAGTTGCAGCATACACATCAATCGAAACTGGTGCAGCAGACCTTACAGCTAAAACTGGCAGCTTCCTAAGCGCACAAGATCCTAACTAAGCCCTAACGTACTGACGTAGGCTAAGATTAAGGGCCGCGACGGGTTACCGGACGCGGCCCTTAAACCAGCTAAGAAGATCCTTTTTGTGACGATTTGAATTGACGGGACTTTGACTATGTTTCGAAGCACAACTAACTTTATTAAGGCCGAAGATGGTGCTGTCACAGTCGACTGGATCGTTTTATGTGCAGGCATCGTTGCAATAGCAGTCGCAATTTTCACATCGTTGGAAACAAGCACAATGTCTCTCACCGACTCAATTGTTGCATTTATGAATTCGTTTTTCAGCTAATGAACATAAACTGGCTTTGAACTCCGATTTTATGGACATCATGAAGCTCGCATTGGACACAGCAAAACCTTCTGTTGTTCAAGCAATTGCCACAATCGACTGCCAGAAAATCAAAAAGCGATCAACTGTCCCAGAAGCGGACAAAATCAAATGAGGTGATGCAATGCGTGCAATATTTGGACTGGTATTATTGGTAGGTGTCGCACTTGCTGGTGGGGCCGTATATATGGCCAAAAATTACATTGGTGCATATCAAAATGAATTGGCACGCGAACGAGCTGCTCGCCAAGAAATTGTTCCAACATCGGACGTATATGTCGCGAACCGTTCCCTAAAATATGGTGAAGCACTGAAACCAGAAGACCTTCGTATGGTTGCATGGCCGCAAACGGCTATCCCTGAAGGTTCATTTGTTGGTGAAGGAAGCCTTTATACAGAAGGCGAGAATGATTTTCGCTACGTTCTCCGCGCTATGGAAAAAGACGAAGCGATCATGGCACTCAAAGTGACCGAACCTGGTGAAGAAGCAGGCCTCACGTCTCAGTTGGCACGTGGTATGCGTGCATTTGCTATTAAAGTTGACGTCACAAGTGGCGTTTCTGGCTTCTTGCGCCCCGGAGATCGAGTAGACGTGTATTGGACGGGACGGATAGAACGCCGCAACAGCCGCGGCGAGGTAACCAAACTGATTGATACAGCGATCAAGTTAATCGCGATTGACCAAACTTCAGCTGGTGATATCGACAGCGCGACGATTGCTCGGACCATTACTGTCGCTGTTCGCCCAGAACAAGTTGCTGCGTTGGCGCAGGCACAATCAACTGGACGTCTATCTCTTTCCCTTGTGGGTGCCGAAGATGACACTATCGCTGGTGCATTCCAAATCGACCAAAACATGTTGCTTGGTATCGAGGAAGAAGAAGTGACAGCCGAACTGAAAAAAGAAAAAGTATGCACAATCAAGACACGTCGTGGCGCAGAGGTTGTCGTAATCCCAATTCCCTGCACGAACTAAGCCTAAATTTGACTGCCACAAAATTTACGGGCATCGCTTAACAGTGATGCCCGTTTCCTATTTACGGTGTTGCTCGTTCCCCACATAACCCGAAGTAGTGAAGTCATTGATTCTTGCAAAAAAAATCAAAGTGACGCATGGTAGAAAAAATCTGGGCATTAAGACCCGATCCGAGGCGTGATCAAAAGGGCAGGTCACATGAAAATTGATAAATTCCTTCAGGCAGCTCTTCTTGGGTTGACCCTTACAGCGAGTCCGCTTGCGCTTACGCTCTCCTCACCCGTTGAGGCGAATAATTTGCGCATTGTGCAACAAGGCACATCCCGCACTTTGGATGTTCCAATGAACCGTGCAGTAGTTGTTGAAAGCGACGTTCCCTTTGCTGAACTTAGCATCGCAAACCCCGGCATCGCTGACATTTCGTCACTTTCAGACAGAACAATTTATGTCTTGGGTAAATCGCCTGGCTTGACCACTCTGACCTTGTTGGATGCTGCGGGTAAACTGATTACCAATGTAGACGTGCGTGTTGCCGCCGATATTAGCGAATTCAAAGAGCGCCTACGCCAAATTTTACCCGGTGAAAAAATTGAAGTTCGCACTGCGAATGACGGGATTGTACTATCCGGCGTTGTGACCAGTTCATCACGCCTTCAGCGAGCGCTAGATCTGGCAGAACGCTATGCACCGGAACGCGTATCTAATTTAATGAGCGTCGGTGGAATTCAACAGGTTATGTTGAAAGTTCGATTTGCGGAAATGCAACGTAGCGTTTCAAAATCGCTATCTTCATCGCTTTCATTGGGCGGTTCTGGCCTTGGTGGCAATCTTGGTGTCAGTGGCGGTACTGGTACCTCAAATACTTCTGGCGCGGTTGCGACCTCACTTGGTGGCGCAGTACCAAACGCGAACACAAATGCCGGCGCTTTGCTGTTTGGCTTTAATGTAGGCGCAACTCAAGTTGGACTTCTTTTAGAAGCCCTTGAGACGAAAGGCGTTGTTCGCACTTTGGCGGAGCCGAACCTTGTCGCGCTTTCAGGACAAGAAGCTAAATTCCTTGCTGGTGGAGAGTATCCGATCCCAGTCCGTGATGAAAATGGTGTTGGAATCTACTACAAACCATTCGGGGTGGAATTATCATTCATCCCACGTGTGATTGACAGCGATCTCATCAACCTGGAATTCAATGCTGCTGTATCTGCGATTGATAATTCTAACGCGCTAAAGCTAGATGGCTTTGACATCGCAGCTTTCACACGTCGTGAGACATCAACCACGGTTGAACTACGTGACGGCGAGAGCTTTGCTGTAGCTGGTTTATTACAAGACGATTTTACAGATAATAATTCTCAGTTGCCTTGGATTGGTGATGTTCCTGTCCTTGGAGCCCTCTTTCGTTCTGCCAGCTATCAGCGCAAACAGACGGAATTGGTTATTATCATTACTGCTCATTTGGTGACTCCGACGCGCGGGGACGCACTAGCGGTCCCAACCGACCGCATCAAACCACCCACCGAAAAAGATCTGTTCTTGTTTGGGCGTACGGCCTCTGGCACCCGCACGCCTACAAAAGGTGCGGCTGGAGAGGTTGCCAAACAAGATTTCAGCGGCTCTTATGGCTATGTTCTGGACTAATAAAATGCAGGTCACCATGCGCAAAAAAATATGCATCGCAGGATTATCAGTCAGCCTGATAGCACTTGCGGCCTGTGCTCCGAGCAGTGATGCTGTGTACACCCAATTTTATCGTGAATCCGGCGCGCTAGCAGACACAGGGGCATTCGGGAATTCCCTTCTAAACAACCAACTGGTTCAAACCGGCGAACGTCAGTATACCTTTGATTTAGCAAACCGATTTGCAAATGAAGTGCTAACAACAGTAAATTTTGCATTTAATTCTGCTGCCCTTGACGCAGGAGCACGGGACACGCTGAATGAACAAGCAAAATGGATCCGTCAGTTCCCAGAAATCCGTTTTCGTGTTTACGGACATACAGATTCAGTCGGCGGCACTAGATATAATAAAAATCTAGGCAACAACGTGCGAATGCTGTCGTTCATTACCTAACCACTCAAGGAATCAGTCGTTCCCGTCTAGAAGCAATCTCGTCATTTGGTGAGACACAGCCTCTGATTGTTACGAGTGGTCGCGAACGCCGCAATCGCCGCACAGTTACTGAGGTTACGGGTTTTGTAAACACCCATGAAAATGTGTTGGATGGCAAATATGCACAGATCATTTATCGTGACTACGTGAACAGTGGCGTTTCGGCGACAACACTGACACCCGATAGAAAAAGATAGGACAATAGACCCTGGTA
>JAPKAB010000067.1 GCA_028825475.1 Ascidiaceihabitans sp. | reverse complement strand
CTCAGCCTGATGAGCTTGAGACTGTGAAAAAAAACTTTCTAATTAAAAAACTAGGCTTGGCTGATGGGCCGCAGTTGATGGAAGCAATCAATTCCGTCATCGAAATCTATGGTCGCTCAGAGCGTAACAAATATCGTGCAGTAGTATACTATATGCTAACAAAGCACTTTGGCAAAGAAGCTGTTTACAACTAAAAATTCGAAACAAGCTATAAAGCCCTGATATCTTAATTAGGGCTTTATTTTTTATACGGTCTTTTATGTAGTCAAAATTTGAAATTCATGATGGATTGGTATACTGATTTACTATCCGGCCAGTATGGCCAGAGCCTATATCATATACGCGTGCGGTGGTTTCGGGAGCACACGGGGTGAAGAAGGGTTCTGGTAGTTCACCGGAACCCTTCTGTTTTCAAAGTAGCATTAGAACGGCACCCATGACGGAGCACCCAATCGTGGCATAGCCGCCATCGATCAAAAGTAAGTTTCGTGGTTTTCCGCCAAATCCATAAAAGGTCGCAATCCACGGCGTGACTAAAAATAAACCAATACCGAACCCTGCCAGTGCTCCTTCGCCAAAGCTGTCGATAGCGCTCAGTGCAAAAACGTGTCGCATCATACCAGCAACCAGAACTGCGGCAACAAAGCTGGTAATATATGGTATCGGGTCAGCATTATTAGCGGGCCGACCGTCCTCACCCACTTCCACTCCAGAAGCGGCCATCCATGGCTTTGCCAAACTCATGTACCAAATGGCCCCAAATGCAAAATTGGCCACTGCCGCGAGTATTACGCTTAAAAAACTCATAATATTACCTCTTCTTTTAAGTTGAGAGGTTAGTTTGAACTAATTTTTCTGAATCACAAAACCTGAAATTCCAGCGAGGCTGCAAACAATAGCCCATTCCAGTGGCGTTACAGGCTGAACAGAAAGCCGTGAGTTGCGGACCAGGATCATATCATCCAATCGGCCGTCCGTTTTGATCGCTTCGAGTGTCACTGGTTGAGTGACTGATTTTACTGCAACTATATCGACACAATCCCATCGTTCGTCGTCTGTTGTGCTGTCTTGATGGCTTTCAGCAATTATTGAAACGACACCCACAACTGATTTTTCAGTTTGAGAGTGGTAAAAGAATCCAAAGTCACCAATCCGCATCTGGCGCATGAAATTGCGCGCTTGATAGTTGCGCACGCCATTCCATTCTTCCCCATCGGTTCCCTTGGTAATTTGGTCATCCCAACTCCATGCTGCTGGCTCTGATTTGAACAGCCAGTAGTTCATTACCCGATAACCTTGTTCCAAGGCATCATCGTCACTTCGCGAAACAGTCCTGCATGCGCGTAAGGATCTTCTGCTGCCCACTTTTCAGCGTCATGGAATTCAGTGACTTCAAGAATGACCAACGAACCACACATTTCGCCGCCTGCATTTAGGAAAGGGCCTGCTTGGCGGACTAGATCACTGCTTTTGAGATACGCGACATGTGCATCGCGGTTTGCCTTACGCAATTCCAATGCGCCGTCTTTGTCATAAGCCATCAATGCAACGAGCATATTATTCCTCCTTCAGGGGTCTTGATAATAGATGTTTCATTTCGTCTGCGACTGTTGATTTTTCGTCAATGATCGCTGCGATACTTTGGGTAATTGGCATATCGATTTGATGCGTTTCACTCAAGGCTTTCACTGCGAACGACGTCGCAGCGCCTTCGATAGTTGCGGTGGCATCAAATGGCGCGTCGCCGCCCAAAGCCAAGCCAAATCTATAGTTGCGTGACAGCGTTGATGTGCAGGTCAATGTGAGATCACCAAAACCTGACAAGCCGGCAAGGGTTTGCGGACGCGCTCCGAAATGCATCGCAAAACGGTTCATTTCCGCAAATCCACGGGTTATTACTGCGGCTCGTGCGCTCTCGCCCAAACCTGCGCCAATCGCCGCCCCAGCTGCAATCGCGAAAACATTTTTTAATGCTCCACCAATCTGAGCGCCGACAATGTCTGTTGTACGATAGAGGCGTAAGGAGGGGGTCGAAAGATGATCTTGTAGGCCTAGCCCGACGGCTTCGTTTGTGCACGCGAGGCTAAGTGCCGTTGGCAATCCAATTGCAATGTCGTTGGCGAAGCTTGGACCGGTTAGGATCGCGCTGTGGGCTGTTGGAATAATCGTCTTGATCAGGTCAATTGGCCCAAGACCTGTCGCGCGATCGATACCTTTGCAGCAAGCAACCAATTGTTTTCCAGCAAGTTGTGTGGCGTTTTCTTTCAAGAAAGAACCAAGTAATTGCATAGGGACTGCCAGTAAGAGGATGTCATTTGAGGATGCGGAAACTAGCTCTGCTGTCAGCTCCAAGTTCTCTGGAAATTCCGCCCCCTTAAGTCTGCGACTATTTTGGCGTTCAAGCTGCATTTCAATGACGTGCTCTTGGTTTCTTGCCCACAGAGTTACGGGTCCCTTAGATGCCAAAGCTATCGCTAAGCTGGTTCCAAATGCGCCAGCACCTAAAATTGAAATACTCATGCCTTGGCTCCTTTCTTTCCATGCCCCAGCATTGTGGGGCTTGAGGTATCAAGGGGCATTCGTGGCTTAGCAGATAGGCCCATGTCATCCGAAGAACGGTACGGTAATTGTGCCAGAGCTGCATATGCAATCATTGCTGCGTTGTCCGTACACAAGGCAAATGGTGGCGCGACGAAGTTAGCTTTGTGCTCCCGGCAAACTTCCTTAAGTGCCTTACGAATTGCCATGTTCGCAGCAACACCGCCAGCCACACAAAGAGTTGGTTGAGCCGGAGATAATTTCAAATACTCACGCAATGCGCGCCTGCTCTTTTCGGCCAAAACGTCTGATATTGCATGTTGAAAACCTGCAGCAAGATCGGCTTGATCTTGTTTCGTTAGGCCACCGTCTTGTACAATCACTTCGTCACGCGCTCGTAATGCAGCTGTCTTGAGGCCAGAAAAAGACATATCGCATCCCGATCTATCCAATAGTGGGCGAGGTAACTTGAACCGTTTCAAATCACCATTTAGGGCGGCGGCTTCGATTGCCGGACCGCCAGGTTGATCGAGGCCAATTAGACGGGCTACTTTATCAAATGCCTCTCCTGGGGCGTCATCGATTGTGCCACCAATTCGCCGAAAGCTTAGTGGGCCTTGAGCAATCAAGAACTGACAGTGGCCCCCAGAAACCAATAGCATCAAATATGGAAATGGTACGTTATCGGTTAGGCGTGGAGTAAGCGCATGACCGGCTAAGTGATTGACCCCGTACAAAGGTGTTTGTGTGGAAGTGGCCAGTCCTTTGGCAAGCATCACACCGGCAACAACACCGCCGATCAATCCAGGACCTGCAGTCACTGCGATGGCGTCAATTTTGTCCATTGATAGATTCGCATCTGCTAGGGCCTTGATGACGCTGACATCAAGTTTCTCCACATGTGCGCGTGCTGCGATTTCAGGAACGACACCGCCAAAAGCAGCGTGTAAATCAGTTTGGCTTACGACAATCGATGACAGTATCTCTGCTGATCCATTTGGGTGTCCTGAAACGACTGCTGCAGCCGTATCGTCGCAGCTGCTTTCTATCCCAAGGATGGTTAGTTTTCCTGACATCCGTGGCTCCATTGCGTAGACCTTTGGACCGAGTTACCATCCTAAATCGTGACGGACAATACAAAGCACCCTCGGTTTAATCTGCTTTTAACTCGGCCTTTGGCTGGGTCTAAAGCATTTTGGCAGACGTTGGCGCCTGAAATTAGCAAATCGCTAATCCCCATCTTCAGTCCACTAATCGAAATTGTTCCAGTTGACTGCGTTCCTTGTATCGAGGGCAGCGTAATTTTTACATCCGTGAATGGAGTGGAAAACAGCCCAAAAGGTGATGGGCGGATAGCTTTCTGCGTTGGCGAAGTGACGACAAAGGCAGCCGCGGCATTTGGATGGGATGCGTTTCAAAAAGGTGAAACGGCGCAGCAGTTGATCATTGCGCTATCTAAGACGCCGGACAAATCCGTTTTTACTCATCTGGCAGGAGTGCACACCCGCGGAAACATTGCTGAACGTCTTTCGGGTAACGGGCATATTGCACGCCACATAGCCGTGTATGATCAGTTGAGACGTAGGTTTTCCACAGAGGCAAATGAGGCTCTCGCATCAAATTTCCCCTTGTTGGTTCCTTTGTTTTCCCCTCGAACTGCACTTGGATTTGTAGCTCAAGATTGCGGACGGGCACCGCTGCACATAATTGCATTAAGTGAGGACGTTGCAGATCCGGTTCGGGGGCTTGATTGGGAAACGCTAACTGTATGCGAGACTCCAACACGAACGGCTATGGTCGACGAGCTTCAAAAGGTTGTTGCGGGCATGACCTTGGGTTGAGCAGCTGCATTTGCCCGCGTAAAGTACGAATAGAATTTTCAAATAGACCGAAAAGATTCGGGAAGGTGATAGAGTGGCTAAGAAGAAAAAGACTGCGAAGCCAATCGATGCGGTTGAGGTTCAAGATGTTGAAATCGAAGAGCTACCTGTAGTCGAGAAAGATGTCGTAGTTGATGTTGAACTTGAATCTGAAGCTGTTTCTACAGATGAAATCACTGAAACACTCGAGGAACCTGCCGATGCAGTCGCTGAAGAAGTTCTGCTTGAATTGAAGAACAACTCTGTTTGGCCGTTAGTTTTTGGTGGTGTGGTTGCTGCAGCACTTGGCTTTGCGGCCGCGCGATCCAATTTTGTCGATAATTTTCTCCCTCCATCGTGGCGGATGAATGCAAGCGAAGTTGTCCTTCAAGAACAGATTTCCAATGCACAGGACGAAATTGACTCGTTGAACGAAAAGCTGACGAAATTTTCTGAAAGACTCGAAAAAACGCCGCAGGCTGTGACTACCGATACTATTGCACTAACGACAGTTGTCGAGAGTTTAGCCGCACGAATTGATATCATCGAAAGCCGTCCAGTTGTCGTGCAAGGCGAAAATGCTGATTTTACGCAGTTGCGTGAGGTCGCGGAGAAACAACAAGCTGAAATTGATGTGCTGCTTGCAGATGCACGATTGGCTGAGCAAACTTCACAAGAAGCCGCCAACACGACCTTGGCGCGCGCAGCGGCTTCGCGAATTATTGCTGCAATCGAAAGTGGAGCGCCATTTGAAACTGCTCTAGGCGATCTTGAAGCGACCGGTGCCTACGATATCCCCGAAGCGCTAATAGCGGCAGCGGCAGACGGCGTTGTGACATTGGCTGCGCTGCAGGATTCAATTCCTGCAGCCGCTCGCGAAGGTTTGGCTGCAAGTCCGCCAGACGCTGAAGCTGGTTTAGGTGGTTTTTTGAAGCGTCTGCTCGGTGCGCGCTCAATTGCCCCTCGTGAAGGTGGCGACGCGGATGCGGTTTTGTCCCGCGTAGAGGGGGCCGTTCGCCAGGGCCGTTTGACGGATGCGTTAGCAGAAGCAGAATCTTTATCACCTGAAGCAAAATTCGCGATGTCTGATTGGCTTGAAAACACTGCCACTCGTTTAGCTGTTACAACCGCGTCTGAGGCGTTGATGCAACGCCTTGCTGCGAACTAAGGAATTATTATGCTCTGGTCTCTCGTTAAAATTATCCTGTTCGTATGCGTAGTTGCGGCTGCAGCATTCGGTGCTGTTGCTTTGCTGGAAACTGATGGTGGTTTACAAATTCAATTTGGTGGCACTGAATATCTGCTTGGACCACTTGAGGCAGTGATCGCACTGATCGTTTTGGTTTTGATTGTGTGGTTGTTTTTAAAACTTGTCGCACTGTTGGCCGCAGCTTGGAAATTCCTCAACGGGGATGAAACGGCATTGTCGCGCTACTTCGAACGCAATCGCCAGTCCAAAGGTTACGATGCCTTAGCAGAAGGTATGATGGCTTTGGCTTCGGGCGAGGGCCAAACAGCAATGGTGAAAGCGGCAAAAGCTGAAAAGTATTTAAATAAGCCGGAATTGACCAACTTGTTGACTGCCCAAGCCGCTGAGCTTTCTGGTGATCGTAAAAAGGCAGAAGAAACTTATCGAAAACTCGTTGAGGTCGATGCGACGCGTTTCGTCGGTGTTCGTGGGATCCTGAAGCAGAAGCTTGCGAGTGGTGACACAGCCATGGCACTTAAATTGGCAGAGAAGGCTTTTGCCCTCAAGCCAAAGCATGAAGATACCCAAGATGTACTTTTGAAATTACAGGCTCAATCCAAAGACTGGAATGGGGCACGTGAAACACTCAACGCTAAATTGAAGCATGGCAGTCTACCACGCGATGTCCATAAACGTCGTGATGCTGTTTTAGCACTGTCTGAGGCGCGCAAGGTATTTGATGCTGACCAAGCGATTGAAGCACGTGAAGCTGCGATTGAAGCAAACCGTTTGTCCCCTGATTTGATCCCTGCTGCTGTGATGGCTGCGCATAGCTATATCGAACAAGATCAAAAGAAATACGCGACGCGCGTCATCAAGAAAGCGTGGGATGTTTCACCTCATCCCGATCTTGCTGCTGCCTATGCTGCGGTGGAGCCTGATGAGGCACCAAAGGCACGCTTGAAGCGATTTAAGGCACTTACAAAAAGTCACATGAACCATCCTGAGTCCAAAATGCTGATGTCTGAGCTGCATATGGCAAATGAAGATTTTCCAGAAGCACGTCGTGCATTGGGTGATCTGTACGAAACTGACCCTACCGTGCGATCTGCAACCTTGATGGCTGCGATTGAACGGGGCGAAGGTGCTGATGACCATGTGGTGAAAGGGTGGCTGACAAGTGCACTTTCATTGCCACGTGGGCCGCAATGGATTTGTGATAGCTGTCAACATATTCATGCTGAGTGGGGGCCGACTTGCGGCAATTGCGAAAGCTTTGACACATTGTCTTGGAAGGCTCCGCCAAAGTCAGAGGTTTCGTTGCCAAGTGGTTTACAAATGTTGCCTCTGATTGTGGGCGCAGCGGATGAGGCAAGCACAGGCATTAAGGTTGTTGATGCGGTGGAAATCGTTGAGCCGTAAATAGTCTTTGACTGAATTGAGCATTGGCGTTCCAGCTCATAGTTCTGATGGTGACCCCGATTGGATTCGAACCAATAACCTGCCCCTTAGGAGGG
>JAPKAB010000032.1 GCA_028825475.1 Ascidiaceihabitans sp. | reverse complement strand
AATTGTTGCAAATACCCCTGAATAACCACATCAAGATAGCTAAGCAGGATAACCTGATCACCCTCCATTAGCATGTCTTCCGGGGCCACTGCATAGTGGGCAATATCGGTTGATGGATCACCACCATGGCTAACTTTGCCCGCTGACGGAATGCGGCGATATCCAGTTTCGCGTTCATCCAAAGCGGCCCAATCGGCATTGGGAACCGCGGCAATCAGACCTTGAATTTGTTCGGAAGGATCAGCTGGAACAGCCGTCAAAAGGATGGTGCCATAGCCGCCATTGCGAACCCATGCACGGCGCCATCCCGATAGAGTCGCCTTTTGCGCGTTGGGGTAAATGTGGGTCGCCGTGTTGACGAGGCTGCCATAGCCAAAGAAGTGTGGATCGCTCATGGTCTTGTCCTTATTCTCGGGCCCGAAGCACTTGGGCTGGGCGCGCCGCCAATGGGCCCCATGCGAACAAAAGACCAGCAACAAGCGTTGCAATAACACCCCCCGCAATGATCGCCAATGCCGATGGCCAAATCACGATGTACTCGATGTTCATGATAAAGGTGCTGACAGCCCATCCGCCTGTAATACCTGCCGCCAATGCAACAAGGCCAGCGGCCAATCCCAGTAGGGCAGAACGGAGTGCGAAACTAAGCAAAATGCGTCCGCGTGTGGCCCCAAGTGTTTTGAGAACAGCCGCTTCATAGGTTCGTGCATTGGTGCCTGCGGCTGCCGCGCCGATCAGAACAAGGAAACCAGTTAGCAAAGTTGCTGACGCGCCATAAGACGTGGCGGCTGCGAGACCTGACAATACATCTGCGACCCGCTCAATCGCGTCGCGCACACGTATTGCGGTGATGTTGGGATAGGTTTTGGCAAGGTCACGCAGGATGGCAGCTTCCGCATCTGGCTCTGCGTAGACGGTTGAGATGAAGGTATGCGGCGCACCCTGCAATGCACTTGGGTTCATCGAGAGGATGAAACCGATGCCAGCGGATGAAAAATCAACCTCGCGAAATGAACTGATGGTACCCGTGATATCGCGGCCCAAGATGTTCATCGTGACGGTATCGCCTAAGGATAGGTTCATTTCCTCGGCCTCTTCGGCTGCAAAACTGATCAGCGGTGGGCCGGAATAACCCTCAGGCCACCATTCGCCAGCTGTGATGCGGGTGCGTTTGCTGGGTCGGTCCGCATAGGTGACGCCACGATCCCCCTCTAACACCCAATGATCCCCCGCGACCTCACGGGCGGGTTTTCCGTTGATCTGGGTAATGATCCCGCGCAGCATTGGGGCGCTATCGATCCGCCGGACCGCTGGGTCGTTTTCAAGGCGTTTGGTGTAACCCTCCATCTGGTCGCGCTGGATGTCGACGAAGAAGTAGGATGGCGCGATGTCAGGTAGGTTGCCAGTGATGGCATTGCGCAGGTTGCCGTCGATTTGGCCAACGCTGGCCAAGACGGATAGGCCCAGACCCAAAGACAGGATGACAGATGCAGCCCCTTCTTGGGTCCCTGAAATAGAGGTCAACGCCCAACGCCATGCCGGACGTCCTTTGGTGATTTTGCCACCGCGTTTGGCGAGCCACTGGATGATTGCAGCAGAGACCACAAGCATCAGCAGGGCAAGCATGATGCCACCCGATGTCACCAAGGTAAGTCGCCATGTTCCAGAGAAGGTGGCGGCCAATCCGATCAAAGCACATAGCGCAATGACGATGGCCAAAAGGTAACGGGGGGCAGGGAGCAGTTTGCTGCTGCCAAGTGCGTCGCGAAACAGGGTCGCGGCGCGCACGTCTTCTGCACGGGCCAATGGCCAAAGAGTGAATATGAATGCGGTCAATAGGCCGTAGATCGCAGCCTCAAACAGTGGCGCTGGATAGATCCCGAAATTGGCGGGGATCGGCAGGCGTGCTTCGATCAAGGGAGCCAGCAATAAAGGCGCAAGTGCACCAAGCAGCAGACCGATTGAGATGCCGATGATGGATAGAAACCCGATCTGGATAAAATAGGTTTGGAAGATGGTGCTGCGCTCTGCCCCAAGGGTGCGCAATGTGGCGATGACATTGGTTTTCTCTGAAAGGTAGGCGCGTACGGCTGCGGCAACACCCACACCACCAACGGCCAATCCTGACAGCCCAACAAGCACCAAAAACGCACCTAAGCGGTTCACAAATTCCGTGACGCCGGGCGCACCATTTCGCGCGTCTGTCCAACGCATCCCGCTGTTTTGAAATTTGGCGCGTGCGTTTGCCTCAAGCGCCTCAAGGTCAGGATTTGGCGGGAGGTCGAGGCGGTACTTTGTGTTGAACAACGTCCCTGAGCCCAGCAGGGACGAGTTCGCCAAATCGGCCGTTCGCACAAGTGTACGTGGCCCCAACCCAAACCCTCCAGCGGCGCCATCAGGTTCGCGCATGATCTCTGCAGACAGGTAAAACTGTTGGGTTCCAAGGGCAAAGGTCTCACCAATGGACAGTCCCAAACGATCGATCAGCGCACGTTCCATCACCGCGCCGGGTAAGCCGTTTTGCGCAGCTAAGGCTGCATCCAAGTCCATTTTAGGGTTTAGTTCCATCGTGCCAATCAGCGGATAGTCATCATCGACGGCTTTGACTTGAGTCAGTCCACGTTCAGTCTGGTCGCCATTGTCGACCACGGCCATCGAACGAAATTCGGCGATTTCAGAAACGGCATTGGCGCGCGATTGCATCCATTCCTTTTCCTGTGCGTTGGCAAAGCGGTAGGTGAAATCGAGTTCTGCATCGCCCCCCAACAGGGCGGCCCCCTCAACCGAAAGACCCGTTTCAATAGCGGTGCGTACGGAACCAACGGCTGCGATGGCAGCCACCCCGAGGGCAAGGCAAGACAGGAAGATTGTGAAGCCCTTCAGCCCCCCACGAAGTTCACGGCGGGCAAAGCGGGCGGCAATGGCAATGCTCATTTGGCGGTGCTTTCTTGGGCGATCAACCCGTCTTCGAGGCGGATGATTTGATCACAACGCGCAGCTAAGACATCGGAGTGCGTGACAAGGACCAAGGTGGCACCGTGTTTGTCGCGCAGGCCAAACAACAGGTCCATGATGGCGTTGCCGTTGGCCCCGTCCAAGTTGCCCGTTGGTTCATCTGCCAGCAGGATTTTCGGCCTTGCGACAGAGGCGCGCGCCAAGGCCACACGCTGTTGTTCGCCGCCTGACATTTGTGATGGATAATGATCTGCGCGGTGGCTCAGTCCAACATCTGATAGTTCAGAACGCGCCCGTTCAAAGGCATCTTTGAACCCCGCCAGTTCCAGTGGGGTCGCAACGTTTTCAACCGCAGTCATGGTTGGGATCAAATGGAACGATTGAAACACAATGCCCATGTTATCGCGCCTGAACCGTGCGAGTGCATCCTCATTCATGGCGGTCAGGTCTTGGCCGAGGGCGTGAATGGTCCCGCCGCTTGCTTGTTCAAGTCCACCCATCAACATCAGCAAAGATGACTTTCCTGAACCTGATGGGCCAACCAGCCCGACGGTCTGCCCCTGCGCAATATCCATGGTGATCCCATGCAAAATATCAACACGCCCCGCATTGCCGTTCAAAGATAACATTGCGTTTTTTAGTGAGAGGACTGGTGTTGTCATGCTTTGATGCCTTTATAAGGTGTAACAACCGATATGGAGCTTAGATCACGATGCGCAAGTCAATCATCAGTATTGCCACAATTTTCTTCGCTTTTCCCGCTATTGCAGACCCGATCCAAGTGGTGGCTTTTGGTGACAGTTTGACCCAAGGATATGGGCTGCAGGTTAAGGATGGGTTTGTCCCACAGCTCCGAGCGTGGGCAGACGCGCAGGGGCTTGAGGTTGCTTTGAGCAATGCAGGTGTATCGGGTGACACGACGGCGGGTGGGCTGTCGCGCGTCGCATGGACATTAACGCCTGACGTCGAGGCGATGATTGTGACGCTTGGGGGCAATGACGTTTTGCGTGGCATTGATCCGGCAGTGAGCAGAGCAAACCTACACGGCATCTTGAGCGAAGCGAAGGCTGCGGATGTGACTGTTCTGTTGATTGGTATGAAAGCGCCGGGGAATTTTGGGCCGGACTATAAGGCCGAATTTGACAGCATGTATCCAGAACTGGCTGAAGAATTTAACGCGGTTTTCTTGGACAGTTTCTTTGCGGGGTTGGGGGATGCAATCAACGATCCCGTGGCCTTAGGACCTTATATGCAAGGGGATGCGATTCATCCCAATGCGGATGGGGTTGCGTTGATTGTGCAGGGGGTTGGGCCGAAATTGGTTGAACTGCTGGAACGCGTTGCTGGTTGATAGAAACAGAAAAACGGACGCGCTGGCGTCCGTTCTAGTATTATAATCCGGTTATAGAACCAGTAGCTTAAGCTAGTGCGAGGTTCGCAGCGCTTTCGCGGCCATCACGGCCAGGTTCGATATCGAACGTTACTTTTTGGTTGTCTGCCAAGCCTGTAAGGCCAGCACGTTCAACTGCAGAGATGTGTACGAATACGTCATTTCCGCCACCATCTGGTGCGATAAAGCCGAAGCCTTTAGTTGAGTTGAACCATTTGACGGTGCCATTAGCCATCGTCTGTACTCCTGTATATTACTGCCCACAGTATGCGGCAGGTCGGCTAGGTCATAATCACATCGAAAGACTGAGCCGAAAGGAGCAGTAGGGTCGATAGGTGTAACGTCGCACTTGTAATATGGGGTCTGCGGGTAACAATTTCAAGACGAGAGCACTCAACAGCGAAAATCTGCTGAGTGGGATATTCTTGAAATTTATTAAATCGAACGATAACAGCGTTCTAGCTGCCTGTTGTTCCATTGATAAAAATGAACAAAGTTTCGATAAGGCATAAAAAAAGACCGGACACTTTGCAGTATCCGGCCTTTCTAATCGTTAAGCAAAGAAGCTTATGCGAGTGCGATGTTAGTCGCAGATTCGCGGCCGTCACGGCCAGCTTCGATGTCGAATGTTACTTGCTGGTTGTCAGCCAAGCCTGTTAGGCCTGCGCGCTCAACTGCAGAGATGTGTACAAACACATCTTTTGCTCCGCCTTCAGGTGCGATAAAGCCGAAGCCTTTAGTTGTGTTAAACCATTTTACGGTGCCATTAGCCATATCCGTAGTCTCCAATTTACTGCCATCCGCGTAAGTGCGATGGCTCGGCGTGGTCGGTCTGTGATCGAAAGACTGAAGCCGTGTAAACGAGACAGTGGTCGAAAAAGATAACGTAAGCAGCTGCCATATGGCAGAGGTTGAAGATTCGGGCAAGGGGTATCTTTGGGCTGCGACAATTGTGCCGGATCATATTTTGAAGGGCCAAACGGCACGTCGGTACGGCGTATGTATCGCGTCGGTATAACGTCGGTGCGCGGCGCACGCTGTATTTTGGACGCGTTAACGGGTTTTTGGCAAGCTGTCAGCACGTCGAAAAACGAGGTGGTACCATGGCGCAGATCAGCAAATCAGAGAAACTGGCGCGGCGGCGTCTTGTCTATCACCTGTGGTTGGCCAGCGAAGACCGCGTCCCGATGTATGAGGTTCGCGAAGAGGTGCCCGACGCGTGGCACATGATCGAGGCGGACATAGATTGCCATGCGGCCAAGCAGAAGGTGACGCTGTATCTGGACGCGCCCGTGGCCAAAGCGTTCAAGGCAATGGGACAGGGATATCAGGCGCGGATCAACCGGATATTGGCGACCTATCTAGAGATGAAGGCGGGGCATCTTTTGGAGGCAGAGGCGATCATGCTGAAGGACCGACAGAAAGCGATACTGGCCGCGGAACAGGCGGAGGGGTCTGAGACGAAAGGGCGTGGTTGGGGGCAGGGGTGTGAGTGAGGGGACAGAAGGGTTGTGATGTAGGTGATAGAGAGGCGCGTACTGATATTCACTATTTCCAAAGGTCATTTCTTTCCCAGCCTTCTGGAAATCCTGCAGAACGAAGACTGAAGCGCGGAGAAGCAGGGAAGGTTCTTATATGACTGACAAAACGACTTTTCCATGAGGTTCTTGGGTTTGCAACTTGAAGTAAATACTGCGCGACTGCAGCAATCGAATAAAGCCGTTTTCCTCCATCCGCGAGGCGTTGAATATGCACTAACTCACGGGGAAGTGCCTTTCCCATAAGGGCGGGTTGGTTAACCAAAGGTTTGTTCCATAGGCGTGAGTGATGCGCACAAACATTCCTAGTAAATGCCAATGATCTAGCCCATGATTTTATAATATCGGGCTTGAGGCCTCCATAGTCCTGGCCAACAAGAGAAAGGTCAGAGTTACTCATTCCACCGATCAAGTGAGATAGTGGGCCGAAGTCAAGAAGCTCCACAGCAATCCAGACAGGCATATCTTCGCTTGGATATTTTGTTCTGAAGTGTACGGCAAACTGGTCACCTGACTTCAATGCCTTTTTGTCTAGCCTCTGAACCCATTCTCTATGTTTAGTAGGTCCACCGCGGTATTTCGGTTTTGCAAATCCTTGGCCTAAGTGTTCAAGTTTCCGATGGGCCTTCGGATCGTGCTTTCCAAGACTTAAGGCAACTTCGGTTCTGAAGGAAACTTCGAGACGCTCAAGAGCATCAAGCATGATCAATCGTAATCTGCCATCAAAAGTGTATAAGTCGGTTGCTTCCTTGAAGGTGGTACCCTCAACAAAATTGTCCAGTACTTTACCCGAATCGGGATTTCGAGAACGCATGGGATGCCAATACGCACTAGTCGATAGTAGCCAATTCGCTTCAAATATTCGGCTGTTTTAGCATGATCATCAATTATCATACCTCTTTCTTGCAAAAGCTCGATTTGCTTCGCAATGGTAAGATATGGTTTGTCATACATAAAAAAGGCCAACCCTTGTGCAATGCAACAGCGGGGAAGGCCATATTAAGACCTATATGCACTTACCCCGCAGCCAATTCAATAGGAGTGTTGTATTTTGTGTGATGAAATACAACTTAAAATTGATTGTGAGTTGGGTGCGTTGTCGTCGACAGAAGCATTTAGGCAGTATTTGTACCGTTTGGAGAAGGCGAGACAGTTGTGATTTCAGAATATCCTGTCTCGCCTCTTTTGCCTTACCGCGTGAACTTCTTATGCTTCAGACGCTTCGGCTCCATAGCATCGGCACCCAGACGGCGCTTCTTGTCTTCTTCGTAATCCTCGAAGTTGCCTTCAAACCATTCAACGTGTGAATCGCCTTCAAACGCCAGCATGTGTGTACAGATACGGTCGAGGAAGAAGCGGTCGTGCGAAATAACAACCGCACAGCCTGCGAAATCAACAAGCGCATCTTCGAGCGCACGCAGTGTTTCCACGTCCAAGTCATTGGTCGGCTCATCGAGGAGCAGTACGTTGCCGCCGTCTTTGAGCAGGCGCGCCATGTGAACACGGTTGCGCTCACCACCAGATAGTAGCCCAACTTTTTTCTGTTGCGCGGAGCCTTTAAAGTTGAACGACGAGCAATAGGCGCGTGAGTTCACTTCGGCGTCACCCAGAACGATCAGTTCGGCACCGCCAGAGATGGCTTCCCAAACGTTATCATCAGGGTTCAGGTCATCGCGTGACTGATCCACGTAGGACAGTTCAACCGTGTTGCCGATTTCAACTGTGCCCTCGTCAGGCTGTTCTTGGCCCGTGAGCATTTTGAACAGTGTGGATTTACCCGCGCCGTTTGGCCCGATCACACCGACGATACCGCCCGGAGGAATGGAAAGCGTTAGGCCATCGATCAACAGCTTGTCGCCCATGGCTTTTTTCAGGCCTTCGATCTCGATCACTTTGTTCCCAAGGCGTTGGCCGTTCGGGATAACGATCTGCGCGTATGTTAGCTTTTCGCGCTCTGACACGTCGGCCATCTCGTTATAGGCGCTGATACGTGCCTTGGATTTCGCCTGACGGGCTTTGGCCCCTTGGCGCATCCACTCCAGCTCGCGTTGCATGGTCTTTTGACGTGATTTGTCTTCACGCGCTTCTTGCATCAGGCGCTTGGCTTTTTGGTCGACCCAAGAAGAGTAGTTCCCTTCCCATGGCACACCACTGCCGCGGTCCAATTCCAAGATCCAGCTTGTGATGGAGTCAAGGAAGTAGCGGTCGTGGGTTACGATCAGGATTGTGCCTTTGTAATCGATCAGGTGCTGTTGCAGCCATGCGATTGTTTCAGCGTCCAAGTGGTTGGTTGGCTCATCGAGGAGCAGCATGTCAGGTGCGGACAGCAACAGTTGGCACAGGGCCACGCGGCGGGCTTCACCACCCGATAGATCCGCGATGTTCGCGTCATCTGCTGGGCAGCGCAGCGCCTCCATAGAGACGTCGATTTGGGAGTCGAGATCCCAAAGGTTTTCCGCGTCGATCTGATCCTGAAGCTTGCCCATCTCGTCAGCAGTCTCATCAGAATAGTTCATTGCAAGGTCGTTGTAGCGATCAAGGACGGCTTTCTTTTCAGCCACACCCAGCATCACGTTTTCACGAACGGATAGGTTTTCGTCCAGCTTTGGCTCCTGTGGGAGGTAGCCAACTTTGGCCCCCTCAGCGTGCCACGCTTCGCCGGTAAAGTCTTTGTCCATGCCCGCCATGATCTTCATCAGCGTGGATTTACCCGCGCCGTTGGCCCCAACCACACCGATTTTCACACCGGGGAGGAAGTTTAGGTTGATGTTTTCAAAGCATTTCTTGCCGCCCGGGTAGGTCTTTGAGACGCCGGACATGTGGTAGACGTATTGATAAGCAGCGGCCATTTGGATGCTCCGATATATAAGGACTAGGTTGCGGGATGTCTTATCGTGGGATTGGCGCTGCTTCAACCATGTTCGAGCATGCGGTACAAATGTGCTGGTTGATTGACATTGCGGGGCTCAAACGGGCAACAAGCAGCATGAACTCTTCATATCCATATGCTCGCAGCGGTCAGACCATTGGCCTGCTTGGTGGTTCCTTTGATCCCGCCCACGCGGGTCATGCGCATATCACCC
Source organism: Ascidiaceihabitans sp. (assembly GCA_028825475.1). Classification (GTDB taxonomy): domain Bacteria; phylum Pseudomonadota; class Alphaproteobacteria; order Rhodobacterales; family Rhodobacteraceae; genus Ascidiaceihabitans. The sequence continues at coordinate 18,728 of JAPKAB010000032.1, read as the reverse complement.
GTGAAGCGCTAAAGCGGTTTGGCTTGGACCGTGTGTGGTGGATGGTGTCGCCGGGAAATCCGTTAAAGGATCGTGGCCCTGCGCCGATTGAACAGCGGATGGAGCGCGCGCGGTTGGTGATGGATCACCCGCATGTCGAGGTTACGGATATCGAACGCCAGCTAGGGACGCGTTATACCGCCCAGACATTGCAAGCTTTGCAGGCGCGGTATCGCGGAGTTCGGTTTGTATGGTTGATGGGCGCTGATAACTTGGCGCAGTTCCATCTGTGGCAAGACTGGCAGTGGGTTATGGAGAACGTCGCGATTGGTGTGTTGGCCCGCCCGGGTGATCGTATTTCCGCCCGTATGTCGCCAGCGGCGCGTCTGTATCGCGCTAACCGTATTGCAGGACGTCATTCGCATATGTTGTCACGTGTTGGGACACCGGCGTGGTGCTTTGTGAACGTACCAATGGTGGACCAGTCTTCGACCGCTATTCGTGCGGCGGGTGGTTGGAGCGCTTAGGCGCGTAGACGTGCTGAGGTGATCCCTGCACCCATGACGATCAACAACCCGACCCATGTGACCATTGCAGGCCATGTGTCAAAGAACACCCAACCCAGAATGACGGCAGCCAAAAGCTGGAAATAGACCAATGGCGCAAGGCGTGTCGCGGGGGCTGTTTTGTAGGCATATAACAGCAGCAGGTTGCCCAGCATGGAGAACAGGGCCGATAGCGTTGTAAGCCACATTATTTCGCCAGTGAGAGTAGGGATGTTCATTGCCCCGATGGGGGCCAAAACCAAGGCGCTGATAAACAGCTGGGTAAAGGTTAACCCTATGGGCGTGCCCAGATGTGCGATCCAACGCGATGCGGTAAGGAACGCACCATAACAGGTTCCAGCTGCCACGGCCCATAACAAGCCAACCCCAGCGTCTGAACCGGGGCGTACAACGATCAGCACCCCAATGAAGCCAAGGATGATCAGCGCAGTGCGTTGCCATGTGATCGCTTCACGCAGGAATATGGTTGCCAGAACGTAACTGACCAAGGGGCCGATAAAGAAGGCGGCAAAGACATCGGCGATGGGTTCTAAGGACAACGCCATTTGAATGCAGCTAAGCCCCGTTGCCATCAAGAGCGCGCGCCCCCAGACCCGAATGTCTTTCAAAAGCGCCCAAGTTCCTTTTGGAATGAAAGGCAGCACCATCAATGCGCCGATGAAAAACCGCGACCACGACACATAGATTGGATGGGCACCCAAACCCCAGCTAAGCAGTTTGCCTGCGGTGTCGCCAGCGGGGATCATCGACATGGCGACAAACATGATAAGGATAGACTGGGTGCTAAGTTTGCTCATGGCTAATCGCTATCATGCCATTCAATGGATGCAAATGTGTACGATCTGTGACTTGAGCTTGTCACAATTCATTGGTTAACTCCGTAACATGTTAAAATATATTTCACGACGCGCATTTATTAGCACTGCGATTTCTTACCTTGGAACGACTGCGGTTTTGGCTGAAGCGCCGCTGTCCTCGTTGCGCCCTGCGCTGCGCGGTGCGGATGCGCCCAAGGTTGTTGTCAAAAGTGCCGATGCTCTTGTGCGTGCCTCACAGGTCAGTGGGCGTGTGGCGTTTGCTGTGGCAAATGCCAAAACAGGTGCGCGTGTCGAGGGGATGAACGGCAACGTATCTGTCGCACCTGCCAGTGTGACAAAGGCGGTCACGGCCCTTTATGCGTTGGATGTTTTGGGAGCGAACCACCGGTTTCGCACACGCCTAATTGCAACCGATAGTATCGTTGGTGGCGTGGTTCAGGGCGATTTGATTTTGGTCGGTGGTGGTGACCCCACGCTGACCACCGATGGCTTAGCTAAGATGGCAGGTCAGCTAAAGGCGGCTGGTATCACTGAAGTTAAGGGTAGTTTTTAGCCTACGATGGCGCGCTGCCACGCGTCAAAACCATCGACAAAGATCAGCCGGTTCAGGTGGGTTACAGCCCTGCGGTGAGTGGAATCGCTTTAAACTATAACCGCGTTCACTTTGAATGGCGGCGCAATTCTGGTCAATATTCAACCACGATGGATGCGCGAACTGCAAAATATCGTCCAGATGTGGCAATGGCAAAAATGAGCATCGCGAGCCGAAGTTCGCCTGTCTTTACCTACACTGACAAGGGGGGCGCTGATAATTGGTCTGTTGCTCGCGGTGCGCTGGGCAGTGGTGGGGCACGTTGGCTGCCTGTGCGAAAACCGGCCCTTTATGCCGCTGATGTTTTAGCGACGATGGCAGGTGCGCAGGGCATTCGTTTGAAACCTGTGAAGGTGGTGAACCGGATATCTGCAGGGACCGCATTGGTCACACATCAAAGTGCGCCGTTGCGTGAAATTTTGCGCGACATGCTAAAGTACTCCACCAACCTAACGGCTGAGATGGTGGGTATGGCCGCAACGGTTAAACGCCGTGGCAAGGTCAGTGGTCTGAAGGCGTCGGCCACTGAAATGAATGCATGGACCCGCTCTGCTTTGGGCGTTCAGGGTATGAGACTGGTGGACCATTCGGGCCTTGGCGCTGCAAACCGCATGACAGCCGACGCAATGGTTGGGGCATTGGTCAAAGCTTATGACAGCAACGCGTTGCGCCCGATCTTAAAAAGCATCCCCGTGCGTGACGAAAACCGCAAAGTGATAGAAAACGCAGCGATCAAGATTGACGCAAAGACTGGAACGCTAAATTTTGTATCTGGGTTAGGAGGTTATATGACAACGCCTGATGGCAACGTCCTTGCCTTTGCGATATTCACAGGCAACGAAAAGATACGTGCGCGGATTTTAAAGGCGGATCGTGAAGCACCCAAGGGGGCTAAAGTCTACAACACCCGCTCTAAAAAGTTACAGCAAAAACTGATTGGTCGTTGGGGCGCTGTACACAGCAGTTAGCGCCTGCCCATTCAGGGCAAGCGCCGTATTCTTAGGCTGCGTTTTTGACGCGGCTTGCTTCAACAAAGTCTGCTGTTGCTTCGGCAGTTGCGGCTGACAACGTCCAACCCAAATGTCCGTGACCTGTGTTGTAGAACACGCCCGGTTTTGAACCTGGGCCTATCTTTGGCATCATGGACGGTAACATTGGACGCAAGCCTGCCCACGGAACGCAGTGCTCAGTTGATACCTCTGGAAAGAACGTCTCACACCACTTGCACAGTGGTTTGATCCGGTCATCGCGGATGTCCAGATTGTAGCCGTTGAATTCTGCGGTGCCCGCAATGCGGAACCGGTTTTTGCCAAGGCGTGAGGTGACGATTTTCGCCTCATCATCCAACAAGCTGACCCATGGTGCCGCTTCTTGTGATTCTTTGTCGTCTAGGTTTACGGTGATCGAATACCCTTTGACCGGATAGATGTTCACGCGGTCCCCAAGGGCGCTTGCGATGGCTTTTGATCCAACGCCTGCACAGATGACGATCCCGTCAAAATGTTCGTCTTGGGCCCCATCGTCGGTGTCCCAGCTTAGCTTTACGCCATTGCCTGTGTGATCGTATTCGGACACATTGGCCTTATAGTGGAACTCAACCCCCATCGCTTCGCAGCCCTTTGACAGGGCGCGGGCGTAAAGGTGGATGTCGCCGGTGAAATCGCTTTCCGTATAATAGCCGCCAAGGGTATCTGTTTTCAGGGCCGGTTCGATTGTTTGGACTTCAGCAGCGGATACTTCACGGCGGTCCAGACCTGCCTTGGTCAGCATTTCGTTGACGCGGCGGGCGTGGTCAAATTCGCCTTGGGATTTGTAAACGTGGAGAATGCCGCGTTTTTCCATGTCGAACTCAAACCCAACTTCGCCCGCAAAGCGTAACAGATGCTGACGCGCCTCAATTGCCATTTTGGCGGTGGCGATTGTATGGGCTTCATAGTTTGGGATGTTGCCCATGAATTCGGCCATCCATGACAGTTTGTGCCAACTTGGCTTTGGGTTGACCAACAAGGGCGCGTCAGAATTGAGCATCCACTTGAGGCCCTTAAAGATAGTGCCCCAACGGGTCCAAACTTCGGCATTGGATGCACTAAGTTGGCCGCCATTGGCGAAAGAGGTTTCCATCGCAGCGTAACGATTGCGATCAAATACGCTGACTTTGTATCCGCGTGAAGCGAGGGAATAGGCTGTGGTGATACCGGTGATGCCGGCCCCGATGACTGCGATATGGGACATATTCTATGCTCTTTCGTCAAACGCGATGGTCGGCGGACACAACGGATCGGCAGAATTACCGAGTCGTGTCCCCATCTGTCGCGTGACCTGAGAGCTTGACCACCAAACCTTGGCAGCTTTCTCCTTCGGTGGGCCTGCTGCGTTAAAACAGACCACTCTCCAGATACACAATGTCCGCATTTTGCGGCAACTTGCACGGTTCATGTGCCTGAGAGTTTCCGGGGCGTTGCTCCTTCGGCGTCAGCACTTAGCTGAGCTCTCCCATGCGAGTCGCATCATGTTGGTTTCGTATAGGAAACTTGATTGGGAAAGGCAAAGCCATTTTGGTGTAATGCTTCACCGTTGAGCAAATGAGCAAAGATTATTAAACGGTGTGTCGTGCCCGTGCGCCACGCTCGATCGCTGCGGCGTGTAGGCGGTCGATGTTAAGCTCGTAACGGATTTCTTCAAGCAGACGCAGTTCTGCCTCGTCTAAAGCTCCATCCGCGGCAGCGACATCACATGCAAGCGCATAGGCAGTTTCGTACAAGCGTTCTGGCAGGGCTTCGCGTACCAGTCCAAACAGGGCATCAAGGCCATCTTCTTGTTCAAACAGGTCAAACACCACTTGGCTGATTGACTTCAAATGGTCGACGTCAAAGTCTGCAAAAACGGGCAGCATGTTTACAGCTGACTGAATTTTGATCAATTCAGCGGTACGAATATCTTCGTTTGAGGCTGATACAGCGATCATAACTGCGACAAGCGCGTCTTGTGGTGTCATTGAATTTGGGAAATCTTGCACTGGGTAAAGCCCTTTGACTGTTGGAAATGTCGCATCTGTTTATATGACCAATTTATTGACCCTTGGGGCGTTGATCAATAGGTAGCGGCGAAACAGCGCGCATCGGGCGCGGGTTTATGCCGGATTGGATTTTAAAATGACTGAGACAAGAGAGGCCGCACTGGCCAGCAAAGCGTGGCCCTTTGAAGAAGCCCGCCGTCTGCTCAAACGTTTTGCCAAGTCGCCCCCTGAAAAAGGCTATGTGCTTTTTGAAACTGGCTATGGCCCATCAGGCTTGCCGCATATCGGTACCTTTGGCGAAGTCGCCCGTACAACGATGATCCGCCGAGCCTTTGAAGAGATCAGCGATATCCCAACCAAGATGGTTTGTTTTTCTGATGATTTGGATGGCATGCGTAAGGTTCCAAGTAACGTTCCAAACGCAGACAGCCTGACCGAGCATCTTCAGCGTCCATTGACGCGCGTACCTGATCCGTTTGGAACGCATGACAGCTTTGGCGATCACAACAATGCAATGCTGCGCCGCTTCTTGGACACCTTCGGGTTTGAATACGATTTCATCTCTGCCACTGAGTTTTATGGTTCAGGTAAATTTGACGAAGTGCTTTTACGCGCAGTTGAAACATACGATGAAGTCATGGCGGTGATGTTGAAATCATTGCGCGAAGAGCGTCGTCAGACCTATTCTATTTTCCTACCGATCCACCCAGAAACCGGTCGCGTTTTGTATGTGCCGATGAAGTCGGTCAACAAGGCTGACGGCACGATCACATTCGATGATGAAGATGGTGTTGAGTGGACGCTGCCTGTCACTGGCGGCAATGTTAAGTTGCAGTGGAAGCCAGACTTTGGCGCACGTTGGGCTGCTTTGGGCGTTGATTTTGAGATGTATGGCAAAGACCACTCAACCAACACGCCGATCTATGATGGCATCTGCCGTATTTTGGGCCACAAAGCGCCAGAGCACTTTTCATACGAGTTGTTCCTGGATGAAAACGGCCAGAAGATTTCAAAGACCAGCGGCAATGGCGTGAGCATTGATAAGTGGCTGACTTATGCGTCCTCTGAATCCCTTTCATACTTCATGTATCAAAAGCCTAAGACAGCAAAGCGGATGCATTTTGATGTGATCCCAAAAGCGATGGACGAATATCATCAGCAATTGCGTGCCTATGCTGGTCAAGACATCAAAGGCCAGTTGAACAACCCTGTTTGGCATATTCATGGTGGTGACGTTCCTGAGTCAAAAATGGTGGTTCCGTATTCCATGCTTTTGAACTTGGCCTCTGTTTCGGGTGCTGAGGAAAAGGATCAGTTGTGGGGGTTCATCCAGCGATATGCGCCTGACACATCTGCAGAAACGAACCCAGACATGGATCAGGCTGCTGGTTTTGCAGTGCGGTATTACAATGACTTTGTAAAACCAACTAAAGTGTTCCGCGCGCCGACAGACATTGAGCGCGAAGCGTTGGAAGATCTGCGTGATCGTCTGAAATCTTGGGACGGTGAGTTGGACGGTGATGCGTTGCAGTCCGAAGTCTTTGCTTGTGGTCGTGAACGTTTCGACCCGATGCGTGGCTGGTTCACCGCCCTTTATGAAGTGCTGCTGGGTGCCTCGCAGGGTCCACGTTTTGGTGGTTTCATCGCGCTCTACGGTGTTGATGAAACTGTTGGTTTGATCGACCGCGCCTTGGCAGGTGAGCTGCTTTAAGTAGCCGAAGACTGGGTTGGAATTGAATGGGCGGTTTGTTTCGGCAAGCCGCCCTTTTTCATATCTTGTTGATTTGGGCTGATTGCGGGCTAACTATAGCATGAAATAGTTGGAGATTGGAAATGCTTCGTACCCTGAAAATCGCAATGATTGTAATGCTAATGAGCGGCCTAGGAATAGGTGGTGCGCAGGCGCAGGGGGTTGACATAAAGTTGACGATCGACCGACAGATCAAAGCATTTCAGGCCGACGACTTTGAGACAGCGTTTGGGTTTGCCAGCCCGAATTTACAGCGGTTGTTTGGCAGTCCCGACAATTTTCGCAGCATGGTGACACGTGGTTATCCAATGGTTTGGAGACCTGCCGAGGTGCGGTATTTAGAGTTGGCTGACGTGAATGGCAGCCTTTGGCAGAAGGTTCTGATCAAGGATCAAAAGGGTGTTGTCCACGTCCTTGGGTATCGCATGTTAGAGACTGATATGGGATGGAAAATCAACGGTGTTCAGTTGTTTTCAAGTCCCGGAGTTGGTGCCTAATCCGACCTGTTTGTCACCCCACCGTACGGTGCTATGAGACCCTATTAAGAGCTTATTGATACTTTTCTTTCTGTTGGCACGTGACCATGTGGGTGGCGATGCTTTTGGATTTGATCGGTGTCCATTCCTTTGGAAGTTTCCAAAGTGTGGCCCCGTGGGAAAGGGAGTTTCGGATGAACAAGGCAATTACTGATGGCGTGCTGTTGATGCCACCTGCGTTTGCGAATGGGTTGGATGTTTGGTCGAGTGGCGATGGCACGCCCGGGTCTGACACCTATGCAAACGCCAGCAACGCGGCGTATGTTCCCTCGGATCAGGATTTCGCAGGTTGCATCGAAATTCAGAAAACATCCACCACGACCAAACTGCGCTATATGGGTGAAACTCCGTTATTACCCGGCTGTTATCTGCGAGTGACAGTGCGGATTAAAGTGATCAGTGGCAGCCTGCCAAATGTACGCATCGCAGCCTATGCTGGGCAAGCAGGCGGTGGACCGGTAAGCGGTGTTTCCACATCTGGCCCAACGACTACATTGACCAGTTATGGCGATGTGACAGAGGTCAGCGCGATCATCGGTGCGGGGCAACGGAACGGCGTTGATATGGTGTGGGGCAGCAATGCGCTTTACGGTCATTTTGGTTTGGATTTGACGGGGCCAAATGGTGGTGTTGTACGTATTGATGACATCGAAATTGACGATGTCACTTCCGTTTTCATGCGTGATCTTATCTCACTTGTGGATGTGCGCGATTACGGTGCATTGGGCGACGGGGTCACCGACGACAGTGCTGCATTTGATGCTGCCAACTCAGCGGCCAATGGGCGCACGATTTTGGTTCCCACTGGTACGTACTATTTGAATGATGACGTGACGCTGGATGCTAAGGTGCAGTTTGAAGGCAAAGTAACCATGCCGACGGACAAGTTATTCTTGATGCGTAAACAGTTCGATTTACCCTCCTATATCGACGCGTTCAAAAATGAAGAATTGGCGTTTAAGAAGGCGTTCCAAGCGTTGTTGAACAACGTTGATCACGTTTCTTTGAATTTGTGTGGGCGTCGTGTTTGGGTGACGGAACCGATCGATATGCAAGCGGCAACGCCGGAGCGGACGTCATACGCGACCCGCCGCGTGATCCGTAATGGCCAGATCGAGGCATCCACTTCGGGGGATTGGGCAACAGAAGTGGCAACCTCGCAGGCAACTTACAGCACCTCCGACAATAAGAAGCTGAAGGGTGTCGCAAACATCGCCAACATTCAGGTCGGATCGCTTGTTGAGGGCGTCGGAGTTGGACGTGAGGTATACGTGCGATACAAGGATGTCGCGGCACAGGAATTGACCCTAAGTGCTGCATTGTATGACGCTGAGGGTACGCAAAATTTTACGTTCCGCAGATTCAAGTACTTATTCGATTTTAGTGGTTACAACAGCCTTAGCAAATTTGGAATTTCGGGTGTCGAATTCCAATGCAACAACTTAGCCAGTGGCATTTTGTTGGCTCCCTTGGGGTCAGTGTTTGAGATTAATGAGTGCTTCATCTCTCGGCCTGGCAATCGAGGGATTACCTCTCATGGGTCGGGTTGTCAGGGAATGCTCATTGATCGCTGCCAATTCTTGTCATCAGAGGATGGTGAAAACGTTGCCAATCGAACGACGATTGCAATCAACGCTCATGCCAACGATGTGAAAATCCGCAACAATCGGGCGACAAGGTTCCGTCACTTCGCCATTCTCGGTGGGGGCAGCACACTGTTTATGGGCAATCACTTTTTCCAAGGTGACATGGTTGCCAGCGGTATTCGAACCGCAGGTTTGGTCATTGCTAAAGCGCACGCCAGTTCAATTATCTCTGGCAACTATATAGACAACTGTTCGATTGAATGGACTAATGAATACGATCCCGCGCCAGAGTTCAGTTCAGAGTTTTCGTTCAGTGCATTAAGTGTAACTGACAATGTGTTCCTATCGGGTGATGTTGCGCCGTGGTTCAGTTACATTGTGGTGAAACCGCATGGTGTGGGGCATTTTCTGAAAGGTGTTAGCATCTCTAGAAATCGCTTTAAATCTTTGGGTGTAGCCATTGATCGCGTAGAACGGGTCGACACCAGTTTCGCTGATTTAGACTATAGTCGAATGCGTGAAATTAACTTTGTTGATAATTCCTTTCATGGTGTGAATGAACGCGTGTCAAATCCGCTTCGGTTCAAACATACCGAGGGGAGTGCTGCCACAACATGGACCATCGATACTGTGGATCAATTACCATTCAAAGGGCAGGCGTTGGCGTTGGATAGCGTGGTTGTGGTTGGCCGAATTCGCAACAGTTCAAACAGTGTGGTGTTTCCAACCCCTTATGTTGACCTTCGACAAGGCAGTAATTTTGATCAGGTTAAGTTGACCTGGGAACAGCCTGTTCGAGGTGCGGTGCAGGTTGCAATACGAATGGACTGAGGGAGACGTATTTAGGCCCGCAAGTATGTGCGGGCCTAAATTACATGGTGCCTAACGCCCGCGGCGCTTAACGCCACCGCGCATACCGCCACGTCCCATCGTGGAACGGCCAGATGATTTTTTGGCCTCATCCACAGCTTTGTCTACCGCATACTGGCGCGCCATTGGATCGGCTGAGACTGTTAGCTCGACAGCCTCCAATCGCTTGACCTCATCACGCAATCTGGCGGCTTCTTCGAACTCAAGGTTTTCGGCAGCTTTACGCATATCTGTACGAAGCCCCGCTAATACGGTTTGTAGATTTGCACCGACCAAAGGTTTGTCGATTTTGGCGGTGATGCGGGACTGATCCGTGTCGCCTTTGTAGAGACCGGCCAAAATGTCTTCGACGTTCTTTTTGACGGTGTAAGGCGTGATGCCGTGTTCGACATTATAGGCTTCTTGTTTGGCGCGGCGACGATTTGTTTCATCCAAAGCGCGTTCCATGGAACCTGTAATCTTGTCGGCGTACATGATCACGCGCCCTTCAGCGTTACGTGCAGCGCGGCCGATGGTTTGAACCAGAGAGGTTTCAGAGCGCAAGAACCCTTCTTTGTCCGCATCAAGAATCGCAACAAGCCCACATTCGGGAATGTCCAAACCCTCGCGCAGCAAGTTGATGCCGATCAGAACGTCAAAGGCCCCAAGGCGCAGATCACGCAGGATTTCGATACGTTCAATTGTATCGATTTCACTGTGCATATAGCGTACGCGAATGCCCTGTTCGTGCATGTATTCTGTCAGGTCTTCGGCCATCCGTTTGGTTAAGGTTGTGCACAGTGTGCGCATGCCCTGCTCTGTAACGATCCGTACTTCGTCCAACAAATCATCGACTTGCATTTCGACAGGGCGAATTTCGACTGGTGGGTCTAAAAGGCCGGTTGGTCGAATGACTTGCTCAACAAACACACCGCCCGTTTGTTCGATTTCCCATTTGGCTGGTGTCGCGGATACAAATACAGATTGTGGACGCATTGCATCCCATTCCTCAAACTTGAGGGGGCGATTATCCATGCAAGATGGCAGGCGGAAGCCGTGGTCTGACAGGGTCATCTTACGTCTAAAGTCACCTTTATACATGCCGCCGATTTGTGGCACTGACACGTGTGATTCATCGGCGAAAACAATTGCGTTGTCTGGGATGAACTCAAATAATGTGGGGGGTGGCTCGCCGGGTGCGCGGCCTGTCAGATAGCGGGAGTAGTTTTCGATACCGTTGCACACGCCCGTGGCCTCAAGCATCTCAAGGTCAAAGTTTGTCCGTTGTTCTAGGCGTTGGGCCTCTAGCAGTTTGTTCTCGCCAACCAGCTGGTCAAGACGATGGCGTAGCTCTTTCTTGATACTGATCAACGCTTGTGATATCGCAGGTTTTGGCGTCACATAGTGACTGTTCGCATAGACACGGATTTGCTCCATGTTGTCGGTTTTTTCGCCGGTCAGTGGATCAAACTCAGTTATGCTTTCGAGTTCGTCACCGAAGAACGACAGGCGCCATGCGCGGTCATCCAAGTGGGCAGGGAAAATTTCTAGCGCATCACCACGCACGCGGAATGAACCGCGGAAAAATGCAGCGTCGTTGCGTTTGTATTGTTGGGCGACCAAATCTGCGATGACTTGGCGCTGATTGTATTCACCGCCAACTTTCAAATCCTGGGTCATTGCGCCGTATGTTTCTACCGAACCGATACCATAGATGCAGGACACGGAGGCGATGATGATGACGTCATCGCGCTCTAGCAATGCCCGCGTTGCAGAGTGGCGCATGCGGTCGATCTGTTCGTTGATCTGGCTTTCTTTTTCGATGAACGTATCAGAGCGGGCAACGTAGGCTTCTGGCTGATAATAATCATAAAAACTGACGAAGTATTCGACGGCATTATCTGGGAAAAAGCCTTTGAATTCGCCGTACAGCTGAGCAGCAAGCGTCTTGTTTGGTGCTAGAATGATCGCGGGACGTTGGGTTGCCTCGATCACCTTAGCTATTGTGAAAGTTTTGCCAGTACCAGTTGCCCCAAGCAAAACCTGATCACGATCGCCGTCCGCTATCCCTGCGACAAGTTCTTTGATTGCAGTGGGCTGATCGCCCGCAGGTGTAAATTCAGTCTTTAGAACAAATGGGCGACCACCCTCTAGCTTCAACCGATTGCGTACATCGCCAGAAATTGCGCCCATTTCGGCGTTGGCTTGGTCAGAGTGGGCATATGGCATAATCGACTCGCTTTCACAGACACATTTGATTTGTTTCTTGGCTCCTTCAAGGGGGTGAAGTGCGATGCTGACAGAAACAGTCAGTAGTGTTGGCTGATGATAATGGTTCTTAGCATCAGATGTGAGCTGCTAACAGTCAGATATAATGCGTCTTCTAGGTTGAGTTAGGCATTTCCTGCTGGGTTTTAGATTGTGGAAACCATGACCCTAAAAGGTGACTTGCCCTGAGGTGCTAAATTTCGGATACGTGTACCGATCATAAACCGGAGTCGACCCCATGCGCGCACGCATTTTTCAACCTGCCAAGACTGCAATGTCATCTGGAACAGCCAAAACAAAAGGTTGGGTTTTAGAATTCACACAAGAAAGCGCGCGTTCAGTTGATCCGTTGATGGGTTGGACGTCGTCTAGCGATACCCAAAGCCAAGTGCGCCTTAACTTTGACAGCAAAGAAGAAGCTGTTGAATACGCAGGTGAGAACGGGATCGAGGCGCAGGTTCAAGAGCCCAACAAACGCAAAGTGAACATTCGTCCAAATGGATATTCAGAGAACTTTGCAACAGGACGTCGTGGTGCCTGGACACACTAAGCTGTGAAGACAAGTTAATTATATGTTAACCTGTTGACCTAATTGTTGAAATTATAATCAATTGAAACAAGGCGGCTTGCTAGCCGTCTTTTTACTTTTGAAATGCTGGAGTGACCGCATGACAATCACACACCTTGTTACCCATTCGGGCGGCTTTCACGCTGATGAATTGCTGTCTTCTGTCATCCTAACACGGTTGTTCCCTCAGGCGGAATTGATCCGCACGCGTGACAATGATTGGGTCACGCCATCACCAAGTAAGATTATTTATGATGTGGGTCGCAACTATAACGCTGAAGCTCAAATCTTCGACCATCATCAGCGTCCAAATCCACTACGCGAGGACGAGCAACCCTATAGTTCCTTCGGCTTGATCTGGGCCCACTATGGTCGTGAATATCTAACGGCCATGAATGTGCCTTCCGATGACATTGAACCAATTCACGATAAATTTGATTCCAAATTTGTTCTACCGATTGATTTGTTGGACAATGGTGCAATGGAACCATCTGTTGCTGGTCCACTTTCGATCTTAACGCTGCCCGCACTTTTAGGTAGCCTTAAGCCTGTGTTCGATGACACATCGGAAACGGCAGATGATGATGCGTTCATGGCAGCGCTTCCGATCGCACGCAGCTTTATCGAAGCATCCGTTGGTAACTTCGCTGCTAAAGCACGCGCTCACAGCCTTGTGCTAGAGGCTATCGAAAAGGCAGGAGCCTCTCCAATTCTAGAATTGCCAATGGGTATGCCTTATCGCTCGGTGCTTGATAAAGCTGGTGCTGATCACATGCTATTCGTCGTAACTCCGCGTGGAGATGACTGGACGATTGGAGGTATCAAATTGTCGAATGAGACTTTTGAAAATCGCGCTGATCTGCCTGAGGCATGGGCTGGCTTAACAGATGAGGCGCTTGAAAACGCTTGTGGCGTTAAAGGAGCAAAGTTCTGTCATAATGCACGCTTCATCGCAGTGGCTGACTCGCGCGAGGGAATTTTAGAGATGGCTGCATTGGCGGTCGCCGAGGCTCAATAGCGCTACAGCTTTACGGTTGCAGTGCTCGGGTGTATTTATTGTTCGATGGCAATGTCATCCTACAATAAGGGAATGCACCGGTGATTGAATTTAAGGTCCAAATTGAATCTCCGAAAGCCGGTGACGTCCGCGCCATTCTACAGCGCCATTTTGAACTTATGCGTGCGATCTCGCCTGCCGAAAGCTGTCACGTGATGGCACCTGATAGCTTGCTGGAGGCGGATGTTATTTTGATGGGGGCACGCCAAGAGGGGCATTTGCTAGCCATAGGTGGGCTAAAAGTGATTGCTCCGGGTCACGCAGAACTGAAATCAATGCATACGTTGGAAGCGGTGCGCGGGCAGGGCGCAGGACGGAAGGTCCTGCAAGCTCTGATAAAGCAAGCCGGCACCATGGGTTTGCAAGCTGTAAGTTTAGAAACTGGGTCCGAAGGGCCTTTTGAACCTGCAAGACAACTTTACCAATCTCATGGATTTAAAGAGTGTCCGCCCTTTGGCGCATATGCCGAGGATCCGTTGAGCGTATTTATGACGCGCGTCATATAATTTCGCTGCTGAACACTCTTGCCAAGACGCGGTAGATAACACAAAACAGCATCAGCGGTCCCTTAGCTCAACTGGATAGAGCAGCCCACTTCTAATGGGCAGGTTGAGGGTTCGAGTCCTTCAGGGACCGCCACTCTCTGATACTGTGTCATTAACCCATAAGAATGCAAATTTTGACCCATAAGTGAGCAAAAGTGTGTCAATATCTGCATTTCTGCACACTGAGCGGCTTTTGCCTTCAATGCGATGACAACTTTGAGGCAAGAAATCTGATTGTTCTTAACAAACTACTACCCAATTGAGGGGGAATGGCGGTGGAGCCATTTGGTCCGCCGTGTTTCCTTTGGGGGGTAGTTTAATTGGCTCATCTTCCGGTAGGTCGAATATGTCGGTCAGGCGACCCTTTGGCTTAGGCATTTCGCGGCTGTCCATAGTAAGTAATATCGTGGTTGAAGCATATTGGCCCGACAAGCAGTTCTTTTAAATCCGCAGCATCTGCAACTCTATGCCCAAAGTAACCAATGCTGCAAACTGGACGGATCGCAGAAACGATCTAAAATCGGACCTTTGGCGCAAATCAAAAGCCTTAGTTCACTTCGATAAGAAGCGGACGTTTTACACAACGAAAGATTTGGGCAGCTACCATTCGCAGCTACCCTATTTTTTGGTTATTCCAACTTTTTACGCCAAATACTCATCTCGGCCATGCTATGCTGGAACTTACGTGCCGTTTCACGGATCACAAATGGGATATCTTGCGGATTACCAACTATTTCAAACTCTGGTGCGAGATTCTCGGCCAACCCCTCGAGGGTCGTATAGGTCTCGCCTGTTTGCGCTTTAAATCCACCCAACCAGTTTTCTTTTGGCGTGAACTCTTCCAGCCACGTGTAGGGTGACGTGATCACCAATAAACCACCCGGCCGAATACGGTCTTTAATAGATGCCAGGAAATCTGTCGGTTTATACAAGCGGTCAATCAGGTTTCCGGCAAATACCAAATCATAGTCGGTGTATTTATCTGTCAGATTGCAGGCATCGCCCTGCATGAAGGAGACGTTATCTTTGATCTCTTCATAGCGATCAAAGTCAGCAAGCTTTACTTCTTTGAAATCAACAAGATCACCTTGGGTTCTAATGACGTAGCGCTGCGACCCTGTTGTTTGCAACGTCGACGGGGCTTCGATTAAACGCGTAGAAAAATCCACCGCGTCCACGTGGTCAAAAACCTTAGCCAACTCAAACGATGAGCGACCAGTGGCACAGCCCAAATCCAATGCGCGGTCTGTCGACATGCTCTTTGTATGAGGCAATAGCGCCTCGATACAGGCCACGGGGAAGTTTTTCACACCGTAGTGCTCTTCGCCGTAGTGAAATTCGATGTACTGCGAAATTTGCTCATCTGTTTCATAAATATTCATAACTGGGTTCTCGACTTCTGCGCCTTCGATGTACCGGAGGCCTGAGTATTGGAAAAAGTGGCGGCGAAACGAATAACGTGAATCTTTGATGGAGTAGTTGCCAGTTGATATCCAGCAGCCCCCCTTGAATACGTTATGTTTGCCATCGAATGTCGGGGATGAAAAATCATCATAGATTGGGTGAACATTGTAACCTTCTAAGCCATCAATGGGTGTTTCGGTCCATTGCCAGACATTACCAATGATATCAAAAAAGCCACCTTTGAATTCATGTCGGTCTACCGGGCACGGCGACATTTCATATTCTAGGTTGATATTCCCTGGTGCCTTCGCCCAATAGGGTTGATCGGTGTCAGTCGTCTGATTGCGCAGATGGTACCATTCTGCTTCTGTCGGCATACGGATGCTTTTACCCGTTTCCTTCGATTTCCAGTTACAAAAAGCCTTTGCCTCTAGGTAATTTAAATCCGCAGGCCAGTTCCATGGCATGTCGATTACGTCTAACATGGACCTGTACTTGTAAGTGCCGGCATCTTTGACCCAATACACCGGATGTTCCGCTTTTGCGTATTGCGCCCAATGCCAGCCTTCGTCATCCCAGTTGCTGCGCGTCAGATATCCGTCGGCCTGAACAAATTCCAAAAACTCAGTGTTGGAAACAAGGTACTTAGATGCTTTGAACGGTTTGATTGTCGCTTCGGCGTGGCCGAATTCATTGTCCCAGCCATAAAGCGGATTGGACTTGTCCTTGCCGTATTGAACGTCGCCGCCGATGACATCCAGTAATTCATTGACTGGGGGAGTGCCGATCTCTTGGCAGATGTTGCTCCAAACCGGGTGCGATTTCACTTTTTCCAAAGGCAATTCGCGGATCAGAACGGCGGATGTTTCAAGGTGAATACGCTCGTGTTCAATCCCCATCATGATGATCCACATCGGATCATCCCACTGGATCGGCAGCGTAAATTCACACGTCCGGATAAAGTTATCGACGATATCGCGGGTTTTATCACGGTACGCTTTCACGTTGGCGGGAGTCGGCCAATCATAGTGCGCCTCATTCAGGTCATCCCATGACATTTCATCGACACCAATCGCTAAGGTGGATTCCAGATGTGGATCAATTCGATTGCTAATCAGCTTCGCCACGTTCAACTTATTAATGTAAAATACGGACGTGTGACCGTAGTAAAAAATCAACGGATGGCGCAACATATTCGCACGCGCATAGTATGCGTCGTCATCGACGAGACAGTCAAAGATGCTTTCATACAATGAGAACGTCTGATGGAAGTACGCGAGGATTTCCTCACGTTTTGACTCCACGGTTCCTTCATTCAGGATTGGCGTTTTTGTGACGACTGACGTGGAGTTAGAAAAGTTTGATGAGGCGACGTTCGAGTTCATGTGATTGCCTTATGTGTTGATAGCATACAAAGGTGACTATATTTTACGAAGTACCTTAGAAGGAGACATGGACTCTTCGGCTTCGCTGTCAACCTGAGGTAACGTGATGTTGTTCATGTATTTGCTGATCAACTTGGTCCGCTGGTCGCAGTTTTAGCCTACAAAAAAAACTGCATTTCATCATCAACTTTTGGTTCGGATAAATTGTACCGCAGCATCTTACCGGCTGCCCGATGTCTCATTTGGTTGGAAGCAGAGCCACCATCAGAGTACGCCGCAGCCAATGGGCACCTCAAAGAGCCCACACTTCCAAAATTCTGCAACGCAGCGAATGACCGCAACCACGAACGAGTCAAAAATCTTCAACAACTACGTAGATCTTGATTGGAGTTTATCTCAACGCGGGACGAGATCAAAGTATGCCATTCGATTTCAATCTGTAGGTTCTCGAGAACAGCAGCAGATCTGCAACCTCATAATAAGGTATGGTCAAGGCATTGAGAGTGCTCTCCAATATAGTTTCACTGTGATAGATGTTTGTTAAAGCTGGTGATTAAGAGTGCTGTGAGAAGGTAAAGCAATGAAACTAAAAATGAATTTCGGACATAAAACCCGTTCTACAGCTGCTTTACTTCTGGCTGTTTTAGGCCTTTTTCTGCTGTTCTCAAAACAAACGGAAAGGCGGATGATCGAAGTAAGCTATGTAGAGTTCCAAGCGGCTCTCAATGAAGAACTCTATGTTTCTAATGTCGTAGGTCTTCTGCCCCGAATTCGATTTGAGTATTTGACAGTTTATTATGACGGGGCGCTGATGATTAAGGGCTCGGGCAATTGGTTTGGATTAGGTGGTGGAGGATACTCTTCACCAGATGTGTCATTGATCGCGCTCCTACCAAATGACATCAGAGCTTGGTCGGTTGCCAACGGCAAAGTGATTATCAATCAGGTCCAAGTGTTGCACGCATTCCGTGAACCTTTTGGATCAGTTAAAGGTAGAGACGAAGTTCAAATCAGTATTGATGCATGGGAAGGGTTCCTGCAGCGGTTCTTGGAACGGCTGGGTGTTTTCGAGGCGGATTTTCTAACGTCCGGTGACTGGCGGGTAGTCGCTGTGGAGGTTCAGTCAGACAGCCTGAACTTTTTTCTTGAAAACTAAAGGTGAACTGGATCAATCCTCAAAGTAAGCAATCTGATTGGTTATGGGGCAGAAGGCTTCGAAGTATTGTTGCAATGCAGCAGATGGCATCAATGGGCGGAATGCGGACTTTCGCTGCGGGTGCGAAATTTCAGTTCCCATCACGGAAAAGCAGACTTTCAGTTTGGTGAGGATGTTCAATCGCAGCGAACGGCGGCAAGGAGTTCATATTGACCTCACTCTGCAATGCAGCCAATGTCAGCTCCATGTTTACCCCTTCAAAGTTTGGTTGGTTCGTGACGGTGTGCAAATGATCGAATACCAAGGCGTCATTTTTCTGGGAGCCCTCATATCTGGATTTGCACCAATCACGATTATAATCGCTTTTTGCATACTGACAGGGCGGACAGCGGCACTGTTCTCAAACAAGAACGTAGAATGTCTCGACTCTTCGCCGTTCATCAGAATGATGATGCGCCTATACTTGATATTACTGCCTGCATATATTGTCTTATTATGCGTCTATGTTTTCTTGAATTTGATCTAGGTGAAACTTGGGCAAGTAAGCAGGGCTACTATTGATCCAAAGCAGCCATCGACGCTAGCGCAATGAATGTCGCCTTTGTCCTGCGGTTTCAAAGGGTCAACGCAACACTTTAGTCTTTTTGGAAAGA
>JAPKAB010000066.1 GCA_028825475.1 Ascidiaceihabitans sp. | reverse complement strand
TTATAAAGATGATCAGTTGGTAATTTCACAGGCAACCAATTGCGGCTTTGCGCTGGAGCAAGCCATTGAGATGCCCGCAAACAACTTGGCATTGGTGTTCGGCAAAGTTGAATAGGGCAGGCTTTCACCTGCCCTATTCAACTTCCTTAACCGTCAATACGAATTGTAGTGTTTTTCGGATCATACGGGCTGTCTACAGTAATCTCCGCATCCCACATTTGATCGAACATGCGCACCTTAAGCTTAGTCCCCACTACGGCCAGAGCCTCAGGTACATACCCCATGCCAATCGACTTGTTAAACGCAGCTGAATAGCCGCCTGATGTCAAACGCCCCACGCGATCTCCATTGTGGTACAGCGCCTCACGACCCCAAGGATCCGCGTCATCAGGGCCATCAATCAATAGCGTAACACATTTGCTTTTCACCCCATGTGCAAGCATTGCATCTTTACCGTGGAACTCTTTTGAAAGATCAATAAACCTTGGCAAGTCAGCCTCAACCGGTGTCGCGTCACGGCCCAGCTCTGTACCGAATGCACGATAAGATTTCTCTTGGCGCAGCCAGTTTTGCGCGCGCGCACCAACCAGTTTCAAACCATGCGGCTCACCCGCAGTAACGATTTGATCCCACAAGTAATTCTGCATCTCGATTGGATGGTGAAGTTCCCAACCCAGCTCACCAGTGTAAGCCACACGAATTGCGCGCACTGGGCACATTCCCAATTCGATATTGCGCATTGTCAGCCATGGAAACCGTTTGTTTGAAAGAACCGTGGATGGATCACCGTCTTTGACCAATGCGTTCAGAACATCACGTGATTTTGGACCTGCTACGGCAAACACCCCCCACTGAGTTGTTACATCATGACACTCAATATATCCGAATTCAGGTGCCTTATCCTCAATCGCTTTACGTAAATAATCGCTGTCGTAAGCCGTCCAAGCGCCCGCTGAGACAAGATAATATTCATCCTGCGCAAGCCGTACGATGGTGTATTCAGTCCGTGTAGTCCCAGCGACCGTCAGCGCATAGGTAAGATTGATGCGGCCAACAGATGGCAGCTTGTTACAGGTGAACCAGTTTAAGAACTCAGTCGCACCAGGTCCTTTGACAATGTGTTTTGTAAAGGCAGTGGCATCAATTAGGCCAACGCCTTCGCGAATTGCCTTAGCCTCCTCGACAGCATGTTCCCACCATGCGCCACGGCGAAATGAGCGACTATCGTAGTCAAAATTCTCAAGCGCATCCAATGGGCCGTAATAGTTTGGGCGTTCCCAGCCATTCACAAAACCAAACTGCGCGCCAGCTTTGGCTTGGCGATCATAAGCAGGTGCAGTGCGCAAAGGGCGGCACACAGGGCGTTCTTCATCAGGGTGGTGAACTACATAGACGTGATCGTAACATTCTTCATTTTTACGCGCTGCAAACTCGGTCGTCATCCAATCGCCGTAGCGCTTTGGATCGAGTGAGGCCATGTCGATCTCAGCCTCACCCTCAACCATCATTTGCGCAAGGAAGTAACCTGTGCCACCTGCCGCTGTGATCCCAAATGAGAAACCTTCAGCCAACCACATATTACGCAAACCAGGTGCTGGCCCAACCAATGGGTTCCCATCTGGGGTATAACAAATAGGGCCATTGAAATCGTCTTTCAGGCCGGCCTCTTCACAGGATGGGATGCGGTGGATCATCGCCATATACTGTTCTTCGATCCGCTCGAGATTAAGCTGGAAAAGATCCGCACGGAAGCTATCAGGCACACCGTATTCGAAACGCGCTGGTGCGTTCTTTTCATAAACACCTAAGATCCAGCCACCACGCTCTTCGCGAACATATGATTGCGCATCAGCATCGCGGATCACGGGATGCTCCGGATTACCAGCTGCGCGGTGCTCTACCAAAGCAGGGTCTTGCTCCATTACGATAAATTGGTGCTCGACTGGGATCGCCGGCATCTTGATTCCAAGCATCTTAGCCGTGCGCTGCGCGTGGTTCCCAGACGCCGTCACGACATGCTCAGCGGTAATAACAACTTGCTCATCAGAAGGGATCAGGTTCCCTCCCTTTTCGATCATCTTAGTACAAGTCACTTCCCAAGCAGAGCCGTTCCATTCAAATGCATCAGCCTGCCATTTACGTTCGATCACAACGCCGCGCTGGCGCGCACCTTTGGCCATCGCCATCGTCACATCCGCAGGGTTAATATAACCATCAGTATGATGATACAAAGCGCCCTTTAGATCTTCGGTGCGGATCAACGGCCACTTTGCCTTGATCTCGTCCGGGGTCATAAAGACATACGGCACATCACACGTTTCCGCAGTCGATGCATACAACTTGTATTCATCCATCCGCTCTTCAGTTTGTGCCATCCGTAGGTTGCCAACGACCGCAAATCCCGCGTTCAGGCCAGTCTCTTCTTCAAGCGACTTATAGAAATCAACTGAATATTTATGAATATGGGTCGTTGCATAAGACATATTGAACAGAGGTAGCAAACCTGCAGCGTGCCATGTCGATCCAGAGGTTAGTTCATCGCGTTCGAGCAACATAACATCATCCCATCCAGCCTTCGCCAAATGATAGGCAATCGACGTTCCGACGGCACCGCCGCCGACAACTAATGCTTTGACCGTAGTTTTCATGAACGCGACTCCCTAAACCTTCAATTGTGAGTATTATAAAACGCATCACACTGAAACGCGCCAGTCCCCCGACAGGTCATGGCAAAAAACCGACCTTACCAGATACACAAGCTTCATCTTACCAAATAAATACTTGGGGAGCCGCGTAAGCAGTGGGGGCAAGCCCGTGCTGCTACTTCACTTGCAACGACTGCGACCTTCAACCACGAACTACTTTCCCTGGATTCATAATCCCATCGGGATCAAGTGCTCTTTTGATGGCAATCATTGCATCAACTGTAGCGGTGCCAAGTTCACGTTCAAGATAAGGCATCTTACCTTGGCCGATCCCGTGCTCACCCGTACATGTCCCATCCATAGAAATAGCTAAATCATTCAGCCAACTGACAAACGCCGCAGCACGCGCCATTTCATCTTTGTTCTCAATGTCGACAAGCAACAAGCAGTGGAAGTTTCCATCACCGACATGTCCAACAATTGGGGAAATAAACCCATCCGATTTAAGGCGTTCCTGTGCTTGGCTCACACACTCTGCAAGCCGTGAAATCGGGACACATACGTCCGTTGAAATCCCCATTGCACCAGGGCGCAGTTGCAAAGTCGCCCAATAGGCGTCATGGCGCGCTTGCCAAAGTTTATTGCGCTCCTCGGTACTTGTTGTCGAAGCATAGCCCCCGCCCCCATGATCTGCTGCAATTGCTCCAAACATTTCAGCTTGCTCAATCACACCGGCATCAGAACCGTGGAACTCCAACAACAGCAGTGGCTCTTCTGGTAAGTCCAATTTTGAATATGCATTACACGCTTTAACTTGCAGCGCGTCCAGCAACTCAATCCGCGCTACTGGAATGCCATACTGGATCACTTGCATTACAGTCTGGCACGCAGCGTCCACACTTGGGAAAGTACACCGTGCAGAACTGATAGCTTCAGGAATACCCTGAAGTTTCAATGTGATCTCACTGAATAGGCCCAACGTACCCTCAGAACCGACCATCAATCGGGTAAGATCATATCCCGCAGACGACTTCTTAGCGCGCTGTGCAGTTCTAATAATGCGCCCGTCGGCCATCACAACCTCGACCGCCATGACGTTGTCTTTCATGGTGCCGTAGCGCACTGCATTGGTCCCACTCGCACTCGTTGCGGCCATCCCGCCAAGTGACGCATTCGCGCCAGGGTCAATTGGAAAGAACAAGCCCTGATCACGTAAATGGGTATTCAGCTGTTCGCGTGTCACCCCTGGTTGGACGACACAGGACAAGTCGT
The DNA here is from genome assembly GCA_028825475.1 of Ascidiaceihabitans sp. GTDB lineage: Bacteria > Pseudomonadota > Alphaproteobacteria > Rhodobacterales > Rhodobacteraceae > Ascidiaceihabitans. Next base: position 3,268 of record JAPKAB010000066.1, on the reverse strand, counting down.
CAGGATAAACCGCCAAAATTTTGTCCATCTGCATTACATCTACGCAAATCCCACCTGCAGGCGCGTTAACGTGCCCCTCAAGCGAGGTTCCAGTGCCAAATGGAATTACAGGGACTTTGTGAGTGGCACATACCTTAACAATCTCGGCTATCTCATTTTTGTTTTGGGCAAAAACCACAGCATCAGGCCACTGGTTTTCCAACCATGTTGTCGTGTGACCATGTTGTTCACGTATTGCATCACCTGTTTGAAACCTATCTCCAAACTGCTGCTTAAGGACGCCAGCGACAGTTGCTATTCCTTCCTCATTACGCGGCATTCGATGATTAGTAGCCATTCATTTTCCTTAAAATCTTCTTAACGTTTCATTCATTCACAGCATAGACGGAACAACTTGGTCCGGTGGTCGGTGACCATCTTGGAAAGTTTTGATGTTGATGATGACTTTCTCACCCATTTCGATCCGGCTTTCGATTGTCGCAGATCCCATATGAGGCAACAAAACCACATTGGACATCTCACGCAAACGCGGATTTACCTTGGTGCCTTTTTCATACACATCCAATCCAGCCCCTGCGATTGCGCCATCGCGCAGCATCCGTGCCAGCGCATTCTCGTCGATAACTTCGCCACGCGATGTGTTCACAATCACCGCACTTGGCTTCATCAACTTGAGACGCCGCGCATTCATAAGGTGGAAAGTCGACGGGGTATGAGGGCAATTGATGCTAATCACATCCATTCGGGCAACCATTTGATCAAGACTTTCCCAGTAGGTTGCTTGCAACTCGTCCTCAGTTTCACGACGTAACCGCCGTCTGTTGTGGTAATGAACTTGCATTCCAAATGCTGACGCGCGCTGCGCAACAGCACGACCAATGCGGCCCATGCCCAGAATTCCAATCCGACGACCGCCGATCCGACCGCCCAACAGCGCCGTCGGTGACCATCCTTGCCATTTTTCAGTCTGCATTGCAGCAAGACCTTCAGGAATACGACGAGTGATCGCAAGGATCAAACCCATTGCCATATCAGCCGTGTCTTCGGTTAAGACACCGGGTGTATTTGACACTAAAACCCCACGCTCACGTGCAGTCGCAACGTCAATATTATCAACTCCAGCCCCATAATTCGCAATTAATTTAAGCTGTGGCCCAGCTTGCCCAATTAGCCCTGCATCAATTGTATCCGTAATTGTTGGCACCAAAACGTCAGCGGTTTTCATAGCAGCGGCCAACTCTTCTTGAGACATTGCAACGTCATCGGTACGCAGCTGAACATCAAACAATTCAGACAGTCTTTTCTCGACGGGTTCGGGTAATCGTCGCGTCACGAACACACTTAGCCGATCCTTTGACATTTCATTCCCTTCGCGCTTGGCGGTTGCCTACTATTTATGGCATGGTGGCGGATGTCGGACCAAGGCACAAGAACCTCCCGTAAAATGGGTCGACAAGTTGAGAAACGGCAGTACAGGCCTTTGATATGAAAAGAAAACTTACATCCAGAGGATTGAGCATTGTGTCTGCTACGCTACTGGCAGTTACCGTGGCATCCGCACAAGAACGCAAAGGCAAAGTTACAAACCTACCCGTGCCGCGTTTTGTTTCATTGAAAACCTCAGAGGGAAACGTTCGCCGTGGCCCATCCTTAACACACAGAATTGACTGGGTTTTCAAGCGCCGTAGCATGCCATTGCGCGTGACAGCGGAGCATGGGCATTGGCGTCGCGTTGAAGACCGTGATGGTCTTGGCGGCTGGGTTCACTATTCACTGTTGTCTGGTGTCCGCTCTGTCATTGTAGAAAAAGACCTCCTGACCCTGCGGACTCGTCCAGATGTAAAAGCGCCAGCAACAGCTGCACTAGAAATTGGTGTCGTTGCTCGTCTTGGCAAATGTGATTTGGAATGGTGCCGCCTGACTTCAGGTGGCTACAAAGGCTGGGCACCCAAAGCGCGCATTTGGGGTGTTAACCCAGACGAAATCCGTGACTAAGGCGGCAAAACGCTCTACTCAACACGCGCCGCATCTGTTTAACATTACTCAATGCCTAGCAATCTGAAAACACCTCGCTAGACTGGCCGTAACAACTTCACACGTTAGGGGCATGACATGCGCACAGTTTCATATTCTGCATTCGGAAAGGCCTCAGATGTCCTTGAATTAACAGACATCGAAATCTCAAAACCCACCGAAAATGAAGTCGTAGTCGAACTACGGTTTTCGGGTGTTAACCCCTCAGATGTTAAAGCGCGCGCAGGCCGCCCGGGAATGACTAAACCCGCTTTTGACACGATCGTTCCGCACAGTGATGGCGCGGGCATCATCACATCAGTTGGCTCCAATGTTTCCAAAGATCGGATCGGTCAACGGGTCTGGATTTGGAACGGGCAATGGCAGCGTCCTTTTGGAACAGCGTCCTCTCATATCGTATTGGATCAATCCCAAGCGGTACCCCTGCCCGATGGCGTCTCATTCGAGGTTGGCGCGGTAATGGGCATCCCCGGCCTAACTGCAGCACATGCTGTCTTTGGAAATGGTGACATAAGTGGTTCTACTGTTCTTATACAAGGTGGTGGTGGAACGGTGGGGCTACTTGCAGTTCAACTTGCAAAATGGGGTGGTGCACATGTTATTACCACGTGCTCAAAACAAGATATGGCGCAGTGCCTTTCAATGGGCGCTGACCATGCCTTTGATTACAAAGACCCTGAATTGGTCCCAAAGGTCCTTGAGGCGAACAAAAGCAAATTGATTGACCGAGTTGTCGAAGTGGAGTTCGGCCTGAACATTGCCGCAGATGTAGCTCTAATAAAATCGAATGGAATCATTGCGGCATACGGATCTGCCAAATCGCTAAATCCCCAAGTTCCATTTTTTGAAATGCTGTTCAAAGCGGTCACACTCGACATAATTTTAATATATCTTTTGCCGCTCGAAGAACGCCTTTCGATAATTGCCCGATTGAACCAAGCATTGTCAGACAACGCACTAACATGCCCGATCGCAAAGGTTTTCCCTATAAATATGGCGTCTCAAGCTCATGAACTGGTTGAAAGCGGTGCTCGTGACGGCGCTGTGTTGATTGACGTATTTAATTAAAGCTACGTGGCATTCACTAATTTTCAAACAGATGAAATTTTTCCAAAACGGGTCTTGCGTACTGATCAAGCTAAGACTATTTAGCGGACAGGTTTTGGGATGTGGCCTAGTGGTAGGGCACCTGTTTTTGGTACAGTAGATCGTAGGTTCGAATCCTACCATCCCA
>JAPKAB010000031.1 GCA_028825475.1 Ascidiaceihabitans sp. | reverse complement strand
ACCCAACAACCCCGTTTCAACAGTAATGCCAGCGGCGCGCAGCATTTGCGCCCCCAGTCCGTCGACCCGTGGATCACTGTCAGGGATCGCCATGACCACGCGGGCCACGCCAGCGTCAATCAAAGCTTGGGAACAAGGTGGGGTTTTGCCGTGATGGGCGCAGGGCTCCAGCGTCACAAAGACGTCGGCACCTGCGGCCTTGGCACCCGCTTGAGCAAGGGCGACAGTTTCGGCGTGGGGGCGGCCAGACGGTTGTGTCCAGCCGCGTCCGATGATGCGATTATTTTTGACAATGACACAGCCCACCGCAGGGTTAGGCCAAGTGGCCCCCTGCCCGCGCCGCCCTAACGTGAGGGCGAGCGCCATGTAGCGTGTGTCAGAGCCTAGGCTCACTCGTCAGGAGTGACGTCTGGGCGCAGTTCTGCAACGAACTTGTCAAAGTCATCCGCTTCTTGGAAGTTTTTGTAGACCGATGCAAAGCGCACAAAGGCAACCGTATCGATGCGAGCCAAGGCCTCCATTACGATTTCACCGATTTGGCCGGAACCAATGTCAGTTTCACCCATGCTTTCCAGTCTACGCACAATTCCAGAAATCATTTGATCAATCCGCTCTGGATCGATTGGGCGTTTCTGCATTGAAATGCGAATGGAGCGTTCCAACTTATCGCGATCGAAATCTTCGCGTTTGCCGCTGGTTTTGATGACCACGAGATCACGCAGTTGAACGCGTTCGTATGTGGTAAAGCGCCCGCCGCAAGCGGGGCAAAAGCGTCTACGGCGAATGGATACGTGATCCTCGGCCGGACGGCTGTCTTTTACTTGTGTGTCGATGTTACCGCAAAATGGGCAGCGCATTGGCCGTTCCCCTATCAATTATTCATGCCTGTTGTAGGGTATGTTCCCTACTTATCTACAGTTATAGGACAACCGCTAGTGTTTGGGTAGTAGCAAAATTTAACCACATCATAGAGGGTTAGCTTTGTGCGAAATGCACCGCCACATTGCGCGTATGCGGAGCAGTTCGGTGTTCGAACAAATAGATACCTTGCCATGTGCCCAAACACATACGTCCACCTGCCACTGGTATTTGCAACGATACAGGCATCATCGCTGATTTGATATGTGCAGGCATATCGTCTGGCCCCTCATATGTATGCGTGAGGTAGGACATCGATGGATCAGTTGTGGGTGGCACAAGCCGACTAAAGAATGCCTGCAGATCGGTTTGCACTTCGGGATCAGCGTTTTCCTGTATCAACAAAGAGGCCGAGGTGTGTTGCACCATCAAGGTCAGCAATCCGTTACCCTGCCCATTGATCCAACCCGCAGGCGCATGGGTGAATTCGTAAAGACCGGCACCGCTTGTTTGAATTTCAAATGTTGTCTGCATACTCATACCTTGGGTGTTTGGGCGTTAAAAACAAAAACGCCCGCGACCAAGGAGGCGCGGGCGTTTCTATGTAATGGTGGCAGCGTCGTTTACTGGTCCAAGAAGCTACGCAATTTGCGTGAACGGCTTGGGTGTTTCAGTTTACGCAGTGCTTTCGCTTCGATCTGACGAATACGCTCACGGGTAACAGAGAACTGTTGGCCCACTTCTTCAAGCGTGTGATCGGTGTTCATGCCGATGCCGAAACGCATACGAAGAACACGTTCTTCGCGTGGCGTAAGAGATGCCAGAACACGTGTCGTTGTTTCTTTGAGGTTTTCCTGAATGGCGCTGTCGAGTGGCAGAACGGCATTCTTGTCCTCGATGAAATCGCCCAATTGGCTGTCTTCTTCGTCGCCGATTGGTGTTTCCAAGGAAATAGGTTCCTTGGCGATTTTCATAACTTTGCGCACTTTTTCCAAAGGCATCTGCAGCTTGTGCGCCAATTCCTCTGGTGTTGGCTCGCGGCCAATCTCGTGCAACATCTGGCGACCAGTCCGTACCAGTTTGTTGATCGTTTCGATCATGTGCACTGGGATACGAATTGTACGGGCCTGATCCGCGATAGAACGTGTGATCGCCTGACGGATCCACCATGTCGCATAGGTGGAGAATTTATAGCCACGTCGATATTCGAACTTATCAACCGCTTTCATCAAACCGATGTTACCTTCTTGGATTAGATCCAAGAACTGTAGGCCACGGTTTGTGTATTTCTTAGCGATGGAAATAACGAGGCGCAGGTTGGCTTCGACCATTTCTTTTTTCGCTTGGCGGGCTTCTTTTTCGCCCTTCTGAACTTGCTGCACGATGCGGCGGAATTCAGGGATGTCTAGACCGATGTATTGGCCGACTTGGGCCATGTCAGTGCGCAACTCGACAACTTTGTCCATGGAGCGTTCGATGAACATCTGCCAACCACGACCCGGACGCTGACCCATTTCTTCGAGCCAGTTAGGATCAAGTTCGCGACCACGGTAGGCTTCCACAAATTCTTTGCGGTTAATGCGCGCTTGGTCCGCGAGTTTAACAATCGCAGAGTCGATCTGCATGATGCGACGATTGATGCCGTACAGCTGGTCAATCAACGCTTCGATACGGTTGTTGTGCAGGTGAAGTTCGTTCACCAACAAAACGATTTCAGAGCGTAGCTTTTGATAGGCTTTTTCGTTTTTCGCAGAGAATGAACCGTCTTCGTTCAAAGTCGCGGACAAACGATTGTCCTGCATTTGGCTTAGCTTAACGTAGTCGTCAGCAATGATGTCTAAAGCGATCAAAACCTGTGGCTTTAGCGCAGCTTCCATCGCGGCCAAAGACATGTTTGCCTGTTCGTCTTCGTCATCATCGTCGTCGTTCTGGATCGGGTGACCGTCGGCATCAAGTTCTGGTGGAACTTCAACAACGGGTGCAACAGGCACAACAGGTGTTTCTTCTTCGCCCATCTGGTCGCCAAAGGTGGCTTCAAGATCGATAACGTCGCGCAGCAGAATGTCCTCGGACAACAGCTCGTCGCGCCAAATTGTAATCGCTTGGAATGTCAGCGGGCTTTCACAAAGCCCAGCAATCATCGTGTTGCGACCGGCCTCGATGCGTTTTGCAATCGCGATCTCGCCTTCACGAGATAGCAATTCAACAGAACCCATTTCACGCAGGTACATGCGAACAGGATCGTCGGTACGATCCAGTTTTTCCTGACCCGTGCTGCCAAGTGTTAGATCACGTGTGCCTTCAGCAGCAACCAGATCCGTTGGACCTTTTGCTTCTTCTTCTTCGGCATCTTCGTCTTCAATGATGTTGATGCCCATTTCGGACAACATCGACATCACGTCTTCGATTTGCTCAGAACTTACCTGATCAGGCGGCAAAACAGTGTTAAGCTGATCGTAGGTAATATAGCCTTTTTCACGGGCTTCACCGATCATCTTCTTAACGGCAGTTTGGCTCATATCTAGTGAGATATCGCCATCAGCGCCTTCGCGCTTTGCGTCGTCATTATCTTTCGCGGCCATCAAGTGCTCCTGTTCAGGGCTCCGTAAGTGATTCGGAAAACGAATCAGTTATAGAATCATTCACGCCTTCGGGTGATTCGGCCACCCATGTACCGTCTTTTTCCTAACGAATCCTGCCTAAAAGCAACTATGTGTCGTCTTTTGAGTACCGAATCGTTTCCATGAGTGCGTCTAAAGCACTGCGCTCGTCTTTGTCCATCTTGGCCCCATTCGCGCCTAGGTCGAATTCAGCCTTACTTTCTTCCGTACTACGCACCGATTCTTGTACCGCTTTGGCGGCTTGAGACAGTCGGTACGTAACATCCTCGTCAGCGACACCCGTCAGATCTTCAGCCGCATCTGCGATTTCGGCATCCAATCCACGTGCTGCATTTAATTTACCCAGCTCTTCAGCCACGGTCAGGCGCACCTTTTCGACATCACCGGGAACGCGGATGCAGGGTATGATTGCGACATGGTTGGCATTCAGCAGGTTTTCAAGGGCGAAGGGCCCCAGTGCGTCATAAATATTTTCACGCAACTCCCCTGCGCTGGCCCCAAGGCTGCGCAAAACAACACGCCGAATGTCAGCGTGATCGCTGTTGCGACAGGTCATGCTTTCTAACCCGCGCTCGAACTCTTCGGCCACTTCTGGCGTGCCAACAAGGGCCGCCAAAACAATCGCTTCGCGCAAGTGCTCTGTGATTTCAGGCGTCAAAGCAGAGGCAAGCGCCGAAGATTTAGTTGCAGCCAATGCGTTTTGTGGCGGCTGCCACTTGCCGCCACGGAACCCACCGCCCTTAAAGTTGCCGTTGCGGCGCTGTGGCCCCGCACGTTTGGTAGAAAATAAATCCCAACGCAGGTCTTTGATCGCCTGACCATAGTGGCCCCGAATAGATGAGTCTTTGATCAGCTTAATCTTTTCGCGCAGCGTCTTATCAAGGGCCGCTTTGCGTTCAGGACTGTCAAAAACCATACCTTCAGTTTCGCGCTGCCACAGCAGCTGAACCATAGGGATGGCACCGTCGATTATCTTTTGCAGACCGGTTGCGCCTTGCGCCTTCAGCAGATCGTCAGGATCCAACCCTTCAGGCATCAAGGCAAAGCGCAGCGATTGCCCCGCCTCAAGCAAAGGCAATGACAGATCAATCAGGCGCATTGCAGCGCGCAAGCCTGCCTTGTCCCCATCAAGGGCGATTATCGGCTCTGGTGACACCCGCCACATCATCTGCAGCTGGCTTTCGGTGATCGCGGTCCCAAGCGGTGCAACCGCCCCGCCAAATCCATGTTCGCCCAGCGCGATCACATCCATGTACCCTTCGGACACGATCAGCGGTTGGCCTTTACCAACGGCCGTCCGTGCGGGTCCGTGGTTGTAAAGGCTGCGGCCTTTGTCGAACAATTCGGTTTCGGGTGAGTTTAGGTATTTCGCGTTGTCATTTGGATCCATCGCCCGTCCGCCAAAAGCGGTGCATCGGCCACGTGCGTCGCGGATCGGGAACATGATGCGGCCACGGAACGTGTCATAGGGCTTGCCACCCTTCTGGCTGGGCTTACCCAAACCAGCGCCAAGGATCAGATCAGGATCAACCTCTTTGGCGATCAAATGGTCCCACAACCCTTGCCAAGTGTCAGGGGCAAAGCCGATTTCCCAGCGTTCTTGTGCAAGTGGCTTTAGACCACGGCCATCCAAGTAGGCGCGCGCATCTGCGCCTGCGGCTGTTTGAAGCTGGAGCTTGAAAAACTTAACCGCGTGTTCCATGACCTCAGCCAATTGGGTGCGGCGGTCTGATTTTTCCTGCGCTTTGGGATCTTGGGCTGGCATCGGCATGCCGACTTCGTCTGCCAAAATGCGAACGGCTTCCATAAACCCTACGTTTTCAGTTTCACGGACAAAGGAAATCGCATCGCCTTTGGCCTGACAGCCAAAGCAATAATAAAACCCTTTTTGGTCATCGACGTGGAAACTGGCGGATTTTTCCTGATGAAACGGGCACGGTGCCCACATATCACCCTTGCCCTGATTGGACTTGCGCGTGTCCCACATGACTTTCCGCCCGACCACTTGGGACAGGCTGGCGCGGGTGCGCAAATCATCTAGGAAACCGGGAGGTAAGCTCATGGCATGTATATTGGTGCTGGTGTCGTCAGAGTCGAGTCGTCACTCGCGAGAAAGACACGCTTCTTTCCACTGAGCACTCAAATCGATGCCTTTAAGATCACGGCGTTTGAGTTGATAAATGGGTCCACCCAAAATGGTAATCGCGTTGTTGTACTGCTCTGGCCAAGTTGGCTCAGTCACGGCAATCGCTTCGGCCAATTTGCTTTCTCTTACACGATCCATCCGCGCCGTTTGGATCGCGCCAACGACGTCTGCCTGATATGCGCAGTCATCTTCTTTACTGATTTTGTCAGCGGCAAAGGTGGGCGTGGCAAAGGCAACAAGGGTTGCAAGTAATGCAAAACGGGTCATCGGCTATCTCCGGCTGGGTCAGGAATCGGGGTGGTTCAAAGAATACTACTACCCGCGTGACGCGACACCTTCCATAGCCCTTTGCAAATCATGCAAAAGCGTACCCGCCATAGACCTGAACACCATGATCAAGAATGTATTATCCCCAGTGCGGGTGATCGAGCTGGCCATGTGCATCAAATCGCTGCGTGCGGTGTGCCCTTTTTTGAAAACGTGACTGCGCAAATCCAATGGTGTGACACGGGCCAATACATCCGCAGCACCCGCGCCTTTCAACTCGACAATCGTCCACCCGTCGCTTTGATCGGTCAGGGCGGCGTAGTTTTCCAACCCTTGATCCGCCTCGCATCCCATCAGGATGAATTGTTCACGGCCAAACCAAATCGCGCGTGCGCTCGCCTTGCCAGTACTTCGGTTCGCGGCGGGTACGGTCATTCCATGTGCCGCCTTCAAGGCAGCAGACAGGTCTTTGCCCGTGTCGTTAAAGGGAGAGACAGATGTGATTGGCCCAGCCGTCATCTCAGACAGAGTGACGTTGCCAAGTGTAAGTGGCACGAAGCCATCCATCGGTGTTTTTGCAATTAAATCAACCACGTGTACGTTCCCCTTTCGGATCAAAAACAACTGGGTCACACACTTCGACAATTGTTTCGATCTGGCGCATGTGATCGACCATTCGCAATCTATCCCCCAGCCTCTCAGGCCCACCTCGTACAAACCCCAATGCCATGAAGTGCCCCAAGGTTGGTGAGAATGCGACGGAGGTAAGATAGCCATTGTCAAATTCAGCGGTGGCCTCGTCCCCTTCATTATACAGATGCGCGCCAGCGGTCAGTTGTTTCACTGCCCCCACGGGTTTAAAGCCCATAAGACGTTCGCGGTCTTCATCCAGCAATCCATCACGCGCGGCCATCGTTTTGCCGATGCAATCCTTCTTGGCGCTGATCATCCGCCCCATGCCGATATCAAAGGCGGTCACACGTCCGTGGATTTCTGCGTGTGTGATGAAGCCTTTTTCGATGCGAAGCACGTTTAGCGCCTCTACCCCGTAAGATCCGCCGCCCATTTTTGTGGCCTTGGCAGTTAATGTGCGGAACAGGCTGTCGCCGTATCGCGCAGGCACTGCGATTTCATAGGCATGTTCGCCTGAGAACGAGATACGGAACAACCGTCCCTGAACGCCTGAAATACTGACATCGCCACAGGCCATGAACGGCCATGTTTCGTTATCAAGCGTTTGGTCCAACAGGCCATTCAGCAGTTCGCGTGACTGTGGCCCGGCAACGGCGAACTGTGCCCATTGTTCGGTCACAGACATCAAACGCACATCCAATTCAGGACGCAGTACCTGGGTCACAAATTCAAGGTGGCGCATCACGGCACCCGCAGCGGCCGTTGTGGTGGTCATCACAAAATGGGTTTCAGACAGACGCGCGGTGGTCCCGTCATCCATCACATAACCGTCTTCGCGCAGCATCAAGCCGTAGCGCACGCGCCCTACTTTGAGGCTGGAGAACATGTTGGTGTAAACGAAATCAAGCAGCTCCGCCGCGTCTGGCCCTTGAATATCGATCTTACCCAAGGTCGACACATCACACACGCCAACTGCGTTGCGGACATAGCCCACTTCGCGGTCACACGATTGTCGCCACGTCTTTTCGCCCTTGATCGGGAAATAGCTGGGGCGATACCACAGCCCCGCTTCCATCATCGGTGCGCCGTCTTCAATCGTTGCCACGTGGCTGGTGGTTTTACGTTCGGGGGCAAAGCCTTTGCCCTCTGCCCCTGCCCCAAAGGCCGCCATTGCAATGGGGCTATAAGGTGGGCGAAATGTTGTGGTTCCTGTTTCAGGAATACCGCGGCCTGTTGCATCCGCAAGTAACGCAAGGGCTGTGACGTTTGAGTTCTTACCCTGATCCGTCGCCATCCCTTGGGTGGTGTAGCGTTTCATGTGCTCAACAGAACGGAAGTTTTCGACCGCCGCTTGTTTCACATCTTTCACCGAAACATCATTTTGGAAATCGACCCATGCGCGACCTTTGCCCGGGACCGCCCAGAATGGTTCCATTTTGTAAGCTGTGTCTTCGGCCTGTGGCGTATCTATTTCAACAGGTGTTTTGCCCAAAGCGGTAACGGCCTTTGCTGCCGCCTCAAGCCCGGTGCCCAAACAGGCGTGGGTTGAGAAATCGCCGTTGCAGGCACCCGCCACCGTCATGTTTGGGATTGTGCCCTCTGTCGGCACAAAGCTGGCGATATCTTCGCGCCACATTGGTCTGCCGTTCATGTGACATGTCAGATGCACGGTTGGGTTCCAGCCGCCCGACATCGCCAAGCAATCAGTTGAGATGCTTTGGGTGCCAGCAGAGGAACGCACGGTGATGGTTTCCAGCCCCTTACGCCCCGTGGTGCCGCACACCTGCGCCCCTTTGATCAGGGTATAGTCGCCCAGCGCTTGCACATTGGACCGGCTGTCGATCACTGCGGCCACATGCACACCAGCGGCCTGCATATCCATCGCAGTCCGGTGCGCATCATCGTTATTGGCAAAGACCGTGATCGCCTTGCCCGGTGCCACGCCCCAGCGGTTTAGATAACTGCGCACGGCACCTGCAGTCATAATTCCCGGTCGATCGTTGTTTTGAAACGCAATCGGACGCTCAATCGCGCCTGCGGCTAAGATCGATTGTTTGGCCACGATCCGCCAAAAAGTTTCAAGAGGCGCTTTGCCATCACGCACAGAGGTGTGGTGGTTTACCCGTTCTAGCGCCCCAAAGGTCCCTTGATCATAGACGCCAGCAACTGTTGTGCGCGTCATCAGGCGCACGTTGTTCATTTCACCCAATTGCGCGACGATACCAGCGGCCCAGTCAGCACCCGCTTGACCATCAACCTCAAAGCTCTCGCTGTTCAGGCGACCACCCATAACGCTGTCTTCATCAGCCAAGATAACGTCAGCGCCAGATTTCGCAGCCCTAAGCGCCGCCATCAAACCCGTTGGACCCGCACCGATCACCAGCACATCACAATGCGCATAGGCGCGTTCATATTTGTCCGACTGTTTTTTGCCACTCAACGCGCCAAGACCCGCGGCACGGCGAATGATCGGTTCATACACACGTTCCCAAAAGGCACGCGGCCACATGAAGGTTTTGTAATAGAAACCCGCGCCCAAGAATGGGGAAGCAAGATCATTCACCGCCATCACATCATATTCCAACGATGGCCAAGCGTTTTGGCTGCGCAGCTCTAGCCCCTCGTAAATCTCTTGAACCGTGGCGCGCACATTGGGATCAGTTGCACCATCACGCCCGACAGTCATCAAGGCATTGGGCTCTTCGCTGCCAGCGGTCAAAACGCCGCGCGGGCGGTGGTATTTAAACGAACGGGCCATAAGGCGAATGTCATTGGCCAGAAGTGCGGACGCAACAGTATCACCTGCAAACCCGCGATATTGAATACCATCAAAGGTAAAGGAGATTGGGGTGCTTTGGTCGATCTGACCCTTTCCAGCAACTCTCATGCCTTTGCCCTCTTTATCTCTTTCGCCAGCTTCGCGCCTGAAACCTCGTGTGTCACAGTGTTGCGACTAACCACGATCCAAGAGCCACAGCCAGATTCATGCTGCCATAAATCGCGGTGTTCGCCGGGCTGGTTGTCACGCAGGTAAACGTAGTCCTGCCACGCATCATCCCCTGCATCAGGTGCGGGGCGGTTCAGGGCAACATCGGCCCCTTGATAATAAAACTCGCGGATATCGCGTTCACCACAAATGGGACAAGGAAGGCGCATCAGTTCACTCCACGACGGGAAACTGTCCCATCAAACATTGGTCCGAAGATATATTGGCAAAATTCAAACATCACTGACCCCTAGTGCAAATTATGTTGAGAGCCCGAAGCCTCTTCATCCATGATGCCAACGCCAGTGCGGAAGCGATCCAAACGATGTTTTGTCGCAACGCGGTGCGGATTGCCTGTGGCCATCAGATGGGCAAAGACGTGCCCAGACCCTGGCGTGGCCTTGAACCCGCCGTAGCACCAGCCACAATTCACATAAAGACCGTCGATATGGGTTTTGTCGATGATGGGTGAGCCGTCCGCCGACATGTCCATGATCCCGCCCCAACTGCGCAGTACCTTGGCCTTGGTGATCGCTGGCATCAAAGTGCACGCGCTTTCGATCACGTGTTCCGCCATGGGTAAGTTGCCCCGTGAGGCATAGCTGGAATACAAATCCAAGCTGCCACCAAAGACCAAACCACCTTTGTCAGATTGGCTGATGTAAAAGTGTCCCGCCTCATAGGTGATCACGGTATCGATCATTGGCTTTAGCCCCTCAGTTACGAAGGCCTGCAAAACGTGGCTTTCGATTGGGAGGCGCATACCGGCCATTGCCGCCACTTCGCTAGAGCGACCAGCGGCGGTGATACCGATCTTTTTCGCGCGGATGGGGCCACGTGTGGTTTGCACACCTTTGACCACGCCATCCACAACATCGATGCCTGTTACTTCACATTGTTGGATCAGATCGACACCGCGTTGGTCTGCAGCGCGGGCAAAGCCCCAAGCCACCGCATCGTGACGCGCCGTGCCACCACGGGGATGATACAGGCCGCCGTAGATTGGGAAGCGTGTTTGATCAAAATCTAGGTAGGGCAACATTTTTCGCAAAGCGGCGGTATCGAGCAGTTGCGCATCATCGCCTTGGGACGCCATCTGATTGCCACGCCGCGCAGCTGCATCGCGTGATCCATCAGAGTTAAACAGGTTAATAATGCCACGCTGAGAGTGCATGACGTTATAGTTCAGGTCCTCTTCCAATCCTTCCCATAGCTTTAGGGAGTGACTGTAGAATTCAGAGTTGCCCGGCAAACCATAATTCGCCCGAACGATCGTGGTGTTGCGCCCAACATTACCACCGCCCAAGTACCCTTTTTCCAAAACGGCAACATTGGTGATGCCGTGAACGGATGCGAGGTAATGTGCAGTCGCCAGACCATGGCCACCACCACCGATGATGATCACATCATATTCGGCCTTGGGTTCAGGATTGCGCCAATGGGGCGTCCAACCTTTGTTACCGGTCAGTCCTTCTTTCAGAACACGTAAACCCGAAAAGCGCATGTTTGATCCCCCACATGGCAACCCTGTCGTGGAACCCACGAAATACTAGGACGGTAGGCCAAGAATTACTTAGCACCATTTCCTAAAAGCACCTCATATTTTCCGTTCCTGATCGTCAATACAAAAAACAAAAACGCCCCCATTGAATTCCAATGGAGGCGCTTGATTTTCTAAACTGTCTGAAGGTTAGCCTTTTAAACTACAGACCTTTTGCACGGTAGCTGGCCGCAACCTTTTCGATAGAGACCAAATAAGCCGCTGTACGCAGATCTTTTACGTCATCACGTCCATGCCAAACTTCGCGCATAGACTGATAGGCAATACGCATCGTGTCATCCAGACCAGAGCGAACCAATTCCAACTCATCCGCACCGCGCAAATAGCGGTCCTTAAAGTTCGGGCTTAGTTCCCAACCGATGCCTGAATCAGAGCTGAGGCGTTCAAGCTCATCCACAACCAATTGGTGGCGCGACTCTTCCTGACGGCGTTGCATACGACCAAAACGAATGTGGCTAAGGTTTTTGACCCACTCAAAGTAGGAAACCGTCACACCACCAGCGTTCGCATACATATCTGGAATAATGACTGTGCCTTTGTCGCGCAGGATTTCATCCCCGCCCGCAGTGACAGGACCATTCGCAGCCTCAATGATAAGAGGTGCCTTGATACGATCAGCATTGGTGATGTTGATCACACCCTCAAGTGCCGCTGGGATCAAGATGTCACATTCTTCTTCAAGAACTTTTGCACCGTCTTCAATGAAGGACGCATCAGGGTAACCTGCCACGCCGCCGTGTTTTGCGATCCATTGCTGAACGGCGTCTACGTTAAGGCCATCTGCATCAACCAGTGCACCATCACGTTCGATAATGCCGATGATTTTACATCCATCTTCTTCGCTTAGGAATTTGGTCGCGTGATAGCCCACGTTACCTAAACCTTGAACGACAACGCGTTTGCCTTCCAAGCCGCCAGTCAAACCAGCTTTTTGCATGCCCAACTCGTCACGGAAAAATTCGCGAAGTGCGTATTGTACACCGCGACCCGTCGCTTCGACACGGCCAGCGATCCCGCCTGCATTCAATGGCTTGCCAGTAACACAGGCTTTGGCATTGATGTCAGTCGTGTTCATCCGGGCGTATTGATCGGCGATCCATGCCATCTCGCGTTCGCCCGTGCCCATGTCGGGTGCAGGCACGTTCTGAGATGGATTGATAAGGTCGCGTTTGATCAACTCATATGCGAAACGGCGCGTAATCAATTCAAGCTCATGCTCGTCATATTGACGTGGATCGATGCAAAGACCGCCTTTGGAACCACCAAACGGCGCTTCAACCAGCGAACATTTGTACGTCATCAACGCGGCCAGCGCCTCAACTTCATCTTGGTTAACGCCCATCGAGAAACGAATGCCACCTTTAACAGGCTCCATATGCTCAGAGTGGACAGACCGATATCCGGTGAATGTTTGAATTTTCCCGCGCAGACGTACGCCAAAGCGCACAGTGTAAGTCGCGTTACAAACCCTAATCTTCTCCTCAAGCCCTGGCGGTAAGTCCATCAACGCGACAGCGCGATTAAACATCATGTCTACGCTCTCGCGAAAGCTCATCTCTTGGGGGGCACTCATCTGACGACTCCTTTTGGGTCAGAACGACTCGACTTTGCGTCGATCATTGGCAGGACCTTATGGTTATAAGGTTAATGAACACGAATTTTCTTAGGATAACTAAAAACGTTCATACGAGCTGTATTGCACATTTTTTAGGCGATTTAAGAACAATTTTAATAAATCAACTAAATATATTTCTCCGAGTCAAAAAACCCATTTTTGCCTGAAGTTTGGTCAACATCTTCAATTTGACTAAATTAGATCTCATTTCGGAAACAGTCCCATTCCAACACCCGTGATTGTTTCATCGCCTATCGAAAGAACATAGCATCTCCCCCCCATGAACAGATTTGAGACACATTTGCCTATCATGAACATCATCGAAGTAGTGGGTGACTGCTAACCCTAATAAACAATTGGATGCTCGAAATGTCTGTGCATAAAAAAACTAAATACGGTGCCGTAAGCCGAGCCAAAACAATTGAACAACCTCGTTCACTCGAACACTTTGTGAACGAAGAAGACGGTGCGATGACAATTTTCGCCACTTTCATGTTCCTAATGATGCTCATGGTTGCGGGTATTGGCGTCGATTTGATGCAAAACGAAATGCAACGTACCAAGATGCAGCACACTATTGACCGTGCAGTTCTCGCGGCGGCCGATCTGGACCAAACATTAGAGCCAACTGAGGTTGTTAACGACTATTTTGATAAGGCGGGTATCACAGGGTACCTGTCAGAAGTTGCCGTCGACCAAGGCCTTAACTATCGTACAGTAACAGCAACAGCAGACGCAAAAACCAAAACACAGTTCATGTCGATTTTTGACGTCAATGAGTTAAGCACCCCAGCCTCAAGCGGCGCGGAAGAGCGCTTTTCTAACGTTGAAATCTCTGTGGTCTTAGACATTTCAGGTTCAATGGGTTGGAACAGCCGCATGACAAATATGCGCAACGCAGCCAAGGAATTCGTTGATATCGTTTTAAAAGATGAAACAGAAGATCTGATCTCTATCTCATTGGTGCCCTACACTGCGCAGGCAAATGCGGGCCAAGACATCTTTGACGAGCTCAATATTAACAAAGAGCACGGCTATTCATATTGCGTAGATTTCGAAATCAGTGATTTTAACACGACTGCAATTAGTCAGAGCAAGCAATATGACCAAATGCAACATTTTGAACGTGGCTACGCACGCTACTGGGGTAACTCGTCCATATCTAATCCAACATGCCCAAAACAAAGCTATGAAGAGATTGTAGCTATTTCTCAGAACAAAACGTCGTTGAAATCCACAATTGGCAATTACTCTGCGCGCTCTAACACTGCAATTAATTTGGGAATGAAATGGGGTGTTGCCCTGTTGGATCCAACATTTCAGCCGATCACACAAAAGCTAAAGAACAAGGGTAAAGTTGAAGCAACATTCGCAAATCGCCCTGTCAGCTACGCGGACAACGACACGCTTAAAACTATCTTGATGATGACCGATGGCGTCAACGTTGACACAGTGCGTATTGCTGATCGTTATTACGACAGCGCAAGCGAACGCGTACACTGGAACCGCAACGCTCTTGATCGTTACCTGTATTACAATGTTCGCTCATGGCAGCGTTACCGCTGGTACTACACGAAATACACAGCAAATCAGGCAAACTCTATGCTTAGCAGCATCTGCTCTGCAGCTAAGGATAAGGGCATTGTAATCTGGTCTGTGGGGTTTGAGGTAACAGACGCGGCCGCAAACGTAATGAGATCTTGCGCTTCGTCACCTAGTCACTTCTTCCGAGTCGAAGGCGTCGAAATCTCTGAAGCATTCAAGTCGATTGCTTCTCAAATTAACCAGCTAAGGTTGATCCAATGATCCGCGCCATCAAGACCCTTACAAAACGCTACCAACGTGAAGAAGATGGAAATATGACCATCGAATTCGCAATCATGGTCCCAGCTGTGTTTTTAATTTTCATGTCGACCGTTGAGGTAGGCATATATCAAATGCATCAGATGTTCCTGGATCGTGGTGTTGACATGGCCGTCAGGAATGTTCGCTTAAACACGGGCGCAAATTACGACCAAGGCGAGCTGAGAGACATGGTTTGCGAATATTCGGGCTTTCTCGAAAACTGCGATACAGAAGTGTCGCTAACACTAAAGCCTGTAACGATCGACACCTACGGTGGTCCAACGGGTCAACCGAGCGATTGCAACAACACCTATCCTGAGATCTCGCCACTGCGAGAGTTCCAGCATGGGGGCGAGCACCAAATGATGTTGATTGTCGCATGCTACAAATTCCGCCCACTCTTTCCGACTACGGGATGGGGTTTTGCTGCCGACGATAGCGGAGAGGCAAACATGTTCGCTTTCTCTGGTTTTGTTCAGGAGCCATCATAATGATCATTTCAAGATTAAAAAAAGCGGCCTCAATCTTCCGCCGAGAAGAAGACGGAAGTGTTGCCATCGAAACAGTGATTATGGTCCCCATCCTATTTTGGACATTCTTAAGTTCAGTTGGAATTTTTCACGCCTATCGCCAACACTCCATTAGCCAAAAAGCCGGCTATACAATTGGGGATATGATATCGCGGGAGACCAACCCAATCGATCAAGAGTACCTGACCGGTGCGCGAAAACTGTTTCAGTTTTTGACTTTAACCGAGCTGAACGACACAACGATCCGTGTCTCTTCGATCAAGTACGATGCCACCCAAGACAAATATCTGAAAGAATGGTCAAAGGTTAGCGGACCTGGGAAAAGCGAAATGACCGCCTCACAGGCCGAAGGCTTGCATGGTCGCCTGCCCATTATGAAGGACGACGAATTCATGATGGTCGTTGAAACCTGGATTGATTACGATCCTGTTTTTGACATCGGGCTCAATTCCCATGACGTCGTAAACTTCATCTTCACGCGCCCACTCTATGCGCCACGAGTTTGTTGGAACCAATGCAACTAAATATCGCGTTGCGCGATGGTTGCAGCGATGATTTCAGACACAAATTTGGTTTGATGCCCCGGCGTCATTCCACCGATCCCGATACGACGTCCTGAACGCCACCAAAGCCCCGGACGCCAGCTGCGTTTGCCAGGGCTTTTGAGTTTCAGAAGAAAACCGTTTGACGGTTTGAAGGCGAAAAACCCGCGATCAATACTTTCGATATCATCAAGCGTGCAGATCAATTCGCCAGAGCTGTCGCGCAGTTCACTTGCCGTAAGCTCAATCACAGTTGCTGTGGCACGGCGCATTTTGTCTGCGATCCAAAGAGATGCCGATCCAGTGGCAAGCAAGAACACTTGGCCAAGGATTGCAGGTGGTTGTGTGAAGCTGACGTAGATCAGCAGGAAACCTAGCAGGGCCAACGATGCGATTCCAAGAACACGACGTCCCATAGACGCCGATATGGTTCCGATGACTTCGTCGCTCATTCTGCTCACTCCCAAGGTCCGTGCTGATCGCACTTGTTGCATGGACCTACTCTGAATGCGGGGGATGCAGCAAGGGTCGGAGACGTTAGCGTTTAGGAACGACCTCGTAGCCGCGTTCCTCTGGCTCATCATCAATCAGTTCTGTTGGGAAGCCGGGTGCGGTGACAGATAGACCTGTCGCCTCTTCCAATCGCTCAATCATACGGTCCGATTGCGCCCGTTCGCCGTAGCGTTTTTGTCCATCGGTCATCATTTCGATCATCAACGGTAACAGTTCAAGTGGGACATCGTTGCGGTCTGCGATGGCTTGAAACAAGCCGATATCTTTTTGGATTAGATCCATTGTGAAGTTTACATCACGGCTGCCTGACAGGATCAGTTGGCTTTCAGTTTCATGTACAAATGAATTGCCCGAGGAAATCGCGATTGCCTCGTAAGTCATCGCCATATCCATGCCAGCAGCCTTCATAACCGTTAGCGCCTCGCAAACAGATAGAAGATTCATGGTGGCCAAATAGTTGGTCATCACCTTTAGAGTCGACGAATTTCCGATCTCACCAACGTGCAAGATGCGCCGTCCCATGTGGGTCAGGATCGGCAGAACTTTATCAAAGGTCTCACGAGTGCAGCCCGCGTAGATTGCAATGTTTCCAGTGTCTGCGCGGTGGCATCCGCCGGACACTGGGCAATCCACCGCCTCGCCCCCGGCCTCAATCACCAAAGCACTCAGGCGTTTCACTTCTTCAGCGTCAGTGGTGGACATCTCCATCCATACCTTGCCCGCCGTGACGTGGGGCAACATTTCTTGAACCACAGCACTTGAGGCCGCTGGGGTTGGCAAGCACGTAATGACCGCGTCACAGACCTGCATCAGGTTGGCGGCGCTTTGACCGTCGTGGGCCCCAGCTGCGACTTTTTCGGCGACGAAATCAGCGTTTAGGTCAAAGACATATGTGTCCACGCCATTGCGAATAAGACTGCCAGCCAGCTTACCGCCAACATTGCCCAGTCCAATAAAACCAATCTTCATCGCTTTTCCTTTTAACTTAACGCATGCGCTCTTCGGTTTGGGCGTCAAACATCAAGGCACGGCTTGGGACGAATTCGACGTTCACCTTATCGCCTTGTTTGCTGCGCTCATCCCCGCGCTCTTCCACAATCAATCGCGTGCCGTCGTTTGCGCGTAGATACGCATACGAAACACCGCCCAGCGCTTCTGTCAATTCGACAGTAAGATTGTCACCTTCAACAATGTTCAAGTGCTCTGGACGTACGCCCATCGTAACTGCGGTTGTACCTTGTGCAAACTCTACCAGCGACGGCTTGGGGTTTGAAAACGCCGGATGGTTCACGTTGGTGCCCTCTACTGAACACTCCAAGAAGTTCATGGACGGTGAACCGATAAAGCCCGCAACAAACTTGTTGTCAGGGTTGCGATACAGTTCTAACGGCGCGCCCACTTGTTCAATGCGACCTGCGCGAAGCACGACAATTTTGTCGGCCATTGTCATCGCTTCGACCTGATCGTGGGTCACGTAGATCATCGTGGCACCAATTTCGTTGTGCAGGCGTGCGATTTCTACGCGCATTTCCACACGCAGTTCAGCATCCAGATTTGAAAGTGGCTCATCAAATAGAAAGACTTCAGGACCACGCACAATTGCGCGCCCAATCGCAACACGCTGGCGTTGACCGCCAGACAGCGCTTTGGGCTTGCGTTTAAGGTAGTCATCCAACTTCAGAATGTCCGAGGCTTTGCCTACTTTTTCTTTGACGATTGCCTTTGGAACGCCGTTCATCTTCAGACCAAAGCCCATATTTTCTTCGACCGTCATGTGCGGGTAAAGCGCGTAAGTTTGGAAAACCATCGCCACGCCGCGTTGGGAAGGATCCATATCGGTGACATCACGGTCACCTATCGACATTGAACCGCCTGTCGTTTCCTCAAGCCCCGCGATCATGCGCAAAAGTGTGGATTTACCACAGCCCGATGGCCCAACAAATACGCAGAACTCGCCGTCTTCGATTTGCAGGTCCACACCGTGGATAACCTGTGTTTCACCATATTTTTTGATGACGTTATTTAGATTTACACCGGTCATAAATTATCCTGCCTTCGTCATGTGTTGTTTTGAGTCCGGAAACCGCCACGCTTGGGCATCCGCTGAAATTCTATTGGCGACATTGGCTAGCTTAGGGGCCAACCCTTCGAGTTCTTTCAAACTTAACCGTACCGTTGTGCCCGTCACTGACAATGCACCCAAAACACGGCCACCATCCGTTAGGATCGGCATGGCAATACAAATAATGCCCGGCTCGTGTTCCTCACGATCAAACGCGTAGCCACGTTTTTGAATGGCTTGAAGTTCTTCACGCAAGGATACGTCTGTCGTTAACGTCTCATCCGTAAAGCGGTGGAATGACTGTTGGGCAATTACACGCGCAAGTTCGTCTTCAGGCAAATATGCCATCATCGCTTTGCCCACACCTGTGCAATAAGCAGGTCCTACTTTGCCCGCTTGGGAATACATCTCAACGGGTTGTGAAGCGTTCCGTTTATCGACGTACAATACCTGTGAACTGTCCATCTGTGCAAGGTGAACCGTTTCGCCCACATCCGCACTGAGTTGATCCAGATGCCCACGCGCAATTGGGGCCAGCGAACTATGGGTCCATGCCGCATGTGCCAACCGCACCAATCGCATGCCCAGCGCATAGGTTTGGTGATCTGGATCGTAACTTAGCATCCCTTGGCTGACCAAGGTTTGAAGAAACCGATACAGTGTTGCCTTGGGATATGCGGAGGCCTCCAGCAATTGCCCAAAACGCACAGGGTGAGAAAAGGACGCCACTTGATCAAGGACGTCACACGCTTTTCCAACTGTTCCGTCACCTGCCATGAAGTTGCTCCCATTTGTTCATCATTTTCGCCCGATTTCCACCCCGCGTCGCAGGGTAAAAAGTTTCGCAGGCTCAAACTGATCTGTTGACAACCTAGGTGATTCGGTGCGTAATTCCAATTAATAAAACATGGTTTCAAATAATGGAACCGAAAAGATTTAGTAAATAAATGGAAAATAGGGAGTTATCCATGTCGTTTAACCTGAAGACAACACTTGCCGCTTTGGCAGCTACAACAATGTTGGCCGGTCCAGCATTGGCTGACCTAACTGGTAACCTGCGCATCATGTCTGACATGTCCAACCCAGCACCACGTGCTGCGATGGAAGGTCTTGCTGCTGAATTTGGCGCGATGCACCCAGAGCTAAACATTGAGCTAGAGATCGTTGATCGCGAAGCATGGAAAACACAAATCCGCAACGCATTAACTGCAAATGCGCCTGACGTAATCAACTGGTACGCTGCAAACCGCATGGGTCCATATGTAGATGCAGGTTTGTTCGAAGACATCTCAGACATGTACGAAGACGGCAGCTTGCCAGGCCTGGACGCTGTTAAAGGTGCGATGACTTTGGACGGCAAACAGTGGGGCGTTCCATACACATACTACCAATGGGGCATCTACTACCGCGAAGACATGTTCAAAGACCTAGGTCTTGTTGAGCCAGTGACATTCGACGACGAATTGGCGAACTGCCAGAAGATCGTTGATTCAGGCAAGAAATGCTACGCGATCGGCACCAAGTTCCTTTGGACTGCTGGCGGCTGGTTTGACTACATGAACATGCGTACAAACGGCTTTGACTTCCACATGCAACTGGCCCGCGGCGAAGTCGCATGGACAGACGAGCGCGTGAAAGAAACATTCGCTAACTGGCGCAAAATCATCGACATGGGCGGCTACATTGACGACCACCAGTCTTACAGCTGGCAGGAAGCTTTGAAGTTCATGACAGATGGCGATGCAGCGTCATACCTTATCGGCAACTTCGCAGTACCACACTTGCGTGAAGCTGGTTTGGACGACACACAAATCGACTTCTACCAGTTCCCAACAATCGCAGACGTGCCACAAGGCGAAGATGCACCAACAGATACGTTCCACATCCCAGCGAACGCATCTAACAAAGACAACGCACGTGCGTTCCTGCAGTTCGTAACATCAGCTGATGTTCAAACTAAATTGAACGCGGGTGATTCATTGGGCCAACTTCCAGTGAACGCGGCGTCTAGCGTTGATGCAGATGAGTTCCTTGAGCAAGGCTTCGAGATGCTTTCTACAAACGCACAAGGCGGCGTTGCACAGTTCTTTGACCGTGATTTCCCAGCGGAAATGGCATCAATGGGCATGGAAGGCTTGCAAGAGTTCATGGTATTCCCAGACAACTTGGATGATATCCTGGCACGCTTGGAAGAAGCACGCGGCCGTATCTACAAGTAAGTTAAAATTGTAGTTGAAATTGGACCTCGCCTTTAAACGGGCGAGGTTCATCCCTTTATTAAGCAACTGACCAAATCTATCCGCAAGCTGCACACCCGCACAAAACGCATCTTTGGCGTGGATTGATCACCGCAAGGAGAAACACCAGATGACATCCTTGACCGCAGGCTCCACCACCCCCCACAAAAAGGGCTGGTATGCGCGCAATGAAATCAAAGTGACCCCATGGCTGTTCCTGCTGCCCGGCATTTTGTTTTTTGCGGTCTATGTGATTGCACCGATCTTCCAATCCTTCTGGATTTCATTCCATGAATGGGACGGTTTGGGTGAAAAGACCTATATCGGCTTTGCCAACTACGAACGCCTTGCCACGGATCGTAAATTTGAAGTCTCGTTTTGGAACAATCTAAAGTGGCTATTTTTATATCTGCTGGCAATCCCTTTGGGATTGTTCATCGCATTGCTGTTGAACCAAAAGGTTTGGGGCATTCGCCTGTACAAATCACTGTTCTTCTTTCCATTCGTAATTTCGCAAGTCGTCGTTGGATTGGTATTCTCATGGTTTTATCTGCCGCGCGAAGGATTGCTTAACGCCGTCCTTGTCACGTTCGGAATGGAACCTGTGAACATCCTTGGTCATCCGGGCACAGCCACCTACGGCATTATCGCCGCCGGCCTTTGGCCTCAAACAGCATACTGCATGATCCTGTATCTAACGGGCCTAAATGCCGTTGATCCTGAACAAGTCGAAGCCGCGCGTTTGGACGGTGCCAAGGGCTATAAAATGTTGTGGTATGTGATCCTGCCACAACTGCGCCCTGCCACGTTCATTGCGTTTGTTGTAACGATCATTGGTGCGCTGCGGTCTTTCGATCTTATTTCAGTTATGACCAACGGTGGCCCATTCGGCTCAACCCGCGTTCTTTCGTTCTTTATGTACGAAGAATCATTCTCGGAATTCGGATTTAGAATGGGTTACGGTGCGGCCATCGCAGTGGTCCTGTTCTTGTTAATGCTATGCTTCATCGGTTACTTTCTTTGGTCGATGTTTCAAGACGAGAAAGAAGGCCGCTGATGTTTCCCAAACCAATAGAAAAAACATCACGGGCTTGGCAGATCACCTACCAGACGTTGCTGCCTTTGGCCCTTGTTGTGTGGTTGTTGCCATTAATTGCCGTTGCCATGTTCAGCATCAAATCATCCGCTGATTTTGCCACTGGCAACTACTGGGGTATGCCCACATCGTTTGAGCTGTTTAACAACTATGGCAAGGTATTCTTCGAATCCAAGATGCCACAATACATGCTGAATTCCTTCCTAATCACGGTCCCAACTGTTGTTGGCGCGGTCGCGCTTTCGTCGATGACGGGATTTGCGCTGGGCATCTACAAATTCAAATCCAACCTATGGATTTTCTTTATGTTCATCGCCGGCAATTTCGTGCCCTTTCAAATATTGATGGTACCAGTGCGTGATCTGACTATCGGCCTTGGCATGTATGACACCAAGCTGGGATTGGTTCTGTTCCACATCGCCTTCCAGACTGGGTTTTGCACCTTGTTCATGCGTAACTTTATCCGCGCATTGCCTTTTGAGTTGATCGAAGCAGCCCGTGTTGAAGGTATCCGTGAATGGCAGATCTTCTGGTACATCGTTTTGCCATTGATGAAGCCAGCATTGGCTGCATTGTCCGTGCTTATCTTTACCTTCATCTGGAACGACTACTTCTGGGCGGTTGTCTTGACCCAAGGGCCAAGCGCACAACCAGTGACAGCGGGTATCACCAGTTTTAACTCTCAGTTCGTGGCACAATATCACTTGATGAGCGCGGGTTCGATTGTGGCTGCTTTGCCGCCCGTCGCGATGTTCTTCCTCATGCAGAAACACTTCATTGCGGGCCTCACTTTGGGCGCCGTGAAATAACAACCACTTCTTTCGGACGATACACATGACAAAGATCACCTTTATCGGTGCCGGCTCTACGATCTTTATGAAGAACATCGTGGGCGACGCATTGTTGACCCCTGCCCTTGCCAATAGCCACTTTGCGCTGATGGACATCGACGCCGGCCGTTTGGCCGAAAGCGAGGTTTTGGCCCGCGCGATGATCAAGACCGTAGGCACAGACGCAACGGTCACGACCCACTTGGATCGTCGTGAGGCGTTGGACGGTGCCGATTTTGTGGTCACAGCGTTTCAGGTCGGTGGGTATGAGCCATGCACGGTCACCGATTTTGACATCCCCAAAAAGTACGGCCTGCGCCAAACCATCGCTGACACTTTGGGCGTTGGCGGCATTATGCGTGGCTTGCGCACGGTTCCCGTGTTGTGGAGCATTGCACAAGACATGGCAGACCTGTGTCCGAATGCCACTTTGCTACAATACGTGAACCCGATGGCGATCAACACATGGTCCTTGGCCGA
This sequence comes from Ascidiaceihabitans sp., assembly GCA_028825475.1. Classification (GTDB taxonomy): domain Bacteria; phylum Pseudomonadota; class Alphaproteobacteria; order Rhodobacterales; family Rhodobacteraceae; genus Ascidiaceihabitans. The sequence continues at coordinate 6,042 of JAPKAB010000031.1, read as the reverse complement.
ACGGTTCCCTGCATTAAAGCAAGTTGGCTTGTGCCACTCGGTTCAGAATACGGTTCAAGAGTTGTCTCATGATTTGGACATTGATCAATCATCGGTCCGCTACAAAGTTGCAGGCGTCAATCACGTCGCGTTCTTCTTGCGCCTTGAACAAGACGTCGGCGGTGAGATGCGCGATCTATATCCTTTGCTGAACAAAGGTTATGCGTCTGGGGCGTTGCCTAAATCACCATTGCTGATGCCACGTTGCGGCAACAAAGTGCGCTATGAAGTTATGGACCAACTCGGCTATTTCTGCACCGAAAGTTCAGAGCATTTTGCTGAATACGTACCGTGGTTCATCAAAGAAGGCCGCCAAGATCTGATTGAAGAGTTCTCAATCCCGCTGGATGAATATCCGATGCGCTGTGTTGAACAGGCCGCAGAGTGGAAAGAACAAGCGGCAACGATGATGACCTCTGGCAGCGTCGAGGTTTGCAAAAGCCACGAATTTGCATCCGAACTGATGAACGCCATCGTCACTGACACGCCTTATGTCATGTATGGCAACTTACCCAACCACGGTCAGCTTCCACAGTTGCCGACAGGTGCTGCGGTTGAAACGCCTTGTTTGGTTGATGCCAACGGTATCCAGCCGACCGTAATCAACGACATTCCGCCGCAATTGACGGCCCTCATGCGCACCCAGATCAACGTGCAGGAACTGACAGTCCGTGCATTGGTGGACGAAAACCCAGAACACATCTATCACGCTGCAATGATGGACCCGCATACTGCGGCTGAGCTGGATATGCGCCAAATTCGTTCCATGGTGGATGATCTTCTGATCGCCCATGGCGACTGGTTGCCTGATTGGACACGCGGTGCCGTAAGGAAAAACGGATGACACAGAACGCAACATTCCACGATATTTCTGGCAAGTCCGTTTACATAACAGGTGGCGGTTCTGGCATCGGTGCGTCCCTGACTGACGGGTTCTTAGCACAGGGTGCGAATGTCGCGTTCATTGGCAGATCAGACGCCACAGCATTTGTGGCAGAGATGGAAGCAAAACACGGTCGCGCGCCGCTGTTTTTGCAAGGCGACATCACAGACACCGAGCATTTGCAGGCCACAATGCGCCAAGCAGCTAAGGCCCACGGCGGCTTGGATGTTTTGGTAAACAATGCAGCCAATGATGACCGCCACGTATTGGACGAGGTCACGCCTGAATATTGGGATTGGATGCAGTCGATCAATCTGAAATCCTACTACTTCGCCTGCCAAGAAGCGGCGCGCCTAATGAAGGCTTCGGGTGGTTCAATCGTCAATTTCAGCTCGATCAGTTACATCATGGGCGGTGCCGGCTATACGGCTTACACCTCTGCCAACGGTGGTATCACTGCGATGTCACGCAGTCTGGCCCGTGAGTTGGGACCTGAGAAAATTCGTGTGAATGCGCTGGCACCTGGTTGGGTTTTAACGCCAAAGCAATTGGACAAGTGGGCCACGCCAGACGCATTGGCAGGGCATTTGGCAACGCAATGCTTGAAGGAGCATTTGGCCCCTCAAGATATTATTGATGCCGTGCTATTCCTGTCCTCTAACACCAGCCGTATGATGACCGGTCAGTGTATGGTCGTGGACGGCGGCGTGGTTGTAACAGGGTGATATGAGATGAGCGAACAAGTGACACCAGATTGGATCGCCGTTGACTGGGGCACCACACACTTGCGCGTTTGGGCAATGCAAGGTGGCACTCAGCTTGCCCATGCTCAATCAGATGATGGCATGGCCAAACTGGAACGTGATCAATTTGAAGGTGCCTTGTTGAAATTGATCGAAGGGTGGCTTGGGGCTGGCACAATGCCCGTCATCGCCTGTGGCATGGTTGGCGCGCGCCAAGGTTGGGTCGAAGCACCCTATACTGCGGTCCCAGCAAAACCCGATCACAGCCAACATGCGCTTCCTGTATGCGATGACCTACGTCTTCATGTGCGTGTTATCCCAGGCCTTAAACAAGCATCTCCAGCCGATGTTATGCGCGGTGAAGAAACACAGATCGCAGGATTTCTGGCCCTTAATTCTGGCTGGGACGGCGTCATTTGCCTTCCTGGAACCCACACCAAATGGGCACATGTCAGCGCTGGCGAGGTCGTCAGTTTTCAGACCTATATGACGGGAGAACAATTTGAGTTGTTGTCCACCTCATCCGTACTACGCCATTCTGTTGATACTGACGGTTGGGACAAACCCGCCTTTGAGGAAGCATTGGCTGACAGCCTTTCGCGCCCCGAACGGATTTCGGCAAACCTGTTTAATTTACGCGCCTGTGATTTGCTAAATGGGCAATCAAAAGAAGTTGCGCGTGCACGTCTTTCTGGCCTGTTGATCGGTGCCGAATTGGCTGCTGCCCGTCCGTTCTGGTTGGGCCAACAGGTTGCCGTTGTCGGGGCTAACAACTTATCCCAAATTTACGCCGATGCCTTGGCCGCCCAGGGTGTCCCTGCAACTGTGGCCGATGGTGCCCGTATGGCCTTGGCAGGTCTTCAAGCAGCCTACCGCCTTGTAAAGGAAACAGCATGAGCCGACCACTGATTGCAATCCTTCGCGGCATCAAACCGTCCGAAGCCGTAGACGTGGCCGCGGCCCTTTTAGATGCTGGAATTAACCGAATCGAAGTACCTACAAATTCACCTGATCCTTTTGAAAGCATCGGCAATATTGTTGATGCCTTTGCTAAGGATGCATTGATCGGTGCAGGTACAATTTTGACAACCGAACAGGTTGATCAAGTTTACGCAGTTGGGGGCAAACTGATCGTGTCACCAAACTGCGATCCAAAGGTCATTGCACACACGAAAGCCAAAGGCATGCAAAGCTGGCCCGGGGTGTTCACACCAACCGAAGCTTTTGCAGCACTTCAAGCGGGCGCAGATGGGTTAAAGTTATTCCCTGGCTCAATGGCCGCTCCATCGGGCCTGAAAGCGATGCGGGCCATCTTGCCAGTTGGGACCGAAGTGTTCGCGGTCGGCGGCGCGGGACCTGACAATTTTGACAAGTGGATTGCAGCCAGTGCTGACGGATTTGGGCTTGGCTCTGCCATCTACAAACCCGGCATGACGGCAAAAGATGTGGGTGTGGCTGCAAAGGCTATCGTCGCCGCATATGACGCAGCCATATCGTGAGCAGCGTCTTCGATGATCGGGTCTGTGCATTGGGTGAAGGCCCGTTGTGGCACCCAACCCGCCAACAGCTTTTCTGGTTTGATATTGTTGGCAAAGGCCTGCTGACGCGAACCAATGATGGGCCGCAGGAATGGCAGTTTGACGAACATGTTTCGGCTGCTGGTTGGCTTGACCATGACACGTTACTAATCGCCTCGGAAACTGGGCTTTGGAGGTTTTCCCTAAACGACGGGTCCCGCGAATTGGTGATCGCGCTGGAAGCTGACAACCCTATCACACGTTCTAACGACGGGCGTGCCGATCCGTGGGGCGGATTCTGGATTGGGACGATGGGTAAGAACGCAGAAAAATATGCGGGTGCGATCTATCGTTTGTACAAGGGTGAACTGCGCAACCTCTTTCCATCAATCACGATTTCAAATGCGATTTGCTTCAGTCCTAACCGCCAATTTGCGTATTACACAGACACCGTGACACGATTGGTCATGCGCCAGCAGTTAGAGCAACAAGATGGCTGGCCCAGGGGGGAAGCAGAGGTTTACCTTGATCTACGGTCTGAAAACCTGAACCCAGACGGCGCTGTCATAGATGACGCAGGGAATATGTGGCTTGCGCAATGGGGCGCGTCACGCATCGCATGTTACTCGACGGATGGGCAGTTTATAAACGCCATCGAATTCGATGCACTGCAAGCCTCCTGCCCTGCATTTGGCGGCCCGGAATTGCGCACCCTTTTTTGCACAACCGCAGCCGTTGATTTGCCAGCAGAAACGCGTGCACAACAGCCCTCGAACGGCATGACGTTCCTGTCGGAAAATGCCGGTACGGGCCAATCAGAACATCAGGTGATCCTATGATTTCAACACTCGGCGTATGCTATTATCCTGAACATTGGGATGAGGCGATGTGGGCACGCGATGCAGCGCGCATGGTGGAAACTGGTATCACGTGGGTTCGTATCGGCGAATTCGCATGGAGCCGTTTGGAAAAAGTTGAGGGCACATTCACGTTTGAATGGCTGGACCGTGCGATTGCTGTATTGGCGGATGCTGGGCTGAAGGTTGTGATGTGCACGCCCACAACCACGCCACCGCGTTGGGTGATTGAAAAACATCCCGACATGCTGGCTGTTGATTCAAACGGCAATCCACGTAAATTTGGATCACGTCGTCATTACTGCTTCAGCCATCAGGGCTATATTCAAGATTGCGAGCGGATCACCCGCGTTTTAGCCGATCGTTATGGCGCGGACCCGCGCATTCATGCGTGGCAGATCGATAATGAATATGGCTGCCATGACACCATCATCAGCTACTCAGATGTGGCGCGGGTTGCATTTCAAAAATGGTTGGCTCATCGTTATGGCGATGTTGAGGCGCTGAACACTGCATGGGGCAATGTCTTTTGGTCAATGGAATACGATCGCTTTGATCAGATCGATTTGCCCAACCTAACCGTTACTGAACCCAACCCAGCCCACGTCATGGCGTTTCGTCGTTTCAGCTCTGATCAAGTTGTTAAATTCAACCGCGTCCAAGTGAACGTTCTACGCGCGGCAACGGATGTGCCTTTGATCCACAATTACATGGGCCGCATCCTAGATTTTGACCACTTCGAGGTCGGTGAAGATTTAGACATCGCGTCATGGGACAGTTACCCAATTGGTTTTCTATCAGACCGCTTGGAAGGAGACGACGATCACAAAGCTGCGTTCTTGCAGCAGGGTGATCCTGACATGCAGGCCTTTCACCACGATCTATACCGCGCCGTCGGCAAGGGCCGCTGGTGGGTGATGGAGCAGCAACCCGGTCCCGTGAATTGGGCCCCGTATAACCCTGCACCGCTAGACGGCATGGTCCGCTTGTGGAGCTGGGAAGCAATTGCGCACGGTGCCGAGGTTGTCAGCTATTTCCGTTGGCGTCAGGCACCCTTCGCCCAAGAGCAGATGCACGCGGGCCTCTTGCGCCCCGATGACACCCCTGCAGCAGGAATGACAGAAGCCGCACAAGTAGCACAGGAAATCGCTACGCTTGGACCATTGGTTCAAGTTCAAGCCGATGTTGCGTTGGTCTTTGATTACCCCTCTGACTGGGCATGGAACACGATGCCGCAAGGCGCTGACTTTGATTACTTCCGTTTGGTGTTCTCAGCCTACCGCGCATTGCGCCGTGCAGGGCTTTCCATAGATATCATCCCCAGCACGCAGCGCGACTTTGATGGCTATAAACTTGTCTTCGCACCCGGCTTAGCCAAGACAGACCCAACTTTGATGAGTAACTTGCGCGACAGTGATGCGTTAGCAGTCCTTGGACCACGCACAGCGACCGTTACGGATGAGTTGAGCATCCCGCCTCAGGCACGACCCGTTATCGCAGGACTGGATGTAAATGTTGAACTCAGCGAAAGCTTTCCACCAAGTCATGTTCGTTCTGTTGAGGGTGGTGGTTCAGTGGTGCACTGGATGGAACAACTATCATCCTCCTCGCCAGTCTTGATGAAGACCGAAGGCGGGGCAACGGTCCTGACTGGTGATGATCAAATGTGGTATTTGGGTTCTTGGCCAGACGAGACCCTTTGGGATCGTTTGATCAAGATGGCAACGGTCCAAGCGGGCCTTGAAATCACAGCACTTCCCGACGGTCTGCGCTTGCGTGAAGCTGGGGCGGTTCAGTTTGCTTTTAATTACTCGGCGCATTCAGTTTCATGGAATGGTCAAATTTTTGAACCCTGTTCCGTCACAGCATGGGATTCCAAAAGATCACTCTTGGAGTGATTCACTCATTTCGGTTAGATTATGGTCTGATCAGCTTAACGCCTAAAAATCTGCAGAATTCCAGCAGTAGAGGGGGCAAGGGCGCGCCTATTTATATGGCTGAAA
>JAPKAB010000030.1 GCA_028825475.1 Ascidiaceihabitans sp. | reverse complement strand
CAAAACTGGAAGGCATCGAAGTCGCCCACATGATCCGCAAACAACAATTTGAGACGTCGGGCCAATCCGCATTCAAGCAATTTGCGGCTCTCGCTGGATAACTGTGTCTAGCCAGTTCCATGAATCCGCCGTCCGTCAAAATTTGCGATAGAACCTTATAAAGACGCAGTGATGCCGCCGTCTACGTAGAGCGTATGACCATTTACAAAGCTGGAGGCTTTTGAGGATAGAAACACACAAGCTCCAACCAATTCATCCACATTGCCCCAACGGCCCGCAGGTGTGCGTTTCTCTAGCCAAGCAGAGAATTCAGGATCAGCAACAAGTGTCGCGTTGAGTGGCGTATCAAAGTAGCCAGGGGCAATCGAATTACATTGCAACCCGTGTTTGGCCCAATCTGTCGCCATACCTTTGGTTAAATTGCCAACAGCACCCTTTGTCGCTGTGTAGGGCGCAATTCCAGGCCGCGCCAAGGCGGTTTGAACAGACGCGATGTTAATGATTTTTCCAGCACCGCGGGCAATCATATGGCGCGCCACGGCTTGGCCAACATGAAAAACGCTGGCCACATTGGTTTGCAGTAGCTTTTCGAACATCTCGGGGGGGAAATTCTCAAGCTCAGTACGGTGCTGCATGCCTGCGTTATTGACCAAGATGTCGATGGCCCCGTGCTCTGCCTCAAACCCATCAATGGCAGCACGTACGGCAACGTAATCTGTTGCATCAAAGGCCAGTGTCTTTACTGACGCCCCAATCTCAACGGCGGCGGCCTCTAACTTTTCGACATTACGGCCATTCAAGACAACCTCCGCTCCCGCCTCGATCAGCCCTTTTGCAAGTGCGAAGCCAATACCCTGTGATGAACCGGTGATGAGGGCGCGGTGGCCTTTGAGTGAAAATAGATCTGACATATTTTTTCCTTGTTGGTTGGCTTGACTTCGCCAAATTGTTACCGATAACATGTTGTCGATACCATAGGGTGTCAAGTAGGGTTCTAGTGGCAAAAATCTTAATATATAACTTTTGTAACCGCCCCAGATCATGATTACCTTCTTAACATTGGAAGCAGATGAGAGCCTGTTAGTTTGGATCCTGAAAGCCTGTTTTGCAGTTTCAGACCTGCAGAAACCAATATCGTAAGGACGAGACTAGATATGAAAGCCATCGTAGCGCACGCAGCTAAGGATCTGCGGTTAGAAGAGCAGGACATACCACCTATGGGTTCGCAGCAGGTGCGCATCCGTTTGCAGTCGGGTGGTATCTGTGGGTCTGATTTACATTATTATAATCACGGTGGGTTCGGTGCCGTGCGGCTGAAGCAACCCATGACATTGGGGCATGAGGTGGCTGGTCTGATTGAAGCGGTTGGCACCGATGTGACCACGCATAAAATAGGTCAATTGGTTGCAATATCACCATCGCGCCCGTGCAAAACCTGTGATTTTTGTCAAGAAGGCAAACAAAACCACTGCATCAATATGAGGTTTTATGGCTCAGCAATGCCGTTTCCTCATATTCAGGGGGCTTTCCGTGAACTTCTGATAGCTGATACGGAGCAATGCGCAATGGCTGACGATCTCAGCGCCGGTGAGGCTGCCATGGCAGAGCCTTTGTCCGTTGTGCTACATGCCGTCAAACAGGCCGGTAATTTGATGGGCAAGCGGGTGCTTGTCACGGGGTGTGGCCCTATAGGATTGCTTGCGGTAATTGTAGCGCGGGCTGCAGGTGCTTTGCAAATTGTGGCGACTGACATTACGTCTTTTACCACAAAAATGGCGTTAAGCGTCGGTGCTGACGCCGCGCATAATGTGGCGCAAGATCCTGAAGCTCTCTCTAAATATACTCTAGGTAAGGGCAATTTTGACGTGTTATTCGAATGCACTGGTGTTGCGCCTGTTGTTGCGTCCACTGTGCCGGCATTGCGCCCCGGTGCCACAATGATCCAGCTTGGTTTGGGAGGTGATATGACCTTGCCAATTCAGGCCATGACTGCGAAAGAGTTAGTCCTTAAAGGCTCATTTCGTTTTCACACTGAGTTTTTCGATGCGGTCGAATTAATGCGCGGTGGCCAGATTGATGTAAAACCGTTGATTACCCACTCAATACGGCTGCCGGATTTCGCAGATGCGTTTGAATTGGCTTCAGATCGCAATAAAGCGGTTAAAGTCCAGATACAGTTTGCAGATTAGTCTTGGTTCTGGGATCTGTCAGGTGGTTATTCTCGCAGAGGTAGCAATTGAGCCATTTTTTTGGGTCAACTTGCAGCCATAATTCCCCGCAATTCAGCGAGACCGCGCATACGTCCGATGAGCGGGTAACCGGGCATGCCGTGTCGGCCCAAGTCGCCCAGCAACTCCTGACCGTGATCAGGGCGCATCGGAATCTGCCAATCATCGCGGCCTGATGCTTTGCGACGTCTTTGTTCCGCCATCAGGGCGCGAATGGTGCCGACCATATTGGTGTCGCCTTCAAGATGTGGGGCCTCATAGAAGTTGGGACTGTTTGTGTCTAAACTGGGCAACCGCTTTGTGTTACGCAGATGGGCAAAGTGGATCCGATCCGCATGCCGTTCAACAAAGCGAGGTCCATCAAATTCTTGGGCCACGCCAAGCGATCCTGTACAAAGTGTGGCACCGTTTGCGGGTAGATCAACGGCGTCCAGTACAGCGGAATAATCATCGGATGTGGACATTACGCGCGGTAGGCCGAGCAGCGAAAATGGCGGGTCATCAGGGTGGCAGCATAGACGGATCCCAAGGTTTTGGGCAAGTGGTGCAACTTCGGACAAAAAATCGATAAGGTTTGCACGAAGTTGCTTCGAAGTAATCCCTTGATAGGTCGTCAATAGGGCGCGCACATCCTGAACGCTCCATACATCGTTTGCGCCCGGTAGACCTGCAGTGATGTTGTTTTTCAGGGTCATTTTGGCAGCATCGGTCATTTTTGCAAAGCGGTTTTTTGCTTTGGTTTGAACCAATTTGGGATATCCGTTATTTGCACCGATCCGCTGCAAAATATACAAATCAAAGACAGCAAAGTCGACTAGATCAAACAGCATTGCTGTGCCCCCATGCGGCTGTGGCGCGCGCAGATTGGTGCGCGTCCAATCAAGGATAGGCATAAAGTTATAACACACCACGTTTATGCCACAGTTGGCGAGCGCACGCAGGCTCTCTTTGTATGCTGCTATATGGTTAAATGCCTCGGGCCTTTGAGTTTTGATCGCTTCAGAGATAGGAAGACTTTCAACCACGTCCCAATCATAGCCACCCAATTTTAAAAGTCTTTGCCGCTTAGAAATAGCAGTCACGTCCCATGGTTGACCGGCAGGGATATGATGCAGTGCGCTCACGATTCCCTGCACGCCGATTTGATGTAGATCGGACAAAGAAATCGGGTCATCTGGACCAAACCAACGCCAGCATTGTTTCATTTAAACTTCCTCCCCTTAACGTCCCATGATTTCAGTGTTGGATTATTTAGATGCAAACTGCAATGGTTGTATAACTGGTGAGTGGAGCCCCAATTGATGCGACATCTACAAGGAACAGCGGACATGCTTTATCAAGGCATTCGGGATCTGCCTATAGTGTCGCCGCACGGGCATTGTGATCCGGCATGGTTTGCCCGAAACACGGCGTTCTCCAATCCGGCAGACCTGTTGGTAAAGCCTGACCATTATGTGTTTCGGATGTTATATTCCCAAGGAATTCCCTTGGAGGACTTGGGAGTTGGTGTGGCCGGTCAGGAGGCAGACCCACGCAAAGTATTCCATATTTTCGCAGCACATTGGCATTTATTTCTGGGGACACCTTCGCGGGTTTGGATCGAGTACGTCATGCGAGAAACGATGGGAATCAAGGCCGAGTTATCTGCTGAGACGGCAGATGCAGTTTATGACCAGATTTCGGAACGGTTAGCGCAAGATACGTACCGCCCAAGAGCGTTGTTTGAGCGTTTCAATATCGAGGTCTTGGCAACGACTGATGCGGCGTTGGATGACTTGGCGTATCACGTACAGATTAACGAAAGTGGTTGGCAGGGGCGCGTTATTCCAACATTCCGGCCTGATGGTGTCTTGGATGGCAGTGATCCAGTGTTTGCTACGAATTTAGCTGAGCTTGAAACACAAACAGGTTGTGATTTGGGGTCTTATGATGGGTACTTGATGGCGCTGCGCGCGCGACGTGTATTTTTTGTCGAAATGGGTGCTACTGCAACAGACCACGGCGTTAAGGTGCTCCAGACTGAGTGGTTGAGTGATCCAAATATAATTTATCAGAGATTAAAAACTGGCACGGGAACTGTGCAAGATGCGCAACGTTTCTATGGTCATATGCTGATCGAAATGGCGCAGATGTCCATAGAGGATGGATTGACGATGCAAATCCATGCTGGCGCTTGCCGAAATACGAATGCAGTCGTGATGAACCGGTTTGGGCGCGATATGGGAGCCGATATCCCGATAGCTGTGGATTGGGCTCGGGGAATGGATGCGCTGCTGAACCGTGTGGGCAATAACGCTGATCTACGGATTTTATTATTTACATTGGACGAGTCCACATACGCTCGAGAACTGGCACCTATGGCCGGACACTGGCCATGTTTGCGCATCGGTCCGCCGTGGTGGTTTCATGACAGCCCGGCGGGTATTGAGCGCTATTTTAATCAAGTGGTTGAGACTGCAGGGTATTACAACCTTGCCGGGTTTAACGATGACACGCGGGCGTTCATGTCTATTCCTGCGCGACATGACGTGTGGCGGCGCGGGGTTGCGCTTCATCTGGCGGGGCAGATCGACAAGGGGTATTTTGGGCGCAGTGATGCAGAGCATTTGGCGCAATTGCTCGCTGTGGAGTTGGCGCGTGACGCGTATGGGTTGATACCTTAGATGGGGCGCATTGTTCATTTTGGGCTTGGCAATTTTGCACGGGCACATTTGCTAGATTATACTGCTGATGCTGGCGGTTGGGATGTCGTTGGTGTGAGCTTGCGCTCACCCACGGTGCGCGACGGGTTGGTGGTGCAGGGCTTTGCCTATGATCTGTGTGTGCAGGGTCAAGGCGTTAAACGGATTGATGTGATCCATGATGTTCTGGTTGCGTCTGAAGACCCAAAAGTGGTTTTGAATGCTATGGCAAAGGCAGAAATTATTTCTGTTACCGTGACGGAGAAAGGGTATCATTTGGATGCTTCGGGACTGCTTGATCTTGAGGACCCAGATATTGGTGCGGATCTTGTGGGGCAGGGGCCTTCGACGTTAATTGGATTTTTGGCTCATGGGCTGGTGGGGCGGCAGATGCCAGTGACCGTGCTGAGTTGTGATAACCGAGTTGAAAATGGAACGGCATTGGCGCGTGCGGTTAAACGGTTTGCACAGGCTGCGGGGTTGGTGATTGACTGGGGGATCGTGCGGTTTCCCAATGCGATGGTGGACCGAATAACACCTGCGACGACAGCTAATGTAAGGGCGATCAGTGGTGATCCGATGGCGGTGCCAACAGAAGCGTTTCGCGAATGGGTGATAGAGGATGATTTTGCAGGTCCGCGCCCTGATTGGCCGGATGTGCAGTTTGTTTCGGATGTCGCGCCACATGAGTTACGTAAGCTTAGGATGCTTAATGGGGCGCATTCGTTGATAGCGTACGCTGGGCTTGCGTGCGGGCATGTGTTTGTGAATCAGGCCATCGCCGATGTTGAGCTGCGCGCATGGGTTGTGTCTTTGATGCAGGAGGCCGCGACAACTTTGCCAACTGAAGTGATGGGCGAGGCCCTAGCTTATGCAAAAGCACTGGTGGTGCGGTTTGAAAATCCTGAATTAATGCACCGGTTGGATCAGATCGCTATGGATGGATCCCAAAAAGTGCCGTACCGATTTATTGCAACCTTGCGTGATGCAGATGGAAATGCACCTGCAGTTATCAAAGGCATTCAGGCGTGGGTCGATTTTTGCATATCGGAAACGGCCATGGGCAAGGTGTTAAATGATCCAAATGCCAAGGCTTTGATGGACGCTGCCCGGGGTAAGGACCCTTTAATGAAAATTTTAAGTCTTGTTAATGCGGCTGATTTGGCACCACTTATTCGGGTATGATGGCACCGCGGTGTTGGATCACAACTGCAGCTAAGGCGTGGCCTTCCGACAGCGCCTCAGATTGTGTTTTCCCTGTCAGTAGGGCCGCAAGATAGCCGCCGTTAAAACTGTCGCCAGCAGCTGTTGTGTCAATTACAGACGGTGCATGACGATAGCTTTGCGGGACTGCTTGCCCAATTGATAAGGGACCTTTTGGACCACGTTTTAGCGCACCTTGTCCCTTATGCTTTGCAAAACGCGCGGTAACTTGATCCGCGGTCTCGTCAAACAAAAGCATTTCATCGTCAATTGAGGGCAGCGCAATATCAGCGCGCGCCCACATGGCGGCTGTTACCCTGCGGGCGCTGTCGATGCTGTCCCACAAACGGGGCCGGTAGTTGCTGTCATAGATCACACGCAGCGATGAGGCCTTCAGGTAGTCGATCAATGCCAGCCGTATGTCATGGGGAAGAATCGCGAGTGAAATGCCGGATAGGTAGACGGCATCGTATCGTTCTAGCAGGCTAAAGTCGTGATCTGCAAAAAGCTGTCGTGCAGCAGCGTTAGAACGCCAGTAAGTAAAGCTACGCTCCCCTTCTGGAGTGGTTGCAATTGCATAAAGACCCGGGGATGCCCCTGTGATCTTGCGGACGGCGGATGCCCCTATACCTTGGACAGCCATGAAGTCGCAGATACGGCCAGAAAATGGATCGTCGCCAAGGCAAGTGATAAAGTCGACCTGTATGTTTGGCGCTGCGCGATGTAGGTAAATCGCTGTGTTTAACGTATCACCAGCCACGCCTAGCTGTGCGTTGTTCCCAACAAGTGACAGCTCAATCATCGCTTCGCCAATGCAGGCAACAGACATCATTTATGTTCTCTTTTCCAGATTATGAGACCCGCGCACATGATAACCATACCACCTATCATTGTCCAAAAGTCAGGGATGGTGCCAAAGAATAAGTAGCCCCATATCGCGACATAGATTAGGAAGGAATAGGTAAAGGGCATCAGTTGATTTGCCGTGCCGAAGCGATGTGCATTTGTGAGCAATTGATGACCAGCCCAGCCGAATATACCCAGGGCAATGAGGACAAGCATGCCAAAGGAGGTTTCAGGCTGCACCCAAGTCCAAATAGCAAAAGGCAGCATTAACAGCGTACCGACCAGCCCCATGTAAAACTGCATGGTTTCCACAGCAACGATGCCTGACAGTTTGCGGGTCATCATCGAATAAAACGCCAGTGCCGTGGCATTATAAACGATCAATAAAACGGCTGGATGAAACGTGGTGCCAAAAGGGCGGACCACAATCAACACACCGATGAACCCCAAAAGGATAGCACCCCAGCGCCAAGGGCCAACGCGTTCCCCCAGCATATATATAGACAGAAAACAGACAATCACAGGGCTTGAAAAAACAATGGCAGAAACGACTGTAAGGGGCAGGAATTGCAGTGCGTAAAAGTTGGATAGTGTCGCGGTGACCAGTAAAATCGCACGGCTGACAACTGCCCACAGGTGATCGGTCTTAAACCGATCTGCTGAGACGCCACCGCGCGCAATCATGGCTAGGGAAATACCAAAATGCCCCGCGTAGCGCATAAACGTCAATTGAAACGCAGGGATGCCTGCCATTGCCAACCATTTTGCACCCGTGTCTACAAATGAAAAGATGAACCACGCCACAAGCATCATTAGGATACCTAAGCGGGGTAAATCAGCGTTAGATTGTGGGATGACAGCCATTTCTATTTTGCGAAACGTTTGACGTAAAAGTCGACCATCTGGCCGACCATATCTTCGCCTTGGCCACTGTCGCGCGCTTGCGTTAAGGCGGTAAGAGTACCCTTACTCATAAGGCTGTCAACACCTGCATCTTCGGCCATTTTTGCGTAATATCCGACGTCTTTTGCGGCGTTCTTAATGGCAAAGGCGATGGCCGAGGGGTCTTTGTCAACTCCGTAGGTTTTTACAAAATCCATCATGCCTGAATGCAATGGTCCAGCGGCCATCACTTTGTACAGCTCTGCCCGATCGACGCCTGCAACATCGGCCATTGCAAAGGCTTCAGCCATCGCGTTTGCGACAGTCATCCCAAAGAAGTTGTTGATCAGTTTGATTGTGTGGCCGGATCCAATTTCACCAAGGTAAAAGACGTTTTCACCCAAATCTTTTAAGGTGCCTTCAACTTTGTTAAACGCAGCTTTGTTTCCAGCTGCCATAATATTCAGCAAGCCATCAACCGCGTGTTGTGGTGTTCGACCAAGCGGTGCGTCTAGATATGTGCCACTTGCTGCTGCTACTTCGTCGGCTAGGCTTCTGGTACTGCCCGGCAACGAGGTACCAAAGTCGATGACTGTTGCACCGACGCGCAGGCCTGCGATTACGCCTTCCGTGCCACGCATTCGTGCTTCGACGTGCTCGGATGTGCCCATGCAAAGCATCACGATATCACTGGCTTCAGCAACGGCTTTTGCATCTTTTGCTTCAACAGCGCCACGTGCGATAGCCACATCCAGATAGGTGCGGTCTTGGTTGCCGAGGATGGTTAATTCATATCCAAGATCTTGAAGGCGGCTGACCATTGCGCCGCCCATAAGGCCAAGACCGATAAATCCGATTGCTGGTTTAATCATATATATATCCCTCTAATTACTTTTGAATTAGCCCTGCGCTACGCGGGTGGCAGGGGCATTTTTTTGTTGGGCCAATTGTGCCTCAATTTCTTGCGCCACAGAGAGTGTACGGGCTGCGTCAGCCACGTCAATCAAAGAGGGCGCGCCGTCCATAACGTTTATGAAATGGTCAAGTTGTGCATCAAGTGGTGTGCGGATGTTTTGCGCAACGTTTATGGCGGTTCGTTTTGCAGATGTACCCCAATCAGAGCCATGCCAAAGGGTCAATGACGGAAAACTGACCGCCCCTTTTGTGCCCGTGATCCACATCATGTCTTGGTGTGTGGTTCCAATGTTTGGGTTCTCATCCGTGCCCGCCTCAAACCCCCAAGGGGAGGGTGTGGTGTCTGCAAAGCTGATCGTACCTGTGGCACCATTTTCGAACATAAGGGCGACGGCACCGCTTTCGATCCGGTCTGTACCACGCAAGGACGCACCGCGAAGAGCGGTTGTTTGCACAATCTCCCCGAGAATAAAGCGCAAAATATCGATGTCGTGTACAAGGTTTATCATCACAGGGCTGCCACCCGCAGTGCGCCAATTGCCCTCAAAATAAGCATCAGGTTTGCGCATTGCCCAAATAAGAGAGGCATTGACCACGGTGCCGATTGTTCCGTTGGCGATCAGGGATTTGAGCTGCTGAACAGGAGCATGATACCGTCGGTGATGGCCGACCAGTGATGTGGTGCCTGTCATCTTCAATGTAAACTCAAGCCGCTTGGCGTCTTTAATAGTGCCTGCGACTGGTTTCTCAATTAGGACATGCCAGCCACGTCTCGCGGCTTGGATACCATGGTCCGCATGCAGATGCGTAGGTGTGGCTATAATAGCACCGTCAATATTATCTGGAGCCTCTGCCATATTGGCAAATCGCGTATGCTCGCCAGCAATCGTCATGTCAGGATCGGCCAAACCGACAAGTTCGCATCTGGGATGTGCGACCACGGCTTGGATATGGCGTATCCCAATCAAACCACCACCAACAACAAGAATGCGTTTCACATCACAGCCCCGATTTGCCATGGGACGAATTCGTAATCGCCCAATCCTTGTGCTTCTGACTTTGTCACTTCACCTGACGCTACGCGTAAAAACATCTTGTAGATTTCGCGGCCTTTTTCTTCGATGCTTATGCCTTTTGACAGGACCTCGCCTGCGTCGATGTCCATGTCTTCGCTCATGCGCATCGCCATTTCAGTGTTGGTTGCAATCTTGATTGTTGGCGCGGGTTTAGAGCCGAAAGCAGAGCCGCGCCCGGTGGTGAAGCACACTAAGTTGCAGCCGCCTGCAATTTGGCCGGTGACGGATGCGGGATCATAACCTGGAGAGTCCATAAACGTGAACCCGCGTGTTGTGACGGGTTCTGCATATTTGTAGACGCCAGTAAGGGGGGACGTACCGCCTTTGGCGGCTGCGCCGAGTGATTTTTCAAGGATCGTGGTAAGGCCACCCTGCTTGTTTCCAGGAGAGGGGTTGTTGTCCATCGAGCCCTTGTTTCGGGTCGTATAATCCTCCCACCACTTGATGAGACTGATAAGCTTGTCGCCCGTCGCTTGGTCCACCGCGCGGCGGGTCAGAAGGTGTTCGGCACCGTAAATTTCGGGTGTTTCTGCCAGCACGCCTGTGGCCCCTTGGGCCGTGAGCAAATCGCATGCATAGCCCAGTGCAGGGTTCGCTGTGACGCCGGACCAAGCATCAGAGCCACCGCACTGCAGCGCGACCATCAATTCAGAGGCTGGGCATTCGGTTCGGGTGGCCTTGTCCGCGATGGGCAGCATGGCGGTGACCTTGGCGATACCCATCTCGATCGTGCGGCGCAAACCTGCAACTTTCTGGATATTCATAGTTTGAAAAGTGGGGCTGTGCTTCAAGCCATACGCCTCAAGGAGCCAGTCGATTTGGTTCATCTCACAGCCAAGTCCGAGCATTAGCACGCCGGCATGGTTCGGATGTTTCGCGTAGCCCCACATAACACGTTGTAGTGCTTCAAAGCCATCGCCGTTGTCGGCCATGCCGCAGCCTGTGCCATGCACGAAGGCTGCCACGCCGTCGACGTTGGGAAACTGGCTAAGGATGTCTGGTGTGAAATGGTCCACGATCATACGCGCGGCGGTCGCCGAGCAGTTTACTGAGGTTACAATTGCGATATAGTTGCGGGTGCCGACACGCCCGTTTTCACGGCGAAACCCCATGAATGTATCTTGTGTCGTTGCCAGAACCACCGGGCGCAAATCAGTTGAGAACTCATAGGCCATATCCGTATTGCGGAACTCAACGTTTTGCGTGTGGACGTGATCCCCTGCCTTGATATCGGTTGCTGCATAGCCAATAAGTTGGGCGTATTTGCGCACTGGGTCACCTTTGGCAATCGCGACAGTCGCGATTTTGTGGCCAGAGGGGATACGCGCCGTTGTTTGCACCTCTTCGATTACGACGCCAACTTCCAGCGCACGCGTGGCCGTGACCACATTATCTGCGCGGTCCAAACGTACGAAGTTCAATTTTTTTCCTTCCGAATTGTAGGGCTATCATGCGCAGTAGGGCGCATCTGATGACCAGCGGTGAATGTCAGTATGAGTCGCATTGGCCAAACGTGATCGGGTGTCTTCCCACATTTTTTTCCAGACTTGCCAATCATGTAGTTCGGTTTGTGGACGGGTGCGCGAACGGGCGATGAATTCAGGGAAATGGCCGCGCCCTGTGGGCTGGCCGGTTTTGTTGAAACGTATGTCAAACGACCAGCGAAACCTTTCGGAGCTATTGTTGAGAGAGGCGTGGGGCGTCAGGGGGTGAAACAGCACAGCACTGCCAGCTGAGACGGGCAGAGGGATTGCACCCATTTTATTGACATAACCATCGGCAATGCCGGTTTGGGTGCGCGGGCAATGGGGCAGGATTGTTTGATCGGGCGTCTTGGGCTGGACCTGCAAACACCCGTTGTCGATGGTGGCCTCTGTTATAGCGATCCAGCAAGTAACCATGTCGGTTTCATCAGCGTCTTCCAGCGCTACAGCGCGGTCCTGATGCCAGTCAGTCGCGGCAATATGAGGGCGCACTTCGTCGGAAGCGAGCACACTGACGGGTGGTTTTAATCGGACGTGCTGGATTGGATTGCTTGTCAACTCTGGCCCAATGAGCTGTTCTATAACATCCAAAAGCTGTTCGGCCCTGAGCATGTCAAAGACTGCAGGGCCGAAGTGGAAAGGTGTATCTGCCAAAATCTGGTTACCGGGGAGTGATATGTCGAGTGGCTGAAAATAGTCACAGCCCTCCTCATAAGCATGTTGCAGTTTGCCCCAAAAATCCAACTGATCGGGCTGCGTTTTCACCAACCCCTTTGCAAACCAATCGGCGTAAAGCGCGTTCAGCAGTTGCGCGTACTCCATTCGAACACGGCCCAAGAGACCTTCAGGAATAAGGTCGGGTACAACCACGTATCCTTGTGTGGCGAAGTGCGTAATTTGGTCTTGGGTAAGCATGGCATATCTCTAGAGTAAGAGTGCAATTATGTTTGGCCAGATGAGCAATACGGACAAAGCCACAAGCTGAATGCCGATAAAGGGCAGGAAGCCTTTAAATATGTCTGTGAGGCTGATGTGTGGCGGAGCTACGGATTTCAGATAGAACGCCGCTGGACCAAAGGGTGGGGACAGAAAACTGACCTGCATGTTCATGCAGAACACCACACCAAACCAGATCGCCACGTGTGACGGTTCGAGCTGACCTATAAAGCCAATCTCGTCGATGGGTAGGCGCAGAACGATGGGCAAGAAGACGGGGATGATCAGCAATACAATGCCGACCCAGTCCATGAATGCGCCCATAAAGAGAAGGATGACCATCATAGTTAGAATGACCATCATGGTTGGCAAATCCTTACCCACGATCAGATCCGCCACGTATTGGGGGCCACCAGCGATGGTGTAGGCCCCCGCGAGGGATGCGGCACCAATGGTGACCCAAATGATTGTGCCAGTAGAACGCAACGTGCGCATCAGGCTTTCCCAGATCAACTCAAACGAGCCTTCACCACGCAGAATTGCGATGACCAGAACTGCGGCAGCCCCCATGCCTGCGGCTTCTGTAATGCCGGTAATACCACCATAAATGGAACCCATGACAACGCCGATGACGACCATTGGAGCAACAAGGCCTTTTCCCATGTCCCAACCAAGTTTAGAGCGGTCTTTGCCAAAGACAAAGTAGATTAGGATCAACGCGCCGATCGTAATCCCTGCAAGCCACGGCATGTGGGCTGCGGTGCCAAGACGCGCAGGATCGCCGTCACTGGCAGCATTTGAACCGGAAAGTTCAAAGAACATCGCACGCAAGAACAGGAAGGTGCAGAAACCTGCAATAACGATGGACATAAATGCTGCAAACAGCAGACGCTTTTCTTTGCGTGGTGGATCATTGGGATCGGGTTCGGGTAGGGGCGCATCTTCGGGGCGCAAGGTGGTGCGGATAATAATGTAAAGAATGAACATCGAAGCAAGCATAAAGCCCGGAATGAAGGACGCGGTAAACAGTGCCTTAATCGACGTTTCCGTAATCAGGCCATAGATGATCAAAACGATTGATGGTGGAATCATTGTACCCAACGAACCGGACGCACAGATCACACCAATAGCGAGATTTTGATTGTACCCAAGTCGTAGCATCTGGGGCAGGGCAATTAGTCCCAGAAGGACAACTTCACCACCGATAATGCCCGACATTGCTGCCATTATCACAGCCATGATTGAAGTAACAATTGCGATGCCACCGCGCGTGCGCGATAGCCATACATTAAGCGATGAATACATGTCTTTTGCAATGCCAGATCGTTCTAGCAGGGACGCCATGAAGATAAACAGTGGTATGGATATAAGGACATAGTCTGTTAAAAGCCCGTATATTTTCTGTGCGAGAATATAAAGCGGCCCAGTGCCTGGCCTGCTGGTCAACATACCGTCACCGAAAGTGAATGGGTTCAATATCAAAGCGGGCTCAAACTTCATGACCAGCACTAAAACTGCGAGGGACGCAGAGGCGAAGCCAAGCGGCATACCGATAGCTAGCAGTGCAATAAGTGCCAGCATCAACACCAGTGAAATCGTTCCAATATCCATTAGTCTTGTCCTACTGCGCGTTTGAGCATTTCAATTTCGTCCTGATCCGGCTCATCTGTGTGGATTTCAGGAGTTTTGTTCCAATCTGCGATCAGATTTAGCAACGCTTGAGCTGCGACCAGCGTGATCATGATCAACACCATTGGTTGCAACGTTGCTGGGATCGGCGGATTAAAGGCAGAGCCGTAGAGCTCCCACTTGTACAGCTTGTTCAAGAACACCTGCTTGTAGCTGCCGTAGACCAGAAAGAACGCGAACGTGACGATTAGCAGGCACGAGACCGAGTCAAACACCCGTTGAACCCAGCGTGGCATAATGTCGTAGATCAGGAAAATTCGGATGTGGCAGCGTTGTTGCATTGCGTAAAAACCAGAGATCAGGAATACGAAACTCGCGAACCACAACGTCATCTCGTTCGCCCACTCAGTCGGTTGTTCCATGATGTAGCGCATGAACACTTCATAAAGCATCACAATTGTCATGGTCGCGATCATCATCATGGTTACACGGCCCATAAACAGGGCAATATGGTCAATCTTGCTGGCACCTTCGTATTCCATCCCCGCGGGACGCACCGAACGGGCCCCAAAGAAAACTAAGATTGGAGTCGCGATTAGCGCTATAATGTCAATAATATCAATGTGACCCCCAAAGATGCCGTTCATATTTGGGGTCACATCTGCGCGGATATAGATAGCCTCAACTTGCGCGCGCATGCTTTCGGATGTGTAGGGAATCCAGTCGAGCATGAAAGCTGGCAAATGCCAGATGAGCCAGGCAGCCGTGCCCACAAACGCCAGTGGTATCAGCCACTCTACGATGCCGCCTGATCTTTTCTGCATGAGAGTTCCCTTTGCTTTACGCTTTGATTTCGAAGTGTTTTATAAAGTCCATGTCCGGTTCAACGCCGATGCCTGGACCGGTCGGAATAACCACGCGACCATTGTTTGCTTTGACCTGCCCCTGAATATCCAAAGGTTCTGCTAGCAGTTCATCACGAAATTTGTTGTCGGTGGTATCGAATTCTAACATTGGCTCCCACGGGTGCAGACCACCGGGCAAGGGGGGCATCGCGCCCAGTAATTGCAGGTTAGTGGCAACCGCAATAGCACTGCCCCAGACGTGGTTAATCACGGGTGTGAAATGCGCGTGGCACAACGCTAGAACACGCAGATACTCTGAAACACCACCAAGCGCACAAACTTCGGGTTGCGCGATGTCGAGGCCGCGATTTTCCAAAATATTACGCCAACCCCAGCGGCTAAATTCGGCTTCCCCGCCCGAGATGTTGATCTTGAGACCTGCGCGCAGTTCGCGGTAGCCGTCGAGATCCTCAGGTGCAATTGGTTCTTCGAACCAGTAGGCGTCTAACTCTTCTAACGCGCGGCCCACATAAAAAGCGTCCGATGTGGTGTAGCAGTGGTTGGCATCGACCATGAATTTGAAGTCATCGCCGACACCACGGCGAACAGCCTCACAGAGCTTCACATCAGGTTTGGGCCCAAATCCAGTCTTCATCTTGGCGGCAGTAAAGCCCATGCCTTTGATTGCAGCCGCTTCATCTTCAAACCGCTTGGCTAAATCATCGATCGGTTCATCGCGCAGCATCATACCGTAGCCGTAGCATGGTACGTCGACACGGTGCGCACCGCCAATCAGCTTATGCAGCGGGAGGCCCGTAACTTTTCCCGCGATGTCCCATAGTGCGATGTCAACGCCAGAGAGCGACTGCATCGGCATGCCTTTTTGCCCATGATCTCGCAGAAGGTTATATACCTTGTGCCAAATCACGTCGCGGTCCATCGGGTCCATCCCAAGAACCATGGGCTGAATAACTTTTTCAACGATGCCTTTGTTGGCTATCGCTATGTTTCCCGGACCAAAACATTCACCCCAACCCGTCACACCTTCGTCGGTTTGCACCTCGACCAAATGCGCGGAACGTTTGGCGTAATACTGCTGCGAATACCCCAAAATTTCAGGCATATCGTACTGAAGCACATGACTGATGATGTGGGTGATTTTCATTGTGTTCCAACGTTTAAAGGTAAATACGGCAAGGCTATCAAGACAGCCTTGCCGTAGATTTGATTCAACACATGGCGTTGATTACTTCATCGCGCCCATGTCTTTTAGGAATGCGACGTGACTTGCCAGCAGCGCTTTTGCTTCTGGTGTTGTCGCAAACTCGGTCCAACCTGTTTGAACCGCTGCACGGTACTTAGCCAGATCTTCTGGGGACCACTCATAAAGGTTCACACCTTTGGCGCGAAGAGTTTTCGCGGTCTGTTCGTTCTGGACTTCGTTGACGGTCGCGTTGTGCAATGCAAGGCTGTCCATTGCGACTTCCATGATTTTACGGTGGTGTGCAGGCATGGTGTCCCAAACGGCTTTGTTGCACGCAAGGTGGTCAGCAGGCATTGAGTGGAAGCCCGGATAGTTCGTGTGCTCAGCAATGTCATAAAGACCAAGGCCCACGTTATTGGTAAGGTTTGCCGCGTCTGCGCCATCGATGATGCCAGTTTCAAGTGCGGTAAAGATCTCGTTGAAGTCCATCACGATTGGTGACGCACCCATGGCCGCAAATACCTTTGTTGCAAGGCCAGGAGGGGAGCGGAATTTCCAATCTTTAAAGTCATCGGCATTGCGGATCGGGCTTGTAGAGGCCAGCGATTCTGGACCCGGGATCCACCAACCAACAAACTCCATATCATATGGGTTATACAGATCATTCAAAGCTGTGCGACCATTGCCGTGCAGCAACCATGCCATCTGTTGGTATGGATTTTGGTAGCCGCCCATCAAGTCGCCCGCAAATTGGAATGCTGGGTTCTTACCTGTTTGGTATGCGCCACCTGTCATATCGCAATCAAGAATACCTGTTGCAGCAGCATCAAACGTTTCAACCGATTTCACTACCGATGAGGAATAAAACATCTCAACTGCTATTTCGCCATTGGACATAGTTTGAATGTCATCCACGTATTTCGCGGCCATTTTGCCTGAAAGTGTTTCGGGTGAGAAGTGCGTTTGAATGCGCAGTGTTGTTGTGGCGTGGCCGTCTGCCATCGCGGTTGTTGCAGCCAGAGCGGCAGTGACGGCCAATGTGGCCACTGTTTTCATGAGTTTCATATAGTCCTCCCAGACATTATGCGTTGAGGTACCGGGCGTCAGATTACTCCCGTTTCTGTACGCTGGTTAAACGTTAGGACAGGAATTCGCTGACGACAAGAATAAAGTGAAATTAGCTATAATTTCGAGATTATATTATATAGCTATAATTTCGAGATTATAGTATATTTGTAAAATAATATGCTCTAGCGTTCGTGCATCTGGAAATTCGTGCATCTGGAAAAAGGTATGGTCCGACATGTTTAATGAAAAAGACATCTACCTAAACCTTCAAGATCGACTTGTAACTGCGGGATTTGAGCACGGAGCAAAGCTGCGTGCCGAAGTCTTAAGCCGTGAATATAATTGTTCTGCCAGCACTATCCGTGAGGCGCTTTTTCGGCTGTCTACGCTTGGCTTGGTCAAATTCCAGGAACAACGGGGGTTTCGGGTCCCTGAAAGGTCGCCGGAAAAAGTTATGGAACTTACCCACATGCGGGTGCTTTTAGAGGGGGAGGGCACAGTGCTTTCGATCCATAAGGGTGGCGTCGCATGGGAGGCGCGTTTGACTGCTGCGCACCACCAATTGAGCCATATTGAAAAACGCATTCATACCACCGACGACCCTACCGATTTGGTTCCGATCTGGTTCAATGCAGAACGGGAATTTCACCAAACTTTGATATCAGCATGCGGCTCGGAAACACTAAAAGAGTTACATGCGAGGGTTTATGCGCAGTTCCGTCAGCAACTGATGGTAGCAGATCGCCAGTTCGATTTCATTTCTGATAACATTCAGCATCACGCAGAAATTCTTGCCGCAGCTGTGTCTGGTGATAAAGGTTTGACGCGCCAAAAGATCCATGATCATCTGGCTCGTCACCTGACCGGAAACACGTTGCAGGTCTAGGCTTTTAGATCGTCGTGGATGTAGACTTTTATTATTTCGTCAAAACTGCTTTCAGCCACAAAACCCAATGCGACAGCTCGTTCAGGGTTGAAATCACGTGGCCATCCGTCGACAATTTGCATGATTGTCGGGTCAAGTTTTAGCTTGATCAGATCAACAGCGTCCTGGCCAGCGGCGTTGCGCAGCGCCTCGATTTGCTCTGCTACTGTGCAGCTTACCCCTGGTAGGTTCAGCGCACGCCGCCCGTTCAGCAGATCGGTGTCAAGCTTTGCAGCATGCGTTAAAAACTGTGCTGCCACGCGTGGGCTCGCGTGCCAATGGCGTACGGTATCTGCAACGGGCAAGACCGCTACAATTCCGTTCAGTGGTTCACGGATAATTCCTGAAAAGAACGAAGATGCAGCAGCGTTGGCTTTGCCCGGGCGCACGCAGATCGTGGGTAGGCGTAAGGAAATCCCGTCGATAAACCCTTTGCGACTAAAATCCGTAATCATCAATTCACAAGCGGCCTTTTGCGCGCCGTAGCTGGTCAGCGGTGCAGACAGGAATGAATCGTCGATCTTGTCGGGGTAGGGACCGCCATAGACAGCAATGGATGAGGTGAACACCACACGTGGTCGGTACGTGCCTTCAGATGCGTCATGCTCTGTCTTGATCGCATTAAGCAAATGCCACATCGCCATCATGTTGACGTCCCAGCCTAGATCAAACTTGGTCTCGGCCTCTCCTGATACAATGGCAGCAAGGTGGAAAATCACATCAGGCCTGCTGGCTGCCAGTGTTTGTGCCATGGTGGCGTCTGCGATATTGCCCATTACTGTTTTTGTGATCACGCCGTTTTTGGGAAACGCGCGGTCAAACAGTGTCAGTTCAACGCCGTCAAAAATGTTATGCTCAGTGATGCGTCTGGCCAGTTTCTGCCCGATCATACCGCCGCCGCCAAGGATTAGGATTTTGGTCATGTCAGATCATTCCGTTTTTTAAGTTCCAGATACAGACCAGAGTGATCCAAATCAGCGCCACCCATTTCTTCGCAGAAATGCGCAAAGCGGTTGCGAACCTCTTGGGTTGAGGGGAGGGTGAGGCCCAAACTTACGGCTTCTGCTAATGTGTTATCAAGGTCTTTCAGTTGGAATTTTGAAAGTCCTCCGGGGGTGAAATTCCCCTCTGACATCCGTTCGCCATGTTGTTGTAAAACCACGCTATCTGCAAATCCTCCTTTGAGGGCCGCGCGAAGGGCCACAGGGTCCGCCCCGCCTTTTTCTGCAAGTAACGTAGCCTCAGCTACGGCGGAGATTGTCACGGCAACAATTGCTTGGTTCGCCAATTTACATAGCATACCAGACCCGGACGGACCGACATGAACGGGTCGGCCCATCGCCTCAAAGACGAAACGCATGTCCTCAACGATTGCCGCTTCGCCGCCTACCATTATAGCAAGGTTACCTGCCTCAGCGCCTTTGGTTCCACCAGAAACTGGCGCATCCAAGTGAGTTACACCTAGGCCAGCCAAAAGGGTGGAATGTGCCCGCGCATGCTCGGGCTTGGCACTCGACATATCAACCCAGACCATGCCAGTAGTTAGTGCACGCTGCACATCTGGATCTGACAGTAGTTCACCTGTGGCAAAGCCATCTGAAAGCATTGAGATAACCACCTGCGCACTTGCTATCGACCTGGCAACCGTATCGGCAGTCTTAGCACCTTCCTTAACCAATGGTGCCGCACGGTGCGCACGGCGATTCCAGACTGTCAGATCATGCCCTGCTGCCATTAGATTGCGGGACATGGGTAGCCCCATTAGCCCAGTACCGATGAGGGTGATTTTGCGGGTTTGGTTCATGTGGCGGCCGTCCTTTTGTTCCCAAACTGTGCAGGGTGCGCCATGTTCGGGTCAGTGGTTATGGTCAAATTGAAACGTCTGTTATAAGCTACCCTATCAGATCAAAAGGGCCAGAGGGACTTAAAGATCATTCATAATTCGAGATGATCTTGCACCCTTTTGGGTACGTAATAGCAGAGTCATATTGCAAGAATCAGGGCTTAATTTATATGATAGAACAAAGACTTAGTGGTAAATCTGTATTGGTCACAGCGGCTGGACAAGGTATTGGCCGTGCCAGTGCTATAGCGATGGCGCGCGCAGGCGCGCAGGTGTTCGCCACAGACGTAAATATGGAAGTTTTATCCACGATTCGGACTGAGAATCTCGAAAATATTGAAATTATCGAAATTAATGTGTGTGATGATGAAAGCGTAAAAGTAGGTGTTGCGCGGGCTGCACCAGACGTGTTGTTCAACTGCGCAGGCTTTGTTCATCACGGTGCAATTCTGGACGCAACAGACGATGATTTAGACTTTGCCATCGACCTTAATGTTCGCTCTATGATCCGCACAATTCGCGCCGCATTGCCGGGCATGTTGGAGCGTGGTACCGGCTCGATTATCAATATGTCATCTGCCGCAGGCTCCATTATTGGCGCGCCAAATCGCTTTATTTATGGGACAACAAAAGCCGCTGTTGTAGGGCTAACCAAATCGGTGGCTGTCGATTATATTACCAAAGGCATCCGGTGCAACTGCATCTGTCCCGGTACGGTCGAGTCTCCCAGCTGGCATGACCGGGTTACAGCCCTTGGTGAGCAATTGGGCAGCTATGACAAAGCGATGGAACAATTCGTTGCGCGCCAACCTATGGGCCGCGTCGCGACCGCTGAAGAGATTGCTGCACTTGTCGTTTACCTCGCCAGTGACGAAAGTGGTTTTACCACAGGGCACACACACATCATTGATGGAGGTTGGTCAGGCCAATGACAAAACGCATAAAGATAGAAGATTTACGTTCGCGCAAATGGTTCATGAACCCAGATAATCTGGAAATGACTGCGTTGTATCTGGAGCGCTATCTGAATTACGGGCTGACGCGTGATGAGCTGCAATCAGGCAAGCCGATCATTGGTATCGCACAAACTGGCAGCGACCTGTCACCTTGTAATCGCCACCACATAGAACTGACAAAGCGCGTGCGCGATGGCATTATAGCAGCGGGTGGCACCTGCATCGAAATCCCAGTGCATCCCATTCAGGAAACCGGTAAGCGGCCAACTGCATCGCTGGACCGGAACCTTGCGTATTTATCTTTGGTTGAGACGCTATTTGGCTATCCGTTGGATGGAGTTGTTTTGAACATCGGTTGTGATAAAACCACGCCTGCACTGTTGATGGCAGCCGCAACGGTAAATATTCCTGCAATTGCGTTGTCGGTCGGTCCTATGTTGAACGGCTGGTGGAAGGGCGAACGCGCGGGGTCTGGCACGGTCATATGGAAAGCGCGCGAAAAGTTGGCAGCAGGCGAGATCAATACCGATGAGTTCATGGAAATTGCCGCAGCATCTGCTCCGTCTGTAGGTTATTGCAACACCATGGGTACGGCAACAACGATGAATTCCTTGGCCGAAGGCTTGGGTATGCAGTTGCCCGGTTCTGCGGCCATCCCTGCGCCCTATCGCGAACGTGGACAGATCAGCTATGAGACTGGAAAACGCATCGTGGAAATGGTGTGGCAGGACATGCGTCCAACAGATATCATGACACGTGAAGCATTTGAGAATGCAATTGTTTTGAACTCTGCCATTGGTGGTTCGACCAACGCGCCTGTGCATTTGAATGCCATCGCCCGCCATCTGGGTGTTCCGCTGGACAATGATGATTGGCAAAAACATGGACACCAAATGCCGCTTTTGGTGAACATGCAGCCCGCTGGCGAATATCTGGGTGAAGATTACCAACACGCAGGTGGTGTACCTGCGGTTTTGGGTGAATTAATTGCGGGGGGGGTTTTGCCGCATCCCGACGCGCTTACGGTGAACGGCAAAAGCATTGGCGACAACTGTGCTGTTGTGCGGTCTAAAAACACGGACGTGATCAAGCCGACCACTGATCCAATGGTGGAGCACGCGGGTTTTCTCAACTTGTCTGGCAATCTTTTCGAGTCTGCGATTATGAAAACGTCTGTGATATCCCCAGCGTTCCGCAAAACCTACCTTTCTAACGCTGATGATCCAGAAGCGTTTGAAGGCCGTGCGATCGTATTCGACGGTCCTGAAGATTTTCATCGCCGTATTGATGATCCATCTGAGAACATCGACAAGATGTGCGTATTGTTCATGCGTGGTGCGGGCCCTAAAGGTTATCCTGGTGCGGCCGAAGTTGTGAACATGCGGCCCCCGTCATACTTGATAAAACAGGGTGTTGAGGCGCTGCCGTGTATTGGTGATGGGCGTCAATCGGGGACTTCGGGCTCGCCCTCAATTCTGAACGCTTCGCCTGAGGCGGCGGATGGTGGTGGCCTTGCGCTGTTGCAAACGGGTGATCGGGTGCGGATTGACCTTGGTAAAGGCACTGCTGACATGTTGGTACCACTGGATGAGCTGAACGACCGTGCGCGGACCTTGGTTGCAAATGGTGGATATGATATTCCCGCCAGCCAAACGCCTTGGCAGGAACTGTTCCGCGAAAAGGTGGGCCGCTTGGATCAAGGCATGACGCTTGACGGCGCAGACAAATACCAAGACATCGCACGTCGCTTTATGCCACGCGACAACCATTAAAGAAAATTACAGCTAACACACTGGCACTAAAAGGAACATAATATGAAGCTACTTCGCTACGGCCCTATTGGGGCCGAGAAGCCTGGTCTGCTGGATAACGCTGGTTTATTGCGCGATCTGTCGGAACACGTGGATGATATAAATGGCGCTATGCTGGACGACGCAACGCTCGATCTTCTGCGTGCCCTTGATGTCTCTGCCTTGCCTATCGTTGAGGGCGAACAGCGCATCGGCGCTTGCATTGGCAATATAGGAAAATTTCTGTGCATCGGACTGAATTATTCGGATCATGCTGCCGAAACGGGTGCCGCGATCCCTAAGCATCCGATCCTGTTTTTTAAGGCAAATTCCGCCATTGTTGGTGCCTATGACGACGTGGTTATGCCCCGTGGATCAACCAACACCGATTGGGAAGTCGAACTTGGCGTGATCATCGGTAAGACAGCCAAATATGTTTCTAAGGACAATGCTTTGGATCATGTTGCGGGTTATTGCATCGTCAATGACGTTTCTGAAAGGCACTTCCAGGCCAACCTCACAGGGCAGTGGACCAAGGGAAAATCTTGCGACACTTTTGGCCCTACTGGTCCTTGGCTGGTTACCCGTGACGAAGTCGCCGACCCTCAAAATCTGTCGATGAGCCTTGATGTGAACGGCAAGCGGATGCAGACGGGATCGACAGCAACGATGATCTTTAGTGTTGCAGAAATCATCGAACATTTGTCTGGCTTGATGACTTTGCATCCAGGCGATGTAATTACGACTGGCACACCTCCTGGTGTGGCGTTGGGAATGAAACCTGAACCTATATTCTTGAAAGTTGGTGATGTTATGGACCTTAAAATCGAAGGCCTTGGCCATCAAAAACAAAAGGTCGACCAAGATGCCTGATCTTTTACAAATTGGCGGTATCACCGACGCGATGCGCTCACGTCTTGAGGTGGCGTTCACCATTCACCAGCTTAACGATTTTGATCCTGCGAAAATCACCCATGTGGTCACGAATGGGCACGACGGCGTGAATCCTGATCTGATGGCGTCGCTGAGCAACCTGCAGGTGATCAGCGGATATGGGGTGGGATATGACGCCATCGATGCAAATGCCGCATTCGCCCGTGGTATCAAAGTGACGCATACGCCGAACGTTTTGAACCAAGAAGTTGCAACCACCGCTGTGCTTTTGTTGCTCGCTTGCTACCGTGAGATCTTGCGTGATGATGCTTATGTGCGGTCGGGTGACTGGGAGGCGAAGGGGGGCGCACATCTGACCCGTAGTGCAGACAACCAGACCATAGGCATTTTGGGTCTGGGCCGTATCGGTCAGGCTATCGCAGATAAACTGGCGCCTTGGAATCCGACGATCGTCTATCACACGCGCAGCAAAAAGGAAGCCAATTACAAATACTACGACGACCTAACTGCAATGGCTCATGACTGTGATGTGCTGATTTGCATTACGCCGGGTGGCCCCTCAACCAACAAGATCGTCAATGCAGAAGTTATGCAGGCGTTGGGGCCAAATGGGACGTTGATTAACGTATCTCGTGGCTCTGTTGTCGACGAAACTGAGATGATTGATGCCTTGAGCTGTGGTACACTTGGGTGGGCGGGTCTTGACGTGTTTGAGGGTGAACCGCATGTCCCTCAAGCCCTGCGTGATCTGCCAAATACAGTCCTTTTGCCCCATGTCGGCAGTGGTACTGTTGAGACGCGGGCAGCGATGGGCGCACTGACGGTGGACAATTTGTTGCAACACCTTAAGGACGGCACCGTTGTCAGCGCGGTACCTGAATGCGCGATGCTGTGATACGAAAGGTGATGACGGATGCTTGAATTTGTCATCGCAGTTTTCTTTTTGCTAATCACACCTGGGCCGGGAGTTTTGACCACTGCTGGCATTGGTGCGGCATTTGGCTATCGTTCTGGCTATAGTTTCTTGGCGGGCCTGTGTCTGGGCGGCTTGATCACTATGATGATTGTTATATCTGGTCTGGCAGCCATCGTTCTGGCGGTGCCTGCACTACGCCTTGTGCTGCTTTTTGCATCAGTCGGGTATCTGGTCTATCTGGCATGGCGCATTGCCTCAGCAGGTCCCTTGGTTGGTTTCAAGCCTGCAACGACGTCTCTTGGCTTTATTAATGGCCTTGTGCTGCAGTTTATCAATCCAAAAGCCTATGTGGTCGGCGCAACGCTGTTCTCTGGTTTTGCGTTCATGCCTGAAACACCAGTTGCAGAAGTCGTGGTTAAATTACTTCTTTTCAACGCAATCTGGGTGCCTGTTCATTTAATATGGCTGGGGGCAGGGGTCAAATTGGGTAGTATGAACCTGAACCAGCGCACTGGGCGAGTGATCAACATGGGCATGGCAATATCGTTGCTTGTCGTGGTCTTCGTTGCCTTATTATCTGTGCGATAAGCCCCTTAAACTAAAACAAACGGAAAAACCTGAAGTGAGAAAAATGACAAAAAAAATCCAAAAGGTTGCAGCCATTGGGCTTGGATCAATGGGGTACGGGATCGCCATGTCTGCCTTGCGTGGCGGGCATCAGGTCTGGGGCGTGGACATCAACTCTGACCAGATGAAGCGATTTGTCTATGACGGTGGTCAAAGCAGTGACGTGACTACTGTGACAGATCAGCTGGATATGGTGATCATCGCGGTCCTGAACGCGGCACAATCCGAAGAAGTCCTGTTCGGCAAGGCTGGCATTGTTCCAAAACTAAAAGCTGGTGCTGCAGTGTTGTCGTGCGCGACCATGCCACCTGATTTTGCCAAAGACTTGGCGGTGCGTTGTGGTGAGCATGGCGTGCTTTATCTGGATGGGCCAATCTCTGGTGGGTCTGTCAAAGCGGCCAATGGCGCACTTTCGATCATGGCTGCTGGTTCTCCACAGGCATTTACAGCCCTGCGCCCCGTTCTGGATAGCATTGCTGAGACGGTTTTTGAACTTGGTGACTCGGTTGGCGCTGGTAGCGCTATGAAAGCAGTAAACCAACTGTTGGCAGGTGTTCATATTGCAACCATGGCTGAGGCGATGACTTTTGGTATGACGCAAGGCGTGACGCCTGAGAAATTCATTGATGTGATTAGCAAATGTGCTGGCACAAGCTGGATGCTGGAGAACCGCGCACCGCATATTGTAGCAGGTGATTATACGCCACACAGTTCCGTTAACATTTGGCCCAAAGACCTTGGGATCGTGATGGATATTGCTAAGGCCGCGAATTTTAGCGCCCCCATCACCGCCGTCGCACTACAACAGTTTGTCGAGGCCGCAGATATGGGATACGGAACAGAAGACGATGCAGCAGTGGCCAAAGTGTATGCACGTAATGCAGGCATTACCCTGCCTGGGGAAAAGGAGTGACAAGCCAATGACAACCGTTCTGGGCTGTATCGCAGATGACTTTACGGGTGCCACGGACCTTGCGGCGCTTCTTGCGCGCAGTGGTGTGCGGGTGTCCCTACGCATTGGCGTTCCAACTGAACCGCCGTCTGACACCGGACCATTTGAGGTGATTGCTCTTAAATCCCGAACTGCTCCTGTTGCTGAAGCGGTGTCTGAAACTCGTGCGGCACTCGCATGGTTGCGTAAAGCAGGGGCAACTCGGTTTTTCTGGAAATACTGCTCAACCTTTGACAGCACTATGGAGGGCAATATTGGCCCCGTGGCCGAAG
This sequence comes from Ascidiaceihabitans sp., assembly GCA_028825475.1. Lineage (GTDB taxonomy): Bacteria > Pseudomonadota > Alphaproteobacteria > Rhodobacterales > Rhodobacteraceae > Ascidiaceihabitans. The sequence continues at coordinate 2,847 of JAPKAB010000030.1, read as the reverse complement.
CATTGATGGCAGACCTCGGTGCCGATCAGACGATTTATTGTCCGGCATTTCCCGAAAATGGCAGGTCAATATTCATGGGAAATTTATTTGTTGGTCAACAGCTTCTTGCCGAAAGCCCGATGAAGGATCATCCCCTGACGCCTATGCGCGACAGCAATTTGATGAGGCTTTTGGAACCACAGGTCACCAAACCTGTGGGGTTGGCGAGCCGACTTAAAGTTGCAGGAGGTGCCACAGCGCTACGTGCTGAGTTGGACAAGATGAAAATGGATGGGATTGCGCATGTGATAGTTGATGCTGTCGCTGATGAGGATCTCGCCATCATTGCGCAGGCCTGTCAAGATATGCACCTAATAACAGGTGGTTCAGCAGTGGCAATGCCACTTCCTGCGCTATATATGGCGAATGGAACTTTGGCCGCGGATGCGCCAAAAATTCTCACACCAAAAATTCCCGATGAGGCTATTATTCTGTCAGGCAGTTGCTCTGCCATGACAAACGCTCAAGTCACCGAATATATTGCGCAGGGGTCACCCACTTATCAACTTGATGCAATTGCGCTGATGCAAACAGGCGCTGATCCAGTTTTGGCGTGGCTCTCAGTGCAAGATCTGGGCAAAGCACCATTGATCTATGCCACTGCAGCCCCCTGCAAGGTGAAAGCCGCGCAAGAGAAATTTGGTGTTACTGCGGTTGGTAAATTGATCGAACAAACGCTGGCCACTTGCGCAGTTGTTGCACGTGATGCGGGTGCGCGGCGGATCATTGTCGCGGGTGGCGAGACCTCGGGGGCTGTTACAAAGGCGCTTGGCGTGACTCAGCTTGATATCGGTGTTGAGATTGCGCCAGGTGTGCCTTGGACGTTTTGTCATTCGCAAAGTCATCAGATTGCACTGACGTTGAAATCGGGTAATTTTGGAACCAAGACGTTTTTTGTTGATGCGCAAACCAAACTGAGCAACTTATGACTGAAGACGTCAGGCTGCGAGAATTAATTTGCACGCTTGCAAAGTCAATGTTCGACCGTAAACTAACTGGCGGCAGTACGGGCAACATCTCTGCGCGCACATCCGATGGTGGGTTGCTCGTTAGTCCCACAGGTACCAGCTTTGGTCGTCTTGATCCTGGCAGGCTCAGTCGTTTCGACGCGCAAGGTTTGTTGATTGATGGTGACAAGCCGACGAAAGAAATGCCTTTGCATAGCGCCTTTTATGAAACCAGATCCAGCGCAGGGGCCGTTGTGCATCTACACAGCTGCCATTCGGTGGCGTTGTCGATGATGCCCGATGTAGATGCGGATAACTTCCTGCCGCCGCTCACGCCGTATGGTATTATGAAGTTGGGGCAAGTGAAGTTGTTACCCTTCTTTATGCCGGGCGATCCAGCTATGGGTGACGCTGTGCGCGGTCTTGCGGGTAAACGCTCTGCGGTCATGTTGGCCAACCATGGGCCAGTTGTGGCGGGCAAAGATATCGAGGCTGCGTGCAACGCAGTTGAAGAACTCGAGGATACGGCAAGGTTGGCCATGATGACACGGGGGTTGTCACCGCGTGCGCTGTCGCAAATCCAGGTCCAAGCAATTGTTTCCAAATTTGATGTGGAGTGGGACAGATGAAATTTTCGGCAAACCTTGGATTTCTATGGAACGACTTACCCTTGCCTGATGCTATCCGTGCGGCTAAGTCCGCTGGGTTTGACGCGGTAGAATGCCATTGGCCCTATGATGTTCCTGCCTCTGATGTAGCGGAGGCCCTTTCGGAAACCGGGCTAAAGATGTTGGGCCTTAACACGCGTCGTGGTAATGTGTCAGCAGGGGACAACGGTCTGGCTGCGATCACAGGGCGCGAAGGCGAGGCGCGCGCCGCAATTGATGAAGCGTTGAGTTATGCGCAGGCGATTGCTGTTCCGAATATTCATGTAATGGCGGGCTTTACCAGCGGGGCGCAGGCACAACAAACTTTTGTTGCGGCACTAAAATACGCCTGCACTCAGGCTGCGATGCAAGGCATTACCATTTTGATTGAACCACTCAATAAGTATGATGCACCTGGTTACTTCCTAACAACAACCGACCAAGCGCTAGAGATTATGGAGCTTGTAGATGCGTCAAATCTTAAATTAATGTTTGATTGCTTCCACGTTCAGTTGATGGAAGGGGATCTGACGCATAAGCTGAAATTATTGATGCCCGAAATTGGTCACATCCAATTTGCGTCAGTTCCTGATCGTGGTGCGCCCGACCATGGAGAGATCAATTATACTCACATATTTGAAACGATTGCAGAGCTTGGCTATACCGATCCGCTTGGGGCGGAATACAAGTCACTCCAGCCAACTGATGAAACCCTAGCCTGGTTGAAACCCTATCTTTGAAAGGTCATAGACGTGTTGGAGAGGGTTCTGTCGCAAAGTTTGATGGGCGGTTTGCATACTGTCCCGATCGTGGGATAGATTTTGCAAAGAGCTGCAGGCGGGGAACCCTTCATGCTCCATGCAACAACGCCCTTGTGTGGCCTAAATTATGGATAGTCTCGCATTCCAGGGGGCAAAACTTAGGCCTGCGAAGAACAAAGTTCTTCAAGAAAAAACTTCACGACAGAACTGTACGCGATATCTGAACTGCGACTCTTGTTGAGGTCAGGGTAGGCGGCTCATCGCAATTCCTCCAATTTTTTTCGCGGAACACTTCGGCGGGGCCTTGTTGCATAGATCAGCATTTGGCATCTATCTACGCGGTCTGTTTCCTTCAGGATGCTGTAAATGCCACACAAGTTCAACGCGGATCGCCGTGACAAGGTAATCCCCCCGAAAAATGGTTGTGTTGAAAACTAGAATTTTCTCGGCAGT
>JAPKAB010000029.1 GCA_028825475.1 Ascidiaceihabitans sp. | reverse complement strand
GGTGACCCCGATTGGATTCGAACCAATAACCTGCCCCTTAGGAGGGGGCTGCTCTGTCCAGTTGAGCCACGGAGCCATCAAGCTTTATCTAATTGGTGGTGCAAAGAATGTCATGTTGTTTTCAGCGAACTTGATACTTGTGGGCTTGGTGCGTTAACAATGATCTAACAATTTCAGGAATATGCTGTGACCCCTCGTAATAAGCGCCCCCTCACTCTGCGCGATGTCTCTGAGGCATCGGGCGTTTCCGAAATGACCGTAAGCCGTGTGCTTCGCAAGCGTGGTGACGTTAGTGAGACGACAAGGAAGCGTGTCTTAGCGGCCGCTAAAGAGCTCGGGTATGTCCCCAATCAGATAGCTGGTTCGTTGGCGTCTCAGCGTGTAAATCTGGTTGCTGTTATTATTCCATCACTTTCCAACATGGTTTTTCCAGAGGTTTTGACGGGTATTAATCAGGTGTTAGAAAACACACCGTTGCAGCCTGTGGTTGGCGTAACAGACTATATGCCCGAAAAAGAAGAACGCGTTTTGTATGAGATGCTGTCTTGGCGTCCATCTGGTGTGATACTGGCGGGACTTGAACATTCGGACGCAGCGCGCGCAATGATGCGCAATTCTGGTATTCCCGTCGTCGAAATTATGGATGCTGATGGGCTTCCGATCGACTCAATGGTTGGCATTTCGCACCGCCGTGCTGGGCTTGAAATGGCTCAGGCGATTCAAAAGCAAGGTTATAAGAACATTGGATTCATGGGCACAAAAATGCCGTTGGATCACCGTGCTCGTAAACGTTTTGAGGGTTTTACTGAAGGCCTTGCCAAAGCTGGGATTGAGATTCGAGACCGTGATTTTTATTCGGGTGGATCCGCTTTAGCCAAAGGTCGCGAGATGACACAGTCGATGCTGGAACGAAATCCAGATTTGGATTTCTTGTATTTCTCAAACGACATGATCGGTGCAGGTGGATTGCTGTATCTTTTGGACCAAGGGATCGATGTGCCGGGTCAAATTGGTCTTGCCGGTTTCAATGACGTTGAATTGTTGCAAGGGTTGCCACGCAAATTGGCAACGATGGACGCATGCAGACTAGAGATTGGCCGCGCTGCAGCTCAAATCATCCTGGATCGAAATGCAGAAGACACAGATGACGAACCTGTCTTGCAAACGATGTCCCCGACAATCAGCTATGGCGATACACTGCGCCGCGATCGCAGAGTTTGATTCGGTGTGACAGAGTTCACGCTTACCAATCGTATGGCACGCCGGGTCTTTATGGGCCGGCATCTGTTGATCGACACACCGCAAGGTAATGCTGGCCCAAACGAAATGCTTGAGGTTGTTCGTGGCCTTGGTTTTGTGCAACTCGATAGTATCAATACGGTTGCACGTGCGCATGATCTGATCCTGTTCACCCGCAAAGCGCGTTACATGCCGACTGTTTTAAAAACGTTATATGAGCAGAACAAAGGTCTTTTTGAGCATTGGACACATGACGCAGCCGTCATACCTGTTGAGTTTTACCCCTATTGGCAGATGCGGCGTGAGCGTGACGCGATCAAACTGCAAAAGCATTGGAAGAACTGGCGACGCGATGGTTTCGAGGCGCAGTTGCAAGTCGTTTTAGACCAAATTCGGGAGCAGGGTCCGCTGAGCTCGTCAGATGTTGGAAAAGAAGAAGCGCGCGGATCCGGTGGTTGGTGGGACTGGCATCCCTCAAAGACCGCTTTGGAATATCTTTGGCGAACTGGAGCATTGTCTGTGGTCGGGCGCGAGGGCTTCAAAAAGCGTTACGATTTGACAGAACGTGTACTTGAGGCAACGTTATCCGACCCAACCAACGCACCCGATGTTGAGGGAACAATAGATTGGTGCTGCAACGGCGCTTTGGATCGATTAGGCTTTGCAACACATGCAGAAATTGCAGCATTCTGGGCGCATGTTACCACGGCTGAAGCCAAAGCCTGGTGTATCGCTGCATTAGAGCGTGCCGACATTATTCAGGTCCAAGTCGAGAGTGCAGATGGATCGACTAAGCCAGCCTTTGCACGACCCTCTTTGCCAGATGATGTGGGGCTAAATGCGGAGCCCACAGGTCGCTTACGCGTTCTTAGCCCGTTTGATCCAGCTCTTCGTGATCGCAAACGCGCGGCACGCTTGTTTGGTTTCCAGTATACTGTTGAAATGTTCGTGCCGGAAGCCAAACGTAAATACGGCTACTATGTTTTCCCACTGCTTGAACGAGACCGCTTGGTCGCCCGCGTTGATATGAAGGCGTTTCGGGGTCGAGATTGCTTGCATGTGAAAGCGTTGTGGCCAGAAGAGGGCGTTAAATGGACGTCTGCGCGTGCAAAAGCCTTTGAGGCAGAGTTACATCGCATGATTGATCTTGCTGGCGTCTCTAAAGTCACCTTTGAAGATGGTTGGCTTCGACTAAACGGGGTTTGAATTAAACCAATTTGCATATGTTTCGCGCAAAACGTTTTTCTGTACTTTTCCCATCGCGTTTCGTGGCAGTTCATCGATAATGATGAAATCTCGAGGGTGCTTAAAGCGCGCCACATCACGTTTCATCAGTGCTTGGATTTGATCAATATTAGGCCCAGCTTTCTTTCTAACCAATATAGCCAATGCTGCTTCCCCCATATCGGCATGTGGCACTGCAATTACAGCGCTTTCGAATACGCCAGCTTGGTCATCCAAGATCATTTCGAGTTCTTTGGGATAAATGTTGAAGCCACCTGAAATGATTAAGTCCTTGCTGCGTCCAACGATGGTAACGTAGCCATCTTCATCCATGCGTGCCAAATCGCCAGTGATGAAAAAGCCATCAGTGCGCAATTCTTCAGCGGTTTTTTCGGGCATGTTCCAGTAGCCTTGGAATACATTTGTGCCTCGCACTTCGATCCCGCCAATGCCGCCTTGTGGGACAACTATGCCGGTATCAGGGTCTGTTATCTTGAGATCCACCCCAGGCAGAGGGAAGCCGACACTGCCTGCCCGCCGTTCGCCAGAGTATGGGTTTGACGTACTCATGTTGGTTTCGGTCATCCCATAACGCTCTAAGACTTTGTGGCCAGTCTGTTTTGTAAACATCGCATGAGTCTCGGTGAGCATGGGAGCGGACCCAGAAATAAATAGCCGCATGTGTTCTGTTAGATTTCTATCGAATTTTTGGTGGTCCAAAAGCCGCGTATAAAACGTGGGAACGCCCATCATCGTTGTGCATTCGGGCAACCCGTTGATCATTTGCTCAACGTCGAATTTAGGTAGGAACATCATTGCTCCGCCCGCTGATAACGTCACATTGGTGGCAACAAACAAGCCGTGAGTGTGAAAGATTGGCAGAGCATGCAATAAAGTGTCGTGTGCCGTAAATTGCCACAACTCAGTTAGTGCCTCCGCATTCGAAAGTAAGTTGCCTTGGCTCAGCATTGCACCTTTTGAACGACCAGTTGTTCCAGAGGTGTACAAAAGGGCAGCAAGGTCATGTGAACTGCGTTGTGCGATTCTACATGTTTTTGGTTTGGTACTAGCCGCATCGGCAAAGCTGCCTTCACCATTCGACCCAAGCGTTAGGATTTGTGCACCCGCTGTCTGCGCGATCGTCTTCAAGGCCTCATGATTTTTGGGATCACACAGAAACAGACGCGCACTACTATCGTTTAGAAAATAAGATAATTCGGTGGGTGCATAAGCAGTATTAAGGGGCAGGAAAACGGTGCCGGTCAAGGCGCAAGCCGCATATACAGCAAGCGCTTCGGGTGATTTTTCGATTTGAACAGCCAGCCTGTCACCAACCTCAAGACCGGAGTCCCGTATCACGTTGGCGTACTGCGTGGTTTGATCCAAGAAACCACTATAGCTAATTCGATCACCGTTTGGCAAAATTAGGAATGTCGCTGTCGAACCGATATGGGGTGCGAACAGTTTGTCAAAGAGTGGGTTGGCCATATGCGTTCCTCCTGTCTAGCGTATTTGTAGACTGGATACGTGTAAGAGGCCACGCGTTGCTTGCGGCGGGGTCGGCGGCAACCTAGTCTGACATTAAAGCACCGAAATGAAGAACCTGATGACAGAGAAATTTGAAACTCAAGAGACATGGCCGCAGATTAAAACTGTTGGTTTGGCTGGGGTCATTGTCACGTTCTCTGGTGTATTGTCAGAACCGGCCAATCGGGCAGCGATAGCGTTTCTCGCTGCAGTGCGTGCTGCGGAGTGGGAAGAGGTGGAAGAAAGCAACTCAACTCTTGTTTCAACTTTTTTAAAGATCGATTTGTCCGTTTACCGACCTGAGCCAATTATCGAGCGGCTACAGAATTTAGTTGATAGTAGGGACTGGTTGGCTGCGCCGCTTCCGTCTGGGCGGACACTATGGCGAGTCCCGACGTTGTTTGGCACTGATCGTGCACCGGAACTGGCAGAAGCTGCGGAGCTAGCCGGGCAAACTATCGAGCAGGCGATCACAGATTTATCTACGACATCGATGCGAGTTCTGACGATCGGTTTTGCACCGGGCCAGCCTTATCTAGGTACATTGCCTGACTATTGGAATATCCCAAGACAAACGAAAATTACGCCTAATGTTCCCGCGGGATCTTTGGTCACAGCCGTGCGCCAATTCTGCCTTTTTCCATATGCAACCCCAACGGGTTGGCGTCATGTAGGCGCGACAGGCTTTTTGTCCTTCCGGCCTAAGTCTGAGAGACCCTTTCCATTGTCACCTGGTGACGAGATGATATTTGATCCCGTGACCGAAGCAGAGTTCTTGAAGATTGAATCCAGCGATCAATCTGGCAATGGTGGTGCCCAAACTGAGATGTTGAAATGAACCGAGCCCTGATCGTCCGCAGTATTGGGCCAGCAGCTGCGATCCAAGATTTGGGTCGCACTGGCTTTATGTCGGCAGGATTGACCCGTGGTGGCGCGTCTGACCCTGCGGCGCTGCATGAAGGGGCAGCTTTGCTCGGTCAAATGCCCTCATGTGCGGTGTTGGAGATGGCCGGTATGGGTGGCGTGTTTGAGGCCACCAGCGACATTCGAATTGCTCTGTCTGGTGCTGTTATGGATGCGACAATCGATGGTGCCACCGTTCAGTGGAATTCGAGTCATCTATTATCGGCGTGCAGCGTTTTGAAAATTGGAGCCGCTAGACGAGGAAATTTTGGATATCTGCATGTTGGGGGTGGTTTTGCCACCCCGTCTTATCTGGGGACGCAAGGCTGTCATATGTCTGCGGGTTTAGGGCGGTTGATCGCGGAGGGAGATATATTGCCTGTCGGTAAAGATGCATCAACTGATACGGGTTTTTATGTGGTTCCTGAGCAACGCTTAGACGGCGGTAAAATCCGTTTCGTACGCAGCATGCAAAGCGACAAATTCGAAGATAGTACGATGACCCGTTTCACCAAAACTGAGTTTCGCCGTGACCCGCGTGGAAACCGCCAAGGTATTCGGATGGACTTTGACGGTAAAGGTTTCCAATCAGGCGGACAATTGAACATCGTTTCCGAAGTGACCATTGCAGGTGACATTCAGATTACTGGAGATGGGACGCCATTTGTCTTGATGCATGAGTGCCAAACGACAGGTGGTTACCCTCGCATTGGGACGATCTTACCTTGTGATTTAAACAAAGTTTCGCAAGCACCGATTGGCAGTTCCCTTAAATTTGAATTGTTAACACTTGAAGAAGGCGCTGCGATTCAGGCCCGCGCCAGTGCAGTACTTTCAGGTCTACGTAAATCAATCAAGCCGTTGATCCGAGACGTAACAACGATCCAAGATTTGCTCAGTTATCAGCTGATTAGCGGTGCAATTTCTGCCAAGAACGCTCCCTTAGATGAAGGATAATTTGAAATGAACCAAGTCGATCTGAATGCTGATATGGGTGAAAGCTTTGGTCCGTGGAAAATGGGTGATGATGCAGCTTTGCTCAATATTGTATCATCAGCCAACATAGCTTGTGGTGCGCATGCTGGTGACCCCGATGTGATGGCCGCAACTATGGCGCTTGCGCGTGACAATGGTGTTGGGATCGGTACGCATCCAGGCTTTCCCGATCTGCAGGGTTTTGGGCGGCGCAGAATGCATGTTCCTATTACATCGCTGCAAAATTCAATTCGGGTTCAGGTAGGGGCATCGCTTGGAATGGCGCGTGCGCTGGGTACAAAGGTCCGCCATTTGAAACTACATGGCGCGATGTCAAACATGACGTGTGAAGACGAATCAATGGCGCACGCGCTGTATGAAGCGGCGTTGTCAGTCGATCCCGATTTAATAATTATGGTGTTGGCGGCTACAGAACAAGTGAAGGCGGTGAAGTCGCTGGGTTGCGCATACGCCTGCGAGATTTTTGCCGACCGCGCCTATAACGACGACGCGACACTTGTTGACCGAAGTAAGCCAGGGGCGGTGATCCATGATGCGGAACTGGCCGGAAAACGCATGGTTGAGATGGTGCAAGCCCAAGCTATCATTACTGAAAGTGGTCAACACATCCCGACACCGATAGATACGATTTGCTTGCATGGGGACGGGGCTACTGCAGTTCAGATGGCCAATGCGGTACGTAACAAACTTGAGATATCCAAAATTTCGGTGGGTACCTTCAAGGGGCGGTTTGAGTAATAAAATTAATTCTGACTATTTTAGTCAAGAACCTTGCAATATCCCCAAAATCCGTTAGTTGACTAAAACTGTAAGTTAATCTTGGAGGACGTCATGTCCATGAAATCGAAACTACCAGTACTTGTCACAGCCTTGATCGCGTCCAGCGGCTCAGCCGCTTTTGCGGAGGGTGAAGTTAATCTGTATTCCTCACGTCACTACGACACAGACGAACGCCTCTACTCTGAGTTCACTGAGCAGACAGGCATCACCGTCAACCGTATCGAGGGTAAAGCGGATGAGCTGATCGCTCGGATGAAGGCCGAAGGTTTGAATTCTCCAGCTGATGTTTTGATCACGGTGGATACTTCTCGCCTTGAGCGTGCAAAAGACGCTGGTGTTTTGCAATCGACCGACAGCGCAGTCTTAGAGGCGCGTATTCCAAGTAAGCTACAAGATTCAGACAACCAATGGTTTGGTTTCTCACAGCGTGCACGGATTATCTTCTTTGATAAAAACGATGTGACTAACCCGCCAGCATCTTACCTTGATCTGGCTGATCCGGCCTACAAAGGTATGGTGTGTCACCGTTCTTCAACCAATGTTTATTCGCAAACGCTGTTGTCTGCTGTGATCGAAAATCACGGTGAAGAAGCCGCAACTGAATGGGCTAAAGGGCTTGTCACGAACTTTGCACGTAAACCCCAAGGTGGCGATACGGACCAGTTGCGTGGTTTGGTGTCCGGTGAATGTGAGATCTCAATCTCTAACACTTACTATTTCGCCCGCGCACTGCGCCGCGATGTAAAAGGTGTGACGGTTGACATTGATATGATCGGTTGGGTGTTTCCCTCACAAGAAGCTGAAGGCGCGCACATGAACCTGTCTGGTGCAGGTGTGGCCAAGAATGCACCGAACCGTGAGAATGCGGTTAAGTTCCTTGAGTACTTGGCGTCAGATCAGGCTCAGAAATACTTCTCTGCTGGTAACGACGAATATCCAGCTGTAGCCGGTGTTGGACTTAGCGACTCGGTTGCGAAACTGGGTCTCTTCAAAGCGGATGATGTTGATCTAAGCGCTGTGGCAAAGAATCTTCCAGTTGCACAAAAGATCTTTGCGATTGCCGATTGGCAATAAACCTAACGACAATTTAGTTCTTGAACAGGCGTGGGTCATTCCGCGCCTGTTCTTGTATCTAAGAACCCTATATCCTAGCGTTAGAATTCCCTCGGCAGGTACTGACCTAGATGAATGATATAACCCAAGGATTGCTTGCCGCGCTGCGTCTTATTGTGACGTTTGACGCTGAACTTTGGGAAATCAGTTTGCGATCACTACAGGTCAGTTTGACGGCGGTAATCATCGCCTCAGCAGTTGCGATGCCTTTTGGCGCGTTCCTTGCGGTGCAACGGTTCAAGTACAGACGGCTCGTAATTTCAATAATGAATGCGCTGATGGGATTGCCGCCGGTCGTTGTTGGTTTGATCTTCTACATCCTTTTGTCCCGCTCAGGCCCCTTTGGTGTCTTCGGTTTGTTGTTCACGCCATGGGCCATGATCATTGTCCAAATTGTGATTATCACCCCAATTATCGCATCAATTTCGCACCAAGCGATGCGCGAACTTTGGGCGGAATATCATGACCTTCTTATTTCGCTGAACACCAGTAAATGGCAGCGGATCAAAACATTGATCTGGGATGGAAGACGCAATCTTTTGACTGCGGGACTTGCTGGGTTTGGTCGCGCAATTGGTGAGGTCGGTGCGATCATGATCGTTGGTGGAAACATTGAACATGCGACACGTGTTCTGACGACAGCGATTGCGCTGGAAACGGGAAAGGGTGACTTTGCATTAGCGCTAGGCCTTGGCTTTGTTCTTATTGGTCTCGCGCTGTTTGTTAATATCTCAATCCACTGGCTGTCACGTACAGAAAGGGAGGGGAGGTGGTGAGTAACATGTTTCCATTGACCCTCTCGAATTTAAGTGTTCGGCGTCGTGGTAAAATCGTTTTAGGCCCAATCGATCTGGTGATTGATCAAGGTGGTCCTACAATGGTGATCGGTCCCAATGGGTCAGGTAAGACGACGCTTTTGCGCGTGATGCACGGGATCGAGCGTATTTCAGAGGGCACCGCTGAATGGGCACAACGGGATCACGCAAACCATGCCTATGTATTCCAGTCACCCGTTGTGTTGCGCCGCACAGTTGCTGAAAACCTCAGCTATCCTCTATACCTGATCAAGCGCCCAAAACCAGAGATCAATACAGCCGTGGAGTATTGGATCGAACGCATTGGCCTTGGCAAAGTTGCGAACAGATCTGCGACGCGCTTGTCGGGTGGTGAACGACAAAAACTCGCTATTGCACGGGCCTTGATCCGTGACCCTGAAGTTTTGTTCTTAGACGAACCATGTTCCAACCTAGACGGCCAATCGACTCGCGAAATTGAAACGCTTTTGCTGGAAACGGCTGCTGCTGGAACACGCATTATTATGGCCACTCATGATATGGGGCAGGCGCGCCGCCTTGCTGCTGATGTGATTTTTATGAAATCAGGGCGTATCGCTGAAACGGGTTTGGCACCCGATGTGTTTGATGCCGCCCAAACACCTGACCTTCAGGCGTTCCTCAAAGGAGATATCCTCGAATGATACGCTCTCTCGTTTTTGCGGGGTTCCTTTGTTCTGCGAGTTTAGCACAGTCGGATACCCTGAAACTTGCAGTAACGACTTCGTTTGAAAATTCTGGACTGGCAGATGTCTTGCTTCCTGAGATCGAAGCGGACCTTGGAATAGACCTACAGTTGCTGGTCGTTGGCACGGGCCAAGCATTGAGGCTGGGCGAAGCGGGGGATGTTGACGCGATCTTAGTCCATTCACGTGCCTCTGAAGAGGCATTTGTTGCGGATGGGTTCGGCACGCACCGCCGCGAAATCATGTACAATGATTTTGTGCTGATTGGTCCTAAATCGGACAAGGCTCAGATTGGCGCAACAAGCGACGCGGCCGAAAGCCTGCAAAGAATAGCGGATGCTCAGGCTACATATGTCAGCCGTGGTGATGACAGTGGAACGCACAAAGCGGAACTGAAGGTATGGCAGATCGCTGAACGAGAGCCAGCCACATTTGGCTCTTGGTACAACGCCGTCGGGGCAGGGATGGGAGCCGCCTTAAACACGGCGTCTGCCCTCAATGCATACATCCTATCGGATCGGGCGAGCTGGCTGAATTTCAAGAACAAGGGTGATTTAGTGCTGTTGTTCTCAGGGGACCCAGTGCTGTTCAACCAATACGCCTACTTACCGGTTAATCCGGCAAAGCATCCGACTGTACAGTATGAGATGGCGATGAAATTGGAGGAATGGTTGCACAGCGACAAGTCGGCTGCGTTGATCAATAACTATCAGATCAATGGAGAAACGCTGTTTGTCTTCAACGGACAAGAATAGAGTTCTGTGGTGCAGAGCGAACCAAAGCCCGCTCTGCTAGATGTTATTAAGCCGCTTGCGTGCTTGAGATGCGTGGAACCAGTGCTTTGACCAGATCCCGCATGTTTAGTTCACCAATAGGCTCACCGTCGCTCATTACGCGGTAGGTCAATGCGGTATCGCCCTCTGACAGCGCAATCAAAGATTCAAGGTTGTCATCGGCATCAACGTCGCCAGAAAATTTCTTGCTCTTCAGCGGGTTCGTAATGGAACGAATACGCAAAACGCGCGCGCGGTTAATATCGCTTACAAAGTCCTCGATGTAGGGATCTGCTGGGTTCAGCAGAATACCTTGCGGCTCGCCCTGTTGAACCACTGCACCGTCTTTGAGGATCACAAGATGGTCCGCCAATTTGAGCGCTTCGTCCAAGTCGTGCGTAATGAAGATGATCGTTTTCTTCAGCTCAAGCTGTAGCTCAAGCAACAAGTCTTGCATGTCTGTGCGGATCAAAGGGTCGAGGGCAGAAAATGCCTCGTCCATCAACATGATGTCAGTGTTTGCGGTCAGCGCACGGGCGATGCCCACACGTTGCTGCATTCCCCCTGACAGTTGTGATGGATAATGGTCTTCATAACCACCCAACCCAACACGCTCTAGCCATTTGCGGGCCTCAGTGTCTTGGGTTTCTTTGTCCATCCCACGTACGTCCAATGACATGGCTGCGTTCTGCTGAACGGTACGGTGTGGCAAAAGCGCGAACTTCTGGAACACCATCGACATCTTCTCTTGGCGTAAAGTGCGAAGATCAGCTTGGGACAGTTGTGTGACGTCTTCACCATCTACAACGATCTCACCAGCAGTGGGCTCAATCAGACGGTTAAGGTGACGAATGAGGGTGGATTTCCCCGAACCAGAAAGGCCCATCACAACAGTGATTTCACCAGCTTGCATATCCACGTCGATCGACTGAAGACCCAAAACGTGTTTGTGCTTTTCAAGCAGTTCCTCTTTGCTCATGCCATTTTGAACATGTGGCAAAACTGATTTATCATCAGCGCCAAAGATCTTGAAAAGGCCGCGCAGTTTAACTTTTGGTGTATTCTTTAGCATGTGCGGGCCCCTTACGATGTTTTGCTTTTGGCACGGTCAATCCGTGACAAGGCAGCTTTTGATGTGCGGTCCAACATAACAGCAAGTAGAACGATACAGATCCCAGCCATGAGACCAACACCCAGTTCCAAGTTACGAATGCCACGAAGGACAAGAACACCCAAGCCGGGTGCTGTAACCATGGATGCGATCACAACCATCGCCAAACTCATCATGATGGTTTGGTTCAAACCTGCCATGATATTCGGTAGCGCCAGTGGTAGTTCGACTTTTGACAATTTCTGACGGGCATTCATCCCGAAGGCATTGCCCGCTTCAATCACATCTTGGTCGACAAGGCGAATGCCCAGGTCTGTCAAACGAATGATTGGCACAATGGCGTAAAGCGTAATCGCGATTCCATAGAGTCGTGATTCACCGATCGGGAACAAGAAGATGAGAGGGATCAAATAAACGAAGGTCGGTAAAGTTTGAAGCAAGTCCAAAACAGGAATAACCATGCGCTGAAGCCTGTTTGATTTCGACATCGCGATGCCGATAGGGATGCCGAATATGGCCGATATCACCGTACAGACTAAGATAACAGCGAGGGTCTCCATCGCTGGCTCAAAGTGATCAACGAACGCAAAGAAGCTTAGGCAAAATGCGTTGAACAGCATCACTGAAACGGAACGTGTCGCATACCATGTGACGAGCAAAAGCATCGCCATAATCAGGAACCAAGGGGCTTGGGTGAACAGGTACAATGTACCGTCCAACATCCATGACAGTGGCTGCGTAATAGGATCAAGAATGGCGCGCAAAGCAGGACGGATGGCCAAAAAGCCTTCTTCCAAACCTTTTACAACATCGCGGGTCTGTGTGATTTGACCACACGCTTCGTTCAACGCGTCCAATGACGGGAACGGAATTGCATAGAACGGTTCTTCGACCGCATTGCCTGTCTCGGCGAGTAAGTCAGCCATAGACATTGGCGCTTCGGACGTCCCGGCATCGCACCAGTCGCGCAGTCCAAGCGCATTAAAAAACCAATCGTAGGTCGCCATTTGCGTCCCCCCAAAAAAGAAAGGCCCGCAGCCATGTTTCATGCTGCGGGCTCGTATTATTGTTTATTTAAGTAAAGCAGCCAATTTGCCTTTGGCTTCGTCGTTCAACCAGTTAGCCCAAAGCTCTTTGTTGTTGGTCAAGAAGTAAACAGCCGCTTCGTCGTAAGAAGCATTGTTGTCCAGACGCCATGCAAGAACTTCGCCCATCTGAGCATTTGTGAAGGTTACGTTCTTCATCAACTCAGCGATTGCTGGCTCACGCTCAACGAATGCTTGAGACGCTGCAGTTACAACTTTAGCTGCTGGGTACGCAGAGAAAGATGGGTCCGCACAATCTACTGAGCCGTTACATGTGTGTGCTTCAGCATTGTATTCGCCAACAGTCACAGCAACCATTGGGTATTTGCCCAAGACAGCTGTTGGTGCCCAGTAATAGCCGAACCATGGTGCTTTGTCTGCGTATGCAGCCGCGATGGAAGTCTGAAGAGTTTCACCAGAACCGTGCTGGAAGCGCTCTAGACCACCTTCTTCTGCTTTCAAAGCAATTAGGTTGTTGTTGTTGATAATGTCACACGCCCAGCCAGATGGGCAGTCGTTGAACTTGCCACCAACAGCAGCAGGGTTGGCCATAATGCCTTCCCATGTTGTTAGCTCTGGGTTGGATTCAGCCAAATACGCTGGAATCCACCAAGCTTCCACACCACCGTCAGAAAGAACGTTTGTTAGCTCAACAAGTTTGCCGTCAGCCAATAGGCCTTCGTATGCGGGTGTTGAGTTTGCCCAAACTTCAGTCAGCAAATCAGGCTCACCAGTTTCGGCCAAAGATGTCAAAGCTGGAACAGTTGAAGATGGTACAACTTGTACTTCACAGCCGTAGCCCTGCTCCATCAAGAATTTTGAAACAGCGGTTACAACAGCAGATGATGCCCAGTCCATTTCAGTGATAGATACTTTACCGCAATCAGCCATTGCAGATGTGCCGAACATGCCAGCGGATACAACGGCAACAGTGCCGAGTAGGTTGAGTTTCATAGTGGTCTCCCGTTAATATTTTTTTAGCGGCGCACCTTCGAGGGTGTGCTTCATAGGCCGCAACATAGGCAAACTATTGCGTGAAATTATAGCAAAAAGTTTATTTTTTTGGGTCACTCAGTTTGTGGTGACGCTTTACCCCGAAGAAGTGTCGATTATGGTCTGGAATTTCGAGATTTGCAACAGTGACCGATGAAAATTTGTAAAATTATAACTTAAAAGGTGCAGGTTTTATCGAAGAAGACGGGAGCTGATGGCGCATTCGTACTGTGTCACAATCGAACGTTGGGCTGAAAAAATAGATTCTTGAGCTAATTTTCGACGTCGGTATTACGTCGGTATCCTGTCGGTATTGCGTAAGTGGACGATCAGTTGTTCCTGCCACCAAACGCAAACGGCCCGACGGTTCTGTTGAACCAACGGGCCGTAAAATAACTAAATCAATTTAGCTTAGAGGCTCGCGTCAAGCGCTGCCAAAATCGCGTCACCCATTTCAGTTGTTGAAACTGGTGTACCATCTTCAGGGCCCATTAAATCAGCGGTGCGAACACCGTCGGCCAAAACTTTTTCAACGGCTGCTTCAAGGCGTGTTGCCTCGTCGCCTTGGTCAAAGGAATAGCGAAGCGCCATCGCAAAGCTAAGGGTGCAAGCGATCGGGTTGGCTTTGCCTTGGCCAGTGATGTCTGGGGCTGAACCATGCACCGGTTCGTACAATGCTTTTGGACGACCGTTGTCACCAGGTGCACCAAGAGATGCGGATGGCAACATGCCAAGTGAGCCTGTCAGCATTGCCGCGCAATCAGATAGAATGTCGCCAAACAAGTTGTCGGTCAAAATGACGTCGAACTGTTTAGGGGCACGCACCAACTGCATTGCGCCGTTGTCGGCGTACATGTGGGATAGTTCAACATCTGGATAATCTTCGTCGTGCACTTTTTGCACAACTTCGCGCCATAGGATGCCGCTTTCCATAACGTTGGCTTTTTCCATGGAACACACTTTGTTGCCACGGCGACGGGCCAATTCAAATGCGGAACGTGCAACGCGGTCAATTTCAGACTCTGTATAACGCTGTGTGTTGATGCCAACGCGCTCGTTGCCCTCTTCAAAAATCCCGCGTGGTTCACCGAAGTAAACACCAGAGGTCAATTCACGTACGATCATGATGTCTAGGCCAGCAACCAATTCTTTCTTCAAAGAAGAAAAGTCAGCCAATGCGTCAAAGCACTGCGCCGGACGTAGGTTTGAAAACAGGTCCATCTCTTTGCGAAGGCGCAACAAGCCGCGCTCTGGTTTCACAGAGAAATCAAGATCGTCGTATGCTGGTCCGCCAACAGCGCCCAAAAGAACGGCGTCTGCTTCAAGGGCTTTGGCCATTGTGTCGTCATGAAGAGGTGTGCCGTGTACGTCGTATGCGCAACCACCAACAAGATCTTCAGAGACATCAAAGCTCAAATCGCGCTTATCGCCGTACCACGTAATGATGCGTTTAACTTGGTCCATAACTTCTGGACCGATGCCGTCACCGGCGAGAATAAGTAGCGAAGGGTTAGACATTTGCATGGCTCCGATGAAATTAGGTTCGAACGGGGCGTAGCCTGAGCAGAGGGTAGGGTCAAGTTTTGGTGAGGGCTGTATGGGGTTGGACCTGTTAGGTTGCTCATCGGGCGCGGTGCAAATAAACATAGGGCACCGCAAATATCAGAGGATATTTAAGCTGATGGAAACGCCCCCTTTATTACCACGTGTTGAACAGACCATTTTTGATGGGCAACCTGCGTGGATCAAACGGCCTGAGGAAACGCGTTCAAGTCGCTTTGTGATTCTTCACAAGGTTTTGCAGCATATTATGCCAAAGGTCTTACATCCTACGGGTGCTTTGGGTGGTATGGATGCGATCCGCCAAGAGGCAAGGCGGTTAGAGATTTTTGGCGCAGCGTCCTTGCCCGTTCCGAAGGTGTTGGCGTTGACAGAGGGCAGTGTTGTTTTGTCAGACACGGGCAAACAGTTGCGCGGTGTGTTGTCGGGGATGGCGGACGCGCGGCTAAAGTTTGCGATCCTAGAACGTGCCATGCGCGGTTTGGTTGCGGTTCATGCCGCGGGTCTTTCGCATGGCCGTCCGTTTCTAAGGGACATGACTGTGGACGCGGATGACACGCTGCATTTCCTTGATCTGGAAGAAGATCCAACAGCACGGATGACATTAGAAGATGCGCAAGCGCGTGATGTTTGGTTGCTGTTGTCGTCTTGCACGGAGTTTTGCGAAGAGCCGTTTAAAGATCTTAACCACCTGCTAGATATATACTTTTCTGAATGTCAGGGCGATATTTCGGTCAATCTGTCTGCGCTGGGCAGGGCGCTACGCCCATATCGTCGGATCATATCTGTGCTGCGCGTCAAGGATGTGAGCAAAGATGTGACAGGTGCCTATTGGTCCGTTCGGGTTCTTGAAAATTTATAAGCTACCTTTTTCAGTGAGCTATTCCCCAAACGAAAAAAGCCACCCTCGCAAGGGTGGCCTTTTTAAACTCTAGCTTAAAACAGCTAGGTCAATCTAACGATTAACCTTGGCGTGCTTTGAAGCGTGGGTTTGTTTTGTTGATCACGTAAACGCGGCCTTTACGACGTACGATACGGCAGTCGCGGTGGCGGCTCTTAAGTGAGCGAAGTGAGTTACGTACCTTCATTGGAACGAACCTTTCTAAGTCTTGGCGCGAACCGCGCCGGTTAAATCAAGTGCCCAACAAAGTTAGGCGGTTAGGCGGGTGTCTGACATAAGCCGGACAATCAAACAAGTGGTGGGCGATACAAGGATCGAACTTGTGACCCCTTCAATGTCAATGAAGTGCTCTACCGCTGAGCTAATCGCCCACTCTACCGCTTTGAACTTGAACACCCCTAATAAAAAGGGGCGCGAAAATCCGCGCCGGTAAGGGGCGTATAAAAGGAGTCGTTGCAGGGATCAAGGGCTTTTGGCTTATGTCATTCATACTATATGGTAAAAGCATCAAAGGACCTGATATGCCTAAGTTTGCTTACGAAGTAATGCACCCTGAAAAGCACACATCTTGTGTTGTTTTTGCCTCGCCCCACAGTGGGCGGGACTATCCGTGGTCCTTTTTGCGTAAGACAATTTTGGACGAACATTTCATCAGAACCTCTGAAGATGCCTTTGTAGACAAGCTTTTTGACTGTGCGCCGCAATTTGGGACCAGCTTTTTGAAGGCAGGTGCGCCGCGTGCTTTCGTTGATTTGAATCGCAGTGCTGATGAATTGGACCCTGCGTTGATTGAGGGAGTGCGCCGCGTTGGTCAAAATCCACGCATTGCGTCAGGTTTAGGGGTGATTCCCCGTGTTGTTGCGGGTGGACGTGCGATTTATCGTGGTAAAATCAGCGAAGCAGAGGCGCAACGCAGGATCACGCTGTACTGGCGTCCCTATCATGAGATGTTGCAAAAGCTGCTGGACAGCGCGCATCGGCGGTTTGGTCAGTCAGTTTTGATTGATTGCCATTCGATGCCTCATGAAGCGATGGACGGTGTTGCCAAAGGTGGCATGCGACGTCCCGATGTTGTGTTGGGGGATCGGTTTGGGTCTTCTGCAACGGCTGAAGTTGTTGATCGCCTTGAGGCAGCATTTGTTGCGGCGGGGTTTGTTGTAACGCGCAATACGCCGTTTGCGGGTGCCTACATTACCCAAGCTTACGGCCGCCCGAATAAAGGACAGCATGCCGTTCAGGTCGAAATCGATCGCTCTATATATATGAACGAACAGCTGATCCGCCCGAACGGTGATTTTGAGCAGGTGCAAGCCGCGCTTCGAGGTGTGATTAAAGAGGCCGCGGCGATTGGTCAGGGGCGCGTGCCCTTGGCCGCGGAATAAGACCTCGCTGTTTTGGGTGGTTGCGGATAAAGCGATGCCATGGACACAGATTTCGAGATATTTTTAGCGACGGCCCCCGGGCTTGAAAGTGTATTGGCTGAAGAAGCCGTGCAGCATGGCTTTGCCCATCCAGTGGCATCCAATGGTGGCGTCACGATTACAGGCGGTTGGCCTGAAGTATGGCGCGCCAATCTGGTAATGCGCGGTGCGAACCGCGTGTTGGCGCGTATCGGATCGTTCCGTGTGATGCACTTGGCCCAGCTGGACAAACGCGCGCGCAAGTTTCCTTGGGGTGAGATATTAAGCCCTGACATTCCTGTGCGTGTTGACGTGGTGTGCCGTAAATCCAAAATTTATCATGCCGGTGCCGCGACGCAGCGGATTGAAACGGCGATTAAGGAAGAGCTAGGCGCAGTGATCTCGAAAGAGGCTGAGCTTAAGATTATGGTCCGGATCGAGGATGACCTGTGTACCATCAGTGTCGATACTTCGGGTGAGCTGCTGCACAAGCGCGGCCATAAGGTTGCGGTGAACAAAGCCCCAATGCGCGAAACCTTGGCTGCGATGTTCTTGCGCCAATGTGGTTACGACGGGTCCGAACCTGTGGTCGATATCATGTGTGGATCTGGCACGTTCGTGTTGGAAGCGGCCGAGATAGCCAAAGGACTGGCCCCTGGTCGGACACGCAACTTCGGGTTCGAACAGTTCAACAACTTCGATCCTGTGGCGTGGGCCGCTTTGAAAAATACGCAAACGTCACGTGAGACGGATTTGCAGTTTTACGGATCGGACCGTGATGCAGGTGCGGTTCGCATGAGTACAGCAAACGCTGAGCGTGGCGGTGTTGAAGACATCACAACCTTCAACACACATCCGTTGCAAGACGCTGTGGCACCAGAAGGCCCAAAGGGTTTGGTTATGATCAACCCGCCTTATGGTGCACGGATCGGCAATAAGAAGATTTTATATTCGGTTTACGCAGGTCTGGGCACGGTTCTAAAAGAACGGTTCCGTGGCTGGCGCGTTGGGATGGTGACAAGTGAACCGTCTTTGGCCAAAACCACTGGGCTTAAATTCCTTGAACCACTGCCATCAGTTTCTAACGGTGGTCTGCGGATCAACCTGTACCGCACCGGCAAGCTTTAACGCAAAGACCTACCTTTTTTGATCGCATCAGGGCCAAAGCGTTCGCGGATCTTATCGGTCGCGCGTTCTGCTGCGCTTCGTTTTCCTGCATCTGGGTCCAATAGATCGGGTGCAAGTTCAGCACCATCAGCATCCATCAAATGGGATAGACCACAACCGATCAATCGGTAGGGGCCTTGATCACCAACCTGATCAAACAGGTTCTTAGCGGTGCGGTAAACAACATCCGCCATCTGGGTTGAGCCGTGCAATGCCAGTCGCCGCGTCAGGCTGGTGTGGTCGGCACGTTTTAATTTCAGCGTTACAACACGCCCTGCCAATGATTTTGCCTTGGCCCGATCGGACACTTGTTCTGCCAGTCGCCAAATATGTCCGTCCAAAATCTCAGGGTCGGAGGTGTCGACGTTAAAGGTAGTTTCCTTTGAAATCGATTTGACGGGTTCATGGGCTGAGATACGGCGTTTGTCCTGACCGCGTGCGAGGTGCCAAAGCCGCTCGCCCATGGAGCCATAGCGTGCCACCAAATCGCTTCGTTCCCAACGAAGCAAATCGGCAAAGGTGCGGATGCCCGCCTTTTCAAGGGAAGCTTGCATGACCTTGCCGACACCCCAAATCATTTTGACAGGTTTGTCGCGCAAGAAGTCATCGGTCTCCGCCTTGCCAATAACGGAGAAACCGCGTGGTTTGTTTAGGTCTGACGCAACTTTGGCTAGGAACTTGTTGTGGCTAAGACCAATAGAACCGCTAAGACCCAATTCATCGCGCATCCGTTTGATCAATCGCGCCAACATTACCGCGGGCGGTGCGCCGTGCAGACGGGCGGTGCCGCCAAGGTCCATGAATGCCTCATCCAAGGACAGGGGTTCAATGGCTGGGGTCATTTCTTCCATCATTAGGCGGATCGCACGCG
Source organism: Ascidiaceihabitans sp. (assembly GCA_028825475.1). Classification (GTDB taxonomy): domain Bacteria; phylum Pseudomonadota; class Alphaproteobacteria; order Rhodobacterales; family Rhodobacteraceae; genus Ascidiaceihabitans. The sequence goes on along the minus strand of JAPKAB010000029.1, from coordinate 9,902 downwards.
ATGCCTCAACGTAGGCTTCCATCCTTGGTTTGATGATCACCGCATCTGGACACAGTTTAAGGGCCTGAAACATTGGCATCGCAGACTTTACACCCCGAATACGGGCCACATAGCAGGCAGTGGAAACAACGCCGCGATGGCCGCCGCCAATGATAACAGGTTTGTCGATCAGGCTGGGATCATCGCGTTTTTCTACAGAGGCGTAAAATGCATCACAGTCCATATGCGCGATGGTCAGGGTGTTCAGCTCTGCGTGCGAAACAATGCGTGGACTGACGCAAGACGGGCAGCGCCGTCCGCTTTCAAATTCAGTCATACAATCGCGACAAAGGGCAGGCATTTGAAATCTTATCTGATAGGGTCAACGCTAGTTTAAGGCGTGGATAGGTTAATGAACATGGCGATTGAGCGTAAAGGGTTCCACGGTGCCAAATTGGCGTTGTTTGTTGGTTATAAGCTGGCTGTGATCCTGCGAGATGACAAACCTAATATTCCTTCACCCAATCATTGGGACATGCCTGGTGGTGGACGTGAAGGGTGCGAGACACCTTTGGAATGTGTGCTGCGCGAAACCTATGAAGAGCTGAATATCCGCGTTGATCCTGTTGCTGTGGTGTGGGGTAACCGATTTCCTTATCCGGATGGGGACAGGTGGTTTTTCGTGGCTTATGTCGATGAGGCCGTCGCAAATACGATTAGATTGGGGGATGAAGGCCAGACATGGGGCCTGAAATCACCCGAAGAATACGCAGGTTTGCCCAATAATATTGTCCGATTTTCAGATCGACTAAAGATGTATCTATCTGGAATTGATGGTGATTTTTTTGAAAGGCCCCCCGCTCGATGAGCGAGGGGAGTTGACGAACCTCAGGAAGGTAGGGCTCGTCGGGGAGTATCACCTACTCCCCCCTCATACCACTACAGCGTGAAATTACCTAGTAGGTAATACCTGACCTAACAAGATAATGTGGTTTGTTGTGTTGTTCCTACAACGAGTAGTTAGACCTTAGGGAGGCTCGCAACGATATCTTTGGCTGCTTGCGCTGGGCTGGTCGCTGTCCAAATGGGGCGCCCAACAACGATATGGTCGGCCCCATCGTTAATTGCGTCATATGGTGTTGCGACCCGTTTTTGATCACCAAGTGCAGCACCAGCTGGGCGTACGCCCGGTGTTACGATCAAGCGGCCTTCAGCTTCGGGAAGGGCGCGGATCAATGCCGCTTCTTGTGGGGATGCAATGACGCCGTCTGCGCCTGCTTCAAATGCTTTGGCGGCGCGGGTGATGACCAAATCCTTGATATCACCAGGTTGCAGAAGGCAGTTGTCGAGGTCTGCGCGGTCCAGTGATGTTAGAATTGTGACACCAAAGATTTTCAGATTGCTGCCTGCCGCGCCTTGTTTGGCAGCATTCACCACATGGGGATCGCCGTGCACGGTGAGGAAATCGAGATCGAATTGGGCCAGTCCACGCACTGCGGATTCAACTGTCGCGCCGATGTCGAACAATTTCATATCAAGGAAGACGCGTTTGCCGTGTTCTTGGATCAGCTCGTTTGCCAGCGCTAGACCACCAGTGGTCAGCATGCCTAAACCAATTTTGTAGAAGTTGACCGCATCACCGATCTGTTGGGTCATTTCCAAAGCTGCGTGTGCGTTTGGCACGTCTAGCGCCACGATCAATCTATCGTCTGTCATCTTCTATCCCCTACTTTGGTGCTTAAGCTGAAAGGTCCGTAAACGATCCGCGACATCAAGTCCATTCGGGGCAGTGAATTAGGGGCGGAAAAACACTCTGCCTGACGCCGCCATCCGGACAATAACGGATACCATTGTCTGGCAGAGATTGGGGGAGGGATTTCTAGGCCGCGAGTTGGCGCAGCATTTCGAATGCATCCACCACTTTGCGTGGCTGCGTGCGCCCGGCGCGCACCATGGGAGAAGGAATGCTAAGTGGGTGCGCCGACGACAGACCTGCGTTTCCGTTGAAACGGCGCAAGGCTTGGGTCGTTAAACCCTTCGCGGCATCTTTGAAATTCATATCGATTGGAGCATTGATTGCGCATGCAAAGCTGCTTGAGGTTGTTTCTGCATATACCGTTGCCAAAGCTTCAAAGCTTTGGTTTGCGGCATTGTAGATTACGCTGTTCAATTCCACTGTTTGGTTTTGCATCTCAGTCACCTGTAATTGTTTACATACTATGGTGATACTGATGTGGGGACGATTTCCGTCGTTTTTAGGGGGAACAGGGGTTCGGCCCAATCACATGTCTGTGACGCCTAAATCAAATAGAAGATCTTGGCAGACGTAAATTTCGCTTTCGCCACTGCGAATTTCGGGCATTTGGCGTTGCTGGCGTAATGCGTCTTTGAACCATTCGCTTCTATGTTGCTCTTGATCAGCACTGATGGGTAAGGTGCTACGACAATGCAAAGTGACGGCCCCTGTATCCGTGGATAAAAGGCAAAGGGCTGTTCGGCCTGTGATCCGAGGAAATTTTACACTTGAGATATGCAAAGGTTGCTTCCGTAAGTCGTTATCGTTGTTAGATACTCGGTTTAATTTTCAGCAAAATAGGGGGAAATTGATTTGATTTGCTGCAGTAATTTATTTTCATTTACCCTTGATGCTGCAATTCTTGTGCCCAAATAACATCAGAGGCCTGAAACGTTGTATGCTGCCGAGCGGGTACAACAAAAGCAGGCGCTTTGAAAAGGAGATACTCTATGGACCTTAGTAAGTTCACGGAACGGTCACGCGGTTTTATTCAAGCGGCCCAAACAATTGCAACGCGCGAAAGCCATCAGCGATTGACCCCAGAACACATTTTAAAAGCACTGATGGATGACGATCAGGGACTGGCAAGCAATTTGATTACTGCTGCGGGCGGCCAGCCTGCAATCGTGGTTCAGGCTGTTGAAACGTTGCTGGGCAAGCAGCCGAAGGTCACAGGCGAGGCGGCGCAGATCTATATGGACAGCGCAACGGGCAAAGTTTTGGCTGAGGCCGAAGCGATCGCAAAGAAAGCGGGCGATAGTTTTGTGCCGGTAGAGCGTATGTTGATGGCGCTGTGCATGGTTAAGTCCGGCGCGAAGACTGCATTGATCGATGGCAAGGTGAACGCGCAGGCGTTGAATGGCGCGATCAACGATATTCGCAAGGGGCGAACTGCAGATACTGCAAGTGCAGAAGATGGCTATGAGGCGTTGAAAAAGTACGCCCAAGACCTGACGGCCCGCGCAGAAGAGGGAAAGATCGATCCAATTATTGGTCGCGATGAGGAAATCCGTCGCGCCATGCAGGTGCTTAGCCGTCGTACAAAGAACAACCCAGTTTTGATTGGTGAGCCAGGTGTGGGTAAAACCGCAATTGCAGAGGGTTTGGCCCTGCGCATTGTGAATGGTGATGTACCTGAATCGTTGCGTGGTAAACGCTTGTTGTCCTTGGACATGGGGGCCCTGATTGCCGGTGCTAAGTACCGTGGTGATTTTGAGGAACGCCTGAAGGCGGTTCTGACTGAGGTGACTGAAGCCGCTGGCCAAGTTGTCTTGTTCATCGATGAAATGCACACCCTTGTGGGTGCTGGTAAAGGTGACGGAGCAATGGATGCGGCGAACCTGATTAAACCTGCCCTTGCCCGTGGTGAATTGCACTGTATCGGCGCGACTACCTTGGATGAGTATCGCAAGTATGTGGAAAAGGACGCGGCCCTCGCCCGTCGGTTCCAGCCTGTTGTTGTAGCTGAACCAACGGTTGAAGATACCGTTTCGATCTTGCGTGGTATTAAAGAGAAGTACGAGTTGCACCACGGTGTGCGCATTTCTGATGGCGCATTGGTTGCGGCAGCGACACTGAGCCACCGTTATATCACGGATCGTTTTTTGCCGGACAAAGCTATCGATTTGATGGACGAGGCCGCCAGCCGTTTGCGTATGGAAGTCGACAGCAAGCCCGAGGAATTGGACGCGCTGGATCGTGACATTATGCAAAAGCAGATCGAGGAACAAGCGCTGCATCTTGAAGATGACTCGGCCTCGAAGGATCGCTTGAAGACATTGGTTAAAGACTTGGCTGAACTGCAAGAACGCAGTGCTGAAATGACAGCGCAGTGGCAGGCCGAACGTGACAAGCTGGCGGGTGCCCGTGATCTGAAAGAGAAGCTGGACCATGCGCGCGCCGAATTGGAAATCGCCAAACGCGAAAGCAATTTGGGCCGCGCGGGTGAGTTGTCTTATGGCGTTATTCCAGAGCTAGAGCGTTTGTTGGTTGAGGCGGAAGGTGCTGAAAGCGAAACGATGGTGGCAGAAGCCGTGCGCGCGGAACAAATCGCGAGCGTGGTGGAGCGCTGGACCGGTATTCCGACCTCCAAGATGTTGGAAGGTGATCGTGAAAAATTGCTGCGGATGGAGGATCATTTGCATGGTCGTGTCATCGGGCAGTCGTCTGCGGTTCGTGCCTTGTCTAATGCGGTGCGCCGTGCCCGCGCTGGGCTGAATGACGAGAACCGCCCACTTGGGTCGTTCTTGTTTCTCGGCCCAACCGGTGTGGGTAAAACCGAGCTGACCAAAGCCGTGGCAGAGTTTCTGTTTGATGATGACAGCGCCATGGTGCGCATCGATATGTCTGAGTTCATGGAGAAACACGCGGTGTCACGTCTGATTGGTGCCCCTCCCGGTTATGTCGGATATGAGGAAGGTGGCGTTTTGACAGAGGCCGTGCGTCGTCGTCCTTATCAGGTTGTCCTGTTTGATGAGGTTGAAAAGGCGCATCCCGATGTGTTCAACATTCTGTTGCAGGTTTTAGATGACGGGGTTCTGACCGATGGTCAGGGGCGCACTGTTGATTTCAAACAGACGCTTATCATTTTGACATCAAACCTTGGGGCGCAGGCGCTAAGTCTGCTGCCTGATGGCGCCGATGTTGGGGACGCCAAGCGTGATGTGATGGATGCTGTGCGTGCTCATTTCCGTCCTGAGTTCCTGAACCGTTTGGATGAAACGATCATCTTTGATCGCCTTAACCGCGCGGATATGGATGGGATCGTGACCATTCAAATGGCGCGTTTGTTGAAGCGTTTGGCGGATCGCAAGATCAGTCTTGAGTTGGATGATGGTGCGCTCAAATGGTTGGCAGATGAGGGGTATGATCCCGTGTTTGGCGCACGCCCGTTGAAGCGTGTGATCCAGACGGCGTTGCAGAACCAGTTGGCAGAAATGTTGTTGTCGGGGGACATCGCTGATGGATCGGTGATTGAAGTAAGCGCTGGCGTCGATGGCTTGATGATTGGCGACCGCGTTGGTGCGTCTAATCGGCCGAAGCCAGATGAGGCGACGGTGCATTAAGCTTAGCGCTGTACAATAGTGGAGGGGCTGGGCGATATGTCCGGCCCCTATTTCACTAGCGAGGATAGTATGACCCCTAAGATGGTAATTTTCGATTGTGATGGTGTGCTGGTGGACAGCGAGACCATTGGCAACAAAGTGCTCCAGAGGAACCTTGCACGTCATGGTTTAGAGCTGTCGCTTGAAAAGATAATGGACATGTTTGTTGGTGGAACTGCCGCGGGCTTGATGGGTGAAGCCCGCAAAATGGGAGCTGATCTTCCTGATGACTGGCTGGATCACATCTATCCTGAGATATTTGAAGCGCTGACTCAATCTGTGGAAATGGTCCCGCACATTCCGCTGGTTCTTGATGCGTTAGATGTGGCTGGTATCGTCTATGCTATTGGCTCAAACGGTCCGATGCGAAAGATGGAGATCACATTAGGCAAAACCAATTTGTGGGACCGTTTTGAGGGGCGGGCGTTTTCGTCTCATGATTGCGATGCTCCCAAACCGGCCCCTGATGTTTATTTGAAAGCAGCGCGTCTTGCCGGCGTTGATCCAGGTGAGTGCGTGGTGATTGAGGACAGTGCAAATGGTGCGCAGGCAGCGGTGGCTGCCAAGATGCCATGCTACGGCTACTGTGCTGAAACGCCGATTGATAAGTTGAGCCCTTATTGTGTTTCAACGTTTGACAATATGCGCGACTTGCCGAAGTTCCTTGGCATTTAACTGAGGCGATGTTTCAGAGCGCTGTTACAGACGTGAACGCGGGTCTCTTGCGCTGGATCCACATTCGCAACACAAAGAGGCATATTTAGTCAAAGGAGTTTGCCGATGGGTTTTGCCATGTCTGTTTTAGAGGTTTTGGCTTTTGCCTTTGTTGGTGTCGTCGGTACGCTCTTGCTAATTATCGTGGTCGTTTTTGTGATCGACCGCCTGCAGACAGGGGATGCCATTCGGCGTAACTATCCGGTGCTTGGCCGTTTCCGGCATTTATTTTCGCAGCTTGGTGAATTCTTCCGTCAGTATTTCTTTGCGATGGATCGCGAGGAACTGCCATTCAACCGCGCGCAACGCGAGTGGGTCAAACGCGCCAGCGAAGGGCATGGGAATACCGTTGCTTTCGGTTCAACCCGCAACCTGAATGTCGTCGGAACCCCGATTTTTGCCAATGCGCCGTTTCCGCCCCTTGATGACCAGTTCGCGCAAACCGAACCGATGACCATTGGCGGCGACACGCGCACACCATTTGTTGCGAAGTCATTTTTTAACATTTCTGGCATGAGCTATGGTGCGATTTCTAAACCGGCTGTGCAGGCCCTGAGTAAGGGCGCGAAAGAAGCGGGAATTTGGATGAACACGGGCGAGGGTGGTCTAAGCCCATTCCACCTTGAAGGTGGATGTGACGTTGTATTCCAAATCGGAACTGCGAAATTTGGTGTGCGTGATGCGGACGGCAAGCTAAGCGATGAAAAATTGCGTGAAGTTGCAACACATGAAAACGTCCGCATGTTTGAGCTGAAGCTGGCCCAAGGTGCAAAGCCCGGTAAGGGCGGCATCCTGCCCGGTGAAAAGGTAACTGAAGAGATCGCGAAAATTCGTGGGCTTAACGTGGGCCAAGACGGCATTTCCCCGAACCGCCATGCTGAAGTTGATAGCTGGGATGAGCTGTTGGATCTGATTGGGCACATCCGCGAAGTGACTGGCAAACCCGTTGGTATCAAAACGGTGGTTGGTGCAGAAAATGCCGTGCAGGATCTGTTCGATACTATCGTCATGCGCGGCGTTGAAACGGCCCCTGACTTTATCACCATTGATGGTGGTGAAGGCGGAACAGGTGCTGCACCAATGCCGCTGATTGATTTGGTGGGTATGTCGGTGCGCGAGGCACTGCCGTTGGTTGCCAACATCCGCGATAAGGCAGGACTAAGCAGTCGGGTGCGCCTGATCGCAAGCGGTAAGTTGGTCAATCCCGGTGACATCGCATGGGCGCTGGCAGCGGGTGCAGATTTCGTCACATCCGCGCGTGGTTTTATGTTCAGCCTTGGGTGCATCCAAGCACTGAAATGTAACAAAAACACCTGTCCCACTGGGATCACGACGCATGACCCGCGTTTCCAAAAAGGATTGGTGGTCAGTGAAAAGTATAAGCGTGTGGCCCGTTATGCGACCGATATCATTCATGAGGTTGAAGTAATCGCCCACTCTGTAGGTGTGAATGAACCACGTCTGCTGCGCCGTCGTCACGTGCGTCTGATGCAAGATAACGGGCGATCTGTTCCGATGAATGAATTGTACCCAAGCGCACATCCACAGGCGAAATAGGCATGCGCCAAAGCTTGAGAGACAGGGCGATCGGCGTATGTGACGCAAAGATTGGCCTTAAAGGCGAAGGCGTTGGCCTGTCTTTTTACGCTTTCTTCAAGAACAAGAACGATGAGCCGGAGTTGTTGATGGAAGCAGCAACATGGTGGATCGAGTGTCACCAATTGGATCATTTCGTGAAGGCGACCAAAATTCGCGAGATGATTATCGCCGGACTATGATTGTTACAGTCTCCAAACTCTGCGTGAACAGGCTTGGAATAAGATGAAACACTTCCGACTTTGAGGCATAAGAAACAAAATGCATCAAAGGAGCCTTCCCTATGGCCAATCGTTGGACCAACACACTTAGCCAAAGCGACGTTACCCCACAGACCACGTTTCTTAATCGCCGCCAATTGATCGCGGGGGCCGCCGCTGGATTTGGGTTGGCTGGTGTTGCAGGGGCGTCAAACGCACAAGAGGCGCTAACGCCGAATTCGTGGGAAGACATTACACAATATAACAACTTCTATGAGTTTGGGACGGGAAAAACCGACCCTTCGGAATACGCAGGCGCGCTGACAACAACCCCGTGGACCGTTGAAATTGACGGGATGGTTAAGAACCCTGGCAAGTATGATATCGACGATATCAAAGCAGCGATGACAATCGAAGAGCGGATTTACCGTTTCCGCTGTGTAGAGGCGTGGTCGATGGTTGTTCCGTGGAACGGATTTGAGTTGGCAGATTTGTTAGAGGTTGCTGGCGTTCAAGACGGCGCGAAATACGTGGCCTTTGAAACATTGTACCGCCCAGAGGAAATGCCGGGCCAAAGGTTCCAGTCACTTGATTGGCCGTATGTTGAGGGTCTGCGCTTAGATGAGGCAATGAACCCGCTGACGCTGATGGCGACTGGTATCTATGGTAAAGACCTGCCCAACCAGAACGGTGCACCGCTGCGTTTGGTTGTGCCATGGAAATATGGATTTAAATCCATCAAATCTATTGTGAAGATTACAATCACGGACAAAGAGCCGCCAACCAGTTGGAACAATGCCAACGCACGTGAGTATGGGTTCTATAGCAATGTGAACCCAAATGTTTCACACCCGCGTTGGTCCCAAGCCAGTGAACGTGTGATCGGCGGAGGTTTGTTCGCAAAGCGTGTGCCGACATTGATGTTCAATGGCTATGAGGATGAAGTGGCCAGCATGTATGAAGGCATGGACCTTTCAAAACAAATCTAAGCTGAAATACTGGGCTGGACCGTAGACGGTTCCGGCCCTTCGCGCATGTATACTATCGCTATGACACGTAAGGACACTAACATGGACCGGATCAATCAACTCCTGCGCAAAGTGCCAACATGGCTTGTATATATAGTAGGGCTGATCCCTGTGCCTTTGTTCCTTTACCTTGCACAAACGGGTGGGCTGGGCCGTGAGCCGATCAAGGCGCTTGAGCATGAGTTGGGCGAGCTGGCGCTTCAGTTGATCATTGTTGGTTTGGCGATCACACCTTTGCGCAAAATTATTGGACTAAACCTGATCAAGTTCCGCCGTGCGATTGGGGTTTTGGCCTTTACCTACGTGGCCCTGCATCTGTTGGTTTGGTTGGTATTGGATGTAGGTATCTTGAGCCAGATTTGGGCGGACATTCTTAAGCGTCCGTACATCACTATTGGAATGGTTGGTTTCGTTGTGATGATCCCATTGGCGGGCACATCCAACAATTGGTCTGTTAAACGCTTCGGGGTCAAATGGCGTCGCTTGCATCAACTGACCTATGTGGCCGCAGCTCTTGGTGGCGTGCACTTCATCATGATTGCGAAAGGTATCCAGTTAGAGCCACTTATCTATATGGCGACTATATTGTGTTTGTTGGCATATCGTTTGCCAATTTTCACTAGGAAGCTCGCACGTCAGTGAAGTGATCATATTGGTAGGTTGCATCACTGGTTCGATTTTCCACGGCTCAGTGTGCTGACAACCGAGTGATTCCTATCTGATACGGCTGATATTGGGGGTGCGACTTGGTATTGGGCTATATCTAGAGCTTGCTATGAATTTACCTCGAATTGCACCTTTCGTTGATCTTATGTTTTCGGCGATTGGTTCTTGTAAAGCGCAAGGTAATTGATTGTTTTTATTGTTTTTTTTGGTAACTTTAAAAAAGATCAGCTTTATGCAAAAAAAGGGGTTGCGGGCATCGGTGTCTAACACTAGAACCCCTTTTACCGGAGGCGCAGTGATGCACTACGGGGCAGCGGAA
>JAPKAB010000065.1 GCA_028825475.1 Ascidiaceihabitans sp. | reverse complement strand
ACCCAACAACCCCGTTTCAACAGTAATGCCAGCGGCGCGCAGCATTTGCGCCCCCTGCCCGCGCCGCCCTAACGTGAGGGCGAGCGCCATGTAGCGTGTGTCAGAGCCTAGGCTCACTCGTCAGGAGTGACGTCTGGGCGCAGTTCTGCAACGAACTTGTCAAAGTCATCCGCTTCTTGGAAGTTTTTGTAGACCGATGCAAAGCGCACAAAGGCAACCGTATCGATGCGAGCCAAGGCCTCCATTACGATTTCACCGATTTGGCCGGAACCAATGTCAGTTTCACCCATGCTTTCCAGTCTACGCACAATTCCAGAAATCATTTGATCAAGCTCACGCCAAAGACTTTGCGCTTGTCGCCAGAGGACGGCGATCATCGGATCTCAAATAACGTTGCAATACTTGCCAGCAACAAAGCCACATGCCGCGCTCCGTTCTGACGGGGAGCAATATTCAGTGCAATCACTGCCTTTGGAAAGGACGGTTTGATGACGCAATGGCGTCTGACGCAACGATCACAGGGACACACCCACAAAATCACAAGATCACTCTTAGTTGTGGTCATAGCGTTGAACGTCAATACGGACGGATTGCATCCGCAGCCCAAGGTCAACACTCACTGGGTTGCGAGACTTGTCGCGAAGAACGCTATGCTCTGGACGCCATTGGGAGCGGCTGGAAACTTGTTGGCACTACAACACCGTCAAAGACAGGTTACCGAAGGTATGCGCATCATTGCGGCCACTTTCAGGACCACGCGATCGTCAACATCGACCACCATCAAATCGATTGTGCGGCTTGCGTCCTGAACTGCAGGTGCTCCGGATTGATGCACAGGCGGTTGTGGCACTTGTGGCGGACAACAGCGGCCCAGACATTGATACCCCTATCAGCACACTCAGAATGAACCGATAGCTGGGCCACTGGCGGCCCCGCATCTGCGTCTTGGAATAGGTGGCCGTGGGGGTATAACCAAGCAGCCACCCTCCGTCTTCTCAGTTTCCGATTCGTGAGCGTCGAAGAGGGCAGCGTAAAGGGTTGGTGCCCAGCTGAGCTACAGTAGTCAGTACACCAAAATCACACTTTCACTTATCACCGAGATACGTCAGCCATGAGATAGTGTAGCAACAAACGTGGACCTAACGCCGTTAACTGCACAAAAACGTCGAGTTAATACTGGAATTGGGAGCGTTGAAGTAATCGCTGAGAAGCGGGCGACGTAAACCTCAAGGAATGGAAGGTCGCCGGACTCCCTCCCTCAACGGAAGGATTGATTGTTCTTCAAATGCCTCGAAATAAGTTGCTTTTGAAGTTTGTTTGGTGGGATCATGAATGCAGGTTCTGGTGGTGGGCCAAATTCACTGACTTCTGGAAAGATGGACAATATTTCTTCACGTGTCGCCGGTGGCATAGATTTTAAGGCTTCTGGCCCCGGATAAAAACTTTCTGTTGGAGTGCCTTCGGCAAAAATGACTTCATGATTATCAAACAAGAGGTGGAAGTATTCCACGTCACTTTGATCTGATTCAACGAAAATTCCGGGTAATTCAGTTAGCCGGATAGCAGAAATCAAAACATTGGATTGGCCAAACATCCGTTCACTGATTTTAGACGACACCAACATGCGATGCTGACGAGAAACCAAAAGATCACGTTTTGGAAGACCGTTCCCTAATGCGCCAGCCATAATGCGTACGGGAGTTAGGTTTGGGTTTCTGGCTACTTCCATGGCTCTTAACTTACGGCTCATTGGAATGCGTAATGTTCTAAAGCTGCCGTCTGAAGTCAATACATTTGCCCCAGAGCGTAGTTCTTCGACTGGGATCAGTCCGTTTTCTGTTTCTATGAGCGTTCCGCGGACAAAACAAGTTATGGTGGTGTATGGCGTTGGAGTAGTTGTGTGGCTTTGGTAGCTCCCAAGGGTCGAACCAACGGTGAATTGCGATCCCGGCCCGGGAATGAAGTACCAATTGCTGCCAATATTAAAAAAGAAGAATGTTTCGACGTGCGGATTTCCATTGGTATCCGTAAACGCAACATTGATGTCATAGGGAGAGCCTGCTGTAGCACCAAAAGCGCCACCATTTATGCTAGCAGTTTCGTTGGAATCTCCGGCACCATCAAGATTTGCGTCATCATCGCCGATGACTGCAGTATAAGAGGTATTGTACAGGGCATTGTACCCTGTTCCTGACCATCTGAACGCTGTAAAATTATACTGCGCCACCACTGAAAACCTTTGTTTTATTGCTCGAACTAGATACCGTTGGTCACTATTAAACGTTCCTCTCGGTAACTTAGCGGGGAAATGTGTCTAAAGTTTGTCAAAATGTATCTTAAGATATATTGCAGGTCTGGATATTATTTCGACAAACAACAGTCCAACATAAACGGTACAAAGACCCTCATATATCAACAAAACAACAGATTTTCGTTATAGCCAGCACCTGAAACATGGAACCGATTATGATCGATCAAGATTGCCAACGCGAATGAGGTTTAAAGGATAGTTGTTCATACCTCGCCTTGGGGCCGGCGAAAACTTAGATTTCCAAAACATCTTACCTACGGGTCAGCCTTCGGACGCCGAAGTTTCGACAGTTATGATCTTGGCCAATCTTGTGAATACGGTTTCGCAATTTAAGGCACCCGCGTGGCAGGCCGCACAGCGACCGCGGCCAAGTATGTAAGGAACGAGTAAACGATCGCCAATTTGACGCTGGGCTAGCGGGCCAACAGCGACAACGGGTCTGCAATATTAGTGTCCGAGAATAGAGCTGTTCTGAACTTTAAGTTCCCCCCCTGTCCATCAATGATAGTCTGAGCGCCAATCACCATAAACGCCGACTTGTAGCACCAGACCGTCGTCATAGCAGACTGGGACAGCAATCATTTCGATTGACCGATCTGGGTTGAAATTCTTGGGTGCCGCTGCGAGTATTAGACCATCTTTATTATTTTCATGAATGAAGAGCCGCCCGTCAATTAAACATGACCTAAACGGGTCTATCGCCCTTGACCGTTACACGCCGACCTTTGCGCTCTGCTGGCCAATAGTCCCAAATTGCGCGGTGCATGCAGCATCGATTGTCCCAGAACGCCATATCGTTCAACGTCCAACGGAAGCGTATTTGGTATCTAATATGTTCTGCATGCTCGAATAGCAGCGCGAGCAGCGCCTCACTTTCAGTTTCGGTGACTCCCAATATTTTTGTGGTGAACGTACGATTCACAAATAGCGATTTCTTGCCCGTATCTGGATGGGTCCGCACAATAGGATGAACGGCTTGTGGGCAGTCAATATCAGCGTCCTGCTTTCCACGGTCACTATATCGACCTTTATAAATGTGTTCAGAGCTATGTTGCGCAGACAGACCCTCAAGCATCGCTTTGATCGGTTCAGACAAATCGTCGTAGGCGGCATACATGTCGTTAAACATCGTATCGCCACCACATGGCGGGGCTATATGAATTTGTAGCATGGTACCGAGTGGTGGAGTTTCATCACATGATACATCGGAGTGCCAAAACTCACCATTCGCAACCTTTGAGTCTTTGGTTGCATGGATTTCAAAAATCTCTGGATGGCCGATCATCGTGGGCGCAGCTGGGTGCGCATGCAAGGGGCCAAACCGTTTCCCGAATATTACATGTTGCTCTGGTGGAATTTCTTTTTGCTCTTTGAAAAAGAGAACCTGATACTTAAGAAACGCATCATAGATCTCTGCAAATTGCTCATCGGGCACGCATTGACTGAGGTCAACGCCATATATCTCCGCACCAAGATTGGGCGAGAACGGTTTCGCAACGATCAACTCGTATTCGTTCGTCTTTAAGGCAACCATGAGTACTCCATCATTTTTCAACTAAAAAACTTCACAATACCGCAAGGCTAACAGCAGCCCAAATTTAATAAAAACGATAAATATTTCACCTATACTTAAGAAAAAGTTTATCAATATTGGGCAGGGCAGATCTTTTATTGGAGCAATGGCAGGTTGGAATGAGTATACGCGCATTACGCACCTTAATTTCCATTCACCGACATGGTAGCTTCCGTGTTGCTGCGGAGTTTGAAAACTTGACACCAGCAGCCGTCAGTCAACAAATGCGAAATTTGGAATCATCATGGAAACTGGAATTATTTGAACGTTCTCATAGATCTCCGAAACTTACGTCAACAGGTCTTGCCCTGGTAAATGAAGCCGAAGTTGTTGTTGCTGCCTACGACAATATGGCTGACAGAGTCAGATCGGGTAATGAAATTTTTGGAGAGCTCATTTTAGGTGCCGTGCCAACGACACTGACTGGGCTCGTCCCGCTTGCTTTGTCACAACTAAAAATTTTACATCCTAGTATTCGAGTCCGAATTGTACCCGGTCTATCCAACCAGTTGCTATTGCAAATTGATCGTGGACAGATTCATGCTGCAGTGATTTCAATGCCAGAAGTGCTGTCCAGTTCACTCAGTTTTTCAAAAATTGCTGACGAGGATCTGGTTCTCCTAACTGCAGAAAACACAGAAAATCTGTCTCCTGTGGAGCTCTTAAAATCTCAACCATTCATTCGTTTTAATCGCGACGCGGTCGTCGGTCGGCAAATTGAATCTTGGTTACAACACAATGATATTGTCGTGAATGATGTGATGGAACTTGAGGGGCTTGAAGCAATTTCCAGTATGGTTGCGGCTGAGCTTGGCATTTCGATAGTGCCCCAAAGGTGCATAATTGAAAGCCATCACCTTCCTCTCAAAAAGATACCTTTAGGAAAGGGTAATCCCAGTCGTTTACTCGGGCTTGTTAGTCGAATGGACTCTCCGAAGACCAACGTCATAAAGGCGGCAGAGACCGCTCTTTTGAAAGCAGTCTCAATCGGTGAGTTCACAATCAAATAAGTGTGTCTAGTCAGACTCAACAGGTGCCTCACCACATTTGCTGAGGCCAACTGAGTGTCGGGCACCCGTGTCAAAGGCATCAAGGCAACCCAAGCAATATTTCTTTACAGAATAGATTAAAGCACTTTCAGTTTAAGGTTTTGGCCTCTCGTGTCACCACGGGGCTTGGGGTACGCCGGACGCCTTCAGTTCGGGTGAGTACATCTTAGATTATTGACTAATCCATCGAAAACATCTGGGTGCTTACACCCACCTTTTTAGAGTGTGGTTAACACGTCCTGAGCAAGCTTGAAGCCGCTAGTAAACGCTGCTTCGATCCTACCTTGGATTACCCAATCTCCGCACACTCCAATGTTCTTAGATTGATCTATAAAATGTGTCGCATCACCATGTTTTTTGGTGTTTGCATAAAGCCATTGATGGACTGCTTTGTGCTTGGCATTGGCAACATCGTGTCCAATTGCCCGACTAACTTGAGAACATAAATAATCCAATGCCTCTCCTCGATCCATATGAGAATTTGCATCAGCCCAGCTGTTGGTCGAGTGCACCAACATCGAGAACGGACCTTCACGGCCTGGCTTTGAACTATTGACCGAAATCCAACTGATATCGCTGCCACGGACCAATGCGGCGTCAAATTCAATTGGCAATGGTTCGGGAAATCCGAGCATTACAGAAAAGCACCCTTCCATTTTGATACTAGATATTTCTTCGCGTACTGGCAGACTTGATGGTAAAATTTCCGCGGCTTGGGCTGCAGGAATTGCAAGCAAAATCCAGTCAAAATTACCCAGATTTCTGCAATTCTCTCCCATCAAAGACCACTGGTTCCCCGACTTTTCAATTGAATGAACTCGTGATTTGACTTGAACATTTAGATCTTCACTCAAGAATTTACCTACTGCATTCATCCCGGGGTCTCCCACGAAATGAGGATAGCTGTCGGCCCAATTTCGCGATTGAACAATGTCCGCGTTCTCGATTTCTACGAAGCGAGCATTCCAAGGCTTAAGAACTCCTGTTGCGATCATTGGGGCAATAAAGTTTTTAAACTCGGTAGTTTTCGCACCAAAAAATTGGGCACCATGGTCAAATGAATATGGATCGGCACGCCTGGTTGCCATGCGTCCAGAAACACTGCTAGATTTCTCAAATATCGTCACTTCTGCATGGTCCTTCAGAAGCTGTGCTGCGGTTAAGCCTGCCATACCAGCCCCAATGATTGCGATTTTGGTCATGCGTAATCCCTAAAACTTTACTGTTGAAATGGTAGCCCGCGTTGGGGCCAAATTGGTCTCTCGATACGGGCCGGGATACAGTTATGTCGCTGAATTTTTTAGTCAAGGCTTTGCAATAACTTGGTATCCGCTGTTAGGGATAAAGCGAATTTCTCATTCGCCAAACGGGCTGCGATCACCGTTACGTAACTCTGATGAAGACTACGCCTTGAATTCCCACATAGGCACAGCCGGTCCTTC
This sequence comes from Ascidiaceihabitans sp., assembly GCA_028825475.1. Classification (GTDB taxonomy): domain Bacteria; phylum Pseudomonadota; class Alphaproteobacteria; order Rhodobacterales; family Rhodobacteraceae; genus Ascidiaceihabitans. The sequence continues at coordinate 1,191 of JAPKAB010000065.1, read as the reverse complement.
CAGTTCACAGAAACACTATTACTAAAATTCAACGTGCGTAACGCAAGTTAAAGACATTTAAAAAACTGACCTATTTAAAGGGCTCGCGCGAGGAAGGGTTCAATTGGCCTTGGCCGAATAGTTACAGGACCTCATCCTGCCCCCCCGTCAAATAGATGACGATCCCCCTACTCCAAAGCGTAGGGCACCCCCAATGTCCCGTACAAAAACCTAAAGAGATCACTCATCCAAAGTAACTCGGTGATAAAATTAAAGCTCTGCTGTTTCCGCGAGGAATCGCCCTTACGGACCCCTCCCTGCATTTTCGCTGGTTTCCACCCCTAGGAGAGCTCTCATGCCCACAGGATATATAGTTACCCTGGGCGATAGAAGCTTGGATGCGGGCGATGCCATCAGCGGTGCGTTTGTCGCATTTACCGAAGACAGCGCTTATCCTGCAGGCCTAGGAACCGGCGACTGGACATGGTCCGGCACCGTTGGAGGAACAGGCTACACGAATGAAGTCGAGCCAGGGGTATACTGGCTCGCAGACGATGGCAGTGTCTATTTCGTGCCAGAGTATGGACAAGTTGACACAATATCTAATGCCACAGCCACGGCCACACCAGCTTACACCGCTTCCAATGGCACGTTTGATGGCACGTCAGGAAATGACACAATTGCGACCTCCTCCACCGACAGTGATGGGGATGAAATCGACAGTGGCGCAAATGGGAATGCTGATACCATTCACGCAGATGCTGGTGATGACAGCGTTTCTGCAGGATTGGGAAGCGACGTTGTTTATGCAGGCAGCGGTGATGACACCGTTTACGGCGGTGGAGGGGACGACGCTATTTACGGCGATGCTGACCCCAATGAAGGCTCGCTCACTCCGGTCTCTATCTCAGCCTCAAACTACGCGGATACTGTCAACGGCTTCACAGTCACAGCCCAGAATGTGGTTGGTGGAACGCTATCCAGTCAGAGTGTTTCGAATGTTTCGTCCGATGGTTCTATGTTTGGAGCCAACGGCACGGTTTCTGACAGCGATAGCAACATGCCTGACCAGACGGCATATGATGTCGCGTCCGGTCTAAGTGAACGACTGATCGTCGACTTTGACAACCCAGTGTACGAGCTCAGTTTTAGCATATGGAGTTTGCGAACCACTGACTTTTCGGAGGTCGCCCACTACGCACTTTATAACAA
>JAPKAB010000028.1 GCA_028825475.1 Ascidiaceihabitans sp. | reverse complement strand
AGAAGGCAACAGGTTCAGCCTCAAGATGGTCGATCTGATACGAGTGCTGATACTGTTAAGGCGCTCAACTTTAGTGGACCAGAACGCTTCCTAAGGCTGTTAAATGCAATCATTATGCCTGACTATTTTAATAAGTTATAGCTCCTGTAAATTCACCCAAAACACTGATTGCCTTATCAGAGGACACCTGCTGAGATAGTGACAGCATGAGGTATCCCAATGACTGATGAACTGCCTAAGATTGACCGCTGGAACTCTGAGCCGTTGGACGTCCACACATGGTCAGAGCATCCTGAGATCAAAGTGTTATGCGATCAGTTGTACAATGAGGCTGGACTGTCGGTGTTAGAGCCTAAAGGCAATCGCAAGGCCAGACGGACAGTCAAAGAAAGCCTCAGGGTCCTGATCCTCGACCTCTATGTGAAGTGGTTGAAAGACCCGTCCATCAGCATTGGGTTCAACAAAAGCAAGAGCAGCTACAAAGTGGGTAGCAGGTATAATGGTTTGTACATCCCCGAGAAGTTCATTGAAGTTGAAGCCCTGATTGTTGCCGCTGGTTATGTCGAGGAGCTAGGCCACTTCCACAGCAACGACAGACAGTATCGTAACTATACGACACGGATCAGGCATACAGCAGCCCTAAGAAACCTGTTTGCAGAACTAACGCTTGATCTGCATGACATCGACACTCATGCCAATGAAGAGTGCATCATCCTTCACGACAGGTATGTGGATGACCCAGATGACGATACCATCCGCAAGATTGAGTACAGCGACAAAGACCTGCCCGACGATGAACTTGCCATGCTGGATACACTAAGAGGGCAACTGATAGCCTATAATAAGCTCCTCAAGCACACCTTTATCGACATCCCCAGATATACCTCCTCGACCTTCACGCGCACAATCAAGAATGGGCCATATGCAGGTCGTAAGCAGACCATATCACTTGGCCCTGACAACAAGTTTGTGATCCGTGTCTTCAATGGTGGCCTTGCAGGTAGGTGGAGACGTGGAGGTCGCTTCTATCGTGGTTGGTGGCAACAGATCGACAAAGAAGACCGTACTAGGATTTACATCAACGACAAGCCAACGCTGGAAGTAGACTTCAAAGCCTTCCATCCCAACCTATTGTCGAATGAACTTGGTGTGCGCTTGGCTGATGATCCGTATGAACTTGGAAAATTGAAGCTACCTGATGTTATCACGACGAAAGAACAACAGAGGGCATACGTAAAGCTGTTAGTCCTGATGGGGATCAATGCCGATAGCGATAAGAAAGCATATCAAGCCTTCCGTAACAGTGATCGTAAGGACAAGCTGGGGCAAAACCTGACAGACATACAGCTAGGTGCGCTTCTGGATGCCTTCATCGACAAGCACCCTCAGTTCAAAGGAGTTTTGAATACAGGGCAAGCCTTAAGGTTAATGAATATCGACAGTCAGATTGCAAACATGGTGTTGGACCACTTTACGAATAAGAACATCCCAGTTCTCTGCATCCATGACAGCTTCATAATTCAATACGACAAGGAACCTGAACTTCGCCGTATCCTAGATCAAGCTACTCATCAGGTCACCAACTACACCGTCAATCACGACATCAAGAATGAGAGGAATACCCATAAGGGTAAGGTGACTGGGAATGTTAAAGGATATGAAGAACCTGTAGTGGTTGAATACCATACGCCTATCCGTATTGATCCAACTAGTCAGTATCTTGATCGGAAGGATAAGTTCACTAAGTGGCTAGAACTGACAGAGTATACTCAGAGTGAGTAGGCTAGTAAGTGTGAGAACTTAGGGCTGTCTCCTATGCCTCTCCCATTACTAGAGGAAATAGAGATTGTAGTTATAATACAGATCGATGACTTGTACCAAGGGATTGGTAAATGACCGCTAAAGACAATACGACTGACCTAGAACATTTCATCAAACAGAAGATGAGGATGTCGCATATCTACCAGCCTGTGATGATTAAAACCCTTCTGCACAACGGTGGTCAGGCAACGACGGAAGAGATTGCCCAGGCTTTGCTGGCTTACGACCAATCTCAAGTGGAATATTACTCACTGAGAACCAAGACGATGGTTGGCAAAGTCCTGACCAATAATGGTGTCGTTGAGCCAGTCAAAGAAGGTCGTCAGATTACAGGTTATCGCCTCACTGAAACAACACAGACAGAAGCTCATAGTGCCGCCTTACAGGCGCTGTGTGACGAAGCCATAGACACATACATAGGCAAGCGTGGTGAGGCCATATGGGGCCACAGAGGGCCAGACAGCGGCTACGTATCAGGCAGCATCCGTTACAGCGTGCTTAAACGTGCAAAACATCGCTGTGAGTTATGCGGAGGACACGAGGATCAGGTGGCACTCCATGTCGATCATATTATCCCAAGGTCAAAAGGTGGCCCTGACGACATCAGCAACCTCCAAACTCTCTGCATGACGTGCAACACCAATAAGCGAGATACTGACGATACCGACTTTAGAGATGTTGTAGATAGCTACAGTGATCGTGAAGCAGGGTGTATCTTCTGTGACCTAGGGGCTGGGCGCATCATCGCTGAAAATGAACTTTGCTTTGCCATCAGAGACGCCTTCCCCGTTACCGAGCATCACACCTTAGTCATCCCCAAGCGACACGTTGCTGATTACTTCGACCTGCATCAGCCTGAGCGTAATGCCATTGAGGCAATGCTACATGAGCAGCGACAGTCAATCCTAGACCATGACAACACAGTCACAGGCTTCAATGTTGGTATAAACGCAGGAGCCTCAGCAGGACAGACCGTGTTCCACGTGCATGTACACTTGATCCCAAGACGTGATGGTGATGTCGCTGACCCAAGAGGCGGGGTACGTGGGGTTATTCCTAGTCAGCAGAGGTATTAACTTGGAGCTTCACCTTTTGCAGTTAAGCGGCCCTCGACTTGCGCACCAAAATCTATTTGAATTCTTTCTGCTTTAATTTCACCTCTCACAATCGCTGTTGGGGACAAATTAACATCAATAGCTGCGATCGTGCCGTTTAACTGCCCCTCTACCGTTACCGATCTTGCTCTTACGTTGCCCTCAACTGTTCCTGTGGATGTTACAATCAGCACGTCTACTGTCAGATCACCAGTGATCGCACCACCGAACTCAACGATACCATCGCTTTGCCAATCACCTTCAATCACAATGCCGTCGTGTAAAACTGAGCGGCGTTGTGTGCTATCCGGTAAGATAGCAGCTGTAACATCAGATTTGGGCCTTACTGGTTTGGAGAACATCGTTAGGAACACCTTTTGCATGTCGTTTTAAGTTAAGTAGTTTTTCTATTGCGCAGAAGTCAATGACTGGAAGAACCGCAGCCCTTATGCTCCACTGGGATGTCACAACATGAAATACATCCAGCTACCTGTACCCCCAATATAAACTCACCTCAGCCTAACACCACATGGCATAATGCCAAGGTGAAACCTAATCTGGTCGAGGGCGGCTGATAGAAGCCAAGCGCTAAAGCATGGCACCTGAGTTCCTCTAAAATCACCCGTGAGAGCCAAGTCAGCCTATGTTTGCAGCGAAGCGCTTCACAAGCCGCTGAGGAACCGAAGCTCCTATATGTTGGGCGTATTTCACCGTTCCACAATTCGTTGTGTGAGCAAGTCGCTAGTGGCTCTCAGTCGGTTGCTGACACTTAAGCTATCGCTGAAAAGGCAAGCGCCATGTGACAGAATGCCTACGTCTTTGTTCTTGAATGTTTCATTCGACGCACCAATTCACTCAATACCCACAATTGCGAGATCACGCCTCGCTCATAGCGTCGCTGACAGCAACTCGTTTCAAACAAATCTGGAGCTATAATATGAAAACCTTTCTTTCCGTTTTAACCACTTTCGTTGCAGTAACTGTGTTTTCTTCCGCAAATGCAGCGGACACAACTGTCGAGATGTTGAACAAGCGCGATGATGGAGCCAAAATGGTTTATTCGGAAGACATCACACGGATTGACGTGGGCGATACCATTACTTGGATACCGACATCCAAAGGTCACAACGTCGAATTTATCGCTGGTCCAGATGGGTTTACCATACCCAAGAAATCAAAAAACAGTAAAGAGGTTTCAATTACTTTCGATGATCCTGGTATCTACTACTACTGGTGTACGCCACATAAGGGTATGGGCATGATTGCTCTAGTCGTAGTCGGAGATAATAAGTCTAATATTGAAGACATCGCTGGCGCAAAAGCATTAGGTAAATCAAAGAAAAAGTTAGCCGCATTACTAAGTGAATTGTAAATCGATTAAATGAACCAAAGGAGAGGGATGGTCGAAAAGCTATCCCTTTTCTTGTTCTGGCGAACACTTATTTCGAGACACTTCGAAGCATTGTGATTAAACTCATATGTCGTGAAACAGTCGTTTAAAATAGCATTACTGAAAACGCGCTTTGCTTAGCAAACACTTACCTCATCTCATGGCTCGCCCCGAAACCTTAGCCACGCCCAAAAGTCATGTGGGCAAATGTCATCTCTTATTGTTCAACTTTGAGGCTAGCTGCTAATTACACGGCGGAATCGCAGCCATACAGCTTACTTGTTTCGTATCAGAGTAATGCGCTGGGCGTATGTATCCCTCGAATGGAATCATAATCAACTTATTGGCACTCACGCAGATACGGGGCGCGCTTGTTGCTTTGGTAATTGATCTGCGATGTAGCGAAAGAAACCTGCGATCTGAAAACTGAAAGTCTCGCAATATTTTGCGGGTCTTAACAGACTTTGTTTGGACCCTCATATGGACCCTACGATGGACCCTACGTAGGGAGTGATTCTTTACATAAGACTTATATTTATATGAATAATAAGTCTGTCTTGGGGGAATCCCTGTTCCTCCGCCATTACCCCCTAAACATCTATAAGTTTTATTAGTAGTTTAGGCGGCATGGCTATTTTCGGTTGGCATCATTTGTTTCACCACGGATTTTTCGTTTCGAATAGCTCACGGTCTCTCGGCAGAAAGCTAAGTACAAAAACAATGTTCAGTTTCTTCAATGAACATATGCAGCATTACGGGACGGCAAAGTTCCAGTGTTGCCGTTGGCCTGAGATGTTAGCTGCTCGCTTTTTGGGGCAAGTGGCAGAGCGGCTGCAACGGCTCTAATTCTCAATAGTATGTTTGTACCGTGGCAATGGCGTTAACATTTCGTTCCACTCTAAGTAGTCCAGCTTTACCAAAGCATCATATAGCTCTTCAGGTGTAGTTACGCCGTTGCGTTCCATAAGGATGCGAAATGTGATGCGCCCCCTGTGCGTCTTGAGGTGCTTGGGATGAATTTGGAACGCTTCTTCACCCCGTTCGAGCAACACCGCCCGTAGCATTGAGTGCAGGAACTTCTTTCTGAGGTTGCTGATGGGTCTGTCCGCAGTGTCTTTTGCGGGATTGCCCTTGGAAGATTGCATCATTCATCCATTGTTTGGTGCGTTTTAGGGAGAGCGAAAAAATGAAGCGTGTGACAGCAAAAAAATCTGGAAGCGTAAGCCCTGATCACAAGACAATTCCATGGTCGGTATAGACTTCGGTGACGTCCATCGGTCTTGTGAGAAATAGGGCTTTACTCATATGCCGCGCGCAGCTCATCGACTTTTTCTTCGGTGACACCACCCGAGATCATCGCTCGTACGGTACCGTTTTGTTCTACCAATGCGACATAAATTTGGGACATGTCCGAAATGCCCATCGCGGTATTGAACGCTCTACGGTTGGAATAGATCGTTAGCGTCCGTGCACGCATCGCCGTTGAAGTAATCCCTGAACGCATTCCGTTGTCGATAACGGACCTGATGAGGGCTGCGCCTTGTCCAATGACTGGCAATTCTACCCAGGCCAGGCCGGTTTGTGCTTGGAGGTCCAATCTTTCGACCCATGCATTGATTAACGGCTGTTGGTTTTGTTTGAAAGCAATGAAGACGATTGTTGGGTTGCCAGGAAGGTCCGAAGGCAAATCCAAGGTGCGTCCGTTGAGATCCTCGACAGCGAGATTTGGGAGTTTGGTTTCGCTGCAGACTGGCGCCGCCAGCGCGATGGACAAAATTAGTGCACAAAATTTTATGAACATCAGTCGTTCCTTAGGGATGCATATCGTACAAATGTATTCGTGCGAGGCGTGGCTTTGGATCACTCATGTCATTTTTTTGCTGAGAATCTTAAAGATAATAATGTTGGATTAGCGGCTTTGATTGCCTCGAATTATGTACATTTAATAGAGGTCACAGAGTGTTGGAGGCTGCATTTGTCGAGTAAGAATTTTCGTGTGGACCGCCGTAAAATTTGGTTTGTTATGCCATTTGCGCTGGAAACAAGCATACGGTAATCGGCTTAGGCATCAACGCCGCAGATACTACGGCGTCACGCCCCGGCGAAGTAACCGCAGTCAAGCACGACCAATATTGATCGGCTTTCATAGTCTATTTTGTCTGTCGTTCTAGGTTTTGAGATTGGTTGCGGCTTCAAAGCTTGATTGTGCTAGCGCGTCTCCGGGATCGATGTCGAACCAAATTGGCCGGTTGTTGCAAGCTTCGGCTGTACTCGTGACATAACCGCCCAAGACAATTGCCATTGGCTTTCTCGCTTACTGTCATTTGGTCTAATTCGTAACTGTTAAAGCGATCTCGGTCGACGATGGTTGATTATAATTTGTAGGCTGCTGCCAACTCAATTCTTCTTCATTTAAGGTGCAAGGGTGCCCCTGCGTGGATTTATGTCTTTCTCACAAACAGCCGTAAAACAACATTTGTAGCGAAAAAGGCTGCGGCCGCGATTGTGATAATCGTCGGCCCCGTTTGAGTGTCCATTTCAAATGACACGCCCAATCCACCTAAGGCTGCCACGCTGCCGATAAGCGCCGCAATTACGGCCATCGCCTCAGGTGTTTTCGCGAGTGGTCGCGCTGCTGCTGCTGGGATGATCAGCAATGCAGATATCAACAATGCCCCCACAACCTTGATCGCAACAGCAACTACAATAGCCAAGGCTATTGTTAAAACGAGCTGTTCGCGTCTCGCATTGATGCCGCTTGCTTGTGCTAAGTCAGGGCTAAGTGTTGAAGTAAGCAGAGCCTGCCAGCGCCAAGCTATTAGAGCCACGACCGCGAGGCCGCCGCCCCAAATAAGTGCTAAGTCTTGTTTGGAAACAGCTAAGATATCTCCAACCAAATACGCCATCAGATCAACACGTACGCCGCTCAAAAGCGAGACACTTAAAAGGCCAATAGCCAGCATTGAGTGTGCTAAAACACCCAGCAATGTATCTTCGGCCAAGCCGCGTCCTGAAAATGTGCTGACGGCGAGTGCTATGAGGAGTGCGACAGCCAAGACACCGACTATGACCGGGCCATCTAACGCGAGCGCGAGTGCGACCCCAAGAAGTGCGGCGTGCGCTGTGGCATCTCCAAAATAGGCCATGCGACGCCAAACAACGAAGCACCCCAAAGGTGCTGTTGCGAGTGCAACGCCCAAACCTGCCAAAGCGGCCCTAACCAGGAAGTCATCTAACATTGTGCGGGCCCTTAGTGCGAATGATCGTGATGATCATGGGTGTGTTCATGTCGGTATAGTGCGAGTGCACCTTGGGTGCCGCTGCCAAAGAGGGCGCGATATTCCGGAGCACTTGCTACAATGTCGGGGGCACCCTGACAGCAGATATGCCCGTTCAGGCACAAGACGCGGTCTGATGCGGCCATAACAACGTGAAGGTCGTGACTAACCATGATGACAGCGCAATTTAGATCTTGGCGCACCGCCTCTATTTGACGGTAAAACGCGGCTGATCCGGGTTGATCCAACCCTTGGGTCGCTTCATCTAAGATTAGGACATCCGGTTTGATCAAAAGGGCTCTAGCCAACAAAACACGTTGGAATTGCCCACCCGACAAGTTTGCCATTTGCGCATCCGCGTGATCCGCGACTCCTGCTGTTTGTAGGGCCGCAATTGCATCCGCTTGTGTCACGCGGTTTGGCAAATCTAGGAAACGGCGGACTGTAAGTGGAAGGGCGGCATTAATTTCCAATTTTTGCGGAACATAGCCGATTTTAAGGTCTTTTTTTTGTGTTACTAAGCCTGTGGAGGGACGCAATGCGCCTATAAGACCACGTAGCAACGTGGACTTCCCTGATCCATTGGGACCGACGATGGTAACGATCTCGCCCTGTTCAATAGTTAGGTCTACGTCTCTTAAGACGATCTTTCCACCGTGACTAAGCGACATATTTGAGGCTGTAATCAATGACATTACGCTGCATCCTGGCAGTTAGGGCAGAGGCCTTCAGCCTCAACCACAGTCCGTTCAATCACAAAGCCAACGGCTTGTGCCGCTGCATCAAGGCGGGTTTCGACTTGGCTGGCATTGGCTTCACCAACTGCGCGGCAATTGCGACAGATTAAAAAGGCGGGTGTGTGATCTGACCCCAGATGGCAGCAGGCGATATACGCATTCAATCGTTCGATCTTGTGCGCGAAACCTGCGGTAACTAAGAAGTCTAAGGCGCGGTATGCCACGGGTGGCTGTGCGCTGTGGCCATCGTCCGCAAGCACAGCAAGTAAATCATATGCGCCCATCGCGCGGTGCTCTCGCAGTAAGATTTCTAAGGATCGCCGTCTGACAGGGGTGAACTTCAATCCACGCTGCGCACAATTGTCTTCAGCCAACCTGAGAGTCGACGCGATACATGTCGCATGGTCGTGATGTTCAAAGCCAATAGCGTTCATTCGATGCTCCCTTTAGCGCTTGATATGTTATAACATTCAGTCTAGCAAGTGCGCATTGTTATAATATCACATCTATGGGAGTTGGTAAAATGCGGTTTTTCGGGATATTTGCGGTTTGGTTTGGGTTGAGCATGCAAGCCAGTGGGGCGGAGCTACGTGTAGCTGTCGATATTGCGCCTATCCATAGCATTGTGGCGCAGGTGGCTGGGGATAAGGTGCGGTTGGATTTGATTGTTCCGGTGAATGCGTCCCCACATGATTATGCTATGCGCCCATCTGAAGCCTATAATCTTAGCAAGGCGGATGTGGTTATTTGGGTCGGCGAGGGGCTGACGCCTTGGCTTGAGGGCCCAATAGAGAAGCTGGCACCGACAGCGCGCCATATTGAATTGCTAGGCTTGTCTGAAACGCAAGTGCTTCAATTTCGTGAGGGCGCAGGCTTTGGCAAACACTCCCATGGTGAGCATGTGCCGGAAGAGGAGCACGACGACCACGAAACTCACAAAGAAGAGGGTCACGAAGAAGGGCATGAAGACGAGCATGCGGACAACCACGATGATCATGCCCAGGGTGATCCCCATGTTTGGCTTGATCCCCAAAATGCAATTGCGTGGGCATATGTAATTGCAGATGCGTTGGGTGCAGAGGATCCACAAAATTCAGCTGTTTATAATGCAAACGCAAAAGCGTTTGCACAACGAATTACGGTTGTGTCAGATGAAATAACGCAGCAGTTGGAAGTGGTTAAGGGATTGTCTTTCATTGTGTTTCATGACGCGTTCCACAACTTCGAGCAACGGTTTGGGATAGAGGCCGTTGGTGCAATTTCTGATAGCGATGCGGTACCACCTAGCCCCAAGCGTATCGCGCTGGTCCGTGATTTGGTTGCAGCACAAAACGTCCAATGTGTTTTGGCTGGCCCTTTGCCAAATAAGGGGTTGGTTCGCGCGGTCGCTGGTGATGTTCCAATTGTTGAGGTTGATGAGGCAGGCGCAGGTTTCGATCTTGGCCCAGACTTATATGAAAGCGTACTGCGTTCGATAGCTACGGCTTTGACTGCTTGCCTTCCCAAATAGTGGGCATAAATCTTGATTGGGGGCGGGCATTATCTTTTGCTCAGATATTTGATGACCCAGCCCCCTTGCAGACCCTTCTTAGCGATAATAAGATTCAAGTAACATCTTGGGGGGTATGGTCCTTCCAGAGTATAGCAAAGCAGGTCTATGATGAACGATCCAATCGACACATATATGAACACCCTTGTCCCGATGGTCGTTGAACAGACCAGCCGTGGCGAACGTGCCTACGACATTTTTTCACGCCTGCTTAAAGAGCGGATCATTTTCCTAAGCGGCCCAGTACATGATGGCATGTCTGCTTTGATTGTTGCGCAGTTGTTGCACCTTGAAGCTGAGAACCCTTCAAAAGAAATCAGCATGTACATCAACTCTCCTGGTGGCGTTGTGACATCTGGTTTGTCGATCTACGATACAATGCAATATATCCGTCCAAAAGTATCGACATTGGTTGTCGGTCAAGCGGCGTCAATGGGTTCATTGCTGTTGCAAGCTGGCGAAAAAGGCATGCGTTTCTCGCTGCCTAACAGCCGGGTTATGGTTCACCAACCATCCGGTGGGTACCAAGGGCAAGCAACGGATATCATGATCCATGCGCGTGAAACTCAAAAATTGAAAACACGTTTGAATGAAATCTACGTCAAGCACACTGGCAACACGCTGGAGCAAGTCGAAGAAGGTCTTGAACGCGACAACTTTATGTCGCCTGAAGAAGCTAAAGACTGGGGTTTGATCGACGAAATCGTTGAGAACCGTGCGAAAACTGACGACGCAGACGCCTAAAAACTAAGCCTCGACGTGCCTTCGCGAACTTTTGCGATTGTGGACATGTCGGGGCTGGCCTAAGTTGGTCTAAATTAGTGTATTTTGCGCTCTTAGCGCATAGTGAAACGTTAAAACCTGAAAGGGTTATCATGGCATCGAACTCCGGCAGCGACAGCAAGAATACTTTGTATTGTAGCTTTTGTGGCAAAAGCCAGCATGAGGTTCGCAAGTTAATTGCGGGTCCAACAGTGTTCATTTGTGATGAATGCGTTGAATTGTGCATGGATATTATTCGCGAAGAAACCAAAGCCTCCGGCTTGAAGTCAACCGAAGGTGTCCCAACGCCACGCGACATCTGCGGTGTTCTGGACGACTATGTGATCGGCCAAGCGATGGCCAAACGCGTTTTGTCAGTCGCTGTGCACAACCACTATAAACGTTTGAACCACGCTCAAAATGACGGTGAGCTGGAGTTGGCGAAATCCAATATTTTGCTAATGGGTCCAACGGGTTGTGGTAAAACGCTTTTGGCACAAACTTTGGCACGTATCCTGGATGTTCCGTTTACAATGGCGGATGCGACCACGCTTACTGAAGCGGGTTACGTGGGTGAAGATGTTGAAAACATTATCCTCAAGCTGCTTCAGGCATCTGAGTATAATGTTGAACGCGCACAACGCGGCATCGTTTACATTGATGAAGTTGATAAAATTACTCGCAAGTCTGAAAACCCATCCATCACACGTGATGTGTCTGGGGAAGGCGTTCAGCAAGCATTGCTTAAATTGATGGAAGGCACAGTCGCATCTGTTCCTCCACAAGGTGGCCGTAAACATCCACAGCAAGAGTTCTTGCAAGTGGACACAACGAACATTCTGTTTATCTGCGGTGGCGCTTTTGCTGGCTTGGACAAGATTATTGCCGCACGTGGTAAGGGTTCTGCGATGGGCTTTGGTGCCGACGTGCGCGACAACGATGCACGCGGGATTGGCGAAATTTTCACAGACTTAGAGCCAGAAGATCTGTTGAAATTCGGTCTTATTCCAGAATTTGTAGGTCGTCTGCCTGTTTTGGCAACACTCGAAGATCTGGACGAAGACGCTTTGGTCACTATTCTGACGCAACCAAAGAATGCGCTGGTGAAACAGTACCAGCGTCTGTTCGAACTTGAAGATACTGAACTTAAGTTTACAGATGATGCGCTTAGCGCCATCGCAAAACGTGCAATTCAGCGTAAAACGGGTGCTCGTGGCCTTCGTTCAATCCTTGAAGAAATTTTGCTGGATACGATGTTTGAATTGCCAGGTTTGGATACAGTGAAAGAAGTGGTTGTTAACGAGGAGGCTGTAAACACTGATGCAGCACCTTTGATGATCCACGCAGAGGCCAAAAAAGAACCGGCAACTGCAGGTTAGTCTTTGAACAAACTTAGTGAATAATTGGGCGGGCCTTGGTGCCCGCCTTTTTTATTGCCCAAATGAGGAGAACAAAAAATGAAACGCATTTATTCAGGTGGCCCATTCGAGGCGAAAATTGGATATTGTCGCGCGGTTGTTGCCGGTGGATTTGTCCACGTGGCAGGCACCGTGGGGCAAGGTGAGAGCGTTGCAGAGCAATGCCAATCTGCATTGGATGTCATTGAGAAGGCGTTGAACGAAGCCGGTTCAAACTTTGCACATGCAATTCGCGTGACTTACATGCTGCCAAAGGCAGCTGATTTTGAAGCCTGCTGGCCTATACTATCGGCAACATTTGGTGAAAATCCGCCTGCAGCCACGATGATTGAGTGTGGGTTAATCGATCCTAAATATAAGATTGAAATTGAAGTAACGGCAATGTTGCCGAGCTAAGCAAATGCCGCGCTTGTCACTGGACTGCAGAGCTAGGATGCGGCATACCACACTCAAACGTCGGAGGCTGATTGATGGGCATTTTGAATACATTGTTGCGTGCAGTAACATGGTGGAACGGTCAAACGTTGAACACACAGTTGTTCACTTGGCGCAAAGGTCTAAAGGTAGGCACCGATGCGCAAGGTAACACGTTCTATAAAAATCAAGACGATTCAAAACGTTGGGTGATTTTCAACGGTGAAGCAGAAGCAAGCCGTGTTGATCCAGAATGGCATGGTTGGTTGCACCGCACTTGGGATGAGCCACCTACAGAAAAGCCTATGGTCAACAAACCTTGGCAGAAACCACACCAAGAGAATCTTACAGGTACGGCGATGGCATATGCTCCATCTGGATCTATCCGTCGCTCTCAACCTGCGCCACGTGCCGACTATGAGGCATGGACGCCAGAATAGGGCTCTAAAATGGCTGAAAATACGACAGAAGTGATTGTAGGCGGCGTTGTTTTAGCCGCTGCAATTGGCTTTGGCATCTATGCAGCCCAGATTGCTGGTATCTCCAGCGGTGGTGATAGCTACACACTGAATGCAAGCTTTCGCAGCCTCGAAGGTGTTAGTGTTGGCACTGATGTTCGTCTTGCTGGTGTCAAAATTGGAACGGTCACATCCGTTGAATTGAATGCCCAAACCTTTCGGGCTGATACCATTGTGAGTGTCGCCCAAAACATAGGAATCCCTGATGATAGTGCGATTATAATTTCCTCTGAGGGGTTGCTTGGTGGTAATTTCGTTGAAATTATGCCGGGTGGTTCACCATTCAATCTAGAAGAAGATGCAGAAATTACTGACACACAAGGCGCTGTTAGTTTGATCTCGCTTTTATTGAAGTTTGTTTCGGGTGGAGAGTCCAAGTGATCCGTCATGCGCTTTGTCTTGCCTTGGCTTTTGTTGCGACGCCTGCAGTCTCGCAACAGAAAACAACTGCTGGATCAGGTGCGGTGCTACGTGGCTTGGAAAAGGTAAACGGTGCTACCCAAGATCTTGAAATGACCATTGGCCAGACTGAGAAGTTTGGCCGTCTCAACATCACATTACGTGAATGTCGCTACCCTGAGGGCAACCGCGCAGGTAATGCATTTGCATCGATGGAGATTAGCGAAGCCGGTCGTGAGGGCACCATATTCTCAGGCTGGATGATTGCTTCGGCCCCTGCTTTGAACGCAATGGATCACTCACGCTATGATGTTTGGGTTCTGCGCTGCACAACCTCTTGAGGTTGCAGAGGCGTTAGGAACTGCGCACGTTTAGCCTGTGCCATATCCAACAGCTGATGGTATTTGCTGCGGTCAATTTCAAAGCCACCTAAGCTGGCTAAATGATCGGTTATGAATTGAGTATCAAACAATACGTAACCACCACGTCCAAGCATCTCAGTTAAGCAAGCTAACGCCATCTTTGACGCATTTGTTCTGCGCGAAAACATGCTTTCTCCAAAGAACGCTGCGCCTAGCGATACTCCATAGACACCACCGACCAATTCGTCTTTCTCCCACACTTCTAGTGAGTGCGCTTTCCCTTCAGCATGTAGGGCCAAATAGAGTGTGCGAATTTCGTCGTTAATCCATGTGTCTTCACGATCGGCACAGCCGTCTACCACACCAGTAAAATCACGATCCACACTCACGTGCAGTTCGGTTTTGCGCATTCGTTTTGCGAGCGATTTTGAGATATGAAATTCAGCTATAGGCAAGATGCCTCGCTTTTGTGGGTCGACCCAGAAGATCTCTGGGTCGTCCCGACTGTCTGACATTGGAAAAATTCCAATTGAGTAACCGTGAAGCAGGATGTCCGGCGTCAGGGTCATTTTGACATTACTCAGCGCCTAGGTTTGTTTCCAACCAATGTTCAAGCCAGTGGATGTTATATGTTCCATCCAAGACGTCTTGTTCTTCCAGCAGTGCGTGGAACAAAGGAACAGTGGTGTCGACACCATCGACGATCAACTCACCTAAAGCGCGTTTAAGGCGTGCCAAAGCTTCTGGACGATCACGACCATGCACGATCAATTTTCCAATTAAGCTGTCGTAATAGGGCGGGATTGAGTAGCCAGCGTACAATGCTGAGTCCATCCGAACACCCAAACCACCTGGTGCATGAAACTGGGTAATTTTTCCAGGGCAGGGCGTAAAGTTTGGTAGCTTTTCAGCGTTAATCCGAACTTCGATTGCGGCACCTGTGATTTTGAGGTCATCCTGACCAAAGGACATTGGTTGTCCTTGGGCGACTAGGATTTGCTCGCGCACCAGATCAACGTCAAAGATCGCTTCTGTAACAGGGTGTTCGACCTGCAAACGTGTGTTCATCTCGATGAAATAGAATTCGCCGTTTTCGTACAGGAATTCGATTGTACCAGCACCGATGTAGTTGATGTTGGCACAGGCATCTGCACATACTTTACCGATTTTTGCGCGTTCTTCTGGTGAAATGGATGGACCCGGTGCTTCTTCGAATACTTTTTGGTGGCGGCGTTGGAGAGAGCAATCGCGCTCGCCCAAGTGCACAGCCTTACCTTTACCATCGCCAAAGACTTGAATTTCAATATGGCGTGGGGTTGTAAGGTATTTCTCGATATAGACTTCGTCGTTGCCAAAGTTGGATTTGCCTTCAGCACGTGCTGTTCTGAATGCACTTTCCATGTCTGCAGCGGTTTGCGCCACTTTCATGCCTTTACCACCACCACCAGCAGTTGCTTTGATGATGACAGGATAGCCCATTTCTTCGCCGATGCGTTGCGCTTCTTCGAGAGTTGGAACGCCACCGGCAGAACCAGGAACACATGGAACGCCAAGGGCCTTCATTGTATCCTTAGCCGTGATCTTGTCGCCCATGACGCGGATGTGTTCCGCTGTTGGACCGATGAAGGTCAGGCCATGATCTTCGATAATTTGTACGAAGTTGGCGTTCTCAGACAAGAAGCCATAGCCTGGGTGAATCGCTTCAGCACCCGTGATTTCGCAAGCTGCGATAATCGCTGGTATCGACAGGTAGGACTGTTGAGACGACGGCGGGCCAATACAGACACTTTCGTCGGCCATGCGAACGTGCATGGCATCTGCGTCGGCAGTTGAGTGAACAGCGACTGAACCGATGCCCATTTCACGCGCAGCGCGGATTACGCGCAAAGCGATCTCTCCACGGTTTGCGATCAGAATTTTTTTGAACATTTTTAGCGCCTTATTCGAGGATCACCAAAGGAGAGCCGAATTCAACAGCGGAACCATCGTCGACCAAGATACGTGTCACTTTACCCGCGCGTGGGGCAGGGATGTGGTTCATTGTTTTCATCGCTTCAACGATAAGTAAGGTATCACCTTCAGCGACGACGGTGCCCACAGATACAAATGCTGGTGCGCCTGGCTCTGCTGCCAAGTAGATTGTTCCAACCATCGGAGAGGTCACTGCACCCGGATCAGATGCAGGATCTGCACTCGCAGCTGAGGCTACAGCAGGGGCTGCAGCTATAGGTGCCGCAGCGACAGGTGCTGCAACGGCGGCGGCCATCACTTGCTGTGGTTGTTGTCTGCTTACACGAACGTCAAGACTGTCGTCTTCACCGTATTCGCGCTTTACTTTTACTTCCGTCAGATCGTTTTCGCGCAGTACTTCGGCCAATGCCTGAATAAAGGCGACGTCTGCGTCACGAGTGTTTTTTGTCATAGTTTCCCGAGCCTTGTCCCTACGGTGCTTCTAAAAAATCACACCGACATCTTGTTGTTATAGCGTCCTTATATGCGATGGCTTGACCTAAGGAAAGCACCTACATTTTGATCGTTTTTTGGGGCTTCGCATTTTAACTTTTCAAGTCTTTAGTTCGCCAGGTTTGAACCATTCGGGTAAGTGAGTGGTGGCTTCGAATCTTAGACTTCGAGCCCTCACAATACCGCTATTTGGATCACGAACTGGATCGACGCTGAGTTGACGATATGCCTTGTTGCGCGCGGTTTCCCAAGGAATACTTTGAAAAGACCTAAACCTACTGAAGAATCTCTGGTCTTCGACATGTGGTGAGGCCCATGCTGTTCCTGGCATTCCAGTACCTTCTGAACTTGCCACTTCTTTGCGATGTGGGTTTGCTTTTCCAATGCAGCGGTATCTGCGAACTTTAGGTGGGCTAAGTAAACCCCTTCGGGCATCGCAAAGTTTGCCCGACTAGCGCGTTTTTTCCCGACTTCCATACCATGACGCAAAGCCCGTGCGTCTTGCCTGAATGCCCATGCTTTTGAATAGTGGCCTGTGAACAATGCTGCTGTGCGTTCGTTAAAAACGCATGTGTCCATCGGAACAGGAGTTTGACCTTGTTCTTCCACCAGTTCGAAACCGAGTGCAAAAACAGCAGGCCCCCATCGCTTGGATAGCAACTCGACAAAAGAGGAATAGTGCGAAGGATCTAGACAGATTAATTCATCGGCGTCGGTGCGTATAGTCCAGTCATATTCATCCGTAAGCGTCGAATGAAAGTCATTCATTATCTTTGCTCGAACGTAGTCAAACCGGTCCAATTCGTCGCGGGGAATTGTGATAACATTAGCCTCTGGGCAAATATTTTGAATTTTGTCGTCACGGCCATGGGCTATAACGAACAGGTTCTTTGCACCCAGCTGGCTGGAGTAGTGCATGTACCATTGGGAGAGTGCCCAGTGATCACGGTAAACCATTGTCAGTGCGCAAATCTTCATACTCATTTTTAGATTGTAAGAGTTTGTGATGACAAGCCGTTTGATGCGCTAGACGCAAAAAAGGCCAGTTCTAAAGAACCGGCCTTTGATGAATCTAAGGTTTAAGTGGACTAAATAGCCAAATATTCTTCGCGCAACTCTTTGTTGTCTAGAACTTCAGCAGCGGTTCCGTCGAAGACGATCCCACCAGTGTCCAAGATCACGGCTCGATCTGCCAACTTTAGCGCACGTACTGCGTTTTGCTCTACAATAACTGTTGTGATGCCTTGGTCTTTGATGATGCGAAGCGTCTTTTCGATCTCATCAACGATGACCGGGGCCAAACCTTCATAAGGCTCATCCAAAAGCAGCACTTTGATATCGCGACACAAAGCACGTGCGATTGCCAGCATTTGCTGCTCGCCGCCTGATAGGGTGACACCTTCTTGGTTGCGGCGTTCTTTCAGGCGAGGGAATAGTTCGTACACACGTTCGATCGACCAGCCGATAGGTGGTGCGATTTGCGCAAGCTTTAGGTTTTCCTCAACTGTTAGGCCCGCGATGATGCGCCGGTCTTCTGGGACTAGGCCCAAACCAACTTGAGATGCTTCATAGCTGGACATGTTGTGAAGTGGCTGATGATCCAACCAAATTTCACCACGGTTCACTTGTGGATCATCTAGGCGTGCAATTGCGCGCAATGTTGATGTCTTACCCGCACCATTCCGACCGAGAAGGGCTAAGATTTCCCCCTCATGAACGTTAAAGCTGATGCCTTGAACGATGTAGCTTTCGCCATAATAGGCATGCAGATCCCAAATAGATAGGAATGCTGGTGCCGAAGCGGCTTGATTGGCGTTTGATGTTGTCATGTTTTTTTCCTTACGCCGCGTCTTGTGTCTCGCCCAAATACGCTTCGCGCACTTTGGGGTGACCTTTGATGTTGTCAGGCGTATCTTCGACCAATGGTGTGCCCTGAGCCAAAACGGTAATTCGTTCAGCCAATGAGAATACAACGTGCATGTCGTGCTCAATGATGGCGATGGTGATGTCACGCTCGTCGCTAATTTGTTTCAATAGATCGATGGTGTTGTTGGTATCCGCGCGGGCCATACCAGCAGTCGGTTCATCTAGGAGCAACAAGCGCGGCTCTTGCGACAGGCACATGCCGATCTCAAGACGACGTTTGTCACCACGTGACAAAGATGCGGCATTCATGCTGTGTTTGTCTGCCATCTTCATCTCTTCCAGCATATGTTGTGCTCGGTCGATTATTTCTTTGTCGTCCAACATGTTTTTGAACGCACTTAGGTGAAACGCACCGTCACGTTTTGCAAAACAAGGGATCAGCATGTTTTCCAACACGCTTAGCTCGCCGAAAATTTCAGGTGTTTGGAAAACACGTGAAATGCCCATCTGATTGATTTCAAATGGCTTACGGCCCAGTACAGATTGCCCATCAAACATGACAGAACCGGTGTCTGGAATTAACTTGCCCACTAAGCAATTGAGCAAAGTAGATTTGCCGGCACCGTTCGGACCAATAATCGCATGGACCGAGTTTTCTGCAACGCTAAGGTTTACATCGCCAAGCGCTTGCAGTCCGCCAAACCGTTTGCCTACGTTTTTAACTTCAAGGATACCCATTTTCGTTTCTCCTTATTCCGCAGGTGTGTTGTTGCTGTCAGACCCGTCGTCAGTCTTCTTGCGTTTGAACATTTTGGCAAGTCGTTGACCGCCTTCAACCAATCCGCCTGGCAGGAAGATGATAACCATCATGAACAACAGTCCAAGTGTCAGGTGCCAGCCTTTGCCCACAAAATAGTGCAGGATGCCGACGATGAAGTTCTCTAGACCGTCAGGCAAGAAGGACAGCCATTGGTGCAGAACACCATCGTTGATTTTAGATAGGATGTTCTTGAAGTATTCATTGAACCCCGCGCCAACGATCGGACCGATCAATGTCCCAACACCACCCAAGATCGCCATGATCACGATTTCACCTGATGCGGTCCAGTGCATACGCTCAGCACCTGCAAGTGGATCCATTGAGGACAGCAGACCACCAGCTAGGCCAGCGTACATGCCTGAGATTACAAAGGCTGCTAGTGTATATGGTTTTGTGTTTAGGCCAGTGTAATTCATACGCTGTTGGTTGGATTTCACAGCCCGCAGCATCATGCCGAAAGGGGAACGAAAGATGCGGATTGAGATGTAGAATGAGATCAGCATCAAGATGCCTGCGACGTAGTAGCCAACGTTGAAAGTGAACAACCAGCCGCCAACGTTCAAGTTATAGCTGTCGCGCATCGCCAGACCAAATAGTTTCGTTACGGGCAGGGCACCATTGGCGGCAGCTGCACCATCCAAAATACGTGGATCATTCAGCGCCAGTTGCAGGCCCGTTTCACCGTTGGTCAAATTGTAGCTTGATGATGGGTTGCCTAGAACTGAGTAGGCAAGGTTGTAAGACATTTGTGCGAAGGCCAGGGTTAGGATCGAAAAGTAGATCCCTGATCTACGCAAACTTACGTATCCAATAACAAGTGAGAAGATACCGGCAACAATCATCGACAAAATGAGGGCTGGGATAATGTTCATGCTGAGCAGTTTGAACATCCATACCGCTGCATATGAACCTATTCCTAGAAAGGCCGCGTGGCCAAAGGAAAGGTATCCAGTGAGGCCAAAGAGGATGTTGAAACCGATGACCAGAATGCCAAAGATTACAAATCGTTGCATCAGATCAGGATAGCCTGCGTTAAACATCTGAGCCATTGAAGACCCTTGTGGGAAGGGGTTCAGGAGGAATGGAGCAAGAAGCACCATTGCTGTTACGATGACGAACAACAGTGTGTCGCGTTTATTAAGTTTCAACATGTTCTTATTCCTCCATCACGCCACGACGGCCCATTAGGCCACGGGGACGCGTCAGAATGATGATAATTGCGACTAGGTAGATGATGATTTGGTCAATGCCTGGGAAGATTGCTTTGACTTGGTTCATAGAAGCGAACGCTTCAAGGATACCCAGCATAAAGCCCGCAAGCACAGCACCAGGCAAGCTGCCCATGCCACCAACAACAACCACAACAAAGCTTAGGACCAAGAAATCCATACCCATGTGATAGTTAGGGGAGTTGATCGGAGCATACATTACACCTGCTAGACCAGCCACACAGGCGGCAATTGCGAACATAATTGTAAAGCGTTTGTCGATGTTGATACCAAGTAAACCAACCGTTTCGCGGTCTGCCATACCTGCGCGGACAACCATCCCAAAGGTGGTGAACTGGAGAAAGGCAAAGACAGCGGCAATGATGACTGCTGAGAAGGCGAAGTAGACCATGCGCCAATAAGGATAGATGATCGCGTTGGCTTCATACCCTAGATAGGTGCCAAAATCGAACGACCCACGGAAGGCTTCTGGCGCGGGGGTCGGGATCGGGTTTGCACCGTAGAAGGCCTTGATGACTTCTTGGAGAACAATGGCCAAACCAAAGGTCACAAGGATCTGGTCAGCGTGGGGACGTTTGTAGAAGTGCTTGATTAGGCCACGTTCCATAATGAAACCGACGGCTGCCATGATTGGGATCGCAAACAGGATCGCCAATGGTACGGACCAGTCGATAATGCTTGCGCCCATTTCGGGGCCAAACCATGTTTCGACGACGGGCGTCTTAATCGTAGCTGGATTGCCTAGGAAGTCAGTCTTCGTTGGGTCGATGGTGACTGTTGAGATGTTCAAAATACGCTGCAACGTTACAGCGCAGAATGCACCAATCATAAACAATGCACCGTGAGCGAAGTTAACAACGCCCAATGTGCCAAAAATGAGTGTCAGCCCTAGCGCGATTAGCGCATAGGCAGAGCCCTTGTCGAGCCCGTTTAGAATTTGAAGAAGGATTTGATCCATGGTCCCACCGATAACCTATGTAAGAGGTTTCCCCCGGAAAACCGGGGGAGCCAATGACTTGTTTTTATTGTGAAATGCAAGGTTGCAAAGCCCGTCGTGACAGGCTTTGCAATATGCGATTATGCGCCTGGGTTACATGCACCCAAAGCACCGCCAGCGAACATCGGGTGATCAGCTTCATAGATAACCTGAGATGTAGGCGTAACTTCGACAACTTCCAAAAGATCGAACTCGGATGTTGGGTTTTCTTTACCACGTACAACCAGAACGTCTTTGAAGCACTGGTGATCGTCTGCACGGTACAATGTTTTACCATTGCCCAAGCCGTCGAACTCATAGCCTTCAAGCGCTTCAACGATACCGCATGGGTTAAATGTACCCGCACGTTGTGCCGCATCTGCGTAAAGCATCGTTTGGCAATATACAGTGTGTGCCGCCTGAGAAGGTGGGAAGCCGTATTTTGTACCAAAGGACTTAACGAATGCTTTTGAGCCTTCGTCTTGCAAAGACCAGTGCCAGTTTGTGGAACCGTGGATGCCTTTAACGTTTGCGCCCGCACCTTTCGCCATCAGGCGAGAGTACAACGGAACAACGATTTCGAAGTTCTTGCCGTTTACGATTTTGTCGCGAAGGCCAAACTGTACAGCGTTGGTCAAAGAGTTAACCATGTTCCCGCCGTAGTGGTTCAGAACCAAAACGTCAGCACCGGAGTTCAAAACTGGAGCGATATAGGAAGAGAAGTCAGTAGACGCGAGTGGCGTACGTACTTTGTTCACTGTGTTCCAGCCCATAGCTTCTGTTGCTGCGGCGATAGACTCTTCTTGTGTCCAGCCCCATGTGTAGTCAGCTGTCAGGTGGTACGCGTTACGGTCAGAACCGTACAGGCTTTGCAACACTGGTGCCAAAGCAGCAGCGGACATGTAACCGTTAAAGAAGTGACGGAAGCCATTGGCTTTCTTATCTTTACCAGTTGTGTCGTTTGAGTGCGTAAGACCAGCCATAAAGATAACGCCAGCTTCTTGGCATAGACCTTGTACAGCAATCGCAACACCAGAAGAAGAGCCACCAGTGATCATCACTGCGCCATCTTTTTCAATCATGGATTTCGCAGAAGCACGCGCAGCGTCAGATTTAGTTTGCGTGTCGCCTGTTACGAATTCCACTTTCTTGCCCAAGATGCCGTTACCGGTCAACTCTTTGGACGAAAATGTGTTCATCATGCCGCCGTCGCCGCCACCGTTGAGGTGCTCAACAGCAAGCTCATAAGCGCGCAGTTCGTCTGCACCCTCGTCAGCATACGGGCCAGATTGTGGAACGTTAAAGCCAAGCGTTACAGAACCGCCAGTTGGCTCGTTTGTGTACGCAGCCGCGGAAGACGCAGTGAAGATCGTAGGTGCAGCAAAGCCAGCGCCAGCGATGGCACTGTTCTTGATCAACCCACGACGTGTCAGGTTTGATGTGGACATAAATATCCTCCCTTATTGTTTGAAAACACGAATGAGTCTCCTCAGCCTCAGACGCGCCACGCATTTACATGCAAAGTTAGTATCGCGTTGTTTTGGAAAATTGCGCAATAACGCCCTTGAAAATCACAACTATTTTGTAAATAAATACACAATAGAAACAGCTATCTGTAAAGTTTTTATGTCTTATTGTGAAAGAACGTTGAAAACGCTGTGGATTATGGATTGAACGGGGAGGTCCGAAGCGATGAGAGAAGGGCTAACAGGCAGTCGCATTAGGGAGCGACGCGCAATGGCGGGTCTGAAACAAGCCGAGCTCGCAAGCCGAATTGGCATTTCTGCGTCTTACTTGAACTTGATTGAACACAATCGCCGTAGAATCGGTGGTAAACTTTTGCTCAACATCGCTTCCGCTCTGGGAGTGGATGCCTCAGCGCTGACAGAAGGTGCCGAAGCTGCGTTGATCGCCAAATTGCGAGAGGCTGCGTCTGCTGCAAAGTTGCCAAAAGTAGATGTTAATACGGCAGATGAATTCGCGGGTCGTTTTCCTGGCTGGGCAGAGGTTTTGGCTGCTGGGTATCGCAGGGTAGGGGCACTGGAGCGGACGGTCGAAACTTTATCTGATCGGCTCGCTCATGATCCCAAATTAGCGGCTTCTGTGCATGAACTGTTGTCTACCGCTGCCGCCATCCGGTCAACAGCTTCCATCCTTGCAGACGACAAAAAAATTACAACTGAATGGCGTGATCGGTTTCATGTTAACCTTGATCAAGACAGTAGGCGCCTTGCTCAAAGCTCTAAGGCATTGGTCAATTATCTAGACAATCAATCTGGCGATCAGGAAGGATATGCAATTGGGTCGCCCCAAGAGGAGGTCGACGCATTCTTTGCCGAACACGATTATACCTTTGAAGAAATTGAAAGTGGAACAATTGCTGCTGAGGAGCTTGTTGGGCAATCTGAAGGGCTAGTTTCAGGGTCTGCGCGGCATATTGCACGAGGAATTCTTCAACAACTTGCCTTGGACGCAGGGGAAGTAAGTTTACAGAAATTACAGGATCAAATTCAGAGCGTAGGCATGGATCCAATTAGGCTTGCAAAATATTTTGCGGTGTCGGTTTCAACGATATTGCGGCGCTTGGGCTCGCTGAAAAGCCTGAATGCGGGTTTAGTGGTTTGCGATCGCACAGGTAGCCTTTTGTTTCGCAAGCCAACCAAAGGCTTCACTATTCCGCGCTTCGATGCGCCATGCGCATTGTTGCCCCTGTTTGATGGGTTAAGTAGTGTCGGGCAAATTTCACGTAACAAAATTGCCGTTGCTGGTCGTTCCGAAATGGAGTTTGAGGTTTTTGCCGTGGCAGAGCCAGTTTCAGTGTTTTCATATAATAATGCTCCTTTGGTGCAGGCGACAATGCTTGTGGTGCCTTTGAAGTCTAACGAACTGTCTGATTTGTCAAAACCCATCGAGATCGGAGCAACTTGTCGTGTTTGCCCAAGAGAACTTTGCCCAGCACGACGTGAACCTTCCATTTTAAGTAGTGGTTTCTAATGAGAGTTTTGACAGCTCAGGCAAAAGCGTGGATAGTCGGGTGAAATTTGGACGTGAATAAACAGGTGGCGCGACGACCGCCTGAGTTACGCCCAAACAAGGGGGGCGATTGAACATGAAAAAACGTGTTCTATTGGTTGAAGACGAACCAAACATTATCGAAGCGATTACATTCTTGTTAAGTCGAGAAGGTTGGCATGTTGATACCCAAACGGACGGGGCGACTGCTGTAAAGCGTGTAAGGGAGTTGCAGCCTGACTTGTTGATGCTGGATCACATGTTACCGGGCAAAAGTGGTTTAGATATTTTGATTGAATTACGTAGCGATGATCAATTCCTAGCTTTACCAATCTTAATGCTTACTGCGCGTGGGCAAATGCGTGATAGAGCCGAGGCCGAGGCTGCAGGTGTTAGCCGTTTTATGACGAAACCGTTTTCTAATACGGAAGTCTTGGCTGCAGTGCGCGATCTTACGCGGAATTAGAGAATGCAACGACTTCCAGCAACACCTGTCTTTTTAGAACGTCGTAGTTACCGACAGCGACGGATGATGGATGCGATCCGATTATTGCCGCTTGTGGGGTTGTTGCTTTGGTTGCTGCCGACTCTTTGGGCCACATCGGATGGTGACGGAGTTGAACCAGTTCGGATGTCACAAGCGATTGTCTATGTTTTCGGTGTTTGGGTTTGTTTGATCCTGTGTGCTGGTTCGTTATGGCATTACCTTAAAAATAGTTCCGATGATGCGATTGATGCGGAACTTGGTGTAAAAACGGAGCCAAAATAATGGCCTCAATAAATCTGTTAATTGCGGTTTGCCTAACCTATGTAGCCTTCCTTTTTTTAGTTGCTTTTGCTGCTGAACGCGCCGCAGCGCGAGGACGTGGAAACTGGCTACGCTCTCCGCTTGTCTATACTCTCTCATTGTCAATTTATTGCACTGCTTGGACATTCTATGGTGCGGTAGGGTATGCAGCACGCTCGGGCATGGAATTTATAACGATTTACCTTGGTCCTTCGCTCGTTATGATTGGTTGGTGGTGGTTCTTACGAAAGCTCGTACGCGTTGGGCGCACCCAGCGTGTAACATCAGTCGCGGATTTGATTTCATCGCGATACGGTAAGTCTAATGTGCTGGCTATCGTTGTAACTATCATGGCCGTCATTGGCGTGACCCCGTACATTGCGCTTCAATTGCAATCGGTGACGCTGTCTTTGTCTATCTTTTCTGACCCAACTGGAACTACGGACGGTGGGATGAATCTAGTTTCGGCAGGCTTTTGGGTTGCGCTTGGTCTTGCCCTGTTCACAGTCTTGTTCGGAACACGCAATCTTAACGCTAACGAGCGCCACAATGGCGTAGTAATCGCAATCGCAGTCGAAGCAGTCGTGAAGTTAGTTGCTCTTTTGGCTGTTGGCATTTTTGTGGTCTGGGGAGTGGCGGGTGGCATCAGTGAAATGATGGTGCGAATTGACAACTCTGATATCGGTCAATGGCAGGTGGACGGTAGTCGCTGGACAGCGTTGACTGTATTGTCGGGTGCCGCATTTCTCTGCCTACCGCGTATGTTTCAGGTCCTTGTCGTTGAGAACGATGATGAACGGCATCTACACATCGCGTCATGGGCATTTCCCATTTACCTTATGATGATGAGCTTGTTTGTGGTGCCGATTGCGGTTGTTGGTCTCGATCTGCTGCCTGAAAACTCAAACCCAGATTTGTTCGTTTTGACAGTACCTTTGTCTCAAGGTCAGGGGGGGCTAGCGATCCTAAGTTTCTTAGGTGGGTTTTCCTCTGCAACATCAATGGTGATTGTCGCGACCCTAGCGTTGTCGACGATGGTTTCAAACCATGTTGTTATGCCGATCTGGCTTTCGTTTCAGGGGCAGGGTGCAACAGTGTCTGGAGATGTCAGAAACGTTGTAATTTTTGCACGGCGGGTATCAATACTGGTCATTATTGCATTGGGATACCTCTATTATCGTGTCTCTGGGGGGAGCGGTGCACTAGCTGCGATTGGCTTGATTTCGTTCATCGGTGTTGCTCAGTTTTTACCAGCAATGATTGGGGGCATTTTCTGGCGTGGTGCAACGCGGGTAGGTGCCTTGACCGGTCTTTTGGTAGGCTTTGCAATTTGGACTTACACCTCGTTGTTGCCAAGCTTTGGCGCTGATGTCGTCTTAAGTTTTCCTCTATTAGAACAGGGGCCATTTGGCGTCGAATGGCTGCGCCCACAGGCATTATTTGGGATTAAGGGCATCGATCCCACCGTTCATGCTGTTTTGTGGTCTTTGCTGTTAAACACGAGCGGTTTTATTTTTGGATCATTAGTTTCATTTCCTAAGCCGCTTGAACGGTTGCAAGGTGCGCAGTTTGTAAATGTCTTTGCTAATTCTGGTCACGCTCACGGATGGAGCGGATCAGCAGCACAAAGTGAAGACTTGATGGTGATGGCACAGCGAATTCTAGGTGGGGCCGAAGCGCAAAAACTGTTTCGCCGCGAGGCTCAAATTCAAGGCCACGATCGGTATTTACCCGAACCAACTCCGGATTTCCTACAACGGGTGGAGCGTGAGATGTCGGCATCTGTTGGTGCTGCAACGGCGCATGCGATGATCAGCCAACTTGTGGGTGGTGCATCGGTTTCGGTTCAGGATTTGATGGCCGTGGCTGATGAGTCCGCGCAAATGTTAGAATATTCAAATCAGTTAGAAGCGAAGTCATCAGAACTTTTGGATACGGCAAGGCAGCTGCGTGACGTGAATGCAAAGCTTACACAAATTTCTGTTCAGAAAGATGCATTCTTAAGTCAAATTTCACATGAGCTTCGGACACCGATGACATCGATCCGTTCTTTTTCGGAAATTCTACGCGATGGGCACGAATTAAAGGCATCGGTGCAAACAAAGTACGCGTCGATTATTCATGTTGAAGCTATTCGCCTGACACGGCTGTTAGATGACTTGTTGGATCTGAGCGTTCTAGAAAATGGACAGGTTAGTCTGAATACTGAAACTGGTTCTTTAGCTGACGTGATTGGGCATGCGGTCACAACCACACAGGCAGGAGCCATAAAGCAGATTAAGATTGATGTGAGCGACTTAGACACATCAATTGAATTGCACACTGATTTGGATCGACTTGCTCAAGTCTTTATCAATTTGATCAGCAATGCCCAAAAGTATTGCAAGTCGCCGGAACCGAAGTTGTTCATCAAGGCAACTAAAACAGACAATGAAGTTTGCATTTTCCTTACCGACAATGGGCTACCCATCCCTATGGAAACCCATGCTTTGATTTTTGAAAAATTTTCTCGCATCAATGATCAAGATGGCAGTGGTGCGGGGCTTGGGCTTGCGATTTGTCGCGAAATTATGATCCGTTTGGGTGGTGAAATTGATTATGTTCCCGCTGCTAGAGGCAATCGGTTCGTTTTGCGATTACCTGTCTGAAATTAGACTGCTAGATTTTAAGTTTCGTATAAAATCGAAGATATAAAGCGATTGGTAACCGGTGCGGCCCTAAACATCTTTTGAATAGTGTATGGGAAGTATTGCAACAATGGTTCCAAACGAAACCAACAAAACAATCTTGCAAAGAATGGTATCGCGCGGTGGGCAGCAGCGTGATGCGCAGATAATGTCTGTAGCAAAAGCGATACGGCTTTCAATTCCGAAAATTGGCAAAGAATTGTTTGACATGCCAATATCTGCAATTGGTGTTGTTATTGAGAAGCGTAGCTCAGATTTTTTGGCTGAGCTTGTGACCGAAGATGTACTATTGTGTTTGCTGGAAGGTGATGAGGAGCGGGTAGGTGCAGCGCTGATAGCCGGAGAAGTCGTAAGTGGTTTGATTCAGCAACAGACCATTGGTACTGTAAGTTTGCCTAAAGGTACCAAAAGACAATTGACACAGACCGACGCAGCCATGTGCACGCCACTGGTGGATGAGCTGTTTACACAGATCGCGCTGATGCTTGAAGGAGATAACGATCAGCAAACAATTTCAGGGTTCCGGTATGGAGCGTGTTTTGCCGATGCACGTGCGATGTCGATCGCATTGGATCAAAGTGAGTATTTGATTGCCCGCCTTACTTTGGATCTGGCATTGGGACAGCGGCAAGGGGAGCTAATTTTAATCCTACCGGTTGTGGCCGTCGCAGGTAAGTGCTTGGATGGGACCCAAATGCAAGAGCCAACGGTTGAACCATTGGGTGAAACAATTTTGGATTTGCCAGCGGAGCTGAACATGATCCTTTGTAAGTGTTCATTTGAGCTTTCGCAGTTGGAACAACTTTCGATTGGTCAAACACTGCCCCTTCCAAACGATGCTTTTCCAGAGACTGATATCGTGACGCAAACAGGTGAAAAAATTGGAACTGGGACTTTGGGCCAGACAGATGGTATTCGCGCATTGCGTCTAAATCGGGAATCGATACACGCAAGCCACCCTAAACGTCGAGAGGTTGACTTAGTTGATTTTGATCTTCCAATTATTGATGCGTTGCCACGAAACAAGTCGAACATACAAAAAGCAGTTAGGGAGAGGGAGGACCAAACTGTTGGCTCGAGCCTTGGCGTGGTACGCTCATCAAATACAGAAGTTCCATTGCCAAGTTCAGGAAGCAATGAGACAGATTTTCATCAATCGGGCCAAAATAATACAGAAGATGTGGCGCTGCCTGAACTGAGTGACTTTCCCGATTTGAACGACCTTGTAGAGCTTGAGAAAAAGATATCCTGACGGATGGCCATTTCGAAAAAAACTAACGCTGGTTCACAATCGCATCCAAAGTTGGTCTTAAGCCTTCCAATTGGTAGCCAGCAGCCTGTGCAGCAGACAAGATGTCACCAACCTCTCCACCTTCATTTGCTGAGCCAATAGCCCATGCAACAGTGCAACGTGTGCCTGTCGCGCAATACGCCAACACAGGACCAGCCAAGCGCGAAAGGGCCATTTGTTGCGAAACAATTTCTGTAGTCATAGTTTGGTGTGTCAAAGGTAAAGTATAAAACTCAAGGCCAGAAGCACGTACCGCATTTTCGAGCGCTGCGGACTGATGACTTGGCGGGACCTCTGCATCTGGGCGATTGCAAATCACTGCTTTAAAACCAGCTTGCACAATTTCTTGTACATCACCGGTACTGATTTGTGCGGCCACGAAATAATTAGTAGTTATTTGGTGCATATTCATATGGGTTGTTTATTCGGTGGTTTTGAAACTGTCCAGTAGTCCTTGTAAGAGCGGAGTTATACGCATTCCGACAAGCATCGATATCACGAAAATAACACTTGCTGAGCCGCCATAACTGAGTGAAGCGAATGCCGCGCCTGGAACGAATCCACTCAATCCCCACCCGATGCCAAAAAGAATGGCCCCAATTATCAATTTGTAGTCGAAATCTTCGGTTTGCTTTTGCGAAAAACTACCACCT
>JAPKAB010000064.1 GCA_028825475.1 Ascidiaceihabitans sp. | reverse complement strand
TTGCGGAATATCGCCAAAAAGCGGCTAAAGATAAACGTGCAACAGCTGGTGCAGCTACTACGCTGGAACAGTTGATGGCGAATGCCAAAGCGAACGAAAGCGTAAGCGAATTGCCAATCTTGGTAAAAGCCGATGTTCAGGGTTCTGCTGAAGCAATCGTTCAAGCGATGGAAAAAATTGGTAATGACGAAGTTCGTGTTCGTATCCTGCACTCAGGTGTTGGTGCGATTACTGAAACTGACATCAGTTTGGCTGAAGCATCTAATGCACCGGTTATCGGCTTTAATGTCCGTGCGAATGCTTCGGCACGTAACACGGCTCACCAAAAGGGTGTTGAAATTCGTTACTACTCGGTCATCTATGATCTCGTGGATGACGTCAAAGCGGCTGCTTCCGGTCTGTTGAGTGCGGAAATTCGTGAGAACTTCATTGGTTATGCAACCATTAAAGAGGTTTTCAAGGTTACTGGCGTCGGCAAAGTTGCTGGTTGTATGGTTACTGAAGGTGTTGCTCGTCGTTCTGCAGGTGTTCGCTTGCTACGTGACAACGTGGTTATCCATGAAGGTACACTTAAGACCCTCAAGCGCTTCAAAGATGAAGTGGCTGACGTTAAATCTGGTTACGAATGTGGTATGGCCTTCGAACGCTATGAAGACATCCGCGCTGACGACGTTATCGAGATTTTTGAACGTGAAGAAATTACACGTACACTCGACTAAGTCAGTTGGTGTCGTGAAAATAGAAAAGGGGAAGGCAACAGCCTTCCCCTTTTTTGTTGTCTTGTGGTTTGCTTAAAGCCAGTCGCGCAAGATTGGGATCAATGGGACATCGGCTGCTGGCATAGGGTAGTTGCGTAACTCATTAGGCCGTACCCATTTTAACGCTTGGTTTTCACGCGACATTGGCGTGCCTTCCCACTTACGGCAGGCAAACAGAGGCATAAGTAGGTGGAAATCATCGTAGCTGTGGCTGGCAAAGGTCAGCGGTGCGAGGCAGCTTTCCCAGGTGTTGATTCCCAGCTCTTCTTCCAACTCACGGACGAGGGCGACCTCAGGCGTCTCGTCCGCTTCGACCTTGCCGCCCGGAAATTCCCATAATCCAGCCATGGATTTACCTTCGGGCCGTTGACCCAACAAGACACGTCCATCAACGTCTATGAGGGCTACGGCTGAAACCAGAACGACCTTCATGAACGGTAATCCGCGTTGATCTCGATATAACCGTGGGTCAAATCGCAGGTCCAAACCGTTGCCGTTCCTGTGCCCATTCCCAGATCAACGGTTATCTCGATCTCTTGCTTTTTCATTAGTGCCGCTGCATCTGCTTCAACATAATTCGGGTTCACCCAACCTTGCGTCGCGACATTCACATCCCCGAATGAGATCGAGATAAGGTCACGATCTGCGGGTGCGCCCGATTTGCCAATTGCCATTACGATCCGACCCCAATTTGGGTCTTCGCCGGCTATGGCTGTCTTGACCAAAGGTGAATTTGCAATGGCCATTGCGTGGATGCGTGCCACGCTATCATCGACTGCACCCGTTACGGCAATCTCAACCAGTTTAGTAGCGCCCTCGCCATCACGAACCACTTGTTGCGACAGATCGAGCATCAATTTGTGCAGTGCGGCTGCAAATTCGACGTTGTCTTGTGCATTCATGCCTGATGCACCAGTGGCAGCCATCAATAATGAATCTGATGTCGACGTGTCGCTATCAACTGTGATGCAGTTGAATGTTCGATCTGAGGTGTCCGACACCAATTGTTGTAACGCAGTTTGCTCAAATACAGCGTCAGTGAAGATGTAGACCAACATGGTTGCCATATCTGGTGCGATCATGCCTGACCCTTTTGCAATTCCAACGATCTGCACAGATTGACCATCAATTTGTACAGTTTGCGCAGAGCCTTTTGCGTAAGTGTCGGTTGTCATGATCGCGTTGGCAGCAGCCTCTACGTCGTCAGCACTTTGAGTGCTGTTCAGGGTCTGTAGGTTCTCGATGATCCGATCATGAGCGAGTGGTTCACCGATTACACCTGTCGAAGAGGTGAAGACGCGATTCACTGGGACATCGCAGGCATCCGCCACAGCATCACAGATTGCTGTGACTGACGTTTGACCGTTCTTGCCAGTGAAGGCATTGGCATTACCGGAGTTTACAAGAATTGCAGCCGGTGTTGTGCAATCACCACCAAGCTTTGCCTGACAATCCAGAACAGGCGCCGCGCGAGTGGTTGATTTTGTGAACACTCCTGCAATGGAAGTGCCTGTGATCAGTCTTGCCAGCATCACATCTGTTCGTCCTGAATAGCGAACCCCTGCAGCAATCGTTGCAAAGGTTACGCCGTCTACGACAGGCAGTTCAGGAAAAAACGCAGGCGCGAGAGGGGATTTTTGCATAGTACTGGCCATTCAGATTATTCAACGATGCTAAGGTCAGACAAGATGGAAGGGTCGATGCCCGCTGCGCCGCTTTGGTCAATTGTTGCGGCTTCGCGCAGTTCTTGAATTCTTGTTGTGACGGCTTCTTCGCGAAGGGTATCTTCGATCCCAGCGCGAACCGCATCAAGTTCCGGCGCGCTGGTGTTGCGCGTTTCATTCAGGATTATAACGTGCCAGCCAAACTGAGTTTGAACAGGTGCTGAGACAGCCCCAACGTCTAGACCAACAACCGCAGCTTCAAAGCTGGGAACCATTGCGCCTTTGCCAAACCAACCAAGGGAGCCACCGTTTGAACCTGAAGGACCTGTCGACTTTTCTTTGGCGATTGTTGCAAAGTCTGCTCCGCCCTCGACATCAGCTTGGATTGCCAACGCCTCTTCCTCTGTCTCAACCAAAATGTGAGAGGCGTTGTATTCTTTTGTAGGCTCCGCATCAGCGTACTGCGCGTCATAAGCCGCTTTGATTGTGTCTTCGCTTAGGGCTTGGGACAGCACTGCTTCCAGCGTTTCGCCAGCGATCAAAGAGCGTTGCTCGTTTTCCAAAGAAATCGGAATTCGCTTTGGCAATGTACCCTCAAAATTATCGGCTAACAGTGTTTGCTCGACCAGTTGTTTTAGAATGCCTTCAAACAGGACTTCGTTCGGCAGTTGTTGATATTGTTCTGGCAAAATAGCGCGTGCCACGATCATGTGACCTAGGGTGATGGATTTCCCATTCACGGTAGCAACGACCGTGTTTGCGTCCTGAGCCTGCACAGGCATGGCAAAAGTTACGGCAAGGCCAAGTGCGGCTACAAAGTTGAGACGTTTTTGCATTGTATAGTCCTATGATTATGGTCACGACTGGGCGTAACATTGACACTGTTTGATGTGCCCCTTACATCCGCTATGGGCATGGTTGGGACTATCCTAACTTGTATCTATGGACTGTACGCGGGTCGGGCAAGCGCTTGCTGCGAAACACAACACACCACGGCTGGAGTACTTAATGCTAGGTTTCGGAACACTCACGAAAAAGATCTTTGGATCTGCCAATGATCGCAAAGTAAAAGCGGCCCGTCCGTTGGTGGAAAAGATCAATGCGCTGGAGCCTGAGTTCGAGGTCCTGAGTGACGAAGAATTGATCGCCAAGACCCGCGAATTTGCGGAGCGCGCCAACAATGGCGAAAGCTTGGATGATCTGCTGCCAGAGGCATTTGCCAACTGTCGTGAAGCCGCTAAGCGCGCATTGGGCCTTCGCGCCTTTGATGTGCAGTTGTTGGGTGGGATATTCCTACACCAAGGCAACATATCTGAAATGAAGACGGGAGAGGGTAAAACCCTTGTTGCGACGTTCCCTGCTTATTTGAACGGATTGACAGGTAAAGGTGTACATGTAGTCACCGTGAACGAATACCTTGCAAAACGTGACGCTGAATGGATGAGTAAAGTATTCACAGCGCTTGGCCTAACAACTGGCGTAGCTGTCAGCGATGCGACCCATGAAGATAAGCAAGCTGCGTATAATTCCGACATTACATACGCGACAAACAACGAACTCGGTTTTGACTATCTACGCGATAATATGAAATCTGAGCTAAACCAGATTTACCAAAAAGAACACAACTTCGCGATCGTGGATGAAGTCGACAGCATTCTAATCGATGAAGCCCGTACCCCGCTGATCATTTCTGGCCCTTCAGATGACCGCTCTGAAATGTACATCACTATCGATGGCGTGATTCCATCGTTAACTGACGACCACTTTGAACTGGATGAAAAATCCCGCAACGTGACCTTTACTGATGAGGGAAACGAGTTCCTTGAAGAACAGTTGCGCGCCCGTGGTTTGCTGGAAGCTGATGCGACGCTTTATGATCCAGAAAGCACTAGCTTGGTTCACCACATCAACCAAGGTTTGCGTGCGCACAAGTTGTTCCAACGCGATAAAGATTACATCGTGCGTGACGATGAAATCGTACTGATCGACGAATTTACAGGTCGAATGATGTCTGGCCGTCGCTTGTCTGATGGTCTGCACCAAGCGATTGAAGCTAAGGAAAAAGTAGACATTAAGCCCGAGAATGTGACCTTGGCGTCTGTGACATTCCAAAACTACTTCCGTTTGTACAGCACGCTTTCTGGCATGACAGGTACCGCGACGACTGAAGCAGAAGAATTTGCCGAAATCTACGGTTTGGGTGTGGTTGAAATACCAACTAATCGCAGCATTGCACGTGTTGATGAAGACGACCGCGTGTACCGTACGCAGCGTGAAAAATACGAAGCGATGATCAAAGAGATCAAAGAAGCAAACGCCAAGAACCAGCCGGTTCTGGTGGGTACAACTTCTATCGATAAATCTGAGATGTTTAGCCAAGCATTGACTGCTCAGGGCATTACGCACAATGTTTTGAACGCACGATTGCATGAGCAAGAAGCGCAGATCATTGCTGATGCTGGTAAATTGGGTGCGGTGACCATCGCGACCAACATGGCGGGTCGTGGTACAGATATTCAATTGGGGGGCAACGTCGAATTGATCGTCCAAGCGGCACTTGCAGCTGATCCTGAGGCTGACCCTGAAGTGATCCGCACCAAGGTCGAAGAAGAGCAGGCGGATGAGAAGAAGAAAGTCATCGAGGCTGGTGGCCTGTTTGTTATGGCATCTGAGCGTCACGAAAGTCGTCGCATTGATAACCAATTGCGTGGTCGTTCTGGCCGTCAGGGTGATCCGGGCCGCACCTCTTTTTATCTTAGCCTTGAAGACGACCTGATGCGCATTTTCGGTTCTGACCGTTTGGAAAAAGTTCTTACAACGCTTGGATTGGAAGAAGGCGAAGCTATCGTCCACCCATGGGTTAACAAGTCACTGGAACGTGCCCAAGCCAAGGTTGAGGGTCGTAACTTTGACATTCGTAAGCAGTTGTTGAAATTTGATGACGTGATGAACGATCAGCGCAAGGTTGTGTTTGGTCAACGTCGCGAAATCATGGAGGCAACTGACCTTTCTGAGGTCACAACAGATATGCGGTCGGAAGTGATCGAAGATTTGATCTATGAATTTATGCCTCCCAATTCTTATGCAGATCAGTGGAACACCGAAGGTCTTTATGCGGCCGTTATTGAACGCCTTGGCGTTGATGCGCCTGTGATGGAGTGGTGTTCAGAAGAGGGTGTCGATGACGAGCAGATTAGCGAACGTTTGTTGGCTGTAACCGATGAGCAGATGTCTGCAAAAGCAGAAGCATTCGGTCCTGAAACAATGCGCTTGATTGAAAAACAACTGTTGCTTCAATCGATTGATGGCAAATGGCGTGAACACCTTTTGACGTTAGAGCATCTTCGCTCTGTTGTTGGTTTCCGCGGCTATGCACAGCGGGATCCATTGAACGAATATAAGAACGAAGCGTTCCAGTTGTTCGAAAGTATGCTTGATAGCTTGCGTGAAGATGTGACGCAAAAGCTGTCTCAAATTCGTCCAATTACTGAGGAAGAACAGCGTGCTATGGTGGAACAAACTGCAGCGCAGCAGGCCCAGGTTCAGACGGCAGCTAAACCCGATTTGCCAGAACCAACAGCCGAAGCAGTTGCTGCTGGGTTTGATCCAGAAGACAGCGGAACCTGGGGCAACCCAAGCCGCAACGGCAATTGCCCTTGTGGTTCAGGTGACAAGTTCAAGCACTGTCATGGAAAACTATAAAGCTGTTTAATTACAATGACTTAACAATCAGTTGCACTGCATAAAATGTTATGCAATTGTTATGCAAATGGCGAATTTGCATAGGTTGTTAGGCGTTTGTTAGGCAAAACTGAGGGTGAGTTTGAAGAAAAGTTGTTGGATGGCAAGGTGCTGCTGTTCACTCGCAATGGCATTTTCCAAGTGCGATTGTACAAAGGTAAGCGTCAGTACATCTACAAAAGCTTGAAGACACGAGACTTGGCTAAGGCACGCGATTTGGCAGTGCGTGCACACTACGAGTTAGAGTTCCGCAAAGAAGAACAGCTGCCACTGCAGATTAAACGCTTCAGTGATGTGTTGAACGAGTATGAAAAGTTACGTGAGAGCCAAAATGCACGTGGCACTTATCGTCACAGCAACAAAGCCAATCAGCAGCAGACAAGTGATTACATGCTGCGTCAGATAGTGCGTGTGAGCAAGTTTTGGCACGAGTACTGCGGCAAAAAGCCAGTTGATAAGATAGATAACGCATTGCTGCGTGACTACGTTGATTGGCGACGTGACTACTATCATCGAATGCCCATAGAAAAACGCCCTAAGAACCACAGCCTAAATCCAGCAGACAAAACACTTGAGTGGGAAACAACATTCGCACTTACTGTGCTGAAGTTTGCACAAGAACGTGGCTATAGAGGCAACAAGCCAGTGCCCACGTTTAGGCACAAAGCACAGCGTACTAAAACACGCCCAGCCTTCACACTTAAAGAATACAGTGTGCTGTACAAAGGTATTAGGCGTTGGATGCATGAAGAAAAAGACAATCCAAAATGGCGTTACACACGTGAGTTGTTGCGTGACTATGTGCTGATATTGGCGAACAGTGGCATGCGTGTAGGCGAGGCTAATAACTTGCGTGTGGGCGACTTAGAGCAGTTTACTGATGAGCGTGGACGAGAAAACTACGCATTTAATGTGAATGGTAAGACTGGAAAGCGATACGTTATCCTACGTGCCAGTGCTCGTCATTATGTTGAGCGTACGTTGGAGCGTAATGCCAAGTGGCGAGATGAATGGGTACGAACGGCTGAACTTGGTGCAAAACAACACAGCCGTAAAACAGCACAACACGATGATTGGCTGTTTAGAATGCCAGATGGCAACAAGATAATCACGCTGATTGATCAATTTAACGAAGTTCTTAAGCGTGAACGTATCACACACAACGCAGATGATGAGAAATATACGCTGTACAGCTTAAGACACTTCTACGCTGTGCAGATGCTGAGACATGGCAAAGTTAATGTGTTTGATATTGCACGTAACATGGGCACAAGTGTGCAGATTATTGAAAGTTACTACGGCAAACACGCAACTGCACAAGAACTTGCAACAAGGTTAGGTGGGTAAAAAGGGTAGGTTTGAACCTACTGTTTGCTAGAGCAACTCCACAGCGTTTGCCATCTGTTCATCATTCACATCAATGTATCTCTGTGTGACAGCGATTGAACTGTGCCCAGCAAGTTCAGCTAGCACACGTACACCTATGCCTTTGTTAGCAAGTCGCGTGATA
>JAPKAB010000027.1 GCA_028825475.1 Ascidiaceihabitans sp. | reverse complement strand
ACGATCCGAAGGCCGTGATAAGCACCCCAAAGGCCACAAATGAAACGCTCATTCCTGCGGCCAAAGCCAGTGGTCCGTAGCGATCAGCGTTTAGCGCGCTCACCAATACGATCGGCAACACAGGCAGAACACATGGATTGATCAACGTCAGAAGGCCAGCGAGATAAGACAAAACAAATTCCATAACTTCGATGTGACGAATTGTTGCTTTGAAATCAACAAGAATGCGATCTTGAATGGTTCACAAGAGCGTTAGATCATTAGAGCACAAGACGCAAAATCTTCATATTTTCTTGATCTTAGCACCGCATTCATTCATATTCCAATAATAGAATTTATCGAGGAGCGCGATTATGTTTACGAGACGTGAAATTTTGGCAGGTGGTGCTTCATTGGCGGCAGGTTCGACAATTGGAGTATTCCCAGCGACGGGACATGCCAGCCTAAAGTTGGGTGATATTCAGCTTGATGTTGTCAGTGATGGATCTCTGACCCTGCCCGGTAATTTTATCTTTAAACCAATGCCAAAAGATGAGCTTGCCCCTATTTTGGGTAAATACAATCAATCAGCTGAGGTTTTGACACCACCATGCAATGTCACCCTCATGCGCCGTGGCGATAGGACAATTCTATTCGATGTTGGTTCCGGCCCAGATTTTTCACCCAACTCTGGTATCCTTTTGGACTCGCTTGCAGCCCTTGATGTAGCACCCGAAGACGTGACCGATATTGTTTTCACCCACGCCCACCCCGATCATCTATGGGGCTTACTTGACGATTTTGACGATCCGCTGTTCCCGCAAGCAACCTATTTGATTGGCAAATCAGAATGGGATTACTGGATGAATCCAAATACTGTCTCTGAAATAGGTGAAACGCGTGTTTCCTTTGCTGTAGGCGCCCGTCGCAGGCTTGAAATGATCGAAGATCACATAGCCTTCTTTAAGGATGGTCAGGAAATAATACCAGGCGTCGCAGCCCGCGCAACCTTTGGGCATACACCCGGCCACATGGCAATCGAGGTTCGTGACAGGTCTGAAACAGTCATGATCCTTGGCGACTGCATCGCAAATCACCACGTTGCATTTGCCAAACCAGAATGGCTTTCAGGGTCGGATCAAGATCAAGAAACCGCAGCACAAACGCGGGTGTCATTGATGGATCAACTGTCACACGAAAAGACAAAGGTGATTGGGTACCATTTGCAGGGCAATGGCATTGGATATGTCGATAAAACGCAAAATGGATATGTATTTATCGCGGAGGGAACATAATGAAGTACCTCATTCCACTGTGCAGCTTAGCCGCCTCTCCTCTTTTCGCAAGCGAAGACATCGCTGACCAATACCCCGGATCGCCTCTGTATTCTAAACCCGTGGAAGTCATTCCAAATGTATTCTCTGCCATTGGCGCAACCGCCCCTCCAACCTATGAAAATGCAGGGCACAACAACAACCTCAGTTTCATTATAACTGGAGACGGCGTTGTTGTCGTGAATGGCGGAGCCTCCTACCAATTGGCGCATGCGTTACACGACGAAATCAAAGCTGTGACAGATCAGCCAGTAAAATTGGTCTTTGACGAAAACGGTCAAGGCCATGCCATGCTGGGCAATTCGTATTGGGCAGATCAGGGTGTGAAGATCGTAGCCCATGTTGATGCCGCAGCAGAGTTTGCGGCACATGGCACCCAGTCTTTGCGTGCCGCAGTATCACGCGTGAAAGAACGAGCTGATAAAACCCGCGTGACGCCACCCACTGAAACGTTTGAGGACCATTACAGCATAACAATGGGCGACATGCAGATCGAAGCAAAATATCTGGGGCCATCACACAGCCCCGGCGACATTGTGATCTGGCTTCCGCTGCAAAGCCTTGTCATTTCAGGTGACATGGCTTTCCATGAACGCATGTTACCAATCTTTGAGCATACGATGACAGCCGATTGGATCGAAACTTGGGACACCAAATTTGAAGCCCTAGAGGCCACTTACGTCATCCCCGGTCACGGACACCCCACAAATATGGATCAGGTCCGCCGCTACACACGGGATTATTTGGTCTATCTTCGTGAAAAAGTAGCTATGCATCTCGAAAATGATGGCGATTTAACCGATGCGTATTATCTGGACCAATCGCCTTATGCACACCTTGATACCTTTGAGGAATTGGCCACCAAGAACGCAGGTCGCGTTTTCGAACAAATGGAGTTTGAATAGGGTTTATGGAGCGATCGTCGGGTCAATTGCTTACCTCGTGGAGTGAAAGTCTTAGAGCTGATTTCGGCAACCGAGCCGCTAAAATTTCAGCAATGGATGGTGACTGCCTATTCAGCCCAGGATCTGCCGCAGAAAGATTCTTGGTTGTCCTGAACGGTACAGTTCGGCTTGAACAAACTTCGTCTTCCGGGCGCAGTATCGTTATATATAGGGTTGAAGCCGGACAAAGTTGCGTCATGACAACAAGCTGCCTTCTTTCAGGAACGCCTTATTCCTCATTTGGTTATGCTGAAGGGAATGTCGAAGCATACGCGCTTGGCCAAAATAGTTTTAAATCTTTGCTGCAAGACAGCCCCGAGTTTATGGCATCTGTATTTGGCGTGTTTTCGGGACGTTTGGTTGAGTTAACCAATGTCATTGACGAGTTGTTGTTGCACCGTGTCGATCAAAAGTTAGGTCATTGGTTGGCACGTCAAGGATCGCATGGAACTATCATCAGTACGACACATCAGTTAATTGCTCATGAGTTGGGAACAGTGCGTGAAGTTGTGTCGCGCACCCTAAAAGACTTTGAGCGCAAAGGTTGGATAAGTCTATCACGCGGATCAACTACGTTGCTGGATACTCATGCTTTGGAAAAGCTTGGGAAATCAAACTGAATGTAACAAAGTCACATACTGGCGGATTTTAACGTGATCCTATTGGTTCAATGGAATTGAAAGGACACACTATGGAACTTACCACAAATGTTGGCTCTCTTGATCGCATGTTGCGGATCGCGATTGGTGGCTTTCTTATGGTTTTGGCAGCAATTGGAACTGTAGGTATCTGGGGGTGGCTCGGAAGCATCCTTGTTGTAACTGCATTCCTTAAGTTCTGCCCAGTCTACCGCGTTCTTGGCCTCAAGACGTGCAAAAGCAGCTAATTCGAAAACTGACACAAATGAGTGCCATGATCTTTCTTACGGCACTCATTTTTTGTTTTGGTACAGCTGTCATATTTGTTTAGCTGGGACTGTTACTGAGCAGCCAAGGGGCGGCGCGCCAACTCGCACTGTGTCCATAACGCGCCCAACGCATTCACCAAATGTTTGATATCTTCGTCTGAATGAACTGGCGAAGGCGTGATGCGCAACCGCTCCGTCCCTTTTGGCACTGTCGGGTAATTGATCGGTTGAATGTAGATGCCATGCTCTTTCAGCAAAATGTCCGATATGTATTTACACTTCAACGGATCGCCAACCATCACAGGAATAATGTGGCTGGGGTTGGGGACATGCGGAATGCCAAGCTGATCCAATTGGGCACGAACGTTCGCAACTTTACGTTGATGTAAATCACGCTCAATCTGACTGTTTTTAAGGTGGTCAATAGAGGCAGCTGCACCCGCAGCAACTGCTGGAGGCAAAGCCGTCGTAAAGATAAATCCACTGGCAAAGCTGCGGACGAAATCACAAAGTTCAGCAGACGCAGCAATGTACCCACCCACGACGCCAAAAGCCTTGCCCAACGTACCTTCAATGACGGTCAGACGATCCATCACGCCTTCACGTTCCGCAATTCCACCACCACGTGGGCCATAAAGGCCAACGGCGTGGACTTCGTCCAAATATGTCATCGCGTTGTATTTATCGGCAAGGTCACAGATTTGCGCAATCGGGGCGATGTCACCATCCATCGAATAAACGCTTTCAAATGCAATCAACTTTGGTCGATCCAGTGGAAGCGCTGCCAACTTCGTTTCGAGATCAACCAGATCATTGTGCTTCCAGATCAGCCGTTCCGCTTTGGAATGGCGAATGCCTTCGATCATCGACGAATGGTTCAAAGCGTCCGACAGAACAACACAGTCCGGGATACGACTGGCCAATGTACCAAGGGCCGCCAAGTTCGAAACATAGCCCGACGTAAATAAAAGCGCCGCCTCTTTGCAATGAAGGTCTGCCAATTCGGTCTCAAGCAAAACGTGATCATGGGTTGTGCCAGAAATATTACGAGTGCCGCCAGCGCCAGCGCCGCAACGATCCAAAGCGCTGTGCATTGCATCCAAGACTTTTGGATGTTGGCCCATCCCCAGATAATCATTCGAACACCAAATGGTGACATCCGATTTGGTGTCACCATGCGAGGTTGCGCGTGGGAACGCGCCACGATGCCGTTCTAATTCCGCGAAGGTACGGTAGTTGCCTTGATCGCGCAGGTCATCCAGCGCTGATTTGAAAAACCCGTTGTAATTCATTATTCCCCCAAAGCGTCCTGAACAATTTCGTCTAACAAATCCTGCACTTCTTGCATCGGTCCGCTTGGATAATTGCGATACCCGATCATAACCTGCCCTTCACGATCCGCCACGAAGATGCCGTACGGACAGTGGGCAATGTTCATTGGGTCAATTTCCATAACCTTGCGCGACAATACTGCGGAACAGAAAATAAAGATATCAGCGGCCTCAAACAGCTTTTTGGTGCTACCAACATCTGCACCAGTTCGGTTCAACATCTCGCCAGTGTGGCTGACGTAATCGATGACCAAACCTTTATCGATAATCGCGCTTTCGATACTAAAAGTTGCGTCGTCAAAATTGCCGTCAAAATTGTAAACCGTCGAAGCATCATCGGCGACCGCTATAGATGCAAAAACCGCCGTGAAAACTGCACTCAAAAACATTGATTTCATGATGTTGTTCTCCTTTGCACAAACCTGTCGCATTTAGAAAAACGGGGCCTTGATCCACATCAAAGCCCCATCCCTTCATTTAGCCAAACATGTCAGCGGTGATACCAGCGTACCAGCCTTCAGACTCTTCGTATGTGGCTTTGCGCAATTCAGCACTTTCCCCAGTCGCCGAGATAAAGCCATCAACTTTTGAGATTTTTTCATCCGTGGCCTCATAGGTCGCGCCAACTTTAACACCGTTGTCAGTGTCAATCAGTGACCAGCATGTGTTCGAGAACTTGGCAGGGAACACTTTGGACCCTGTCAAAGCACCGCGCACTGCGTTGGCACATAC
The DNA here is from genome assembly GCA_028825475.1 of Ascidiaceihabitans sp. GTDB lineage: Bacteria > Pseudomonadota > Alphaproteobacteria > Rhodobacterales > Rhodobacteraceae > Ascidiaceihabitans. The sequence goes on along the minus strand of JAPKAB010000027.1, from coordinate 24,351 downwards.
CTTGGCTTGTGAATTGGCCGAGAAACCTGATTTTGGCATATCGCCCTGTTGCGATGAATCGCCCAAGACATAAATGTCAGCGTCCGCTTTGGAAGACATATCTGCTGCATTCACAGGTGCCCAGTTGCCATCAGTAACGCCAGCCAGCTCTGCAATGCGGCCCGCTTTCATCGCTGGGATAACGTTACACACATCAACTTTGGTAACTTCGCCATCAATCGAAAGCGTCATCGCGTTTGGATCAACAACAACATCGCCGCCGCCAAAATCTTCGCCAATCCAATCAATCATACCTTCGTAATGGTCAGCCCAACCTTCTTGGAACAATGCCATTTTTGAGAACTTCGGCTTAGGGTCCGCAACAATGATTTTTGCTGTTGGGTTGTTCGCTTTAAGGAAGTGCGCAACCATTGAAACCCGCTCGTATGGGCCAGGAGGGCAGCGATATGGGTTTGGCGGGGCAACCATTGCGAATGTGCCACCTTGGGGCATTGCCGCCAATTGGGCCTTCAGCAACTCGGTTTGTGAACCACCTTTGTAGGCATGTGGCATCGCGTTTTGCGAGGACAAGTCCCAGCCTGCAACAGCACCTTCAACAAAGTCGATACCAGGGGACAAAATCAGCTTGTCATAAGGCACAGAACCACCACCCGCGAGGGCCACGGTTTTTGCATCGCGATCAACGCCTACAGCCCAATCATGGACAACATTCACGCCTTCAGCGGCGATGGTGCCGTAGGAATGACCAAGATCGTCAATTGTTTTGATGCCACCCAAGTACAAGTTGGAAAAGAAGCAAGTGTAATACATGCGCGATGGTTCGATCAGAACAACATCAATCGCACCCTTGCTGTCTTTCGCAATGTAGCGCGCAGCCGTGGCACCACCTGCCCCGCCACCAACAACAACAACGCGTGGCTTGGCGTGACCGTCAGCATGCACCATTGGTGCTGCAAGTGTGGCTGCCGCAGCAATGCCGGTTCCCATAAATATACGTCTGTTAAGTTTCATGTGTATTCCTCCCTAAAAATGACCCCTATTCGAGGTCCTTAAAATACGCAGCAAGTGCCGCGATTTCTTCGTCCGATAAACGCCCCGCCATCATCTGCATGACAGGATGTGGTCGTAGCTTTTGTTTGTAGGCATGCATGGCAACAACGAAGTCTTCAGTTGGCCAGCCAGTGATCCCCGGAATGCCATCGTTTGTGCCATTCGTTTGATGACATGTGATACATTCACTTCCCAAATATTCGCCGTATTCTGGGTCGCCTTGGATCGCCAAAATAGCAGGGTCCAAATCATGGTCCGTGCCAATGGCTGTTGGTTCTGCCTCAGGAATGTCGGCGGGATTGTCAGAGTAGATGCGCAAAAATGCCAAAAGGTCGGCGCGATCATCAGCATCCTTGATACCGCGAAAGCTCATTCGAGTTTTGGACACCAATGCTTTTGGATTCTCGATAAAGGCGTCCAAGATTTCTTGGGTCCAAATCAGCCCATCATCGCCAGCGCGTGTCATGCTTTTTGAATACTTAGCATCATCCAAAGACCCAGCAGCACGGCCAAAAATTCCATTCAGTTGCGGACCAACTTTGTTCTTGGCCCCCTCGCCGACAGCATGGCAAGATTTGCATTTCTTAAATACAACCTTGCCGTTGTCCACGTCACCCAACTCACTGGACAACGCGGCACCTGCTGCGAAAGTCACAGCAACGGCTAGGGATATTTGAACAAGGAATTTCAACGCCTATTCCCCGAACGACTTTAGGTATTCGATGATCGCAACGCGGTCTTCTTCTTTCTTAAGGCCAGAAAACCCCATCTTGGTGCCTTTCATGTAGGCTTTTGGCTTTTTCAGGAATGCGTCAAGTTCTGCTGCGGTCCAGATCAAGCCATCACCCGCTGCAGCTTTCATAGGTTTTGAGTATTTGAATCCATCAACCGCACCCGCAGCTTTGCCGACAACAGCTGTTAGGATTGGACCTGAACGATTCTTGGCACCATCACCCAACTGGTGACAAGACTTGCACTTCTTAAAGACCTTCTTACCAGCCTCAGCCAATGCAGGATCAAACGCGGCGACTGCCACTTCTTCCACAACCTCTGCTGCAGCTTCTGTGACGGGTGCTGCAGTCTCGACCACTTCAGGTTTTTCTTCTTCTGGTGTGACGTCCAAAACCATCGCACGCATCGTGACTTTCGCGTCGTCCTTACAGTCTTCCATGCAAGGTTCGCCCGACCAAATTGCATACTCAGCCTCCGCACGGTTATCGACAATGAACCCCTTAGCGTTTGGCAATTCGACATCAAGAAACGTCTCGTTCGACAAAACATAATCGTCTTCAATCAAGTCGTTTGAATAAAGGATATAGGCGACGATGGCATATACCTCGTCATCACTTAACGTGCCAGCATTGCCATATGGCATCGAGCGTTTGATATAATCAAAAGCAGTCGACAAATGCGGCCAATAAGACCCAACTGTTTTAAGGGGGTCATCGCGATCCAGTGTATCGGCACCACCAGCCAGTTTTGGCCAGTTATCAATGCCTTCGGCAAAATCACCGTGGCATGCAGCACATTGGTCGGCAAATATTTCCTCGCCAACCAAAGCATCACCTGAACCAATAGGAAGGCCAATACCATTGGGTTGAATTTCGCCATCCCAAGCTGCAATCTCTTCAGGCAAAGCAACGCGGCCTAAACCCAACTTTTCCGCCATCGCAGGACCAGAGATCATTGAAATTGCAGCAATAACTGCAGCGGATTTAAGAAACTTCGACATTTTCAGCCTCACCATTAGAACGCACCAGCCAAGTTTGGATACAGTTATTGTGATAGATTGAGTTCAATCCACGGACTTCACGCAATTGCGCTTTGGTTGGTTGGACATAGCCCGTGTCGTCCATCGCACGCGATTGCAGCATCATCTCTGATCCATCCCAATCTGTGTCCAAATAGAAGCGGGTAAGCGCCATTTTTTCACCCGGCTTGGCCAAACGGGCAGTTTCCCAAGTTTTGCCACCATCTTTGGACACATCAACACGAGTGATTGCACCGCGTCCTGTCCATGCCAGACCTGTGATGACCAATGGCCCTTTACCATGTTTGATTGGGGCCTGTGGGCTTGGGCTGGTCACAACAGATTTCGCGTCCATCGCCCATGTCCATTTACGGCTGACGCCATTTTCCAATGTGTCAGTGTATTTGCTGGTTTCTTCGCGGCTCTCAACAGGGCCATCCATCACTTCGATACGGCGGATCCACTTGACCCACATGTTACCTTCCCAACCTGGTACGACAAGGCGAACTGGATACCCGTGCTCTTTACGCAATGCTTCACCGTTGGCTTTGAATGCTACAAGCACATCGTCCAAAGCTTTCTCCATTGGAATGGAGCGACCGTTGGAAGACGCATCAGCACCCTCAACAAAGACCCATTTGTCTTTCAGATCGCCAGCCATATCTAGGCCTGCCTCTTCCAGTAATGTCCGCAGGGATACGCCGGTGTATTCCATGTTGTGGATCATACCGTGGGTGAACTGTGCGCCGTTTAGCTGCGCACCAGCCCACTCCATGCCAGTGTTGGCCGCACATTCGCAAAAATATACGTGGTTCTCACGTGGAAACCGTTCCAAATCAGCATAAGAAAGCACAAGAGGTGTGTCTACCAACCCATTGATCATCAAACGATAATCGTCCTTCTTAAGGTCGATTGCCCCAGAGTGGTGACGCTCAAACGCGCACCCTTGTGGCGTGATTGTTCCGTCCAGTGCGTGGATGGGCGTAAAGTTGATTGAGCTGATGTTATCAGCGGTCAGCCATTCAACATTGCGACGCACCACATCGCTTTCGTATTCAATAGGCAGGCCGTACCGAACAGCGTCAACACCGTCGCCCAATTCCTGTGCCCATGGCTGAATTTCGGTGATCAATGGATCGGCAGTTTGCGCCTTGGCCGCACCGACGGAAAGGGCACCTGCCCCCGCCGCTGCTGCACCACGCATAAACGCGCGGCGAGACGGTGAATTGCCTGTGTTGTTCTTTGACATATCAGATGCCTCCTATTCGCAGTCCGGCGTTAAACGCCGACCACTTTCACGCTATTGTTTGGATCAAGGGAAATGGTGCCCTGCTTTGCGATGTGATTTTCAACCACATCCCAAATTTTTGGACCTTCGGTATCTTCATTGACAGATGCCCATCCCGCAACCTGATAGGTCTTGGAGGGGTCAATCATCTCGCCGGTTTTTAGCAACGTCATTTCCGTGATACGACTGCCTTGTGGCTTGTTCACGTCGATGCGGTAGCCAAGGCCACCCACGCGCACCATGTCGCCGCCCTGTTGATAATAGGGATCGGGGTTGAAAAGGTTATCAGCCACGTCTTCCAAAACAACATGCAAGAATTCGCCCGTCATTTCAGTACGGTACGCTTCGCCGTAGGTCATCGAAGTAACATTCCAGATGTCTTCGCGTGTGATATCCTGACCCGGTAAAATCGACGGCCCCCAACGCACACCGGGCGACAACGCAATGTCTGCCTCGCGCTCAGAAATCAGCGCATCACAGATCAAATCATCCCACGTGCCGTTGAAATTACCACGACGGTACAGCGTTTGATCATCGCCTGTGCGGCCAATAACTTCGCTCATCGCGTCCATATATGGCGCACGTTGTGCGTCAATTAATTTGGTTACGGCAGGGTCAGGCGTAATCACATCCGAAAAGATCGGGATCAGCTTGTGACGAAAGCCTAGAACCGCACCCTGACGCACATCAAGATCGACGCGTGATACGAATTTACCATTAGACCCAGAGGCCACGATGATCGTTTCGCCGACTACAACGGGTTCAGGCAACGCATCGTGTGTGTGACCGGACAGGATCACATCGATACCTGTAACCTTACCCGCCATCTGTTTATCAACGTCAAAGCCATTGTGGCTAAGGCATACTACCAATTCGGCACCTTTTGCGCGAACTTCATTCACCATTTGCTGCATGTTTTCGTCGCGAATACCGAATGAATATTCAGGGAACATCCAACCGGGGTTAGCGATTGGCATGTAAGGGAATGCTTGACCAATGACGGCAATCTTAACGCCGCCACTTTCGAAAAATTTGTAGGGTGGGAACAGTTCTGCAGGTTCGTCCCATTCTGCGTCAAAGACGTTTTGACCAAGGGCGGCAAATGGTAGGTTTTCAACAATTTCGGCAACCCGCTCAGACCCCAGCGTGAATTCCCAGTGGAACGTCATCGCATCAGGTTTCAGCGCATTCATGACGTTGACCATGTCCTGCCCTTCGGTCTGATAGCAGGTGTAGCTGCCGTGCCATGTATCGCCGCCATCTAGCAGCAAGGCATCTGGGCGATCTGCGCGGATCGCATTGATCACCGTCGACACACGGTCCAGCCCACCAACACGGCCATAGGCCTGCGCCAAAGATGAGAAATCGGTATGGCTCAGCGCATAGGCTGAGGCACTGCCATCATCGATCCCATATAGTTTGCGGAAATCTGATCCTGTTAGATGCGGAACCGCGCCTTTGTTGCCCCCCACCCCAATGTTGACTGACGGTTCACGGAAATAGATTGGTTTCAGCTGTGCATGAATGTCTGTGATATGGATCAAAGAGACGTTGCCGAATGTATCGAATTCAAGCAGCCTATCTTGCGTCAACGATTGCTGTGCAGCCACACGCGCCCAATTCCCAAAACCTGAGGTACCGTAAAGAGCCGCAGCGGCCATACTGGTTTGCATAAAATCGCGGCGAGAAATCATTCGGATACTCCGTATCGCACATACATATGCGTATTTGTGAATTTGTTTGTGTAAATAAAACCCCGCACCATAAAATGGACGGGGTCTTAAACGTTTAGTTGCGGACAGACGGTCCTTCGACACTTAGGCCGTTGCCACGTGATGCGACATACAACTCAAGTGCGACGAACTCGGAACTGCCGGGTTTGTATGTTTCAGCCCGTGTATCACGTACACAGCCTTTGAAACGGGCATGGACCGAATTCAGCTTGGTATTTTTCAAACGATAGGTTGGGAACCCGTTGATCTGACCTTGGCTAAGGTGATCCGCACGGATCATGTTGCCAAAGTTTTCTTCGTGGCAATTGGCGCATGACAACTCAAGCTGACCGGTACGGGCATAATATAGCTCTTTGCCTTCATCCCAAGTCGATTGAACAGGACCATCGATAGCAACGTTCACAGGCATACCGCGTGAAACAGACGCCAACAGGGCAGTCATGTTCGCCATGCTACCGCCAGTGTACTTCCACTTGTCAGCACCCATTTGGGTTTCGCGGCAATCGTTGACCTGCATTTCAAGCGTGCGTACTTCGCCCGCAGCCTCGTTGAACTTAGGATATACTGGGCGAACGCCTGCCATATCCTCAGATCCACCGTGACAACTGGCACAAGATTTGCCTTCGGTCCCTTCAACAGCATTCCAGGAATCTTCGCCCTTATCGACAAAAATCATACCCGGATTGTCGAAATCATCTGTCTGCATGGCACGTGTTTCTGTCCCACGAAACAGCCAACCCGACATTACTTCGTCCAAGACACCGGACAAATGTGCAGGTGCGGCTGTGCGCGTCACCAATGTGGTCTCTTCGTTCAGGACCAACTTATCATCGACAGGGTCTGCCGACACAAATGTTGTGCTCAGCAAACCTGCTAACAAGGCTCCAGTCAAATTTCTCATGAACGTCCCTCCCAAGACTATCAGTTAGCCAATAGCGATTGATTTTGCAGTCTCGTAGATTGATCCATCATCGTCATACCAAGTGAATTTGAATTCGCCCGCCTCAGGAACGATTGCTTCAAACTCTAGGTACGGATTGGTCGAAATTGCAGCTTCCAAAACAATATCAACAACGTTTTCGCCGTTAAAATCGCAAGTAAAGCGGTTGATGATCGAACGAGGAATGATGTTGCCATCATCGTCTTTGCGCTGACCAGATTCCATTTTGTGGCTGATCAACGTTTTAATCGTGATCGTGTCGCCAGCGGCCGCCGTCTTTGGGACCTTAACGCGAGGTTTTACACCTGATGCCATGATTGTATCTCCTTAAAACCTGTTAACCGCCGCAGCCGCCGATTGTGACTTTCACTGTGGATGACGCTTTTACAAACGTACCGTCATCCAGCTTGGCGATCGCAACAACGTCTTGCGTTCCAGCAAGACGAATGCGGGTGGATGCCGCGCGAGACGCTGCAAGCTTACCGAACTTGAATGTTGCAACATTCGGCGTTGGATTGCCGGTCGCAAGAACCAGAATTTCCACCGCTGTGCCTGACGACACCTCTATCGGCACTGTGTTACCGTTTTCCGCGATTTCTGGTGCAGTGATTGTGATGTCACCTGTCCCAACCTCAGCACCACCAGTGAATTGCGCGATCACATCATCAACTGATGCAGATGCGCGCATCGGAAGGCCCGCGACCACTAGGGCACCTGCCCCCATCAGAATTGCATTACGTCGTGTCAGTTCCATTTCGAACCTCCATTTTATCCCGTTAAGGGATGTTAGTCTTTGAGGGTGGACAGATAGGCCACCACGTCTTCGATTTGTTGTGCGCCCAAAAGTGGGCCAAACGTGTCATCCGCGGCTTTGCCAGTGTAGGCATTGCCGGGGCGCAAGAAACCGTCGGTTCTGTAGAAGGACGGCATCAAGCTGTCCTCAAACATCATCTTGGCGTTGCTTACGATCCCGCGCAGTTCTGCTTCGGTCCACCGATCACCAGCACCATCTAACATTGGGCCGATTTCGCCGTGGAACGGCACATCTGCAAGATCAGTTATCTCGTGACAGGCAATACAATTGCCCATTTTTTTGCTTCCAACTATCTCACGACCTTTGACAGGATCGCCGGACACACCGGTTAAAGACTGCACCACGGCACCGTCTGTAAAGCTTACGGCTGTTGGTGCGGTTTCTTCAGCATAAACCGTCAAAGCTGTGAGGCCTGTAACAACGACTGCTATTCCTAGAATCCTCATGCGTCCTCCCAAACACTTTTACTTTCGTATACCGTAGAGCACAGTTTTGTGATGACGCAACAACAAATTCAATTAAGTGAATAATTTAATATGATACTGACGATAAAATAGTGGTAGTAATTTGGGAGCACCTCAATGGCAAAAAAGAGCCCGATTGCTTCAGCCCAAAGTAATTGCGTTAGGCATAACGTCGAGCATCCATTTGGCGATCACGTTCATCGAGTTTGTACCTATCAAGATACCAAACAAGATCAACATTACGCCCATCCCCTTCTCTACAAAACCTAAGTATCTCCGAAATTTCACCATACACCGCATAAATGGACTAATGAAAAACGCCGCTAAGATGAAAGGTGCGGTCATACCAAGTCCATAAGAGAACAAGAGCGACGCGCCACTGGCAGCCGTGTCAGCCCCCGCGGACATGAACAAGATTGTTGCTAAAACGGGGCCGACACATGGGGTCCACCCAAAAGCGAATGCCATCCCGATCAAATACGCACCAAACAATCCTGACCCAGACGTATCACCTCTGTCGGCGCGCAATTGACGATACAGAAACCCAATTTTCAATATGCCAAGGAAATGCAAACCCATGGAAATGATAATCAACGCAGCAATCCACCGTAGGATATCAAAATATTCGCGCACCATTTGACCAAAAACGGTTGAAACCGCTCCTAAACCTACGAAAATGGTAATTACGCCAGCTGCAAAAAACGTGGCTGCAATCACAGCCCGCAACCGAATTTGACCAGTAATTGCCGCGTCCGTTGAGATTTGATTTATCCCCACACCCGCCAAATAGCTGAGGTAAAACGGGACCATCGGTAGGATGCAGGGCGATAAGAACGAAAACAAACCCGCAAATGCAGCCCCAGCATACGTAAGTTCCATCATCGCTATCACCAAACCCTTGAATAATTCACATATTCATATTATGAATTTTATCGAACAAAGGTCAAATCAACATGCCGTTTCGCGCACTCTTCTTTGGCTGCATATTTGCAGCATCCTCAGCAGTCACTGCGATGGCGGATACCGTTTTGGTTATGGTCGAAGAACAAGGCTGTGTCTGGTGCGCCCGCTGGAACGATGAAATCGCGCCTATTTATCCGAAGACGAAAGAAGGCCAAGCGGCTCCTCTGCGCCGGATTGACCTGCATGCGTCTCGGCCAGATGATCTGACCTTTGCAAGATCACTACATTTCACACCTACCTTTGTTTTGATGGTCGACGGCCAAGAAGCAAACCGGATCGAAGGTTACCCAGGTGAAGACTTCTTTTGGGGCCTGTTAGCGCAGATGTTAACTGCATCTGGCGTTGATGTGTCTGGCTGAGCTATAGAACATGGAAACAAACACAATATCCTTGGACGCAGCAGCGTTTCCAGACAAAGAGGCCAAGATGGGTTTACCCGTATTTGATAAGAACATCAGTGATGACGACATGGACAAAATGGCAGATAATGCCATGCTGGCGTCCAACTTTCTAAAGGCTATCAGTCACGAAGGTCGGCTGATGATCTTGTGTCATTTGGCATCCGGCGAAAAATCTGTGACAGAACTCGAAAACTTACTTTCAGCACGTCAGGCGGCGGTTTCACAACAGCTGTCTCGGTTGCGATTGGAGGGGTTGGTCACGCCACGGCGCGATGGAAAGACGATTTTTTACCGGCTTACGGATGACCGACCAAAACAAATTATGGAAGTTGTCTACGACTTATTTTGCAGAACGGATTAAGCACACAGTGTTGAAAACGGCTGCTGGAAACTAGAGGAATGCAGCCATGCTAGATGTCTTTTCAGAACCCACGCTTGTCGCACTTATTGGCCTGTTTGGTGGCATTCTCTTGGGCCTTGCAGCTCGTATCGGACGGTTTTGCACTCTTGGCGCAATCGAAGACCTGTTTTACGGCGAAAACACCCTGCGCCTTCGGATGTGGGGCATCGCGATAGGTGTCTCAATCATTGGTACATTTGGCCTGTCAGCAACGGGATTGGTCGATCTTGGCGACACCCTATTCCTCTCTCGTAACTGGAATCCAATAGCAAGCATCTTTGGCGGTTTGGTCTTTGGATACGGTATGGCGCTAGCTGGCAATTGTGGATACGGCGCGTTGGCACGATTGGGCGGCGGCGACATCCGGTCCCTTCTGATCGTTATCGTGATGGGCATATCCGCATACGTGACATTGGGTGGCCCACTGTCAGCCCTTCGTATTTGGGCATTTGGTGGAGCTGATGTAACCAGCACCCTTCCTACATTCGCCTTAAGTCTATCCCAACTTACAGGGCAAAGCTTGGAGACCGTAGGCACACTTATAGGCGCTGCAATCTTGTGCTTAACCCTGACAAATAAGGAACTTCGCGCATCATTTAGTCACATTTTCTGGGGTGCAATTGCAGGCGTTGCAATTGTCTCAGGGTGGGCAGGAACCTACTGGGTTTCGATAAATGGTTTCGATGCGACGCCTGTTGTCAGCCATACATTTTCAGCACCTATTGGTGAAACACTTCTCTATGCGATGACTTCATCGGGCAACAGCATCAGCTTTGGTACAGGATCCGTCGCTGGTGTTCTAATCGGTGCCTTTGTTGGTGCTTTAATCCAAGGGCATTTTCGTTGGGAAGCCTGCGATGATCCCCGTGAATTGCGCCGCCAATTGCTTGGCGCTTTTCTTATGGGGGTCGGCGCAGTCGTGGCCGTTGGTTGCAGTATTGGACAAGGTCTGTCTGCGTTTTCCGTTCTAGCGTACAGCGCACCCATCACACTTGCCAGCATAATGGCTGGTGCGGCTGTCGGTCTAAGGCAATTAATTTGGGGATTTTCGCCTTCTATTTGAATTGTATATACAACCTTTATTTCCGTGATTTGATCAAGTGTTGTTAAGCCAAAAGAAGGCGGCTCTATCCGCAGAGCCGTCGTTCCTTACTCGACAAACATAATTTTCGCTCCGCAGTGCAGCGAAAGTCGACTCGGAGCCCAATGTGTGAATTCGCTTTTTGTGCTGCGCGCGCTTGCAGCGCAAAATTTGCCGCAGTTGCTACATCGTGCATGCCGCGACGCAGCCAAAAAAAAGCGGCCACTCAGGCCAACAGAGGCGAATAATAGACGCCCAAGGATTAAGTTGCGGACAATGTTGCCATTGAACACGATACTAGCAAAGTCCGTTTCCGGCCCAAATCAGTTGACCTTTTGCTTTCAGAAAATGACGTGGTGTGCGCGTTTTCACCACTCAGGGTCTATGGACGTCACACTGTCGTGAGCATGAATTTTGAAGGCTGTCATGTGTGACATAGTCACTTATAAAACTGGAGTATTTAGTTAGAAGGTTGCCAGTAAGCTTATTAACGGGGACATCAATGGAATTGCTTTTAGCCTATTGCGTAGGTCTTTTGACACTAATCAATCCGTGCGTTTTGGCATGAAAGGATTCCCCGATCTTCCACCTCTTTGGTGGGCAGCTAGCATTGCTTGTATCTATTTTGCAAAGTGGACACGTCCTTCGTGGCACTTTGAGGCCGACTTGCTCACTCTCGTATCACGCGTCGTTTTCTATACTGCCCTCGCCATGGTCGCCTGGTCAGCAATATGGTTCTGGCGCAAGAAAACACCGATTGAGCCGCACCATACACCAAAAACCTTGATCGTTGAGGGCCCTTATCGCGTATCACGCAACCCGATCTATCTGGCGTTGGTATTGCTAACTTTTGCATCAGCCTTGGGGCACGGTTCAATTTTTGGGATCATTTGCACGGTAATCTTATGGATCATACTGGATCGGCGATTTGCAGCAAAGGAAGAGGCCCTTCTCATTGAGGTGTTCGAAGAAGAGGCGGAGGCTTACCTGGCAAAAACCCGTCGTTGGATATGAAAAAATAGTGGTATCATGTTGAAATGAGGCTTGATCGCCATTGCGTTTTCTACATTTGCGACAGCAGGGATCGGGCTGCTAGAGACGCACCCCGGTGTGCTTCGATAAAGCTAAACCTCGCAGCTTTTGGCTCGCGAAGAACTGCGTTGCTTTTTTAAGATTTCCCTCTCCTCCTTGATAATTCGGTTCTCGCCTCGAAACCGATCAATCTCTGGGGTATCGGCCATTGAGAAATGCTTGTGAGTCTTGATACAACGAGCCTAACAAAAATAATCTTGTCAAATCCTGCATTTGATAGGCGAAGCTCAGGCAGGCTGTAGCAATGGAGTGGTTACAGTGAAATTTAGGCCCAAAATACCTCTAATTTCTTTTGATCACACAACTCAGATTGTACTCAAACCGCACAGATTCATTTGCATCTTTCAAGTTAATTCCACGCTTTAGGGCCACATCATTAAACGCCGTATTTAGCGCATCTCTCAAGGTCAAATCTATATCGTAATCTAGGATATTTAGCTTTTTTGGGAGATCGTTATTGTTGACCTCAGCGGGGACTATCTTCTTAGTATCGCTTCCATCACCAAATATTGTATTCCACCCTGAACGGTATTGCGGAGTTGAGACACTTGAAAAATGACTGGTCGATGATTGAGCGGCTGACTGAGGAGCCGAAACTGATTTGGATGCCGAAGTATCTACCGATTTAGTTTCAGTCTTCGGAGTTTCGGTCTTGGCAGTCTCCGTCTTGGTCGTCTTATTCGTTTTTGATACAGGTTCAGCTTTTTTCGGAGTCTTTGCATCACTCATCTTATGGCGCTTTCATAATAAAATCATAAGCGCGTCTAACAACAAGTAAAAATAATATAAAGAGAAACCTGTCTGGACCGGATCGAGGACCGTGAGTGTCGATTAACACTCTAAGCCGTTTATAACGAATACCAAATTTATGCATCTCGACACAAAGGGCGGGAACCGGACATTCGCTGCAGGTGCATTATGGCAGACTGTTTTCAAAGAAAGCAGCCATTTCGTTATGTCTCTCAAACTCCAGAACGTTATCAAATCGTGCATGAAACTTACATTCGCCGACCTTATCATCAAAAGGGTTGAGGGTCTAAATCGGCGCGATACCCGTTTCGTTTACCAGATGACATGCTACAGAATGAGCTTGCGTAACTTCGTTCAAGTTAGGTTGTTCTGACCGACAACGGTCTTGTGCAACAGGGCAGCGGTTTGCAAAACGGCATCCTTTTGGCAAATCCAATGGATCGGGCGGATCACCTGGAATTAGAATGCGCTTGGTTTCGGCGCGTCGCTTTTTATCAACAGAAGGCACAGCAGAGAGCAGCGCTTTTGTGTAGGGGTGTAGCGGGTTATTAAACAGCGATTTGCGATCACCATATTCTACTATCTTACCCATATACATCACGGCGATGGTGTCGCACATATGTTGTACAACGCCCAAATCGTGACTGATAAACAAGAATGTCAGGCCAAAGTCAGCCTGCAGTTTGCGCAGTAGGTTAAGTATTTGCGCTTGGACCGCGACATCTAGGGCCGAGACGGGTTCGTCACAAATAATCAAATCTGGTTGGGTCGCAAGAGCGCGGGCGATACCAATACGCTGTCGTTGACCGCCAGAAAACTGGTGCGGAAAAAGGCGTTGTTGTTCGGGATGTAGACCTACGGCTTCAAACAACTTATCGACGATCTCTTGCCGTTCTTCGTTGGGAACTGTGTCTAAGTTGTCGAGCGGTTCACGGACAATTTTTTCTGCGCGGATGCGTGGATTTAGGCTTGAGTATGGGTCTTGAAAGATAAATTGCATCTTGGAACGTGCCTGACGCAAATCTTCGTCTTGGAGGCTTAGAAAGTCTGTGTCGTCTAAATCTACACGGCCCTTATATGCGTTGACCAATCGGGCCACGGCAAGTGCAGCGGTTGTTTTTCCGGAACCACTTTCGCCAACAATTGCCAGTGTTTCACCACGCTTGATTTGGAAGGAGATATCATCGACCGCATAAAGATATTTTGCTTTGCCAAACAATCCACCGCGTTTGATAGCGAAACGGACAGTCAGGTTTTGAACATCTAGAAGCGGTTTGTTTTGCGTATCATCAGTCATCATACTGCCTCTGCGTGCCAGCAGGCTGACCTTTGACTGTCGCCAAAAATGGCCTCTGGCGGTCGTTTGTCTAAACATTGCTGGCTGACCATATTGCAACGTGAAGCGAACAGGCAGCGATCTTTGCCAAATTCGCGCAGCGGTGGCACGATGCCTGCAATCTCGGTCAACTCATGGCGTTCGTCGTTAAGCGTGGCCATGATATGGGGAACGCAGGAAATCAGCCCCTTGGTGTAGGGATGGCGCGGGTGGTCGATAATTTGTTCCACCGGCCCTTGTTCAGCGTTGCGCCCCGCATACATGACGATCATGCGCTCTGCCATTTCAGCTACGGCACCCATGTCGTGTGTAATCATGATAATGGCGGTTCCGGTCTGACGTTTGAGTTCGTTGAGCAGGTCAAAAATCTCGGCCTGAACGGTCACATCCAACGCTGTTGTCGGTTCATCCGCGATCAAGATCTTTGGTTCGCAAGCCAGCGCGATAGCAATCATCACCCGCTGTCTTTGTCCACCCGACATTTGGAACGGATAGTCTGATACCCGACGTTTGGCATTTGGGATACGCACAGCATCCAGCAGCTCAATCGCGTTGTTCCACGCAGCCGCTTTGCTGAGGCCCTGATGGGCGCGCAGGACTTCGGCGATCTGTTCACCGACGGTATAAACGGGGTTCAACGAAGTCATCGGTTCTTGGAATATCATCGAAATTTCGTTGCCACGAATGGCGCGTAATCGTTTTTGTGTGACCGTGGTCAGTTCCTCACCGTCGAAAGTGATTGTGCCTGACGCGATGCGACCAACTTTTTCAGGGAGTAATCCCATTATTCCAAGTGCCGTCATTGATTTTCCACAACCGGATTCGCCTACAAAGCTGATGCTTTCGCCAGCACCCAACTCAAAAGACAAATCATCAATCACTGGCGCAATCCCGTCGCGAAGGGAGAGTTCGATCCGCAAGTTCTGGACCTTTAAAAGGGGTTCGCTCATCGCTGTCTCAATTTTGGATTTAGGGCGTCATTTAGTCCGTCACCGACCAGAGAAATGGCAAGAACGGTAACAAAAATCGCGATGCCTGGGATGGTCACTGTATAACTGGCATCTAGGATGTATTGGCGATTTGATCCAATCACTTGCCCCCATGAGACGACGTTTGGGTCAGTAAGCCCAAGGAACGACAGACCCGCCTCAAACAAGATCGCAGAGCCAACCATAAGGGCCGCTTGCACAATGATCGGCGGCAGGGCGTTCGGTAGGATGATTTGAAACATCAGCTTGCCGTTTTTGGCCCCTGATGCACGCGATGCTGTGACGTATTCCAATTCACGTATCCGCAAGAATTCCGAACGTGTGATGCGGGCCACGGCTGTCCAGCTTACGACGCCGATTGCAAATGTGATCATGGGTAGCGATGCACCGAACAGGGCGACAATCACCATGGCAAATAGCAGCGTTGGCAGAACTTGGAAAAACTCTGTGATCCGCATGAGCAGCTCTTCAACCCAACCACGATAGAACCCAGCCAGTGCCCCGACAGTTACACCGATAAAGACGGACATGAAGGCGGCTGCAACCCCGATGACTATTGAAACACGTGCGCCGTGGATCAGTGCGGCCATTAGGTCGCGGCCTAAATAATCGGTGCCCAATAGGAAGCCGTCGACACCGGGCGGTGAGAACGGGGCCCAGACCATGTCGAATGGGTCGGTCGGGTAGATGTAGGGGCCAATGATGGCGGTGATGATGATCAAGGTTAGGACCACCAGCGCCACCATTGCTGCGTGATTGCCGCGAAACATTTCCCATGCCTCGGCCATTGGGTGGCGGGCTTTTGGAGTTTCTTCAGTTGGGATAATGGGAGGGGCGCTCATCCTTTGCCTCCTACGCGCGGATCTACGAAACGCAGAGCTATGTCGGTTAAGAGATTGCCAATGATTACAACGAGCGCCGAGAAGAAAAGGATGCCAAGTATTGTTGGGGTGTCGCGGGCGATGATGGACTGGAACGCCAGCGTGCCAAGACCGGGCCAGCTGAACACTGCCTCGACCAGCACGGCCCCAGAAATAACAGCTGAGAATTGTAAGCCGGCCAGTGTGATGACGGGGGAAAGCGAGTTTTTGAGAGCGTGTTTGTAGACAACTTCGCGTTCCGACAGCCCTTTGGCTTTTGCGGTGCGCACGTAGTCAGAGCCAAGGACTTCCATCATCGTGGCACGGGCGAGGCGTGAATATAGGGCAAGGAAAATCGACCCTAGCGTGATCACCGGCAAGACCAGATGGCGCACTATGTCAACGAAATGCACCCAGAACCCGCCTTCGATTGTCACGTCACGCATGCCAGCGACAGGAAAGAGTTGAATGTTAAGGGAAAAGCCGATCAATAGCAGAATACCCGTCCAAAATACCGGCGCGGAATAGCCGAACAACGCCAGTATCGTGACGAAGTGGCTGGCGATCCCATTGGGTTTGCGTGCCGAGATAACGCCTAAGATAACACCAATAAACAATGCAAGGATTTGGGCCGTAAACACCAACAGCAAAGTTGCGGGTAAGCGTTGCAAGATCAACTGCGTCACTGGTGTGTTGTAGAAGAACGAGTATCCTAGATCAAAGCGCAGCACTTTGCCCATGTAGCTGCCAAGTTGAACGAGAAAGGGTTGATCGAGACCGTAGTCGGCCCGAATTTGGTCCAATATTTCCTGATCCGCACCACCCATGGATTGGCTGATCGTGTCGGCCACATCACCGGGGGCTAGATGCATCATTGAAAAATTCAACACCAGAACAGCCATCAACAAGATAACTGCATAAACGATGCGCATGAGTAAAGATTGGAGGGTTGCCACGAATTTGGTCTTCTCTTGGTCAGAGGAATGCGCGGCGATCCCTAAATGGGCCGCCGCGCACAGGAGTGATTACTCTTTCAAATAAGTCATATCGATTGGCGTTGAAGAGCCCCAGATACCCAACGGTGGGTTGCCGACCTTGTCGTTGTAGACGGTGTGATATGGCACTGTATTGGTGTGATAAACTGGCAGTTCATCCGCGATGATTTGCTGAAATTCACCATAAAGTGCCTTACGTTTTGCCGGATCAGTTTCAACCGCAGCCATTGCCATCAACTCGTCTGCACGGGCGTTGGAATAACCTTGTGTGTTGGACCAAACGCCTTTGGCGATGTTGGTGCTGTCATATGTGCGGTGTACGCCAATCACAGGGTCACCCCAGTTGAACACAGTGTCCCAAGACATATCAAAGTCCATGGTGCCCATTTTTTTTGCCCATGTTGGAAAATCTGCAGAAGCGCGGACTTGCACGTCGATGTTCACCTTTTTCAAGGCTGCTTTGACGTACTCGACCTGCGGCTTCACGCCCGGCCAACCAAAGTCGATTGTCAGAGACATGCGTGTACCGTCTTTGACAGGGAAGCCTGCTTCGTCTAACAGCGCCGCTGATTTCTCAAGATCAACATCATAGCCTTCTTGCGCTGCATAAAACGGGCTGTCTGGGTGAATGCCTGATGTGGAATCTGAAGCTGTGCCTTGCATCAAAGCCTTGTGGATGAAGTTCTTATCGACAGCATAAGCAATTGCTTTGCGCACGCGCACGTCAGCCAACGGGCCTTTGGTCGTGTTCATCGCCAGCCAATCAACTGGACCAATCGCGCCGTAACCGTCTGAGGTAACAGTCAAGCTGTCGACCTTTTTCAAACGGTTGATGATCCGAGGTAGCGATTCAAATGCGCCCATATGGATTTCACCGTTCTCATAGGCAATCGCACGTGCTGCAGGATCTGTGATGATCCGCATCACGATCTTATCAAGGTAGGGACGCCCCTCGATAAAGAAGTCGTCGAAGCGTTCAAGAATAACGTGCTCACCGTTTTTGAATTCGGTCAGTTTGAACGGGCCAGAACCAACAACATTCTCGTTGTTGCGGGCGTGGGTTTTCACGTCTTTGATTTCGCCGTCGCCATAGATGTGTTTCGGAATGATCGACATCAATTGGCCAGACATCGCCAACATCAATGCTGGATGCGGTCGCGACAAGTTCAAGATAGCTGTGTGCGCATCAGGTGTGCTAACGCTTTCCACCGGCGCGAACATCGATTTGAAGGGGTGGTTTGCTTTGATGACTTCGACGGAAAACGCGACATCTTCCGACGTTAGTGGCATGCCGTCATGGAATTTGGCGTTCTTCACCAAGTTGAGCGTTACAGTCAGCCCATCCTCGGACACTTCCCACGTTTCGGCCAGATAAGGCTGAGGTTCCCAATTTTCATCATAGCGCAAAGGTGACGCAAACAGTTGCGCGCCCGGGAAGCCTGTGACGATACCAGATTGTACAGCGGAGTTTAAATTGCGGACATTGGACCCCAGAACTGTGATCAGTGTGCCACCCATTTTGGGTTCTTCGGCTTTGGTAAGTGTGGCAAATGACGCGGTGAGCGCCGTTGCCATCGCCAAGCCTTTGACGAATTTGTTCATTTAGATTCTCCCTAGAGTTTCGTTTTTGGTCTTTTTATAGGAAAAGCCTAGACCAGCCCGTTTCCGGCACAAAACAGTTTTAATACGTTTCCTTGCATCATTTTGTGGGGGAACGGTTGGGTAATTTCACAACGATGCTATCAAATGCACCATCCCGTTTTAGATCAACGCATTGCCCGATGAACGCCTGAACAATATTGGGTTTTCGAATGCCCGCGAGGGTCACAATTCCAAAAGTGGGCACATGTAGCTTGTCCCGTAGGGGCAATACGCGGAACCGCGTGTCATCGTATCGGTAATCAGGAGGGCAGATATTGAGCAAAGAATACCCATGGCCACCAGCCACTAAAGCGCGGGCAATTTCGGCGGACCGTGTTGAATGAACGATGTTGGGCTTCATACCCAATTGTTCAAACATGTTCGTGAAATATGCCTTTGTACGCGGCAAATCCAACATGATCATGGGCTGTCCCGCTAGATCCTTAAGGCAAACAGAACTATTTTGGGCTAACGGTTCATCCGCCGCAATCAGCACATAGGGTGGCGCACCAAAAAGCGGAGTGAAATCGTGACCATCCTCAACCATCTCGTCATAACAAAAAGCTAAATCCGCTTCACCATTGGCCAGATAGACCATGGTGGCCTCCATGTTGCCCTCAAGTAACGTGATTGACGTGTTGGGATGACTTGCTCTGAATTTCTTAAGGATCGGCGGCAGAAACGAAGGCGCAGCAGTCGCGTAGCACGAGACCCGGACAGAACCAATTGCATCCCCGCCCACTGACATCATCTCGGTCTCAAAATGGCGACTTTGGACAATAAATCCGCGGATCAATCGAAGGGTCTCTTTGCCAGCAGGTGTGACGCTGATCCCTTTGGCGGGGGTACGCACAAACAGATCAAATCCAATTTGGCTTTCCAATGCCCCGATCGCTGCAGTGATTGAGGATTGCGAAATGTTCAATTCTGTCGCGGCATTGGCGATGGAACCCAACCGGCCTGTTGCCTCGACATATCGCAACTGTTTGAGAGTGAAGTTCATAGCTTATCGCTTCCAACATAAAATAGCGGTTATTCAGCAGTAAAAACTATTTTCCGCATCAAAGAAAGCATCTTAGTCTGATGGATATCTTTGCTAGCTGCCCGCTATTTATGCCACCCGAAAAAGGAAACATCCCATGGCCGACACTACAATCTATTCTGCCCGTAAGATTATCACGATGAATCCTGCGCGACCAACTGTCAGCCATGTGGCTGTACGGGATGGCAAAATTCTTGCAGCTGGTGATCTGGCAGAACTTGAGACATGGGGTAATTATAAGCTTGATGAAACATTTGCTGATAAAGTCCTGATGCCGGGGTTGGTCGAGGGGCACGCCCATACGATGGAAGGCACGTTGTGGCGCTATGTTTACTGCGGCTTCTTTGATCGTGGTGATCCGAATGGTAAAGTGTGGGATGGTTTGCAAACTATCGAGGCTATATTGGACCGTTTAAAAGAGGCTGAGGTACAGATTGATGATCCTGACGTGCCGCTGTCGGGTTGGTCTTTGGATCCAATTTATATGGACAACACCCGCGTCACACGTGCGGATTTGGATAGCGTTTCGGCGACACGTCCCATTGGCGTTTTGCACGCGTCTGGTCACATATTAAATGTGAATACAAAGGCGCTGGAATTGGGCGGCTTGATGAAAACAGGCATCAATCATCCAGGCATCCCTTTGGGCGTTGATGGCTACCCAACCGGCGAACTTTATGGTCCAGAAACAATGACACCTGTTGGCGTTCATGTTGGATTTAATCGGTCCTTAACGGACAGCGATGAACAGGGATTACGTGATTTTGCCAAGCTTTGTGTACGCACAGGCGTGACAACCATTACGGACCTTGCAGCAAGGTTAGACGATGAAGGTGTGGAGGCAATGTTAAATGTCACAGGTGAGGATGATTATCCTGCCCGCGTGGTGCCCTTGCAATTTTTTATGGGGGCAACGCCAAAGAAAACGGTCGAAAAGGTTGTGGGCCTGAAAGCACGAGCCACCGATCGGTTGCGATTGGGCCGTATCAAAGCCGTGGCCGATGGGTCAATCCAAGGGTTTTCTGCACGGATGCGTTGGCCGGGCTATCACAATGGTGCGCCAAATGGACTTTGGTACACAGCGCCTGAGCAACTGGCCGAATTATACCGTTTGGCATTGGCGGCAGGCATTCAAGTCCACACGCACACCAATGGGGACGAGGCAACAGATATGGTCCTTGAAACCCTCGCACCCGCTTTGAGAGATGTGCCAAGCCCCAATCATCGGTTTACGCTTCAACACTGTCAGTTGGCTGACGCCGCACAGTTTAGAAAGATGAAAGAGCTGAGCATGTGCGTCAATTTGTTTGC
Organism: Ascidiaceihabitans sp.; assembly: GCA_028825475.1. Lineage (GTDB taxonomy): Bacteria > Pseudomonadota > Alphaproteobacteria > Rhodobacterales > Rhodobacteraceae > Ascidiaceihabitans. The sequence continues at coordinate 3,451 of JAPKAB010000027.1, read as the reverse complement.
CAACCATCATTTCTATTGGGGGGACGAACACTATCGTCTGACTGTCGGGCCAGAGCGGGCGTTGCGTATGAACGCCTGTCGAACCGCGCTGGAAACGGGTGTTCCTATGGCCATCCATTCAGACGCACCTGTTACACCACTTGGCCCGTTCTTTACCGCGTGGAGTGCGGTCAATCGATTGACGGCCTCTGGGCGGACCCAGGGCGAACACGAAAAAATTGGGGTAGAGGCGGCCCTTTATGCGATCACCTTAGGTGCCGCATATACGCTTCATCTGGATGATGAAATTGGGTCCATTGAGGTGGGTAAAAAAGCTGATTTTGCAGTATTGGAGGACGACCCCACCGAAATTGGTGGTGACAACTTAAAAGACGTTCGCGTTTGGGGGACAGTTCAAGGTGGGCGTATTTTCGCGGCTTCAAAACTGTGACAATACCACTGCCAGTCACCGTCATTGGCGGATATTTGGGGTCGGGCAAAACGACATTGGTCAATCATTTGCTGCGCAATGCAAATGGACTGAGGCTCGCTATATTGGTGAATGAGTTCGGGGAACTGGCCATTGATGAGGACCTGATCGAGGCAGAGGATGACGACATCATCTCAATTGCGGGCGGTTGTGTGTGCTGCTCATTTGGCAGTGATCTGACTGGTGCGCTGATGGATATGGCCAAGTTAAATCCCCAGCCGGATCATGTGTTGATTGAATCCTCAGGCGTGGCAATTCCCAGCGCCATCGTTGGGTCAGTCTCATTGCTAGACGGTTTTTGCACGGACGGAATTGTAATTCTTGCCGACGCAGAAACCATACAAAGCAGTGCGGGTGATAAGTACATGGGTGATACGGTTCTGCGACAGTTAGCTGATGCAAACATTATCGTTTTGAACAAAACCGATCTGGTCAACGAAGCACACCTTTCGGAAACCAAGCAATGGCTTGGCCAGCAGACCGGTGATGTCCGTATCATTGAATCGTCTCACAGTATTGTTGCGCCGCAAGTTGTTCTGGACAGCTTCTTGGTCCAACAAGCTTTAGAGGTTCCGCACTTAGAGGCATCCAACCTTGAAATGATGACAATCACATTAAGGGAACCTGTAGACGTCGAAAACTTGGCCAAAAAGCTTGCAGATGACGACCTTGGTTTGATCCGAGCCAAGGGGTTTGTGACCTCTCTAACTGGACAAAAAACCCTAATTCAAGTTGTAGGACGTCGCTGGGAAACATCTTTGGCCCCAGACAGTACATTGAGCGGAATTGTATGCTTGGGGTTCAAAGGATTAATATCAAAACAGAATATAGAAAAAATTGGAAACGTTGCTTCCTGATGCCTTCATTGCACCAATGAAAACAAGTAGACTTCCGAATATCGACAACGTGGAATCGGACTTACGACCGGGGGTGGCCTTTAGCATGTCAAAATGCTGCGCAATTTGTCCAATGTCCGCTTCGGTGAATCTGCGCCCCAGCGTCGAGAGCTTTTGTGAATGGCTGCTTTGGGCCGTTCGCTGCACATGACATCCAACGCTCTGCTGCACTTAATCTGGGTTTCCAAAGGGGCGAAGCAACCTTGGCTTGGGGTTTCAAAAGGGGGCAGTGCGCCCCTTTGCCGGAAAGTCGTAAGCAGCCATCGGCTGGTTACGACTAGTAGGTTATAAATCAAAGAAATTATGATCTTACAAAAGCGATTTTGTACTTTCACGAACCTCGCGGACAATGGTGGCACCAATAACAGGAGCCAAACTATGCCCGACAATGAGCAGTCCAAAGCAATCTCAATCCGTGTAAAGCACGCACATCGATCCAGATACAAGAACCAACGTCGCCACGATCTTCGGATTGGTCATCAACCAAGTTATGTCGATGGGGATCGCGTGGACCTAAACCGTGTGGTTGTGGATCTCCCCCTGCCCGCTCAAATTACACAGCGGGCAAAAGAACTCCGCAAGCGAACAAACCCCAATCGTGCGATGCGAGCTGATGCTGCCATTGCTACAATCGGCATCATCACCTTCGGCCATGCGGCTCAACCGATCTTTGAAGCGCTGACACATGAACAACAGGACGCGGCCTATCTTGAGGTGGCAGAACGAATTGCCGAAGAATATGACACCACCCTTCGCGGTTTGGTCGTTCACGCCGATGAAACAGCTCCACATGCACATGTTGTCTGGGATTGTCGGGATCATAACGGAGTGCCCATGTCTCATGTTATGAAAGGCTCCAGACTTCAGGATATCGCGGCTGACGTCATAGCAAAGCATGCGCCAGACATTGTGCGCGGCATTCGTAAATCTGCACGTATCGCGCGTGGGGACAATCCCAGCCAGATTTACAACCGTTCGGTCCAACAGTTGCATCAAGACCTCCCTCTTGAGGTTGCGGCCAAAGAATATGAGCTGGAAAGCTTGAATGATCGTGTTGATGAAATGCAGGCTCGGGTTTCGAAACTGGAAGCAAAAGAGGTTCTAAATGAGAAGGAAGCCAAAAGGCTGACAACATACCGCAACCGCCTCGCAGCTCGCGTGAAAGAATACAATGAAGCTAAGGCTGCACTCGAGGCCAAGGAATATAAGGCCAGACAACAAGATGCTGCGCTTAGGATCAAAGAACGTGTCCTAGACATCGCAGAAGATCAGTTAGATGGACGTGAAGACAATCAGGATCGTCGTGATGGTGAACTGCAACTGCGCGAGGAGGAAGTCACTCGCCGCGAAACCATTCTGGACAAAATAACCGATGATATCAGCAAAATGATCAGCGATATTGCGGACCGCCTTGGTGTTGGCAAATCACTTCGCGCAATTCGTGACCGCCTGAAATCTGCCCGTAATGAACTGGGTGATGATGGGCCATCATTTGAGTAGATATTCTGATTTCGGATTTAGCCACACCTTATCTTTCGGAGCGTTCCGCCGCTCCACCACGGGTTCAATGAAGAAGGGTATAAAAATAAAGGGATATAAACTTGAGAAATGCCCAACAACGTCATAAAAGTGTTCCACCAGAGTGCGGCACCGCCGCCGGATGGGCGCTTTGATAAGCCTTGTAGAACATGGACTTATGAGATGCAGATAGATGGCTCCGATCCCTACCGCCGGAGCCATTATCACTTAAGTATTTGATTTGGCTAACATAAACTGCTCCAGCGGAGTATGTCATACGTAACTGTCACACATATGACAGTTCATGCCCATTATTTATGATCTCTTTGGTGCCCTTCACAGGAGCCCTAAATATGGGATTACAATCCAATTTGTTTCGCCGTGTTGCCACATACGCATATAAATATGGCGCCGCTACCGACCCTGATGGATACAGCGAATGCACCCGACCTAAGCTTGCCCAATGGAGAAATCTAATTCGATCACTTGACCTCTAAATAAGGCGAAGTAGACGGGTAATCCCCCCATTTATGGGGCTGTTCGAAACTAGAATTACGCGGCCAATTTG
>JAPKAB010000026.1 GCA_028825475.1 Ascidiaceihabitans sp. | reverse complement strand
GCTGCGCCTGCTGCTTTTTTGTCTGCGCCCATTTCTTCAGCCAGTGCGGCGACGAGTTGGGTTTTTGTCATTGGTTTAGCCATTTTCAGGTCTCCTTCGTCCGCCCGATGTTGGGCCTCATTCAAAGAATGTAACGGAATGTTGTGTCCAAACACAACGAATTGTAGCAGGTAAAAGCAGTAAAATATGTGATTTTGACGCTTTTTTTCAGATTTATAGGAATGCGGTTTCCTCAAAAGACCTTAATTTGCGACTTTGGATGCGTTCTAGCGGCATTTCACGTAAATGCTCCATCGCCCGAATTCCGATCATTAAGTGATTTGCGACCTGGGTTTTGTAGAAATCTGAGGCCATTCCAGGCAGTTTTAACTCCCCATGGAGCGGCTTATCGGAAACACAAAGCAGCGTGCCATAGGGTACGCGGAACCGATACCCATTAGCTGCAATCGTTGCGCTTTCCATATCAAGGGCGACTGCACGCGACTGGCTTAGGCGTTGAACGGGCCCAGATTGATCGCGTAATTCCCAATTGCGGTTATCGATAGTAGCGACGGTACCAGTCCGCATGATGCGCTTCAGTTCAAATCCCTCAAGTTTGGTCACCTGGGCCACCGCTGTTTCCAGTGCAATCTGAATTTCGGCCAACGCTGGGATCGGGATCCAAACAGGTAGGTCGTCATCTAGAACGTGGTCTTCGCGTAGATATGCGTGGGCTAAAACGAAATCGCCCAAGGCTTGTGTGTTGCGCAATCCTGCACAGTGACCAACCATCAGCCATGCATGTGGGCGCAAGACAGCGATGTGGTCAGTTGCAGTTTTCGCGTTTGAAGGGCCAACACCGATGTTGACCAACGTGATGCCAGAACCATCAGCACGCTTTAGGTGGTAGGTCGGCATTTGTGGCGTTTTGTCTGAGGTCGATAGTTCCTCGTCGCCTTTGGTGATCACTTCGTTCCCTGTTGAGACAAAGGCGGTGTACCCGCTTTGGGGATCACTCAATTGGCTGCGTGCGTAGGATTCAAATTCGGACACATAGAACTGGTAGTTTGTGAACAAGACGTGGTTTTGGAAATGGGATGGATCAGTCGCCGTGTAATGTGACAAGCGCGCTAACGAATAATCAACGCGTTGCGCGGTGAACGGCGCCAGTGGTCCGGTGTCGTCTGGCGATACATATGTGCCATTCACGATATCATCGTTTGTTGTGCTAAGGTCCGGCACATCAAAGAAGTCACGCAGTGTGAAGTCTGCCGCGCCTTCTTGGGGCACGGTGATGCTGGGGTCACTTGCTACCGCGAAATGCACCGGGATCGGCGTTGTCGAAGACATCACTTGGACTGATGTTTTATGGTTCTCGATCAGCAACCCAATTTGCTGAATTAAATAGTCACGAAACAGGTCAGGGCGCGTGATTGTCGCTGCATATGTGCCCGGTGATGAGACATGACCAAATGCCAGTCTAGTATCGATTTTGGCAAAGCTGGTCGTCGTGATGCGAACCTCCGGATAAAACGCGCGAATGCGTCCCTCTGGCGCACCGTTAACCATCGCTGTGGTGAAGGCACCACATAAGAATTCTGTTGCTTCGGTGTACAGCTTTTCGAGCTGTGCAACTGCGGATGCTGCATCATCAAATTGTTTTGGGGCATCTACGTCGGGTGTTACAATTTCTTTGCTCATTTTACGTCTCTATTACAGGTATAAATTCAAATGTACGCACGTCGACCAATCCAAGGTCAGAAATGCGCAGTTCAGGTATTACGACTAGGGCCAGCAACGAATGTTGCATGTAGGCATTGTTCAAGGTGCAGCCGCAGTCGCGCATTGCTTGCATCATTTTTTCGGCGCTCGCTGCCACTTCAGTTGCGGGTTTATCAGACATAAGACCCGCAATAGGCAGTTCAACCAATGCTGTTTCGTGACCGTCTTTATAGATTGTTATTCCCCCACCGATCTCAGCTAGACGGTTGGTGGCCATTGCCATATGCGCACGATCAGTTCCCACAACGATCATATGATGGCTGTCATGCGCCACGGTTGAGGCCATTGCCATTTTGCCCTCATATCCAAAGCCCGAAACAAAAGCGTTCACCACGCCACCTGTTGCTTGGTGTCGCTCAACCAGCGCAATTTGACAGGTGCCATTCGCACCCTCAACCAGCCCATCGGACACGGGCAGATCCATCTTCAGGGCTTTGGTGGGGGCCTGATTTTCAACAACACCGATCACGTTGGCTGTAACCGAATTTGCGCCACCCGGTGCGCTAACTTCGAAGTCAGCCGCTGAAAGGGTTTTACCCATGTTGACGGTTTGGCGTGCACTATCGGGCCAATCTAAATGTGGGCAGTCTGTGATGATCATGCCGTCCACTGCAATAAGTTGCCCACGGGCAACTACTTTCTCAATGGGTAACGTGCGCAAATTAGAGGTGAGGATGACGTCAGCACGCCGCCCTGGGGCCAGGGATCCAATCTCGCGCTCTAACCCGAAATGGGTGGCCGTATTGATCGTAGCCATCTGCAATGCAACCAGAGGATCACACCCACACTGGATCGCGTGGCGTACCGCGCGGTTCATGTGTCCGTCATTGACCAACGTGCCTGAGTGGCAATCATCGGTACACAGGATCATATTGCGTGAATCCAAACCTTTTTCGGTGATCGCAGTGATTTGGCTTTCGACATCATACCATGCAGAGCCAAGGCGGATCATGGACCGCATTCCTTGGCGCATGCGCGCTATGGCATCCTCTTCACAAGTTCCCTCGTGATCATCCGCAGGACCGCCTGCGACATAGGCGGCAAAGGCAGGACCCAGATCGGGAGAAGCATAATGCCCCCCAACTGTTTTTCCGGCGTTTTGCGTGACTGCAATTTCGGCTAACATTTTTGGATCGGCGTTACTGACACCAGGGAAATTCATCATCTCACCTAAGCCAACGATGCCGGGCCAATTCATTGCCTCAGCCACATCTTTAGCACTAATTTCAAAACCAGTTGTTTCCATGCCGGGAGCTGATGGGGCGCAAGAAGGCATCTGAGTGAATACATTGATGGGCTGCAACAACGCCTCGTCATGCATCAAGCGTACACCTTCAAGGCCAAGAACGTTGGCGATTTCATGGGGGTCCGTGAACATTGACGTTGTGCCGTGCGGGATAACCGCACGCGCAAACTCCGCAGGGGTCAACATCCCTGATTCAATATGCATGTGGCCATCGCAAAGGCCCGGGATCATATAACGCCCTTCGGCTTCGATCACTTCAGTGTCATCCCCAATGCAATAGCTGGCGTCAGGCACGACACAGGCAATCCGCCCATGTGTAATGGCGATGTCATGACTTGGAAGGGTTTCACGGGTGTGCACATTCACCCAAATACCACCACGGATAACTGTCTGGGCAGGCGTGCGTCCTGCAGCAACTTCTATAAGATGTGGGGCGACGTCGGGCCAGCTTGGGAAAGGGTTGTGTTCCATGTTCCGATTATTCAGGGATTTGCAGCGGGCGCAAGGGGCGTTCGTATCGTGTCTTGAAACTGTTACATTGTGCAGGGTATTTAGGCGTATGGATATAACAATACATCACTTCCCCGAATGTGGGACATCAACCCACACGCTGCAAATTATTCGTGATGCGGGCTACGACCCGATCATTGTGGAATACATGAAAACGGGTTGGACTAAGGTCCAGTTGATTGAGCTGTTTGAGGCCGCCGACATGACGGCCCGCCGCGCGCTGCGCATCCACAAAACCAATGCAAAAGAGCTGGGTTTAACGGCCGAGGGCGTAAGCGAAGAGGCGATTATTGACGCGATGGTTCTTTTCCCCAAACTGGTGAACCGCCCGATTGTCGTCACCGAATATGGCACAGCATTGTGTCGCCCATCAGAAGACGTTCTTGAACTACTGCCTAAGTGGCCTGCAGGACCCTACAACGCCAAGAACGGAACACTGTTGATTGATGAAGAAGGCAACCGCGTAGATTTATCATGACAACGCCGAAGTGATTGTGCCATATTTTCTGATATGGATTTTGAAACAGTAAGCCCCGAAAACTTTGGTAAATCCTTGCGTGGAATAGGGTTAAACCTAATCGTGCGGAATGTGCTGAAGCAGTGTGATTTTCTTGCTGCGGTATTCGATATGAAAGCGCATCGCGTTTCCGCCGACTTCGCAATCGTGACTTACGGCGATCAGGTGTTCCAGCTGCACAGTGATGGCACCTATCATTCAAATCCATTGCTTGGGCTTCTGCCTGAAAATCCACCGCGGGGTGCTGGAGTTGAAATAAGATTGTATGACACTGATCCAGAAGACGCGGTTCAGCGAGCGATCGCAACTGGTGCTGTCATATTACAAGAACCAACTGATAAACCACACGGTCTGCGCGAGGCCTATATTTTGTGCGAAAATGGATACGCTTGGGTTCCATCAACCCAGCTATAGTCATCCGACATTTCGTCTTTGATCCAGTCGGCGAACCACCGAGCTTGTTGGTTGCGGTCTGTGCGCGGATTCAGAGTTAGGTAATAGGCTTCGGGCATGGTGACAGCATGAGAGAAGGGGCGGATTAGTCGCCCATTATCGATCAAGTGCTTCGCAGTGCAATCATGGGCCATGGCCAAGCCAGCACCTGATTCAGCAGCTGCTAAAGCTGTTCCCAAAATCTGACAGTGCGTGATTTTAGGGCGTTGACAGATCATTTGATCTTCGGCCCAAGTATCCCATGTTGTCATCATCGCGGTACAGTAAAACAATCTGTGTTGATCTATGTCTCCCAGGTTCACTTGGTAGCCTGGGGCACAAACTGGATAGAATTTGTCCCAAGTTAGGCGTTCTGCATTCTGGTCGACATCAGGCGAAATCAGAAACCGTATTTCTATATCCGCCTCTTCGGCGCGGTCCATCGGATCCCAGATTGCGGTAGAGATGTGCAGGTGGATGTTTGGGTGTCGAGCATACAGTTTGGGCAATCGTGGAGCGAGCCAATAGTTTGCAAACGTGAGGTTGGTTTGCACATGTAATTCTTGGCCAGTGCCACCATCCAAAAGCATGCGGGTGCCACGACTGAGTGTTTGAAACGCTTCACGTACTACTGGTACGTAATTGAGCCCCATTACGGTCAACTCCAAGGTGCGTGGCCTTCGGTAGAAGAGTGGTTGCCCAAGGTGTGCTTCAAGCGATTTGATTTGCTGGCTGATAGCGCTTTGAGTCATGTTCAATTCACCAGCTGCTGCAGTGAATGACAGGTGACGTGCCGATGCTTCAAATGCACGAAGGTGATTCAAGGGGGGAAGGGTTCTGCTGTTCATAAGTTAAGCATTAGTCAAACTTATGCGTTGGCGATAGTTTTTTCGTTGGTCACTTGTGGGTCTAGCCTTCAATGTCAGTTTCAACAGCAAGGAGAGTTGAAATGACACGGACTGATAAACGCCCGAACATGGATCATTGGCAGGAACGAGTCGACCTTGCAGCCGCATTCCGCTGGACCGTGCGATTGAACATGCACGAAGCGGTCGCCAACCATTTTTCTTTGGCAATCAATGACGAGGGAACCAAGTTCCTGATGAACCCAAATCAGGTGCATTTCAGTCGGATTAAGGCCAGTGACCTGATCGAAGTAGATGCAAATGACCCTGCCAGCATGGAAGGGCCAGATGCGCCGGACCCAACGGCGTGGGGACTGCACGGTGGGATGCACCGCCACTGCGCGCACGCGCGTTGTGCAATGCACGTTCACTCCCCCTATGCTACTGCTTTGGCAGCTCTTGCTGACAGCCGCTTGCCGCCTGTGGATCAGAATGGGTGCACATTTTTTAATCGCTACGTTGTTGATGAAAGTTATGGCGGTTTGGCCTTTGAGGAAGAAGGCACGCGTTGCGCCAAGTTACTTGATGACCCAAAGAAGAAAGTCATGATTATGGGGAACCATGGCATTATGATTGTCGGCGATACGGTCGCAGATACTTTTAATCGACTGTATTATTTTGAGCGGGCGTGCATGACGTACATCATAGCCCTGCAAACAGGACAACCACTTCGTGTGATCTCTGACGATATTGCAGAAAAGACAGCGCAAGAACTTGAGGGATATCCCGAACAAGACGCACGTCATTTGTCTGAATTAAAAGCGATTTTGGACGACGAAGGGTCCAATTACGCCAGCTAATCCACGCCGCCACATACACCTCTATGAAGAAGTTGAACCTATGATCTACGGACAAACAGACGAACAGTTGATGATTGCGGACACGGTCCGATCTTTTGTTGAGAAAGAAATTTATCCTCACGAGGAACTTGTTGAACGCACCGGCGAAGTCCCCGCAGAAATCGCGCAAGATATCAAACAAAAGACGCTGGATCTGGGTTTTTATGCCTGCAATTTTCCTGAAAGCGTCGGGTGCGCTGGGCTGAACCACGTTGAATTTGCGCTTGTTGAGCGCGAGTTGGGGCGTGGTTCTATGGCGCTGAACCATTTTTTTGGACGCCCTCAAAACATCCTGATGGCATGTGAGGGGGAACAGATTGAACGGTATTTAATGCCAGCGGTTCGCGGTGAGCGCATGGATGCCCTCGCTATGACTGAGCCCGGGGCAGGCTCCGACGTACGCGGTATGAAATGCGCCGCTGTCCGTGATGGCGGTGATTGGGTTGTGAACGGCACTAAGCACTTTATTTCTGGAGCAGAACACGCAGACTTCATCATTGTGTTTATCGCAACAGGTGAGGATGAAACCCCCCGTGGACCGAAAAAGCGGATCACAACATTTCTAGTTGATCGTGGCACGCCGGGCTTCAACATTCGTGACGGGTATAAGTCTGTCAGCCACCGGGGTTACAAAAACATGATCCTTGATTTTGACGATTGCCGCATACCTGATGCTCAGGTCTTGGGCGAAGTTGATGGTGGATTTGAAGTGATGAACGAATGGCTTTACGCCACACGGATTACGGTTGCTGCAATGTCAGTGGGACGCGCACGTCGTGCATTTAATTACGCGCTAGACTACTCAGCCCAACGCGAGCAATTCGGCCAGCCTATTGGTAAATTTCAAGGTGTGAGCTTTCAACTCGCTGATATGATAACCGAAATTGATGCTGCAGATTTGCTTACGATTGCAGCAGCGGATCGACTGGATAAAGGGTTGCCTGCTAACCGTGAAATTGCATCAGCGAAGTTATATGCGAGCGAGATGTTGTCACGCGTAACCGATGCAGCAATCCAAATCCACGGTGGCATGGGGTTGATGGATGATTACCCTCTGGAGCGTTTCTGGCGTGATGCGCGTGTAGAACGAATTTGGGACGGCACTTCAGAAATTCAACGCCATATCATCAGTCGCGACTTATTACGCGCTTTGGGAGCATAAAAGGCTTTGTGCCTCCGGCGGGGATATTTGGAAATAGAAGAAACGGGTATCAAAAACTTCGGTACCCGCTTGAAAATCACAATTGCTTCTCCTGTTATGGCCATCTGCGTCCCTGCCTGTTCCGCACCACCAAATAATAAGATGAGGGTTAATAAACTGTTGCTTCTTCTATTTCTGAATATCCCTGCCGGAGGCATTCTAACATTTGAGAATGTTAGTCGCCATGCGTGATCTTTCCCGTCTGTTACGCCCCACTTCCATTGCAGTTGTTGGGGGCGGGGCGTGGTGCGAGCAAATCATCCTTCAGTGCCAGAAGATAAAATTCCCTGGGCATATTTGGTTGGTTCATCCACGTGAAATTGAGGTCTTTGGTGTCAAAGCGGTTTCTTCATTGGCTGCACTGCCATCTGCTCCGGACGCTGTATTTTTGGGCGTGAACCGCCATCTTGCGATTGAGTTGATGCGTGAGTTATCGTTGATGGGCGCGGGTGGGGCCGTCTGTTTTGCTTCAGGGTTTTCTGAGGCTATTGCTGAGGATGCATCAGGTGCTGATCTCCAAGCGGCGTTAATAGATGCGGCTGGTGAGATGCCCTTTTTGGGTCCGAATTGTTATGGGTACGTTAACGCGTTGGATAGTGCGTTGCTTTGGCCTGACCAGCATGGATGTACGCCGGTCGAAACAGGTGTTGCGATCCTTACTCAGTCCTCAAACATTGCAATTAACTTGACCATGCAACAGCGTGGGTTGCCGATTGCCTATACGATTGCTTGTGGGAACATGGCGCAAACCAGTCAGGCTCAGATAGCTACCTCACTTTTAGACGACCCGCGTGTCACAGCAATTGGCCTGCATATCGAAGGGTTTTCAGATATTGCCCAGTGGACTGAGCTTGCGCGTAAAGCGCATAAGCGTGGCGTGCCATTGATTGCGTTGAAGGTTGGGAAATCCGATCAGGCCCAGCGAGCGACAGTATCTCATACTGCGTCTCTTGCAGGCAGCGACGCTGGCGCGGATGCACTGTTGCGCCATTTAGGTATTGGGCGTGTTTACGACTTGCCGGCCTTCCTTGAGACTTTGATGGTGTTGCATTGCAATGGGCGCTTGGATGCCCCTACGTTATCGTCGATCAGCTGTTCGGGTGGTGAAGCTAGTCTAATTGCAGATCTTGCGCATGACACTTCAATGATATTTCCTACTTTGACAGAGGGCCAAAAGATCGAGTTGTCTGGGGCGTTAGGCCCAATGGTGGCTCTCTCTAATCCGCTTGATTATAACACATACATTTGGCGTGATACTGAAGCGATGACACGCGCGTGGTTGCCGATGACTGCTCCGCATATCGGGATGACCATGTTGATTGTGGATTATCCCCATACAGATGCAAGTGACTGGGTCTGCGCAACGGATGCTGCGATTGCAATCCGAGAAAAGAGCGGCAGGCCAGTTGCTGTTGTCGCGACTTTACCAGAATTGATGCCACTCAATATTGCCCAGAAATTATTAGCTGCCGGAGTGACACCACTGAACGGCTTGCGTGAAGCAGTTGCTGCGACTGAAATTGCCTCATCTACTGTCGTTTCGTTTGCAGATGTGCCCTTGCCTGCGGGTGTCGATAGAGACGCGATTGTTTTGAATGAAAGCGACGCAAAGGCAGCGTTGGCGTCTTATGGCATGCGGGTTCCACAACAAGCGGCAGACGTTGAAGCTGCTGGCGCTTTGGCTGAACCATTCGCGGTTAAAGGAACAGGATTTGCACACAAATCTGAAGCAGGTGCTGTTGCATTAAATGTCTCTCATGCTGAGCTGGCGAAGGTTGTCAAAAGCATGCCTGGTGAAGGTGTCTTGATTGAAGAGATGATAACAGGTTCGGTTGCTGAAATGCTGATTGGCGTCGTGCGTGATCCTGCGCATGGTTTTATCCTGACTATAGGCGCTGGAGGTGTTTTGACGGAAATTATGCAAGACGCTATTTCCTTTATTATCCCGACCCGTGCAGAAGTTATTCGCGCCGCGTTACCAAGCTTAAAAACATACCCTTTGCTTTCGGGTTTTCGGGGTGCAGCTGCTGCAAATATCGATGAATTAGTCGAGGGGACAATGGCGTTGCAATCTTATGTGATTGCGCATGCTGACAGACTCGAAGAAGTAGAAATCAACCCAATGATGTGCACACCAACTCATGCCATTGCTGCGGATGCCTTAATCCGTATTGCCCCAAGAGGAACTGACCTATGAACCCGATTAAGACACACCGTGAAGGCGCTATTTTGCTGGTTACTTTGGATCGTCCCAAAGCGAATGCAATCGATTTGGAAACAAGCCGTATCATGGGAAAAGTGTTCGTTGATTTCCGTGATGATCCTGAACTGCGGGTCGCTATCATTACTGGTGGCGGCGAAAAGTTCTTTTGCCCCGGTTGGGACCTGAAGGCTGCGGCTGATGGTGATGAGGTGGATGGTGATTACGGCGTTGGTGGTTTTGGCGGCCTTCAAGAATTGCGTGATTTGAACAAGCCTGTAATCGCAGCAGTGAATGGAATTTGCTGTGGTGGCGGTTTGGAATTAGCGCTGAGTGCGGATATGATTTTGGCTGCAGATCACGCCAGTTTTGCCTTGCCTGAAATTCGGTCAGGTACAGTCGCGGATGCTGCAAGTGTAAAATTGCCCAAGCGCATCCCCTATCACATTGCCATGGAGCTGTTGCTTACTGGTCGTTGGTTCGATGCAAGCGAGGCCAAAGGGTGGGGTATTGTGAATGAGATCCTTGCGGGTGATCAATTGATGGACCGCGCCTGGGAATTGGCGCGCTTGCTCGCCTCCGGTCCCCCGCTTGTTTATGCTGCGATCAAAGAGATTGTGCGCGATGCTGAGGATTCAAAATTCCAGGATACGATGAACCGCATTACGAAACGCCAACTGCCGTCTGTCGATAAGTTGTATGCATCAGAGGATCAGCTAGAGGGTGCCAAAGCATTTGCCGAAAAACGTGATCCGGTTTGGAAGGGCTGTTAGGCCTTTCGAAACAAGGCGACGAGGCCAGTGTCTTGGGCGTGGTCGCCTGAACCGTTGGCTGCGTAAATCGGCAACTCTCGAAATTCTAGGTTGGTAATAATATTGCTAAGAGATGCAAACTTGGCCTCAAACCCATGCGAAGAAAAATGTCTGCTGTTGATTGAAATGACGATCCATCCGCCGCTTCGAACAAGTCGTATCAGTTCATCAATTGCCTCTGGCCCAACGTGACCATGGGTGAAGGTTCCTGAACTGGTGATGCCTGCATAGCTGTCTTCCTTAACCTCTAAGCCAGCCAATATGTCGCCTTCAAATAGGGTGTGGTAGATTCCTTTGGCTTTTGCGACTGCTAGCATGTCAGGTGAAATGTCGGTTGCGTCGACGTGATCCAACCCGCGTTCAGGCAGTGCTTGTCCACACAATCCTGTTCCCGCACCCACGTCTAAAACAGGCTGGAAGCCTCCTGCATTTACATAGGCCCGCGCGACATGTTGGTGCATGATATAGGCGTGTTCTTTGGCATAGGTTTCATCATATGTTTTCGCTCAATCGCGATAGAGGCGAAGAGAGTCTTCAGGTGTTTTGAGGTTATATGCCCCATCTAGATCAGGTTTGGTTGTCATAAAGGAAGTGGAACGCACCGTGGTAAATTCCGCAACCCCTTGCGTTCAGCAAAGAGGCGCGGCACCTATAGGTTATGACACATACACTTCTTTCTTTTGGTCACGGATATTCAGCCCGTGAATTAACCAAACATTTGTTGCCTCAGGGCTGGCGGGTGATTGGCACAACGCGGACGTCTGAAAAGGCGGGTGAATTGGCGGCCTCAGGTGTGGAGCCGTTGATATGGCCCGACAGCGACATGAGTGCGGCGATTGAAGCGGCGGATCATATTCTAATTTCGGCAGGTCCAGACGGGGACGGGGACCCGACGTTGAATTTACTGCGCGATCAAATTACACGAAAAAGTTCAAACCTAAAGTGGGCAGGCTATTTGTCGACCACTGGCGTTTATGGAAATTTTGACGGTGCATGGGTCGATGAAATGACACCACTAAATCCTACAACGAAACGTGGGCAGTTGCGCAAGGCTGCTGAAGAAGATTGGTCTTCTGTCGCAGGGCTGCCACTTCATATTTTTCGTTTGGCAGGGATTTATGGTCCGGGTCGTGGTCCTTTCGCAAAAGTACGCAGTGGGACTGCGCGGCGGGTAATCAAAGAGGGACAGGTTTTTTCGCGTATCCACGTTGAGGACATTGCGCAGATCTTGTGGGCGTCGATCCAACGGCCCAATCCGGGTACCGCCTATAACATGTGCGATGATGACCCTGCACCACCCCAAGACGTGATTGCACATGCCGCTACCTTGTTAGCGATGCCAGTGCCACCTGCGACGGCCTTTGAGGATGCTGAGTTCACGCCTATGGCACGCAGTTTTTATGCGGAAAATAAGAAGGTGCGCAACGACCGGATCAAGACAGAGCTAGGCGTGGAACTGATCCACCCCACCTACCGTGAAGGATTGCAATCGTTGTTAGATCAGATGGCTTAGGCCGTCGCAGCACCGATTTGGGCGATGCCTAAAACGTCCAAAACTTTCGTCTCGATGTCGTCGGCATTTAGTCCTGCAGCTGCATACATATCGGAAGGGTTCGCATGGTCGATGAACGTGTCGGGTAGGACCATTGAGCGGTATTTAAACCCTCGGTCAAATACACCTTCATCTGCGAGTAATTGGGACACATGACTGCCAAAGCCACCAATTGCGCCTTCTTCAATAGTGATCATTGCGTCGTGGTTTTCAGCCAGTGACAAAATCAGATCACGATCAAGCGGTTTGGCAAAGCGGGCGTCAGCAATCGTTGGGGTAATCCCTTTTGCCGCGAGTTTTTCTGCAGCTTTTTCGACTTCAGCCAGTCGGGTGCCAAAGCTTAGTAATGCAACTTTTGACCCTTCTTTGATCATTCTGCCCTTGCCAATTTCCAACGGGATACCGCGTTCAGGAAGATCTACACCATTGCCTTCGCCACGTGGAAAACGGAAGGCGATTGGGCCATCATCATATGCTGCAGCTGTTGCAACCATATGCGCTAATTCTGCCTCGTCCGCGGCCGCCATGACGACGAAGTCGGGCAAGTTGGCTAGAAATGCGATATCAAACGCCCCCGCATGTGTCGCGCCATCAGCACCAACCAGACCAGCGCGGTCAATTGCGAAGCGAACTGGCAACCGCTGGATGGCAACATCATGCACAACTTGATCATAGCCGCGTTGCAGGAACGTGGAATACATTGTGCAAAACGGCTTCATTCCACCAGCGGCAAGGGCGGCTGCGAATGTTACGCCGTGTTGTTCTGCAATACCGACGTCAAAACAACGGCTGGGATAGCGTTCGGCGAATAGGTTTAGGCCAGTACCGTCAGGCATGGCTGCGGTGATGGCGCAAATCTTGTCGTCTTCTGCGGCAGCTTTTAGGAGGTAGTCAGAAAAGACATTGGTGTAACTTGGTGCATTGCTGGGCGCTTTTTTCTGTTCGCCAGTAATGACGTTGAATTTAGCTGTTGCGTGACCTTTGTCGCGGGCGGCCTCTGCGGGTGCGTAGCCTTTCCCTTTTTTCGTCAGGACGTGAATGAGAATGGGTCCAGTTGCGCGTTGCTTAACTGTCCGGAGTACAGGCAAGAGTTGATCCATGTCGTGACCATCAATTGGGCCAAGATATGAAAAGCCCAGTTGTTCAAACAAGGTCCCACCAACTGCTAAGCCTTTGAGTAAATCTTTGGCGCGGCGTGCGCCTTCACGGAAAGGTTCTGGTAACAGGCTTGCCGCACCTTTTGCAGCAGCTTTCAATTCTTGAAATGGCTCTTCTGCATATAGACGGCTGAGGTAGGCAGACATCGCGCCTACAGGTGGAGCGATCGACATCTCGTTGTCGTTTAGAATAACGATCAAGCGTTTGCCCAAATGACCCGCGTTGTTCATCGCCTCATAGGCCATACCAGCGCTCATTGAGCCGTCACCGATGACTGCAATCGCGTCGCCCAATCCTTCGGGCACATTGCCACCTAGATCACGAGCGACTGCAAAGCCAAGTGCGGCACTGATTGAGGTTGAACTGTGCGCTGCGCCGAATGGGTCGTATGGCGATTCACTGCGTTTGGTGAAGCCACTTAGGCCATCCTTTTGACGGAGTGTACGAATGCGATCACGGCGCTCTGTTAGGATTTTATGAGGGTAACATTGGTGACCCACGTCCCAAATAATTTTGTCCTTTGGTGTGTCAAAGACTGCATGAAGCGCAACGGTCAATTCGACCACACCCAAACCCGCACCAAGATGCCCACCGGTTTCCGAAACAGCTGAGATTGTTTCAGACCGAACTTCCTGTGCCAACTGGTTCAGTTGGGCATCAGACATTTGGTTCATATCAGCTGGGCGCTGTACGGTGTCCAAAAGCGGAGTGTTTGGGCGGTCAGTCATTGTGGCGTCCTAATTCTTACGAGTGATCACAAAAGCCGCTGCTTCACGCAGTGCTTTTGCATCATTACCATATACACTTAGCGCATCAGATGCAGATTCGACCAGTTCACTTGCGCGGCGTTTCGCCTCGTCCAAACCCAATAGCGACACAAATGTCGCTTTGCCTGCCTCTGCATCCTTGCCTGTCGCTTTGCCAACGATTTCTGCGTCGCCTTCAACATCCAGAATATCATCGGCAATTTGGAAGGCGAGTCCTAGCGATTGGGAGTAGTGCGAGAGTGCAGTGATGTCGCTTTGGGCCATGCGCGCACCTGCCGTTGCAGACCATTCTATCAAGGCACCTGTCTTGCCTTGCTGGAGCGTCGTAATTTTTTCAAGAGACAATGGAATGGCTGATGTTTCGGCTGCGATGTCCAACGCTTGGCCTAGAACCATACCTTTTACGCCGCTTGCTTTTGCAAGGCTTAGGGCTAGGTCGGCACGGACGTCGCCATTTCCAACTTCAACTCGTGTTACCATTTCAAATGCGAGTGTTTGCAGGGCATCACCAGCTAATACTGCAGTGGCCTCATCCCAAGCTTTGTGAACAGTTGGTTCTCCGCGCCGCAAGTCATCATCATCCATGCAGGGTAAATCGTCATGAACCAAAGAATATGCGTGCAAGGCTTCGATCCCTGTTGCAGGCCAGATCGCGGATATAGGATCGATGCCATGCAGGCGTGCAGATTCCAGCACAAGAAACCCACGCAGTCGTTTGCCGCCGTTGGTGGCATGCGCCATTGCGTCAACAACGGGCAGGCTATCCAATTTAGAAAGGGTTCGGTCGAAGTGCGTTTGGATTTGACCCGCGCATTCCGTTAGACGTTTACGAAACATTGGTTTCAGAGGCTTTCAACAGGTTTCAAACCTGCTGGGTTGCCGTCTGCATCCAAAGTAATCGCTGCAACCTTTTCTTCAGCTTCTTTCAGTTTGGTCTCGCAACGGGCTTTCAGCAAAGCGCCGCGCTCATACAGCGAAATGGATTGATCTAAAGCTACATCACCGCGTTCAAGTTGGCCCAGAACCTGTTCTAGCTCAGCCATCGCTTGTTCAAAACTCATCTCAGTCACTGGGGTATCGATCATCGTGCGGCCTTTGTTAATTTGCGAGTATGGTGCGGGTCAAAATTGCCAACACTTAAATATTATAACTGTCTTCCAGGCTTCATACCAGATGACGATTAGATGGTTCGGCGCTTGGTCAGTCGGGAGCCAGCATATAGCCAGCCCCTCGTACCGTTTGTAGGTAGCGCGGTTGCTTGGGGTCCGTTTCGATTTTACGACGTAAGCGAGTAATTTGGACATCGACAGCACGTTCTTGTGCTTGACCGCGATCACGGCCAAGCTCTTCTACTAGTTTGTTTCGGGTGATCGGTTCCCCGGGCTTTGCAGAGAAAATCTTCATCAATTGCATTTCTGTTGCAGTGAGGCGGACCAGGTTTTCACCCTGCCACATTTCACCGCGCTCAAGGTCATAGCGGATGCTGCCAAGATTGAGAATTTTTGGAACTGAGTCTTCAGCAGGTGTTTCAGGCATACGGCGCAAGATTGCGTTAATTCGAAGAAGGAGTTCCTTTGGTTCAAACGGTTTTGGTAAGTAATCGTCAGCGCCTGCTTCAAGTCCCTCTATCCGATTTCCGGTTTCACCCTTGGCTGTCAGCAACAGGATGGGCGTCTGGCTGGTCTCGCGGATTGATCGGCATAATGATAGGCCGTCTTCTCCCGGCATCATCACATCCAGAATGAGCATATCAAAATCAAGGCCGGTGAGGATGCGCCGCGCGTGGGCTGCATCACGTGCTGCAGTTACTAAAAAGCCATGTCGCATAAGGAATTTTTGTAACAAAACGCGAATGCGCTCGTCATCGTCCACGATCATCAGGTGGGCGTCTAGTGCGCTCATGCTCCGGTCTCCTTAAGACGCGTGTAGGCACGCTGCATTTCGGTATCCATCATTGCTTCTAACACAGTTCGAAAGCCCGCAACAGCTTCGGGGCCTGCGTCACGGAATGCGCTGCGCATGCGTGCGCGCTGTGCGTCTGAAAGTGTTTGCTCTAGGCAGCTACCTTCATCGGTTAGGAACAGATGCCGTTCACGTTTATCTACCGTGCCAACTTTGCTGATGACTAACCCTTGTTCAATCAGCGTGCGCAAAACGCGATTCAATGATTGCTTTGTGACACCCAGGATATTGAGCAAGTTGTTGACCGTTGTGCCCGGTGCGCGGTGGATAAAGTGGATGGCGCGGTGATGGGCGCGGCCATACGCCATGTCTGCGAGAATGCGATCGGGATCGGCAGTGAAGCCCCGATAGGCAAAAAACATCGCCTCAATTCCCTGACGCAATTGTTCGTCAGTTAGGAACAGGAGGTTTTCACCGCTGTATGTTGATGTGCTGCGCCCGTCCGACATAACAATCGATCCTGCTCTAAATCACTTTGTTACAGTATACGTCAGTGTTATTGACATTCCAACATCAAAGGACTAGAAAATCGTAGGTTTTGCGCAAGATTATATCCGGATCGGAACTATTTGCGCAATTAATGGAATAATTTCGGAGGATACGGCGATGGCTGCTGGTTATGATGATCGTGATGGAAAAATCTGGATGGACGGTACATTGGTCGATTGGCGTGATGCAAACGTCCACATCCTAACGCATGCTATGCACTACGCATCTTCTGTCTTTGAAGGCGAGCGTTGCTATAACGGAAAAATTTTCAAATCCCGTGACCACTCCGCTCGTTTAATTCAATCCGGCAACCTGATTGATTTTGAACTTCCCTATTCGGTTGATGAAATCGAGGCCGCTAAAGAAGCAGCTTTGGAAGCCAACGGTTTGACCAACGCATACGTTCGTGCAGTTGCATGGCGCGGTGCAGGTGAAGACATGGGCGTCGCATCCGCGAAGAACCCTGTCCATATGGCTGTAGCGTGCTGGGAGTGGGGCAACTATTACGGCGACGCAAAGATGAAGGGTGCTAAACTCGACATCGCCAAGTGGAAGCGCCCATCACCTGAAACTGCGCCATCCCAAGCCAAGGCTGCGGGCCTGTACATGATTGCGACAATGTCTAAGCACGCAGCCGAAGCCAAAGGCTGTTCAGACGCTATGATGTTTGATTACCGTGGTTATGTTGCTGAAGCGACCGGTGCGAACATCTTCTTCGTTAAGGATGGCGAAGTGCACACACCAATCGCTGATGCATTCTTGAATGGCATCACTCGTCAGACCGTAATCGGCATGCTGAAAGAAAAAGGCATAACTGTAAACGAACGTATCATCATGCCAGACGAATTGGCTGATTTCGAACAGTGCTGGTTGACTGGTACTGCTGCTGAAGTGACCCCTGTCGGCCAAATCGGCGACTTCAATTTTGAAGTTGGCGCGCTGACACGCGATGTTTCTGAGAGCTACGAGAAACTGGTCCGCGTTTAATTTGGATTACACTGCATTTGCGATCGAGTGGGAGGCCGCATGGAACTCCCACTCGCTTGATCGTATTCTGGCACACTACTCAAACGACGTTGTTTTCCGTTCACAAAAGGCGATGCGCCTTGTTGGTTCGGGCGAATTACGTGGCAAGCAGGCCTTGCGTGCATACTGGTCCGCAGCATTGGCAAAACAACCTGATCTTTCCTTTGTGGTGGTCGATGTTTTGCATGGCTACGGCATGATGGTCATAGCTTACCGAAATCAAAATCATTTGCTGGCTGCGGAAACTCTGCGCTTTGGCGCGGATGGATTGGTTGTTGAGGCATCGGCGTGTCACGCCAAGGGCTAGTTTATTGACCTTTGGGTGCGGTTGCTGCGCGGTCTTTACTGCGATCCATACCCAGCTTTCTTTCCCGCCAGATAATCAAAACACCACCAGATACGACTAAGATTGCGCCGATCATCATGTTGATTGTTGGAGCTTCTGAGAAGAAGACATAGCCAATGATGCTTGCAAAAATTAGTGACACGTAATCGAACGGTGCCAGCATGGATGCGGCACCATGCCGGTAAGACGACGTGACCAGAATTTGGGCCAGCGCGCCAATGGTACCGGCCCCAATCAACAGGCTAAGCGAATATGGCGTGGGCCAAACCCAACCGAATGGTAGGGACAATAGAGATAGGCACGTGGCGGTAAGTGAAAAGTAGAAAACGATTGCTCCTGTCTTCTCCGTTGCGACCATTTTGCGGACGTGGATTTGCACGAGGCCGCGTAAAGCTGCTGCAGCGAGTGTAAATATTGCTCCTAGACCAGCGCCAGTGGTCATTGCTTCTGTATCAAGCGAAAGTCGAGGTGCCATAACGATCAAGACACCGATCAATCCTAAAACAACGGCTGATAAACGATAGATACCAACGCGCTCGCCAAGTAAAAAGATGGCAAGGATCACTGTGAACATAGGGGTAGCATACCCAATTGCTGTCGCTTCGGGTAGTGGGATCAAAGATAGCCCTGCAAATGTTAGGAACATCGCACTTGAGCCAAATAGCCCCCGCCAAACGTGGCCCCAAACATTGTTTGCCACCAATCCTGTGCGCAATTCGCCACGAAACCGCAGCCACAAAAGGATGATTGGGATCGGCATCAAAGATCGAAAGAAAACAGCTTGGCCCACTGGGACTTCTTTGGTCGCTTCCTTGACCATGCCAGCCATCACAACAAACAAAAGCACTGCTGTGATTTTGAGGCTTATAGCTAAGACTGGTCGATGGTCTGTGTGGGGTTTGTCCATGCCTTTAGCTGCGCCTTTTAACGCGAGGGCGCAAGGTGAGATTATTTGTAGGGATGGAAAATTGGTTATCGTTTAGGAGTTAAACTTAACCAATTTGCCCTTGGTTTTTGCCAACTTGACCACGGTGCATCAGGATGTGATCCAAGATGACACATGCCATCATCGCCTCGCCAACAGGCACAGCGCGGATGCCAACGCATGGATCATGACGCCCTTTGGTGATGATATCGGTTTCTTCACCCGACTTGGTAATCGTCTTTCGCGGCGTCGTGATGGACGAGGTCGGTTTGACTGCAAAACGGATTACAACATCTTGGCCGGTGGAGATACCGCCAAGGATGCCGCCAGCGTGATTGTCTGAGAAAATAGGACCATCTGGTCCCATCCGAATTTCGTCAGCGTTCTCTGTACCCATTAAAGTGGCTGCCGCCATGCCTTCACCGATTTCCACAGCTTTGACTGCGTTAATCGACATCATGGCCGCCGCAAGATCTGTATCTAGCTTTGCATAGATTGGCGCGCCAAGACCGGCTGGTACATTCCGTGCTGTCACTTCGATAACAGCACCAACACTGTTTTGGGATTTGCGAATGCCATCTAGGTAGGTTTCCCATTCGGAAGCCGCCGCTGCGCTTGGTACCCAAAACGGGTTTTGATCAATCGCATCCCAATCAAATTCGGAACGGTCCAAATGCTTTTCACCCATTTGCACCATGTAGCCTGTGATTTTCAAATCAGGGGCCAGCAACTTAATCGCTTCGCGTGCGATTCCACCTGCGGCAACGCGGCTGGCGGTTTCACGCGCTGAGGAACGGCCACCACCACGATAATCCCGGATGCCGTATTTCATCCAATAGGAAATGTCGGCGTGGCCGGGGCGGAATTTCTCAACGATGTCGCCATAGTCTTTTGAACGCTGATCAGTGTTTTCGATCAACAATTGGATTGGGGTGCCGGTTGTCTTACCTTCAAATACGCCAGAGAGGATTTTAACTTCATCGGCCTCTTTGCGTTGAGTCACGTTTTTGCCTGTGCCGGGTTTGCGCATGTCGAGCCAGACCTGAAGCATCTCAGGTGTAACTGGGACGTTCGGTGGGCAGCCATCAACTGTTGCTCCGATCGCTGGGCCGTGGCTTTCGCCCCAAGTTGTGACTCGGAACATGTGGCCGAAGGTATTGTAAGACATAACGTTTTCCCCTGCGTGCTTAGTGGGCACGACACCCTTTGGATGGGTTCTAACTGCGACGGCTTGTCCCCTCAAGTGGTTTTGCCTTGCGACAGTGATGGCGACCTTCTATTCAGGGCTTACCTTGGGGTGCTTTAAATAGCTGAGATGCCACCGTGCGGACCCATTGAACCTGAACCGGCTAACACCGGCGGAGGGAAGGTAACGGCACAATTGCCCCCTTTTCCCTATCGCCGCAAAAGGAGGATGCCATGAAGTATCTTACATTTGCAGCGGGCGTACTGACTGCAACCTCGGCTTTTGCCGAGACGCCCATACTAACTGTTTACGCAGGTGACTATTTCACCTCAGAATGGGGCCCAGGCCCTATTATAGAAAAAGGCTTTGAAGAGATTTGCGAATGTGATCTGCAATTCTCAACGGGTGATTTAGTTCCACGTCTGTTGCTAGAGGGTGCGCGTACCAAGGCCGACGTTGTAATCGGCCTGACGTCAGACGTTACGGCGAAGGCCCGCGCCACTGAATTGTTTGCGCCACATGGCCAAGACAACAGTGCGTTGACCTTACCGATCGAATGGACAGACAACTCGTTCCTGCCGTTCAACTATGGTCACACGGCTTTCATCTATAACGAAACGACAATGGCAACGCCGCCAGACAGCTTCGATGCGCTGTTGGCAATGCCGGATGACGTAAAGATCGTTATCCAAGACCCACGCACATCCTTGTCTGGTTTGGCTTTGGTTCTTTGGGTTGAGGCGATTTACGGCGACAAGTCAGCTGATGTTTGGGCGCAACTTGCCCCGAAAATTCTGACTGTGACCAAAGACTGGTCATCCAGCTACGGTCTGTTTACGGACGGCGAAGCGGATATGGTTCTTAGCTACACCACATCTCCAGCCTACCACATGTTCGCCGAAGACGACTTTACCAAGAAAGCAGCGATCTTCCCAGAAGGCCACTATTTCATGGTTGAGACAGCCGCCAAAATCGCAGGCACAGATGTGCCTGAATTGGCAGATGCATTCATGTCTTATGTCATGAGTGAAGCCTTTCAAACGGTTATCCCGACAGCCAACTGGTCGCTTCCATCTGCCTTGCCAACCGATCAATGGCCTGAAGGTTGGGCGCAATTACCGCTGCCAGAAAAGGTGCTGTTTTACTCTGAGGAAGAGTCCACAGCCGTCCAAGAAAAAGCCATCGAGACATGGCGCGCAACGCTAAGCCAATAAGCCGCATTGCAGGGATTGCCGCGGCCACATTTGTGGTCGTGGCAGTTCTGCTGGCGTTTGTCGGGATTGGCCTGCGGGTCAATACCGTCAGCGGGCTTGGCCCTGCTGAATGGCAAGCGATCCAGTTTACTATTGCCCAATCCACCCTTTCAGCGCTGCTGTCCTGCGTATTGGCTGTGCCCGTCGCCCGCGCTCTTGCGCGACGCAAATTTTGGGGCCGCACGTTCCTGATCACCCTGCTGGGTGCCCCCTTTATTCTTCCCGTTATAGTCGCGATGCTAGGACTGCTGGCCATATTTGGCCGGTCGGGCGTGTTGAACGACATGCTTGAGATGATCGGGATCGCCAAGGTTTCGATCTATGGGCTGCAAGGTGTTGTGCTGGCCCATGTGTTTTTTAACCTCCCCCTCGCGATTCGGCTGTTGGTTCAAGGTTGGCAAGGCGTGCCAGCGGAACGGTTCCGCCTTTCGGCGCAATTGGGCATGGGGCCGCGCATGGTGTTCCGCCTAATCGAATTGCCATTGTTGATGCGGATTTTGCCGGGGGCCTTTGCACTGATTTTTGTGATTTGCCTGACCAGCTTTGCTGTTGCGTTGACCCTTGGCGGTGGACCAAGGGCCACGACGATTGAGCTGGCTATCTATCAAGCGTTTCGTTTTGATTTCAATCTGGGTCGGGCCGCGCTTTTATCTTTGGTACAACTATTCGTTGCTGGTGGTGCTGCGGTGCTGGCATTTTGGCTGGTGCCTGCTGTCACCTTTGGCGGGGGCATGGACCGAATGCAGAAACGTTGGGACGCGCAAGGCAATGGGACCCGTGCGTTGGACGGTGTGTGCATTGCCTTTGCGGCAAGTTTCCTGATTCTGCCGCTGTTGGCGATTTTGACGTCTGGCCTGCGCGGGCTTGTGGAAGTGCCGCTGATCGTTTGGACATCTGCATGGACCTCGCTTTGGGTTGCGCTGGTGTCGGTGTTGGTTTTGTTGGTCGTGGCCCTGCCGATGGCGGGGTGGATCGCGACCTCTAGACGCGCAAGCGTTGAAGCGATTGGTTTGTTGGGTTTGTCGGTTTCGCCCCTGATGATCGGCACGGGCTGGTTCATTTTGATTCACCCCTATGCCAGCCCAACCGATTGGGCATTGGTCGTAACCATATCGGTCAACGCGATGATGGCTTTGCCCTTTGCCTTGCGCATCTTGGTGCCATCAATCCGTCAAACCGCGCAAACTTATGATAGGTTAAGTGGTGCGCTGGGCATCTCAGGTATAGCCTTTTGGCGCTGTGTTCTGTTGCCGCGCTCGAGGCCGCAGATCGGGTTTGCCGCGGGTTTGACAGCAGCCCTGTCGGTGGGGGATTTGGGGGTGATCGCATTGTTT
The DNA here is from genome assembly GCA_028825475.1 of Ascidiaceihabitans sp. Classification (GTDB taxonomy): domain Bacteria; phylum Pseudomonadota; class Alphaproteobacteria; order Rhodobacterales; family Rhodobacteraceae; genus Ascidiaceihabitans. The sequence continues at coordinate 10,163 of JAPKAB010000026.1, read as the reverse complement.
GGCGACCCCGATCGTTCGACATTACCGCTTCAGATGCATCGGCTGATGGGCAGCTATCGGACCGATGCGGCAGCGGGTGCTGCGTTGATATTGCTGGCGCTGGCCTTTGGCCTGTTCGGGATCATGGATTATTGGGGGCGTCGTAATGCTATCGCTTAATAAGATCGAAATCACCCAAGGTTCCTTCAATTTGGGTGCGCATTTCGACGTTGCTACGGGCCAAAAGGTTGCCGTTATTGGACCATCAGGTGCGGGTAAGTCGACATTAGTTGGTGCGATTTGTGGCTTCATTGATCTGAGAGCTGGGCAGTTGATATTGGCGGGACGTGACATCACAAATGTACAACCAGATGGGCGCGATATGGCGATGCTGTTTCAAGACAACAATCTTTTCCCTCATTTAACGATCGCACAAAATGTAGGTCTGGGGATTCGCCCTGCTATGCGTTTGACGAGTGATGAGGCAGCTCAGGTGCATAAGGCTCTTCAACGCGTGGGCTTAACTAACTTTGGGTCGCGCAAGCCAAGTGAACTATCTGGAGGTCAACAAAGCCGCGCAGCATTGGCCCGCGCCTTGGTGCAATCCAAATCATGGATGATTTTGGACGAACCTTTTGCGGCGCTTGGTCCGGCGTTGAGGGCAGAGATGTTGGATCTGGTGGCTGAAGTGGCCGCCGAAACCAAGGCGGGTGTCATGATGGTGACGCATGCCCCTGAAGATGCGCAGCGCATTTCGGATAGCGTGATCTTTGTCGCGGACGGTGTGGCGCATGGTCCGCAGGCGACGGCTGGATTACTTGACAATCCGCCGCCTGCGCTGAAGGCGTATCTTGGTTAGATCGCCGCGCGTGCTTTGCCGATGCTAAGGGCTGCCTGAGCTGCCTCATGCCCTTTGGTCACAAAGTGATCACGGTAAATAGCATTGTGATGGTCCGTCTCTTGGTAGTGATGTGGCGTGAGCGAGACAGATAGAACAGGCACGCCCGTATCTAGACTGGCACGCATCAACCCATCAACCACAGCCGAGGCGACGAAATCATGGCGGTAAATGCCGCCATCGACAACGAAAGCTGCGCAGATCACGGCGGCGTATTTACCCGTCTGTGCAAGGTCACGCGCAATCAACGGCATTTCGAATGCGCCGGGCACATCGATTACATCAATCTGTTCCATTGGAATGATTTTGGAAAAACCGTCCAAAGCACGATCAACAATGTCAGCGTGCCACTGCGCTTTTACGAAGGCATATCGGGTGGGTGTCATAGTAATCTCCTTTTGGTTCGACACAGCACCCAAGGCGATTACATGCAGTGCTTCGCCCCAAGATTGGGACGTTACATGCACATTCTCTTTCATCCGGACTATGACCGTCGGCTCTGGATTCTCACCAGATCTGCTTGACCCTCGATGATCGAGGCGCTCGCGGGCTCGTGGATCGTGTCCACATACCGCCGGTGGGGAATCTCGCCCCGCCCTGAGAATATCTGCACTGTTGCCAATGTTTGTGCGGCTCTGCAATATCAAAGTTGGATGACTAAGGATCAACAGATGCACCCAAATCAAGTTTATCACACGGCAGATGCGCAGCGTAATCTCGATTTTGCACGCGAACGCGCCTTTGGTGTGCTGGCAGTGAGCGGCGAAGAAGGGCCTGTAATCTCGCATGTTCCCTTTATTTTGTCAGAGGCAGGCGAAACACTTGATCTGCATTTGGTACGCTCCAATCCAATTGCACGGATGCTGAAAACACCGCTAAAGGCAAAAATCGCGATTTCAGGTGGTGATAGCTATATCTCTCCAGATTGGTATGAGGTCGATGACCAAGTGCCCACATGGAACTATGTTGCGGTTCATTTAACTGGAGTATTGGAGCTAAGACCTCAAGATGAGATGCTCGAATTGTTAGATAGGCAAACAGCGTTCTTTGAAGAGCAATTGCGTCCGAAAGAACCATGGCGTTCCGCAAAAATGAATCCTGATGTTTTGGACAAAATGATGCGCCAAATTGTACCGTGCCGAATGGCAATTACAGCCGTGGATGGGACGTGGAAATTAAGTCAAAATAAACCTGACCCCGTGCGGATGCGTGCGGCAGATGGTGTTGCGGCATATGGGTTGGGCACAGACTTGGGTGTTCTGGCCGCACTTATGCGTGGCGTTAAATAACAGCGATTTAAAATAAACGCTTCTTAGCTTTTTGGCCTCTTTGGTAGGAGCTTTGATCCCTCGAACCACAGTTTTGGAGCTACATATGAAACTTTATCACAGCCCGATGTCGCCATTTGTTCGAAAAGTCATGGTCCTGCTCTTTGAAACGGGTCAACTCAGTGACGTGGAAATTGTTCCAGTGACGACGACTCCAATCACCCCGATGGACGGGTTGTTAGCTAAAAATCCACTTGCAAAAATTCCAGCGTTGGAACGCAACGATGGGGCCACACTTTATGACAGCCGTGTTATTTGCGCATTCTTAGACGCAAGGGCAGGGGATAAGCTTTATCCACTTGGCGCAAGGAAGTGGGAAACCTTAACGCTCGAGGCAACTGCCGATGGGATTTTGGATGCAGCCGTTTCTATAACTTATGAGGGCCGTGTTCGACCTAAAGAAAAGCAGTGGGATGGCTGGACGGATGCGCAATGGTCCAAAGTCATTGGTGGCTGCAGCGCCATTAACACACGTTGGATGAGCCATTTGAGCGGACCGTTGGATATGGGACAAGTTTCCGTTGCATGTGCACTGGCCTATTTGGACTTTCGCCATGATGCGCGTGGTTGGCGCGAAGGAAACGATGCTTTGTCGGCTTGGTATGAGGACTTTAGTGGTCGCGAGTCGATGCAAATGACTGCGCCACCCGCTGGGTAAGTCGCAAATGTTGATTCGGTAGTATGGTTGCTTGAAAAATTTCATTTCGGCCAAAACCCTTCAGCTGTGTTAACGAAATACTTATTTTCAAGGTCATTTCTGCATCAGAATATGCAACTGCGACCAGATGCGTCACTGATGTGTCTAGACGCACCCTCACTCCCTCGTTACATAGCGGCCAGCAAGGGTGCGTCTGAGACGCGCCCAATGTGTCTATTGGTCCCAAGAGGGCCGGAAAAATTGGAGAAACCCACGTGTCACACTCAGATGAACACGCAGGCACCCGCCGGGATTTCCTGTACTATGCCACAGCAGGTACAGGTGCCGTAGCCGCAGGTGCAGCCGTATGGCCGCTAGTCAATCAGATGAATCCATCCGCAGACGTGCGTGCGCTCGCGTCGATCTTTGTCCCTGTTGGGGATATTGAACCCGGCACGCAGCTTACCGTTAAATGGTTGGGCAAGCCTGTGTTCATTCGTCGTCGCACGGAAGAAGAGATTGCAGAAGCACGCTCAGTAGATTTGGCCGACTTGGCTGATCCTATCGCGCGCAACGAGAATTTGGGTGAAGTAGACGCTTCCGACGCAAACCGCTCATTGTCCGAGGACGGTGAATGGTTGGTCATGATGGGCGTGTGTACGCACCTTGGCTGTGTGCCTTTGGGCGATGCTGGTGACTTCGGCGGTTGGTTCTGCCCATGTCACGGTTCGCACTATGACACGGCTGGCCGTATCCGTAAGGGTCCAGCACCGACAAACTTGCCGGTTCCACCGGCTGTCTTCGTGGACGATTCCACGATCAAACTAGGTTAAGGGAGAGACGCAATGGGTGGAATTCCTCACGACCATTACGAACCAAAGACCAAAGGCGAAAAATGGCTGCACAGCCGTTTGCCTATCGTTGGTTTGATGTATGCAACATTGACTGCGCCGACACCGAAGAACCTGAACTGGATGTGGATCTGGGGCATCGTTCTAACGTTCTGTCTGGTATTGCAGATCGTAACGGGTATCGTTTTGGCGATGCACTATACGCCACACGTCGACAATGCGTTCGCTTCTGTTGAGCACATTATGCGTGACGTGAATGGCGGCTACATGCTGCGTTATATGCATGCTAATGGCGCGTCGCTGTTCTTTGTTGCTGTATATGCCCACATTTTCCGCGGTCTATATTACGGCTCATACAAAGCACCACGTGAAGTTACGTGGATTATTGGTATGTTGATCTACCTCCTGATGATGGCGACCGGCTTTATGGGTTACGTTTTGCCTTGGGGCCAAATGTCGTTCTGGGGTGCAACTGTTATTACTGGTTTGTTTGGCGCAATCCCGTTCATCGGTGAAAGCATTCAAACGTTGCTATTGGGCGGTCCAGCCGTCGATAACGCAACATTGAACCGTTTCTTCAGCTTGCACTACTTGCTGCCTTTTGTGATTGCTGGCCTTGTCATCCTTCACATCTGGGCGTTCCACACTACTGGCAACAACAACCCAACGGGTGTTGAGGTTCGTCGTGGTTCAAAAGAAGAAGCTGAAAAAGACACGCTGCCATTTTGGCCATACTTTGTGATCAAAGACTTGTTCGCACTGGCTGTGATCTTGGTTGTATTCTTTGCTGTTGTTGGCTTCATGCCAAATTATCTGGGTCACCCGGACAACTACATTGAAGCAAATGCGCTATCTACACCTGCACACATCGTTCCCGAATGGTACTTCTTGCCGTTCTACGCGATCTTGCGTGCGTTCACTTCTGAAGTGTGGGTTGTTCAAATTGCGTCCTTCGTGACCGGTGGGATTGTCGACGCTAAGTTCTTTGGTGTTCTGGCGATGTTTGGTGCGATTGCGGTTATGGCGCTTGTGCCATGGTTGGATACATCATCAGTTCGTTCTGGTCGTTTCCGTCCAATGTTCAAATGGTGGTTTGCGCTTTTGGTCATCGATTTCTTTGCCCTGATGTGGCTGGGTGCGATGCCTGCTGAAGAACCATATGCCAGCTTTTCATTGATCGCTTCAGCGTATTGGTTCGCCTACTTCTTGGTTATCCTCCCGTTGTTGGGTGTGATCGAGAAGCCGGACGCACAGCCTGCGACCATCGAAGAAGACTTTGCCGCCCATTATGGTGGCGACGCAGACAAGTCTGCGGAATAAGAGGAAGATGCGCATGTTCAAAAAACTCGCAATCAGCACTGTGGCAGCGGTAACGCTGGCCACAGGCGCTTTCGCCGCTGGCGGTGAAGGTCACATCGAAGACTTTGATTTCTCATTTGAGGGACCATTTGGTGCCTTTGATCAGAACCAGCTTCAACGCGGTCTACAAGTTTACACCGAAGTTTGTTCTGCCTGTCACGGTTTGAAATTCGTCCCGATCCGCACACTTGCGGATGAAGGCGGACCACACCTGCCAGAAGATCAAGTCCGTGCATATGCAGCACAGTTCGACATCTATGATCCCGCTTTGGACGAAGATGTACCTCGTAAGCCTTCTGATTTTTTTCCAGAGTCTGCGTTGGAGAATGCACCTGACCTGAGCTTGATGGCGAAAGCACGTGCTGGTTTCCACGGCCCTTACGGTTTGGGAATTAACCAATTCGTAAAAGGTATTGGCGGTACAGAATACATCGCTTCGATCTTGACCGGCTATACGGGTGAAGAAAAAGAGCAGGCAGGTGTGACGTTTTATGAAAATACTGCATTCCCAGGTGGCTGGATCGCTATGGCACCACCGCTTTATGGTGAGGATGTAGAATTCGCTGATGGTCACGACAACGACTTGCACCACATCGCTGCTGACGTTTCAGCATTCTTGATGTGGACAGCGGAACCAAAAATGATGGCGCGTAAGCAAGCTGGTGTTGTTGGTGTTCTTCTGCTGACCTTGTTGTCTGTACTTCTGTACATGACCAATAAGAAGCTTTGGGCACCTCACAAAAAGAAGCACTAAGTTAGCTTCCTTTAGAAGCTAAAAGGCCCTGCACTGGCGACGGTGCAGGGCCTTTTTCTTTGGAATGAATATAGGTTGTTTTAAGCTATTAATTGTTTGTCCTGTACAGCCAATATGATTGCCGTAACGATCTGGCCTTCGGTTTGCGGATTGGCGAACGATACCTCGGTAAATTGTTCTGTACGGCCCATGTTCGGGTTCTCCATTAATATTTGATGAGTTTTTCCAACCTGAGCCTGTAAATGGCGCTGTACTTGCTTTTCGCCCGCTTCACGCAATGCCGCTGCACGTATTTTGATAGCTTTCCCATTAACCTGCGGCATCCGCGCAGCTGGCGTGCCGGGGCGTGGCGAATAAGGGAACACATGCAGCCACGTCAGATCGCACTCTGTGACCAGCGCAAGTGAGTTTGCAAACATTTCTTCAGTCTCTGTTGGGAAGCCTGCGATGATGTCGGCACCAAATGTCATATCTGGACGTAGTTTTTTCGCTTCCTGGGCAAACTGGATTGCATCATCGCGCAAATGGCGGCGCTTCATCCTCTTAAGGATCATGTCGTCGCCGTGCTGCAACGAGAGATGTAGGTGCGGCATCAATCGCGGTTCGGTTGCGATTGCCTCCATAAGATTTTCGTCAACTTCAATGCTATCGATCGAACTGATACGCAGGCGTGGAAGGTCAGGGACCAAACGCAGAATACGCATAACCAAGTCGCCAAGTTTAGGCTCTGCGGGAAGGTCTGCACCCCAACTTGTCAGGTCAACACCAGTCAAAACAACTTCGTTGAAGCCTTTGTCGACCAGCCGCTTGATCTGATCGACGACGACGCCTGCAGGCACAGAGCGCGAGTTACCGCGGCCGTATGGAATAATGCAGAACGTACAGCGGTGGTCACATCCGTTCTGAACCTGAACATAGGCGCGACTGCGAGTGCCAAAACCGTCGATGAGGTGTCCAGCTGTTTCTGTGACGGACATAATGTCGTCAACTTGCACCGCCTCTGTCTCTCCGATGAAGTCAGCAGCTAAGCCTTTCCAAGTGTCGCCCATCATCTTTTCGGTATTGCCGATCACAGCATCGACTTCGTCCATTGCTGCGAAGGTTTCAGGCTCTGTCTGCGCTGCACAGCCCGTTACGATTAGTCTAGCGTCAGGGTTCTCGCGGCGTAGCTTACGAATGTCCTGACGGGCCTTACGCACGGCCTCAGCTGTGACAGCACAGGTGTTGATGACTACTGCGTTTTGAAGGCCAGCGGTTTCAGCCAGTTCCTTCATCGCCTCGGTTTCATACGCATTCAGCCGACAACCGTGATTTGAGAATTTTGGGGCGGTCATTGTAGTGAGTCCAAGAAATTTTGTGTCAACGTTCCAGAGAAGACGTGCATCGTACCACCGGTCATCCAAACGCCATCATCGCGCCAGTCTATGTGCAAAGTGCCGCCATCAAGGTCTATGCGCACTGTACGCCCTGTTAGGCCGCGCCTAGCAGCTGCAACCGCTGTGGCGCAGGACGAGGAGCCAGAGGCGAGTGTGACGCCCACACCGCGCTCCCATACGCGCATACGGATGTGATCGGCACCAACGATTTGAGCGAATTGTACATTTGTTCGTTCCGGATAGAGCGGATGATGTTCAAAAGCCGGACCCTGAGTTTCCAGATCAATGGCGTCGACGTCATCAACGAAGAACGTGCAGTGTGGGTTGCCCATGCCCGTTGCTGTTGGCGAGCCGTCGATCGGTAATTCAAGCGTATCAATATTTTGAGACAAGGGAATCTCTTGCCAGCCCAGATCTGGGTGCCCCATGTTGATTGAAGTGATTTGGTCACCCATGTTCTTGGCAAACAAAATTCCGTGCTCGGTTTCTAGGGAAAGAGTTTCGTCGCCGGTTTCGTCCATCAGGTATCGCGCGATGCAACGTGTTGCGTTTCCGCAAGCACCAGCTGTGGATCCGTCTGAGTTATAAAATGTAAGGTATACATCAGCGACGCTATGGTTCCTCGAAACTATAGCAAGCTGATCAAAACCAACTCCACGATGGCGGTCGCCCAAAGCGCGGGCCAATGATTCTGTCATTTCAAGTGATTGCGCACGCGCATCGACAACAACGAAGTCGTTGCCAAGTCCATGCATTTTCATGAACGGAAAAAGAATGTTATTTTTTGCCTGCATTTAGGCCATATAACCGTGCTTGGCGGTTGAATCCAGCAAGTAGAAAATAAAGTTGAAATTATAGGCTTGACCCTACCGCCAACTCTTTCTAGTAACCCGCCTAGTGGGCCTGTAGCTCAGTTGGTAGAGCAACTGACTTTTAATCAGTAGGTCTCCGGTTCGAGCCCGGACGGGCTCACCACTTTTTCTAAAAGACGACCGGTCTTGGTGGAAAAATGGTGTTCAATGCTCGAAAGCCTCATTTAGAAAGTCAACACTGATGCGACGGTTAGATCCGGTCTGCTTTTCTGTGTTTCGATGCTAATTAATTGTTTTGAAATAAAAAAGGCCTCCACAAAGATGCAGAGGCCCTTCCTGATTTTCTAAGTTAAGCCGTTTAGTAGCGATAGTGCTCTGGCTTGAACGGACCGTCAGGTGAAACGCCAATATAGGCTGCTTGCTCTGCGTCCAATTTCGAAAGCTTCACGCCAATACGATCAAGGTGCAAACGCGCAACTTTTTCATCCAAGTGCTTAGGCAAGATGTAAACACCAGGCTGGTATTCGTCACCTTTTGTGAACAATTCAATTTGTGCTAAAACTTGGTTGGTGAAGGATGCTGACATCACGAACGATGGGTGACCTGTCGCGTTACCAAGGTTCAACAAGCGACCTTCCGACAAAAGAATCAAACGGTGACCATTTGGCATCTCGATCATATCGACCTGCTCTTTGATGTTCGTCCATTTGTGGTTTTTCAACGAAGCAACTTGGATTTCGTTATCAAAGTGACCGATGTTACCAACGATCGCCATGTCTTTCATTTTGCGCATGTGTTCGATGCGGATCACGTCTTTGTTGCCAGTTGTTGTGACAAAGATATCCGCAGTTTCGACGACATCATCCAATGTGGTGACTTGGAAGCCATCCATGGCTGCCTGAAGTGCACAGATCGGGTCAACTTCGGTCACGATGACACGAGCACCAGCACCTGCAAGGGACGCAGCAGAACCTTTGCCCACATCGCCGTAGCCCATAACGACAGCAACTTTACCGGCCATCATTGTGTCTGTCGCGCGGCGGATACCGTCGACCAATGACTCTTTACAGCCGTATTTGTTGTCGAACTTGGACTTGGTAACCGAGTCGTTGACGTTGATCGCAGGGAAAGGCAATTGCCCGTTCTTGTGCAAATCATAAAGGCGGTGAACGCCAGTTGTTGTTTCTTCAGAAACGCCTTGGATTTCGGCTTTGGTCTTAGTGAACCAACCTGGCGTTTCTTTCATGCGCTTAGCGATTTGAATTTTGATTGCTTCTTCTTCTTCGGACTGTGGCACAGGAATGACGTCTTCGCCAGCTTCTGCACGTGCACCCAAAAGAATGTACAATGTAGCGTCGCCACCATCGTCAAGGATCATGTTCGCACCTTCAGGGAACATGAAGGACTTGTCTAGGTAATCCCAGTGTTCAGTCAGGGATTGGCCCTTGATCGCGAAGACTGGCGTGCCACCAGCAGCGATCGCAGCCGCAGCGTGATCTTGGGTTGAGAAGATGTTACATGATGCCCAACGTACGTCGGCACCAAGTTCTACTAATGTCTCAATTAAAACTGCAGTCTGGATTGTCATGTGCAAAGAACCAACGATACGGGAGCCATTCAGTGGCTTGCTCTCTCCATATTCTTTACGCAAAGCCATTAGGCCTGGCATTTCTGTTTCCGCGATATCCAGCTCTTTGCGGCCAAAGTCAGCGAGCGCAATGTCTTTTACAATATAGTTGTTAGCCATTTCATTGTTCCTTTTAAGGTTCTGTGGTTCCGATAACGCCTTTCCGAGTCTATCTCAATGGCTAGCCAGGATCATTAGCTAAAGGTGTTGTACGTGAAGCTCCCGTTACTTGATAATTGCATTTTTGATAGTTGATTTTGGCACAACCCATTTTATAGTTTTGCATTGCGTTCGGCGATAAATATTTCCCCTTGTCTGAAACCGATTTGGGGGTAAGTTTTAATTGTAGGCCGGAGAGCTCGGCCAGTCCAAGGTGGGAGAATGACTATGGGAAAACGTGACGATCTAATCGCGCAATATGCGGAAGACTTGAAAAACAAATGTGGCATGACGCCAGATATGGCTTTGTTGACCAAAGTAACAATCGGTTGCGGCCCTGCAATTTATAATGCGGACGCATCTACAGTTGCAGGATCTCAGCC
>JAPKAB010000025.1 GCA_028825475.1 Ascidiaceihabitans sp. | reverse complement strand
GTAGGGAAATTGCGTCTGCACTCCCGATCAGTGAAACCGCCTGACGAAGTGTTAAGTTATTGGCAGCACTTAAGCTGCGCGGTTTATCAGATTGTTCCAGAATACCTGTGCAGGGGTGAAACGTTCACGGATCAGGTTCGCTTCGTGCTTTTTGACAACCTGACGGGCAAGACGGCCATAGTTGTCGGGTAGGGTGCGCAGCTCTGGGAACAACCCTAAGACCTCTTCGCGTGTTTCATCTTCAAAACCGTCTAGGCCGATCGCGCCAGGATAAAAGCTTTCGCTATCACATCCGCTTGTAACCAAAACTTGATGCTCTTCAAACATGAGATGATGATAGCAGACATTGCTGCGGGTCTCTTTTACGATTGTTTGGCCATTCACCAAATGTTTCGCAGCGCAGAACACTTCGTTGCTTCCGGTGATCAGAGAAACGGTTGGATCTTTAATCAGCAAACGGTGCATGGGCGAAAACCACAGGTCGCGGTCAGGTAAGCCAGGGCCAAGAGAGCCCTTTGAAACGCGGATTGGCTGCAGTGCATCGAATTTTGACCCGATCCCAAGCTGAATATCGCGTGATCCTGCCCATGAAATCCGTTGAATCCCATTGTCACGGGTTATCACCTGATCGCCTGCGCGCAGGTCTTCAATTGGGCGTGGGCCGTATGGGGTGTCGATCAAAGTGCCAGCAACGAAACACGGTGGTTCATCGGTGCCGTTGATGGTGATGGTGATGGTTGAGGTGCCGTTTGTTGAGGTGGCTGTGAAAACCTCAGTCAGCGTTTCGCCCATATTGAGGGCCTGAATGGACGCGTTGGCGTTGTTTGCGCTGTAGGTCCATACACCGTCGTCATCAATCACAAGGGTGGAGCCATATGCCCCAGATATGGTTTCTGCCGTCCACTGGCCTGCGTCATTGTTAACGAAGGGGCCAAAGTTGATGTCGCCCGTCGCAGTTAGAAAACCGCCCACGATCCCTGCGTCTTCGGTTACGGCACCTGTATCTGGTTGTGGAAAGCCCATTGTCTGCTCCTACATCCTATTCGAGGTCTAAGTGGAAGGAGTGCACACGGTTCTTGCTCACTGACGAGTCGCCGCGCACCACCTTGCGGGTTCGTCCACCTTTGCCCAAACGCGCGAAATAGAACGGTCCTTCGGGTGGGGTACGCGCAATATGTCGTGCAACCATTCTGCCGTGACCAAAGGGCGCAAGAATATCGAGGAACCATAGGTTTGTACCGCTGGTCCAATCCTTTTCGGTCGGTGGAACCTGATCATAGATCATGCGCTGGCTCACCTCGTCTGAAAGGCGTGCCCAAATCAAGGCAGCGCAGACTTGATCGCCGTCATTTGTGAAGAAGCGAATGGTGTCATTGTTGATGGCAGGGATAAACAATCGCGATAAGGCCTGAACCGGGAATTTTTTGTGCAGGGGGCAATAGGAGGCAAGCATACTCAGTCTCCCAAAGGAGGCCATTTGCGTATCATTCTGATTTTGTGCACTTTCAGCACCCATCGGGTGTTGTTGTGCGTTTTTTAACCTGCTCATTCCGTATCTTTTTTTGTTTCGGAATTTGAAACAATGCTAGGTTGTAATTCATTGTGAGCCAAGACTTTTGAGTTGAACGAATTTTCGCGTGTTCATTTTACAACAATGAATGTGTTGGTTTGGTTGCCGTTAAAACGCAATCAAGCGGCAGATTGCTCTGCCGCTTGATAAAATTTGATAGCAGTGTTTGGTGGACTGATCCTAGCATTTAAGGGTTTTGGCAACCAACTCGTTCACAGCCTTTGGATTGGCTTTGCCGCCAGTAGCTTTCATAACTTGACCTACGAACCAGCCAGCAAGCTTTGGGTTCTCAAGCGCTTTGGTCACTTGATCCGGATTTGCCGCAATGATTTCGTCCAAGGCCGCTTGGATCGGACCAAGGTCGGTGACTTGTTTCATGCCTTTGGCTTCCACGATCTCAGAGGGATCACCACCTTCAGTGTAGACGATTTCAAATAGGTCTTTAGCAATCTTGCCGCTGATCGCGTCAGATGAAATCAGATCAATAACGCCACCCAATTGGGCAGGCGTTACAGGGCTTTCTGTGATGCCTTTGTCGTCTTTTTTCAGGCGACCAAACAATTCGTTGATCACCCAGTTGGCTGACATCTTGCCATCACGGCCATTTGCGACTTCTTCAAAGTAACCAGCGGTTTGAACGTCAGCGGTTAAAACGGATGCGTCATAGTCTGACAGTTTAAAGTCATTGATGAAGCGTGCCTTTTTTGCGTCTGGCAGCTCTGGCAAGTTGGCTTTGATATCATCAACCCATTCTTGCTCAATTTCCAAAGGCAACAAGTCTGGATCCGGGAAATAGCGATAATCATGCGCTTCTTCTTTAGAACGCAGCGGTGAAATCTCACCCGTGTCTGGGTTCCATGCAATGGTATTTTGCTGAATTTTACGGCCGTTTTCCAATTCACCGATTTGGCGTTTAGCTTCGGCCATAATTGCCGCTTGGATAAAGCGCATTGAGTTCATGTTCTTCAGCTCGCAGCGCGTGCCAAGGTACGAGAAATCATCGCCATTTTCACGGAATTTTTCGTAATCACCAGCGCGGCAGACAGATACGTTTACGTCAGCCCGAAGGTTACCGTTTTGCATGTTGCCATCAGACGTGCCCAAATACTGGACGATCTGGCGGATTTTTGCGACATAGGCTGCGGCCTCTTCAGGGCTGCGAATGTCTGGTTTGGACACGATTTCCATCAGGCAAACGCCTGTACGGTTCAAATCTACGAATGACATGTTCGGGTCCATATCGTGGATGGATTTTCCGGCATCTTGTTCCATGTGGATACGTTCAACGCGCACGGTGCGTGCTGTCCCGTCGCCAAGTTCAACCAAAACTTCGCCTTCACCGACGATCGGTTCGTACAGCTGGGAGATTTGGTAACCTTGCGGCAAATCGGGGTAGAAATAGTTTTTGCGGTCAAACGCGGATTTTAGGTGAATTTCTGCGTTCAGGCCAAGACCTGTGCGGACCGTTTGTTCGATGCAATATTCGTTGATTACGGGCAACATGCCAGGCATGGCGGCATCCACGAAGGCCACGTTTGAATTTGGTTCTGCACCAAATTTCGTAGAGGCACCTGAAAATAGCTTGGAGTTCGAGCTGACCTGCGCGTGCACTTCCAGACCAATGACCAGTTCCCAGTCATGTTTGGCTCCTGCAATCGTTTTGATTTTTGGCAATTCGTAAGTCAGATCAAGCATCATCGTCTCCTGTGCGCAACGTAGCAAGGCGGTTTTAGGCCAGGGGGGGCAGAGGAGCAAGGGGGGACTAGGTGATCTGGCACCGCAACCTTCGTTAACTTTGATACCCAACGGCTTTCTCACGCCATTTCGCCGCATCGACTTTTTCAAGGGGAGCACTCAGGCTTAATTCTTTTATGCAGTATTGCAGTTTGTTTGGAGTTTTTGAGTATGGGAAACGTCACAGCAGCCCTTCAGCCAGAGCACAGTTTAATTTCAGAACAGTCGATGCTGGAGGGGTACGTAACGGATTGCTTTAGCGCTGAAGTTTCAAAAGTGGTGGACCTGTCTGATTTAATCGAGGCCTTTTACAAAACACCTTTGTTTCGCCTTGAACGGTTGGTATTGTCTTTGGCACCATCTGGACGGTTGCGCGACACGGATATTACAGCACTGTCTATGGGGCAGGTGGATCGCATTTCCGTGTGGCAGGTTGAGGCACGCCTAGACACGCAGATATTGTTATCTGCTGGTGGGACGAAGTCTTGGTTAATGGTTCAACCTCTGGATAGCGGAACACGGTTGTATTTTGGTTCAGTTTTAGTGCCACGCCCATCAAAGGTTGAGGGGAAAACTCCTAAAGTCGGTTGGGTTCTTGATAGCCTGATGGGGGCGCATCTTATATATTCGCGATTGTTATTGGGTGCTGCTGTGCGTCGGTTGTCCCGAAACACTTAGGCTGGCTGGCAAATTGGCCCGTCATCAGTGAAAACAATGCGGTTTCCGTTGGCAATATCACGACGGAACACGTTGCCGATAATGCGAAGTGCATCTGCTTCACCTGAAGCTGCGAAGCGGTCAGGACAGCGAACGAACAGGTTATTGTCAAATCCACGTGCTGCGTGCGCCCATAACATTGGATGCAGCTCAGTCAAATATTCGCGGATAATCCATTTGGCACAATCACCGATCTGGCTACGAATTTGGTCAGCTTCATCGTTGCCGCCGGTCGCATTGCCCATAGTGTTGGCGCAATATGCCGCAAGAAGGTTAACTGTGTATTGGTCTTTCGTGCGCTTTAGAATGTCACGTAAACCATCAACGAAGAATTCAATATCTAGTCGTGCACAGGCGGTGTCATCGCAAGCAATCGCGTCGAATTGGACCCAAGTGTATGCACCAGCACCCCAAGTGTCCTGTGTCCGAGCGGCCGTGCGACGTGCCTCTAACTCCAGAGTGTCATAGTCACCAAACCAACGTGGTAGAAGGTGATTGCCCATTGAACGCATGATCCGCGCATTGCTGGGATCAAGGTCGATCAAAGTGGCATAAGCATCTGCGATCTTTGCGTTTCCATCTTGACGGCCTGAACGTTGTACGCACTCTGCAGCTGCCAAGAAGGCGGGCTTTGGTTTTAGTTCGTTGAAAGGGGCAAGAATATCGGCAGCGCGGTCAAAATGGGCGCAAAACGCATTTTGGTTGGTTTCGCTGACGTCTATGTCAAAACGGCTGCCGCGCCATGACCATCCCATGTCCATGTGCGCATGCGCAACAACAGTCGCGATGGCATAATCGGATGGGTTCTCAGCAAGAATAGTTTCTAATTCTTCGATGCCAGCAAGCATTGGGGCATCTTTTTCAGGTTTTCCAGAAATGAGTGCGTGTTCGCAGGCGTTTACAACATCAGCCCGTGCACCAAATCCAATGAGGTCGGCAACGGGCATGCCGCCTTCAGTTTTACGCAAACAACGGTCTGCCGCTTGGATCGCTTTTGATATTTCGGCCCATTGTTCCTGACGTGATAGGCGTTGACCACGTTGCTGATGGAAATCACGTTCACGGTCTTCAGCGGTTGGATCGGGACAGGGAATTTCTAGGACATCACTATTGTGCGCTTTGGCTAAACTATTTTTAGGCCGCTTTGGTACCACAGGGCCAGCGGGAAGACAGACACCATCACGTGCAATAATGGTTTGCTCGTTGTTACGTGAGAAACGGGACTGAAGCGGTTTGAACCGCGATGATATGATTTGCGCCAATTGCATTTTTACTAATCCAAAACGTTTAATTACAAGGATATGTTTGGCATCGGTTTGGAGCGTAAACGTGGCGTTGGCGCGATAGTTTAAGGTCCATCCTGCGGCTAAAACGTCTATTAGTTAAGGAAATTTGACGATTTGGACTTAATACCCGCTTTGGTTGGTGAATTGCTTCGTTTTACGGGAGTGAGTTGTTTGCCCTCGTTTACCTATCCGGTTTCCATCATGAGCAATATTTTCCGCCTTAGCTGTTAGAATGCGAAATTCGGGATACTTGCTAATATCTGTCCGCCGCTTCAGACTGGTCGTTATGCGATATTTTATTTATTCAATTATTTTAGCTGCCAGTTTCACCGTTGCAGCCCCGACATTTGCACAAGAAACAGAAGTCCTTCGTGCGCCAACACGCGAAGCAAACATGCCGAACACGCGTTGGACCCATCAACCGGACCATTTGCTGTGGAACCGTGCGGCACTGTTGGCCCTTAAGACCCACGGCAAGTCGTTGGTTGATATTGTGCCAGGTGATATAAAGACTTGTGTCCGCATTATCCAGAGGCCAGTGATGCAGATCGCCGTGCTTTTTGGTTAGGGTTCATGTCTGCGTTGGCAAAGTTTGAAAGCACCTATAGACCTAAGGCAGTGGGGGGCGGTGGCAAGTGGTATGGTTTGCTGCAAATCCTGCCCGCGACAGCGCGTGGGTATAAGTGTAACGTAGGTACGGGCGAAGAACTGAAGAACGGGGCCGCCAATCTAAGCTGTGCGGTTCGTATTATGGCATTTACTGTGAACCGTGACGGTGTGGTCCATGCAAAGGACAAGCGTTGGCGTGGTGTCAGTGCGGATTGGGGCCCTATGCGTTCGCCGTCAAAACGTGCGGATATGGCAAATTGGCTAAAAAAACAGCAATACTGTGCACCATTGGATGACCTGCGGCCACGTATACGCCCTTAAGTTAGACGAACCCGAAGTGTTGTCGCCGTGTGACATAGCCATGCGCTTGGAGCTGTGTTTCCAGCGCGCGGTGGTTGGGGCAGGCTTCAAACGGGACTTTGACCTTTTGCCCTGATGACAGGACCAGTGTGCAGCGCACGGACAGGTCCAACCTTGTGTCCAGCTTAATGTGATCGATCAGGTTTGCGGCTACGCTGTTGTCACGTTTCCCGGCATACCATGCGATTTGATCGCCGTTGACCGTGATCCCAGAGGCGCGAGCGCTGATAAGGTCATAGACGGCGGGTAGGGTGAATAGGAACACGATCATCGCCAACCAAGGTGCCATTTCGACCCTTAGCAATAGAAAAGCCAGAACCACCCACACTGACAAAGTGACAATGAGGGTGGTCCAGTTGCGCCCGATCGCGCGGTACGTGAACTCGGGCGCGTCTAGTTGGGCGTTAGGCACTGCGGATACGGTTAATCATTTCAGCGGTGTCGCGGCTTAGGTTTGGTGTGTTTGCGATCCGGTCAAGTTGTGTGCTGATCAAGGACTGGCGGATTTGGTCATACCGACGCCATGTTTGGAAAGCCGAACACATGCGTGCTGTGGTCTGTGGGTTTACAGGGTCTAGTTTGATCAACCAATCAGCCAATAGTGCATACCCTGACCCGTCTTTAGCGTGAAAGCCCGCGTGGTGTCCTGCCAACGCGCCCAGCGTGGCACGGAAGCGGTTAGGGTTCTTCCAATTGAACAGCGCATGTTTGGTCAATGCCGTGGCGGTGTCCGCTGCATCGTCTGGTTTGGAGCAACCAACCTGAAGGCCAAACCATTTGTCCATGACCAGACGGTCATCTTTCCACTGCGCCTCGAACTGAGCCAAAGCCGTATCACCGATCCCTGCGCGGATGAGAGAGGCAAGCGCTGAAAGCTGCTGGGTCATGTTGGTTGCATTGTCGTATTGCGCCTGCGCCAACGCGCCACCGTCCGAGCGGTTGATCAGCGACAGAACCAAGTTCGCAAGCGAGCGTTTACCAGATTGTTCTGCATCGGGTTTGTAATCAACGCTGATTTGGTTGGCGTCATAGATGGATTGTAGTTGAGGGGCAAAGGCATCCGCTTGGGCCTGTTTCATGCCATCCACAGCAGACCAGATTGCGTCTGGATCTGGGATTTCACCAATCGCGTGCAGTTTTGTTGCCAGTTCAGCCCCGTTTGGGAAATCAAGCATAAGGGTGCGATAGGCAGGATCAAGGCTTTCGTCCCCAATGATTTTTGACAAACCGTCAAGGTATGCAGGATCAACTGGCTTGCCGCGTGTGATGGTCGCGATCAAACTGGCCTCTGCCAAGGTGTCACCAGCCTGCCAGCGATTGAACGGGTCAGTGTCATGGGCCAACAGGAATGCGTTGTCAGCTTTATGGTCCATCACCACAGGGGCAGAGAAGCCGCGCAAGACGGATGCGACTGGGCGTTCCTTTTGCCCAGTAAAGGTGAATGTCTGTGTGGCCTTTGTCACTTCCAATACCTGTGTGCCCATTGCTTCAGATCCATCAGGGGCCAATAGGCCCACGGCGACAGGGATCACTTGGGGTTGTGGATCAGCCGTTGTTGCGCTGGGCGGGGTGTTTTGGGTGAAGGTTAGCTTAAAGGTGTCGCCTTCATAATCTTCGGTCACTTTGAGGTGTGGCGTGCCCGCTTGGGAATACCAGCGTTTGAACTGTGTCAGGTCGCGCCCTGTGCTGTCTTCAAACACCTGTAGCCAATCCTCAATTGTGCAGGCTTGGCCATCGTGGCGATCAAAATACAGGTCCACGGCTTTGGAATAGGCGTTGGCCCCGACAAGGGTGCGCAGCATGCCAATGACATGTGCCCCTTTCTTATAAATTGTTGCGGTATAGAAATTGTTGATCTCTTGAAAACTCTCTGGGCGCACGGGGTGGGCAAGGGGCCCTTGGTCCTCAGTGAACTGGCTTGCACGTAAATCGATCACGTCGCCGATCAGTTTGACAGAGGCAGAGCGCATATCGCTGGTGAACTGGCTGTCGCGGTATACTGTCAGCCCTTCTTTCAGGCACAGTTGGAACCAATCACGGCAAGTGATGCGATTGCCCGTCCAGTTGTGGAAGTACTCATGTGCAATGATCGCCTCGATCCGTTCAAAGTTCGCATCGGTAGACGTATCAGGGGAGGCAAGAACACAAGAGGAGTTGAAGATGTTCAGCCCCTTGTTCTCCATCGCGCCCATATTAAAGTCATCCACGGCAACGATGTTAAAGATGTCGAGGTCATACTCACGACCATAGACCTCTTCATCCCATTTCATGGAATCCTTCAACGCCTGCATACCAAAGGCGCATTTGCCCTCATCACCCGGGCGCACATAAAGGTTTAGGTCAACCTTGCGCCCTGAGGCTGTGGTGAACTTGCCTGTGTGGGCGATCAATTCACCTGCAACCAAAGCGAACAGATACGCAGGCTTTGGCCACGGGTCATGCCATTCGGCCCAACCATCACCCGAAGCGACAGGGTTGCCGTTGGACAGTAGGGTAGAGTGGGGGCCGTTTATGCGCACCGTAAAGGTAGACATCACATCGGGGCGGTCAGGATAGTAGGTGATCTTGCGAAAGCCCTCGGCTTCGCACTGTGTGCAATACATGCCTGAGGATTGGTATAACCCTTCAAGTGCTGTGTTGGCTGCAGGATCAATCTGAACTTCGCTTTCCCAGATGAAGGGAATGTTGGGGACCTCACAGGTTAACCCTTCAGATGTGACAGTGGGTGTGACCGCCTCACCATCAATCTTGGCGGAGTGCAGTGTTAGGTTCTCGCCGTGTAGGAAAAAGGTCGTGTCCTTGGCGTTCTTTACAGGGCTGAAACGGATGCGGCTGGTGACCCGTGTGGCATTGGGGGCCAGATCGAATGTCAGGTGCACCGCATCGACGGTAAAACCGAAAGGTGTGTAATCTTTTAGGTAGATCGTCTGTGGTGCTGCATCGCGCATGTGATTTGATCCGGTCTATGCTTGTGAACTAGGCCCCAGATTATCAGCTACAGCCCTGTTCGCAAGCGGCGCTTGTAGAATGAGGGCGAGGAAAGATCGGGGTTTTCCAGCACCTTGGCGGTTGGCTGAACGGGTTTATCAAATTCAGATAAATAGTGCTTCGTAGATTTGATGGAAATATTGGTCATATAAGTTTACCAGTCGTGTTTACTATCGGAAACTTTTTGCCTACTCCTATCGTTGAATTAATATGCTCCAAACAGCGAAAGGTGCCAATATGACCGATTTTGTGAACAAAGCTGGACTAAACGTAGCCGCGGAACTTGCGACATTTGTTGAAGACGCAGCCCTACCAGGGACTGGTGTATCAGCTGATGCTTTCTGGACAGGCTTTTCCGACATTGTACATGAGCTAGGGCCAAAGAACCGCTCCTTGCTCGCGAAACGCTCTGACATTCAGGCCCAAGTTGATGCATGGCACGTTGCCCGTCGTGGCCAAGACCACGATGCATCCGCGTACACTGATTTCCTGAAAGAGATCGGCTATCTGGTTCCTGAGGGCGCGCCATTCTCAATCGATACAGCAAACGTTGACCCAGAGATCGCGATGTTGCCAGGGCCGCAGTTGGTGGTTCCAATCATGAACGCACGCTTTGCACTTAACGCTGCGAACGCCCGTTGGGGCAGCTTGTATGATGCTTTGTACGGCACAGATGCGCTGGGCGACTTGCCAACGGGCAAAGGTTATGACGCTGAGCGTGGGTCACGCGTGATCGCATGGGCACGTGGCCATTTGGATCAAGCGGCACCATTGGCGTCTGGCTCATGGGCTGACATCGACGGTTTGAGCGTTGTTGACGGCGCATTGATGGCGGGCGGCGCGGCTTTGGCTGATCCATCACAGTTCGCGGGTCAGAACGGTGGTTCATACTACCTGCGCAAAAATAGCCTGTTGATCGAAATTCGCGTCGATGGGTCCACACCAATTGGCCAAGCAGACAAGGCTGACATCTCTGATGTTTGGCTTGAATCCGCATTGTCCACAATCATGGATTGCGAAGACAGTGTTGCAGCAGTCGATGCTGAAGACAAAGTTGTTGCATACACCAACTGGCTTGGCCTGATGCGCGGCGATCTGAAAGAGACGTTCGAAAAAGGTGGCAAGGCCGTCACTCGTGAAATGGCGGGCGACCGTACCTTCACTGCACCGGATGGCAGCACAGTCACCGCAAAGGGCCGCGCCCTGATGTTGGTGCGCAATGTTGGCCACCTGATGACCAACCCTGCGATCACAGACCGTGATGGTTTAGACGTGGGCGAGGGGCTGATGGACGCCATGATGACCTCCATGATCGCGATGCATGATTTGCAGCGTGAGGGCGGCAACTCGGTCACTGGTTCTGTCTATGTGGTTAAGCCAAAGATGCATGGTCCAGAAGAAGTGGCCTTTGCTGATGAAATTTTCACCCGTGTTGAAGGCGTTCTGGGCTTGCCTGCGAACACCGTCAAACTGGGCATCATGGACGAAGAACGCCGTACCTCTGTAAACCTTGGTGAATGTATCCGCGCTGCGAAATCACGCGTTGCCTTTATCAACACTGGTTTCTTGGACCGCACAGGCGATGAAATCCACACATCTATGGAAGCAGGTCCAATGGTGCCGAAAGGCGAAATGAAAGCCGCGCCATGGATCGCATCCTATGAGGATCGCAATGTCGATATCGGTTTGGCTTGTGGCCTTCAGGGACGCGCCCAAATTGGCAAAGGCATGTGGGCTATGCCAGATCTGATGGCAGACATGTTGGTGGCCAAAGTCGGTCACCCACAGTCAGGCGCAAACTGTGCGTGGGTTCCATCCCCGACAGCGGCAACTTTGCACGCCACACACTACCACCACGTTGATGTTTTGGCCCGTCAGGTCGAGATCAAAGAAGGCGGTGCACGTGGCACGCTTGAAGACCTACTGACTGTTCCAGTGATGACGGGCCGCAACCTAAGCGGCGAAGAAATTGCACGTGAGATCGAGAACAACGCTCAAGGTATCCTTGGTTATGTTGTGCGCTGGGTTGATCAGGGTGTTGGGTGCTCCAAAGTCCCAGACATCAACAACGTGGGCCTCATGGAAGACCGCGCCACCTGCCGCATTTCCGCACAAGCCATGGCGAACTGGTTGCACCACGGTGTGATCTCTGAGGATCAAGTGATGGCAGGCCTTCGCAAGATGGCGGCTGTTGTGGATGCTCAGAACGCAGGCGACGCAAGCTATATTCCTATGGCACCAACATTTGACGGCGTTGCGTTCCAAGCTGCCTGTGATCTGGTGCTGAAGGGCCGCGTACAGCCGTCAGGCTATACAGAGCCAGTCCTGCACGAACGTCGCCTCGAATTCAAAAGCGTAACGGGCTAAGGCCCAACCGAACTAAAAATATTTAAAGGAAATCAAGATGATCAATCTTAGAAAAGCCCGCACAATCATCCGCAAAGCCATGGAAAAAAGCCGTGAGCTAGACCTAAAACCAATGTCTGTTGTGGTTTTGGATGCTGGCGGCCACGTCCAAGCGTTTGAACGTGAAGATGGCGCAGCACCGGGTCGTTTCGCGATTGCCCAAGGCAAAGCATACGGTTCCATCATGCTAGGCATGGCAGGTACTGCGCAAATGGCACGTGCTGAGGCGCAGGCCTATTTCATTGCGGCTGCTGGCGGTGCATTTGGTGGCCAAATGATCCCTGTTCCGGGTGGCGTTTTGGTGCGCGACAAAAAGGGTGCCGTGATCGGTGCCGTTGGCGTGACTGGTGATACATCAGACAACGATGCGATTGCTGCAATGGCTGGTATCGAAGCTGCTGGATTGACCGGCGAAATCTAAAACGATCTGACTTGCGGATTTACGCACAGATATCTGCGCATTGGGCGGGCTGTTCACAGTCCGCCCTTCGTATTACATCCTCTTACAACGCGAAAACTTGTTAGGGAATGTTATGGCACGGCCAATTATCGGTATTCTGACCAACAGTCACATGATCAATGATACTTATGAAGTCTACGGCAGTGGCTCGATCAACGTCGAAGCCGTTGGTGATGTTTGCAATGCTTTGCCACTGCTGATCCCAACATCCCCCAAGCATGTCCAAATCGAAGACCTTATGGAGCGCTGTGCTGGCTTTATCTTTACTGGCGCACGTCCAAACGTACACCCTGATGAATATGGCGAAGAGGCGACACCCGCCTATGGCGATTTTGATCGCGGTCGTGATGGTGTCGCGCTTCCTTTGATCCGCGCCTGTGTCGAACGGGGTTTGCCAATTTTTGGCATCTGCCGCGGGTTCCAAGAGGTGAACGTTGCCATGGGTGGTTCGCTGTATCCAGAAATTCGCGACCTCCCTGGGCGCAGCAACCACCGGATGCCACCTGACGGAACGTTGGAAGAAAAATTCGCGTTGCGTCACGCTGTGAAGTTTACGGACGGCGGTGTGTTCCACCGCGTTCTTGGCTCTAACGAGGTTTCGACCAACACGCTGCATGGGCAAGGGATCAAAGAAGCAGGCGCACGTGTTGTGATTGACGGAGTTGCCCCTGATGGCACGCCCGAAGCGATCTACATTAAAGACGCACCCGGATTTACGATGTCTGTACAGTGGCATCCCGAATGGAAAGCGGCAGAGAACCCGGTGTCTGAGGCGTTATTCACAGCCTTTGGCGATGCGGTACACGCGTGGGACGCGGGCGAGATGCGTCCTGCGTTAAAGAAAACCGGTTGATCAACGCGTTTTAAGCGATGCTTAACCATGCTGTTGCAATGTGTTGGGATGTTAGATCAAACCCAACACGACCGCCCCATCGGCAAGCTGTTTTTCACGGTCCGCCTTCAAGACCGTCATTCCAACCTTTTGGTGCAAGAGATCGAGCGTCTGCGTCATGCAACCCGCAAGACGCTCAATGCTATGCCATTTCAGATCGACGAGATCGTTGTGATGCCTGCTGCAATCCACACGATATGGACGCTGCCAGAGGGAGATGCGGATTTTAGCAAGCGGTGGCGTATGCTGAAATCCCAGTTCTCGCGTGGATTGCCCGCCGTTGAGGTTGGCGGACCATCTGATTTTAAACCCTACAACAAAGGGATTTGGCAACGACGTTTTTGGGAATACCATTTGCGAGACGTTGAAGATTTAGAGGCGCATCGTCAGATGATACATTTCGCGCCTGTTCAAGCTGGATTGGTCAAACGGCCAGAGGATTGGCCGCATTCGTCCATTCACCGCGCTGTTCGGTTAGGTTGTTTTACGCCTTCTGTCAGCAGGATCAGTGAAACCCCTAGGGCGTTTTCAAGGGCAGGGTAAACGGGCCATTCGACCTGTTTCTGTCCACCTTAGTTTGTTAGTTTGGCAATTTGTCGCAAAATATAATTTCTCATATGCGGTGCAATTTGGAAACAATGTTACCATCAGATCACATTTTCGAATAACGCGCCATGAAACCAATAATATCCCAAGTTCGCTCTGGAAGTGTTCTTTTTGTCGTGTTTAATGTCTTATGTGACGTAAAGCTAATACGATGAATAGGGGAGTGTTCGAGTGAAAATCGGAACACCAAAGGAAATGTTCGAAGGCGAACGCCGCGTTGCTATGACGCCGGAAAGTGCCGCGCAATTACAAAAATTAGGCCACGACTGTCTAATCGAAACGGGGGCCGGCGCTGAAGCTGGTTTTTCGGATGCCGATTATGCAGCCGCTGGTGTCGAGATTGCCAAAACGGCCGCCGCTCTTTGGAAAACCGCAGATGTGGTTGCCAAGGTGCGCGCGCCGAATGAAACCGAGGTCAAACGCTTGCGCGATGGGCAGACGCTGATCTCATTCATCAACCCTGCTGCGAATGACAAGCTGCT
This sequence comes from Ascidiaceihabitans sp., assembly GCA_028825475.1. Taxonomy (GTDB): domain Bacteria; phylum Pseudomonadota; class Alphaproteobacteria; order Rhodobacterales; family Rhodobacteraceae; genus Ascidiaceihabitans. The sequence goes on along the minus strand of JAPKAB010000025.1, from coordinate 19,173 downwards.
GAAATCGGCGGCGAAAAAGGGTTCTACGGTTGTTGCGATGGACATGGTGCCGCGCATTTCGCGTGCCCAGAAGATGGATGCACTTTCCTCGATGGCCAACATCGCAGGCTACCGCGCCATTATCGAGGCTGGCAATAACTTTGGCCGTTTCTTTACCGGTCAGATTACGGCTGCGGGCAAGGTGCCACCGGCCAAGGTTTTGGTTGTTGGTGCTGGGGTTGCTGGATTGGCAGCTGTGGGTACCTCCACCAGCCTGGGCGCGATCACATATGCCTTTGACGTCCGCCCAGAAGTGGCTGAACAAATTGAATCCATGGGTGCAGAATTTGTTTTCCTAGATTTTGAAGAAGAACAAGCCGACGGTGCTGCAACAGGTGGTTACGCCGCAGTTTCCAGCCCAGAATTCCGCGAGGCCCAATTGGCCAAGTTCCGCGAACTGGCACCCGATATCGACATTGTCATTACAACAGCGTTGATCCCGAACCGCGATGCGCCAGAGCTGTGGACCGAAGACATGGTCGGGGCGATGAAGCCGGGTTCCGTCATCGTTGATCTGGCTGCGGAAAAAGGTGGTAACTGCAAACTGACCGTCATGGACGAGAAGATTGTGACAGAAAACGGTGTGACCATAATCGGTTACACGGATTTCCCAAGCCGTATGGCAGCGCAGGCGTCGACCCTGTATTCGACCAACATTCGTCATATGATGACTGATCTGACACCTGAAAAAGACGGTGTGATTGATCACAACATGGACGATGATGTTATTCGGGGGGCCACTGTGACCCACGCAAAAGCAATCACGTTCCCACCACCGCCGCCTAAGATCGCAGCGATCGCTGCGGCCCCCAAGAAAGAAGCGGTGCCTGAGCCAACAGCTGAGGAAAAACGCGCTGCAGAAGTTGCTGCGTTCAAGGCGCAAACACGCAATCAGGTTACATTGTTGGCCGTTGGTGGTGCTGCGCTATTGGCCGTGGGATTGGTCGCGCCAGCCAGCTTTATGCAGCACTTTATTGTGTTTGTGTTGGCCGTGTTCATTGGCTTTCAGGTTATCTGGGGCGTGGCACACAGCCTGCACACACCGCTGATGGCGGTCACGAATGCGATTTCGTCGATCATCATTTTGGGCGCGTTGATGCAAATTGGATCGGGATCATTCCTTGTCATCCTACTGGCAGCGCTTGGTGTCTTTATGACCGGCATTAATATTTTCGGCGGCTTTCTTGTGACACGGCGTATGCTCGCCATGTTCCAGAAATCGTAAAGGAGCGAATTCATGGAATATGGTTTTACAACAGCGGCCTATGTGGTCTCAGCGGTTCTTTTCATTCTTAGCCTTGGCGGTTTGTCCGGCCAAGAAAGCGCGAAACGCGCTGTTTGGTATGGCATTACGGGTATGGCGTTGGCTGTGGCTGCAACGTTGATCGGGCCGGGCTCTGGCTTGTGGTTTTTGTCGATGATCATGATCGCCGGTGGTGGTTACATTGGCTATCAATTGGCAACCAAGGTGCAAATGACGCAAATGCCTGAATTGGTGGCTGCTATGCACTCACTTGTTGGTTTGGCCGCGGTTTTCGTGGGCTTTATCGCGCATGTTGAATTGGGTCGTGTTTTGGCAATGGATGATGCGGCTAAGAAGGGGCTAGAGGGCTTTGCCGCGCTTTTGGCCAAGAAAGATGGTGTTGAGATTGCCATTCTTCGGGTCGAATTGTTCCTTGGCATCTTCATCGGTGCAATCACGTTTACGGGCTCCATCATTGCCTATGGCAAGTTGGCGGGCCGTGTAGACAGTGTAGCGACAAAGCTTCCGGGTGGTCACATGTTGAACGCTGGCGCGGCCGCATTGTCACTGATTACGTTGATTTGGTACTTTAACACTGGTGGCTTTTTCCCATTGTTCTTAATGACTTTGGCTGCGTTGTTCATTGGCTACCACCTGATCATGGGCATTGGCGGTGCGGATATGCCTGTGGTTGTTTCCATGTTGAACAGCTATTCAGGTTGGGCTGCAGCGGCGATTGGTTTCTCATTGGGGAACGATTTGATGATCGTTGTTGGTGCGCTTGTTGGCTCATCCGGTGCGATCCTATCCTACATCATGTGTAAGGCTATGAACCGTTCGTTTGTATCTGTGATCTTGGGCGGCTTTGGTGGCCCTGCAGGGGAGCAGATGGCCGTTGAAGGTGAACAGATCGCAATTGAGGCTGAAGGTGTGGCTATGGCCCTGAATGAGGCAGACAGCGTTGTTATCATTCCAGGGTATGGCATGGCCGTGGCGCAAGCGCAGTCAGGTGTCGCGGAATTGGTGCGCAAATTGCGTGCCCAAGGCAAGAACGTGCGTTTCGCGATTCACCCTGTTGCAGGGCGTCTACCGGGGCATATGAACGTGTTGCTGGCTGAAGCGAAGGTGCCTTATGACATCGTGATGGAAATGGATGAAATCAATGATGATTTCCCTGAAACTGATGTGGCGATTGTGATCGGGTCCAATGACATCGTGAACCCCGCGGCGCAGGATGATCCTAACTCTCCCATCGCAGGCATGCCTGTGTTGGAATGCTGGAAAGCCAAACAAGTGTTTGTGTCCAAGCGCGGGCAGGGCACTGGGTACTCCGGTATTGAGAACCCACTGTTCTTTAAGGAAAATACACGCATGTTCTATGGTGATGCGAAGGCGTCATTGGACAAGCTGTTGCCGATGATCGACTAGGGTCATCTAAGGAAATTACGAAAGGCGGGTCTGTTACGGGCCCGCCTTTTTCATTTGCGAGAAGATGACTGATTGTGCGGTATACCGTGGTATTCCGTTAAGCTACTGATTTTTATATATAATAGTTTGACGTTCCCGCCGTCCTAGATATGCTTTGAGTGAATTAGCGGAGCATCCCACATGTTGCAAATTGATGATCATCCTTTGCGTTTCAAAGTTGCGAACGAACTTCACACGCGGCCTTTTCCCATTATGGAAGCCCCCTGCACGGCGGCATTTATTGCATTAAAACAAGGGGGTGACGCTGCTACCCGCAATCCTGCACAAGAGTTTGCACATCTTGTGGAACTGCTGGACCGCCATGGTGCTCCGCACCCACAACCCAATGCCACGCATTACTATGGCGAGATTGGCAAAAACTGGTTGAAGTGGGAACAACACACTGAGTTTGTGACCTATACGGTGTTCAACGATGGCTTGGACCCGCGCCCCTTTGAAGACGCGGTTTTCTCAAGCTTTCCAAGTGATTGGCTGGCCAACGCCCCAGGCCAACGGGTCACATCGGTTTCATTGCGGATCGAAACGATGGATGACCGTGATCATGTTTCGCAGCGCCTCAAAGATTGGTTTGTACCCGAAAGTCTGGCTGTCAGTTCGGTGTTGGATGATGCTGCCGTTATCGCGGCTGATTTTCGTATTGATCCCTTGGGTCATCAACGTTTTGCAATCTTTCTCAGTGCTGAAACAGGTGAGCGTCGCCTGGGGCGAATTGTGCAACGTTTATGTGAGATCGAGACCTATAAAGCGATGTCGATGCTGGGGTTTTCACACGCACAAAGCATGGGTGAACAACTTAATGCGTTAGACCGACAACTCACTGATTTGATGGGGAATATGCGCAGCAGTGATGCGGATGCTGAAACCACATTACATGCACTTTTGGGTATCGCATCTGAACTGGAAACACTGTCGGCGCAGGGCTCTTTTCGCTTTGGCGCGACGGGGGCTTACAGCGCGATTGTCAGTCAACGCATTGCGGCACTGCGCGAAGAACGGTTTCGCGGACGACAAAGTTTTGCAGAGTTCATGATGCGCAGATATGAACCCGCGATGCGTACTGTAAAGTCCACAGAATTGCGGCTTGATGCACTTAGCAGTCGGTCGATCCGCGCCGCTAACCTATTGAGAACACGAGTAGATGTGGAGCGCTCTGCCCAGAACCAAGCGTTGCTGACCAGTATGGACCGCCGCTCTGACCAGCAGCTGCAATTGCAGCGCACAGTCGAGGGGTTGTCGGTGGTTGCGATCAGTTATTATGCCGTCTCTTTGGTGGCGTATTTGCTATACCCACTGGGTGATATTGTTGGGCTGAGTAAGGGGATGATGACGGCGCTGATTACACTGCCTGTGGTCGCTTTGGTTTGGTTGATGCTGCGTCGCATTCAGCGCCACACGATCAAGGGTTAACGGGGCGCGCGACGCGCATTATAGCCCTCACTGTACAGAACCTGCCCAAAACTGTGCAGTCGGGCGCGCAGTTTAAGGCCCAAATCGACGGTTTCAGGGCAGACTGTACAGTTTGCCCGCCAATCTGTGCAGTTCCCACCGACGGACCCCATTAACGATCTCTTCAGATCCTGCGTTTGTTAAGGTTTGAAACCGCCACGTAACTCTTTGTTTACCTTTTGCGCCTGATTGCCCCGCAAGATCATTTGCGCCACAAAGGATGCAATTGATTTCCCTAACAACGGCAGCCTCCAAAATGACGGCGAATGCGCAAAATATCGAGCGGTCGAATGTAATCGGCAGTCTGTGGATGGTTGCCTCCATGGCGGCCTTTGCGATTGAGGACAGCCTGTTCAAAGCGGCGGCGGTCACTGTCCCTGTGGGGCAGATGCTGATGTTGTTTGGGGCAGGTGGCGCGATTATCTTTGCCTGTCTTGCATTGTGGAACAAAGAACCGCTGTATCACGCGGATGTCTTATCGCCACCTATGCGCATTCGGATGTGTTTTGAAATTACGGGTCGCTTGTTTTACGTTCTGGCCGTAGCGATCACGCCGCTGTCTTCGGCCACGGCCATTTTACAGGCGACCCCGATTGTGGTGGTTGCTGGGGCGGCTGTGTTCTTTGACGAACGGGTTGGCTGGATGCGGTGGGCCGCGATTGTTGTTGGGTTGATTGGGGTGATGATCGTGTTGCGCCCGGGCACGGATGCGTTTTCGCCTCTGTCCATTTTGGCCGTCATCGGGATGTTAGGATTGGCGGGGCGTGATCTGGCCAGCCGTGCAGCGCCCAAGACGCTGAGCACCGTACTACTTGGCCTTTACGGCTTCTTGACGGTGATTGCTGCGGGCGGTGTTTTTGCGCTGTGGCAGGGACGCGCGTTTGTGTGGCCAGGGGGGCAGGCGGCTGCATTCATCCTTGGCGCGATCTGCATTGGCGTGTTTGCCTATACCGCTTTGATGAAGGCGATGCGCACGGGCGAAGTATCTGTGGTCACGCCGTTTCGCTATACCCGTTTGGTGTTTGGCGTTGGCTTGGGTGTATTGGTCTTTGGCGAACGTTTAGACGGGGCCACGATTGTGGGCTGTGCGCTGATTGTCGCCACAGGTCTGTTCATCATGTGGCGTGGGAAGGCTGCGGCGCGCGGGTAGTGGCGGCAGATCAAAGCTGTTAAGAGCTGGCGCAAATGCATTTCCAAAAGGATATCCCGATGATCCAAGCTACAGCTTCGTTCAAAGACAACCTGCAACTTTTGCCATCTATTGATGGCCTTGAACGTATCGATCTTGTCGATGTGAATGGTGCAATTGTCGCCACCATCCCAAATGAGGCTGGCAAAAAGGGGTCATTGGCCGTTTACCAATACCTTGCCCAGACGTTTGACAGTCTTGATGCGCAGGCTTGCGGTCTTGGCCTCGCGCTGTTTGCGGAAAACACTGAGGATGCCAAGAACCGTCCGGGCGCACATCCCAATATCGACCGCTTGTTAGAGATCGTTGACGGCGCTGGGGCGTTGAAGATCGAACTTACGCAAGCTTAATAGAGGGCGTCAGTCGTCCCGTCTGGGTTCATTTGGATCGCTTGAGAACAGTGCGATTTTGTTGCCTTGGGGATCGCGTAGATAACCCACGTAGAAATCTGCGCCGTAGTCTGGGCGAAACCCCGGTTGTCCCTCGTCTGTGCCGCCTGCTTTGATGGCGGCGGCGTGGAGGTCACGGACTTGGGCTTGGTTGGTTGCCTCAAAGGCAACCATCGCGCCGTTGCCTGCTGATGCCGGTTGCCCGTTGAAGGTGGGTTTGACGTAGAAGTCTGGCAAAGTTGGGCGCAGACCTGCGGGGACGGGCAGGGCGTAGCTGAGGCCCTCGGGTCCCTCGATCAGCCCGTAATTAAGGGCAGGCAGGAAGGCCGAGTAGAACCGCTTTGCGAGCGAGATGTTATCAGCGCCGACTGTGATGTAGGCGATCATGGGGTGGGGGCCTTTTGGTAAGGCGGGATTATTGCTTGAATACGGTGCATAGTAAGGAAAATGCGTGCCTCACGCCTAAGTGTACTTGGAATCTATCGCGTCTACGGATGCTAAGTAAGCCTCATTACCTATACCTATCTCGGCCCAGACGGGAAATCGTTCCTTCCATCTATCATACTGCTCATCAGCATCATATAAAGTCAAAATAAGGTCTCTAAAAAGGTGGTCGTTCGAATTGTATGCTAAGTAATCACCACCACTGATTTTTTGAATATGGCGAAATATAGTCTCGGAGTCGTTTCTAAAAACGTCTTTTCCGTGTAGCGTTACGCTAAATTCGGGATGAGGGCTTATACCAATAAAGTTCACACGACCTGCCAAGTCTGAACTCACCTGAAAACTATTTTCTATAAAGTAGTCTATAACTCCGTAGCTGTTAGAACGGCATTGGCTTGATGGACGATGGCCGTGGGTACGCATCACTTGTTCTACTTCTTCGCGTGTCATGCCAAGCCGCACAGGGAGAATACCGACGTGTGGGACAATTTCAAATTGGTGGCTAACTTTTTTGAATAAGTTCTTTAGCATATTTTCATTCTACAAAAAAAAACGAGATTTTTTACTGTAGGTTCTGACTACTGGTGAAGAACAGCTACAAGTATGTAAGGCGGGGTGAACCCCGCCCTACGGTTACCGTCCCCGAATACGGGGGTCTAGTGCGTCGCGCAGGCCGTCACCTAGGTAGTTCACTCCAAGCACTGTCAGCGAGATGGCGATGCCCGGTAGCAAGACGCGTTCTGGGTATTCTTCCATCCGTGGCACGGCGTCGGCCAGCATTTTACCCCATGTTGGGAAATCTGATGGGAAGCCCACACCTAGAAACGACAATGCGCTTTCGGTAATGATCGCGACGGCCAGTCCCAGTGTTGCTGATACCATGATCGGTGAGATCACGTTTGGCAGCAGGTGACGCCGAATGATGGCCCCTGAAGTGGTGCCGATGGAACGGGCGGCAAGAATGAATTCACGCTCTTTCAACGCCAAAACTTCGCCCCGTACGATCCGCGCGGTTTGCATCCAGCTGGTTAGCCCCACGACCACAACGATCAGGATGAACATGCCACCCTCTGGACCAAAGTTGGCCCGTAGCGGTTGGCGGAATAGGGTCACTGCGACCAATAGCAGGGGCAGGATTGGTAGCGATAGGAACAGATCGGTCAGGCGCATCAGCAACCCGTCGAGCCGTTTGAAATAGCCCGCAGCAACGCCAACGCCTGTGCCGATTGAGAGCGACAGTAACATCGCCGTCCAACCCACAGCCATTGAGGCACGCCCACCCGCGATCATTTGCGCAAGCAGGTCACGCCCTAAGTTGTCTGTGCCAAACGGGCGGTGCCATAGCGTCTTGGCCCCACCATCCCAGATCGCGATCCAGATGGGGCGCACGTTCTTGTTGCGGATGTCCAGCTTTTGCGCGTCCACGGTCCACAGGTATGGCCCAAGCAGAACAGCAAGTGTGATGAAGACAAGGAAGCCCCCGCCAAACACAGCGCCTTTGTGCTTTTTGAACTGGTCCCAGACGTCCAGCCACTGATTGCGTGGTGGCTTGCCCGGTTCTTTGTCCTGAAGGGCCGCGTATGGATCGATTTCGTTTGCTGTATCAGTCATAGCGGATCCTTGGGTCGAGTACGCCGTAAAGCACGTCTGCGATCAGGTTAAACACCACGATCATAATGGCGAAGATAAAGGTGATGGTCATGACCATCGGGATGTCGTTGGCGAACAGGGCGGTGATCAGCAGTTGGCCAATCCCGTTTACGCCAAACACGTTTTCGGTGATGATCGCGCCGCCAAAGATGGAGGGCACGCCGAGGGCGATAACGGTGATCACAGGGATCATTGAGTTGCGCAGCACGTGTACCATAACCACGACGCCCTCTTTCAGGCCCTTGGCCCGTGCGGTGCGCACGTAGTCTTGGTTCAGGTTGTCCAACATTGAAGCGCGCATGTAGCGGCTGATTTGCGCGGTGGTTTGCAATGCCAGCACCATGACCGGTAGGATCATTTGCGACAGTTGGTATTTGAAGCTGGCCCAGTCGTTGACCACGTGGGTGGTGTCATAGATGGAGGGCAGCCAGCCGAGCGTCACCGAGAAGATCACGATCAAGAGGGGACCGGTGAAGAATGGCGGGATTGAGAAACCAACCATCGTGATGAATGTACCCGCTTGGTCAAAGACCGAATAGTGGCGGTAGGCGGAATAGATACCGATGGGCAGGGCGATCAAGATGCCGACGATATAAGCCAGTCCAACAACCCAAAGCGTTTGGGGGATGCGCTGGATCACGATGTCCATGATTGGTGAACGGGTTTGCCAGCTGATGTTGCGCTGTTGTGGGACCAGTTTTTCAAGCTCAACATCATAGACCATGCTGAGTTGAGTGTCTGGGAGCCAACCGAATAGGAAGCTGTCGCGGGTCATCCAGTCGATGAGGAACTGTGGTTCCACGATGAAGAACTGGTTGAGCCATTTGAGGTATTGGATGTGAACCGGTGCGCCAAGGCCAAGGGCTTCGCGCATCTTTTGCTTCACCTCTGGTGGGACGGTCAACGGCACTTGGGCCATTGGGTCACCAGGGGCAAGCTGTAGCAGTCCGAAGATTACAATACTGATGAACAAAAGCGTCGGGATCGAGGTGATCATGCGACGGATTGTGAAGGTCAACATAAGCGGCGCCTTTGTGCGTCAGTCGTTGAAGGAGGATAGGGCGCACCAAATGGTGCGCCCTAAAGTATTAAGTCAAAGCTTACTTAACGCGGTACCAGTCAGCAGCATTCCATAGCTCTGAGTCGAATACGTTAAGAACAACGCCGCCCAAAGTGTTTGAGTGTGCAGAGACACGGCCACGGTCAACCAATGGAACGATTGTGAAGCTGTCTTTTGTCAGCATGTCGTTCATTGCTTTGCCCAACTCACCACGTTTTTCAAGATCGCCTGTACGGGCCAGCTCGTCGATCATAGCGTCGTATGCTGGATCACAGAAACGGTTGATGTTTTCACCCTGCCATTGGCTATCAGGCTTAGGCTCACCACCACAGCGGTATGCTGCAAGGTAAGATTGTGGGTCTGTACCGTCAAACACGTTCGCATACATTTCTACGTCTGCGTAGAATTTTTGGAACGTATCAGGAGAACCTGGGTCACCACCGAAGAATACGGAACCGTCTAGGTTACGTAGCTCAGTTTCAACACCGATTTGGCTCCAGTAATCTTTGATCAAAGCTTGGAAATCCTGACGAACTGCGTTCGTGGATGTTTGATATAAGATTGACAAACGCACGCCGTCTTTAGCGCGAACGCCGTCAGCGCCCATGGCCCACCCAGCTGCATCTAGCATGGCGTTTGCGCCATCGATGTCTTGGGTCAAGCAGCCAGTGTTGTCAGACGCGTACAAAGCAGGCGCTGGAACAAGGTTACATGTTGGACGACCTGCGTCGCCGTAGCCTACGTCGACAAGCTCTTGGCGGTTGATGGCCATTGAGAGTGCTTCGCGAACTGCGATGTCTGACAAGAACGGGTGTGGTTCTGCAACTGTTGAACGTGTCTCTGCTGGAAGATCAGGAGACGGATTCGTCAGGTTCATTTCCAAACGCTCAACAAGTGCGCCAAATGCGGAAACCGGAACACCTTTGCCGCCGCCAGCCATCTTTTGGATGACGTCTGGTGCCAATTGTAGGTTCCATGCGTAGTCAAATTCGCCAGTTTCCATAACTGCACGACCAGAGGCTTCAGCAGAACCGCCACCTTTGAACGTCAGTGATGCAAACGCAGGCTTGCCTGCTGTACGGTAGTTTTCGTTGGCGACCATTGAAATCACGTCATTCGGTTTGAAATCTGTGACAGAAAATGGGCCTGTACCGATTGGACCAAAGTTAGCTTCTGTACATTCTGGAGCGCGTGCGCCCAAGCAGTCAGCAAACTGTGCAGCTTGGATGATTGGGGACTGGCCACCAACAAATGGACCGTATGGGTTTGGTTTTGGCTGATCGAATGTAACTTTTGTTGTCAAAGCGTCGATTGCTTCAACATTTGTTACGCCGTCAAATTTAGCCAACTGCGCACAGCCGCCTTCAGGGTCCATGCAATATTGTGCTGTGAACACAAGGTCAGCTGAGGTCACTGGTGTGCCATCAGACCATAGAAGGCCCTCTTTTAGCTTCCAAGTGATGGATGTTAGGTCCTCGGACACGCCGCCGTTTGCAACTGTCGGAACTTCGTCTGTTAGGTAAGGAACAAGGTTACCGTCTTGGTCGTGACGCGCCATTGGCTCGATCACAAGCGAAGAGGACTCAATGTCTTTGGTTCCGCCGGAAAGATATGGGTTCAAGATTGACGGAGCCTGCCAGTAGATGACTTTGACTTCGCCGTCGCGGCCACGTTCACCTTCGTGACCGTCAGCCAGTGCAAAGGGTGCAAACGCCGTAGATGCGATGGCCCCAAGCAAAAGGGTTTTGAGTTTCATATTGTACTCCATGTTGGACACACATGTGTGTCGATTATTCCGCAGATCACCAACGTTGGGCCTGAGGTATTTGGGATGAATTGAAAGAAACAACACGAAGTAAGCAGTATAACTCAGCCAGAATGCAGAGTTTTTCGGCAGCTTTCGCTTGTCCCCAACAAGCCATTAAGCGCCATCGAAACAGGTTCTGAAAAAATTGCAAGCTTCATCATCAAAGACGTGAGGGAAAATTAGTTCTAGCCTCGGTTTAATTTTGTGTCAGCGGTCCGCATCTATTTGACACCTGCCAAGCGTTACACGTAGCCTTTCAAGATGCTCATCAATTCGGGCGCTTTGGGGGACGATATGCTAGATCACGAGAACACGTCGACAATTGGGACACCTATTGCTGAAATCCATGGTTTGCGGGTCGAATTCCAAACAAAAGACGGTCCTGTCGTTGGGGTTTCAGACGTTTCCTTTGATATTAATTCCGGTGAAACTGTCTGTGTCGTCGGCGAATCTGGATCAGGGAAATCGGTTTCTTCGCTGTCTTTGATGCGCTTGGTTGAGTTTGGTGGCGGTGAAATTACCGGCGGACGCCTATTATTTAATCGAAAAGATGAAGGTCAGATTGATCTGGCTCAGACTGAGCCGAATCTGATGCGTTCGATCCGTGGCAATGAGATTGGCATGATCTTTCAGGAGCCGATGACAGCACTGAACCCCGTTTTTACAGTTGAGCGCCAATTGACCGAAGGTTTGCGCCTGCACAAAGGCATGTCCAAGGTTGAGGCCTCTGAAAAGGCGCTGGAACTGATGCGCGAAGTGCGCATTCCAGAACCAGAGCGTCGTTTGAAGCAATATCCCCACGAGTTGTCGGGCGGTATGCGCCAACGTGTTGTGATCGCAATGGCGCTGGCCTGTGAGCCACGCCTTTTAATTGCGGATGAGCCAACAACGGCTTTGGATGTGACCATTCAGGCTGAAATCTTGGCCCTGATGGATCGGTTGAAGCGTGAAACCGGCACCGCCGTGATGTTCATCACCCATGATATGGCGGTTGTTGCTCAGATGGCTGACCGCGTTGTGGTCATGTTCCGCGGTGAGAAGGTTGAAGAGGGAACTGTCGAGGAAATCTTTGAAAATCCGCAGCATCCTTATACTAAGGCTTTGTTGGCTGCCGTTCCCAAATTGGGCGAGATGACGGGCAAAGAATATCCAGAACCGATGGTTCTGATGGGCCGCGATCAGGGCGCGATTGAACCGATCAAAGGCAGTGACGAAGTCTTGCTAGAGGTTGAGAACCTCACCACCCGTTTTCCGGTCAAAGGTGGGTTTTTTCGCCGCACAATTGCGAATGTTCATGCGGTTGAGGACCTGTCGTTCACCATCAACAAGGGCCAGACGCTAAGTTTGGTTGGGGAATCTGGCTGTGGCAAATCCACTGCCGGTCGTTCGATTCTGCGCCTTGTTGATCCGCAAACGGGCGCTGTGCGCCTTGGTGGCAAAGACATTATGGCGCTGGATACCAATGGTTTGCGCAATGCGCGCCTTGATATGCAGATGATTTTCCAAGACCCCTTTGCATCGCTGAACCCGCAGATGCAGTTGTCGGATCAGGTTGCCGAACCCATGCATAATTTTGGCACGTTGAAAGGCAAAGCACTGCAAGACCGCGTTGAGATGCTGTTTGATCGTGTTGAGCTGCCGCGCAGTTTCATGCGTCGCTATCCGCATGAATTGTCTGGTGGCCAACGTCAGCGCGTCGCGATTGCGCGCGCTTTGGCATTAAACCCGAAACTTATCATTGCCGATGAAGCCGTGTCTGCGCTGGATGTGTCCGTGCAGGCCCAAGTGTTGAACCTGATGATGGAATTGCAGGCCGAATTGGACCTGTCGTTCTTGTTCATCTCACACGACATGGCCGTTGTTGAACGCGTCAGTCACAATGTGGGTGTTATGTATTTGGGCCGTATTGTTGAAATGGGTCCACGCTCTGCTGTGTTTGAAAATCCGCAGCACCCATACACGCAAGCTTTGATGAAGGCGGTGCCTATCGCTGATCCGCGCAAACGTAAGGATGAGAAGGATTTGAACTTTAAACCCATCCCGTCACCCATCCACCCAGCGACCTATGTGGCCGAACCATCGGTGTACCGCGAAGTTGGGCCAGGCCATAAGGTGTTGGTGACAGACAGTGGGTATTGAGCCTGTGAACCGTCTAACCCCGCTTGAATTGATGACCCATTTGATCGCCTTTCCGACGGTCAGCCGTGACAGCAACCTGCCGTTGATCGAGTGGGTTGAGACCTATCTTTCCTCGCACGGTATCACCTCGCACGTTTGGCCCGATCCTGATCAGCCGCACAAGGCGGCGTTGTTCGCCCATGTTGGCCCTGATGTGGAGGGCGCTGTTGTGCTGTCTGGGCACACTGATGTTGTGCCAGTTGATGGCCAGCCGTGGGACACGGACCCGTGGGAAGTGGTTGAGAAAGATGGCAAATACTATGGCCGCGGCACCTGTGACATGAAGGGCTTTGACGCATTGGCGATCTGGGCCTTGGTCGAGGCGCATTACGCTGATATTTCTCGCCCCCTTCAGATCGCACTTAGCTTTGACGAGGAAGTTGGCTGTACTGGTGCGCCGCCGATGATTGAGGCGATGCAAGGCGTGCTGCCCAAGGGCGATGTTGTCATTGTGGGCGAACCGTCCATGATGAAGGCCGTGACCGGCCATAAGGGTGGCAACGCTTATATGACCCATATGATTGGGTTTGAGGTACATTCGTCGATCTATTACCAAGGGGTAAGCGCGATCCATGAAGCGGCGCGCCTGATCCAATGGGCGAATGAACAGAACGAGGCCAATGCGGCCGCGACGCCTGCACCAATGGCTGCGATGTTCGATCCGCCCTATACTACGTGGCATGTGGGCACGATTGAGGGTGGCACAGCCGATAATATCACGGCCAAGGATTGCCATTTCAATATGGGCTACCGCGCAGTTCCGGGGGATGATCCTGCTGCATTGGACGCGATGTATTTTGCCAAGGTGAACGAGGTGAAGGCGGCGATGCAGGCGATCCACCCTGAGGCGGATATTAAACTAACGCCAAAATTCGCGGTGCCGCCGTTGTTGCCCGAAACGGATGGGGCTGCGGAAACATTGGCCCGCGTTATCACGGGTGACAATGCCAGCCATGTTGTCAGTTATGGCACCGAGGCAGGGCAATTTCAGGCGGCGGGTTATTCCGCTGTGGTCTGTGGCCCCGGTGATATTGCACAGGCCCATCAGCCAAATGAGTTTATTGAGGTGGCCCAGTTTAACGCAGGCCATCAATTCATGCGCGATTTGCTTAAGAAATTGGCATAGCCGCAGTGCTTAGGGTTTTTTTATGACTCCGTTTCCGATCTCTTTGTCTACTCCAATCACATATGCAGGTCCGCCACCTAGCGCGGCGGATGTTGTGGTTATTGGTGGTGGCGTTATTGGTGTGTGCACCGCGCTGTTTTTGGCTGAGGCTGGTAAACGCGTTGTCCTGCTGGAAAAGGGCCGTATCGCGGGGGAGCAATCCAGCCGCAACTGGGGTTGGATCCGCCAGCAGGGTCGTGACCCAGATGAAATTCCGATTATGGCCGAGGCGCAAAAGATTTGGCGTGATTTGGCGGCTAAAACCAATGTTGATATTGGCCTGACCCAAGGTGGTGTGACCTATCTGGCCCATACTGAGGCGCAGATGCAGGGGTACCGTGAATGGTTGGAGCATGCCAAAGCGCATAACCTTGATAGCCGCATGTTGACGGAAGCTGATGTTTCAGAGCTGTTGCCAAATATCAGGGGCAATCATGTTTGCGGCATTCATACCCCCAGCGATATGCGGGCTGAGCCGTGGGTTGCTGTGCCTGCGTTGGCGGGCATCGCTTCACGTGCAGGGGCCACAATTGTTGAAAACTGTGCGGTGCGTGCGCTGGATATGACGGCGGGACGTGTATCTGGCGTTGTAACCGAAGCGGGCCTGATCAAAGCGCCAGAGGTTGTTCTGGCTGGGGGCGCGTGGTCCTCATTGTTCCTGCGCAATATGGGGGTTTCTATCCCCCAACTGAGCGTGCGTGCCACGGTGGCGGCGACTGATCCGTTGCCTGTTGTGCAAATGGGCGGCGTTGCCGATCGTGACCTGGCGTGGCGGCCCCGTGTCGATGGTGGGTATTCCCTTGCCTCTGGCGGGTTCATTGAGCTGTTTGTTGGCCCTGATGCATTCCGCGCTTTGCCCAAGTTCCTTGCGCAATTGCGCCATGATCCGTTTGGTGTGCGCCTTAGCCCTGCAGCGCCAAAGGGGTTTCCTGACGCATGGAGCACACCGCGCAAATGGGCCCCTGATGCGGTTAGCCCGTTTGAGGCGATGCGTATTCTGAACCCTGATCCGAATCCGAAAAAAATCCACGACCTATGTGCGCGGTTTGAGGCAATGTTTCCCCATATTGGGACTGTGCGTTTGAAATCAGCATGGGCGGGGATGATTGACACCATGCCTGACATCATTCCCGTGATGGACCGCGTTGCAGCCTTGCCAGGTTTGACACTGGGCACGGGGTTCAGTGGCCATGGTTTTGGCATTGGGCCGGGGGCAGGGCGCATACTTGCCGCACTGGCAACTGGTGAAGATGTGGGCCATGATCTAACAAGATTCCGCTTAAGCCGCTTTAGCGATGGCAGCAAAATGCGGTTAGGCCCTGCCATATAGTTTAAAGGTGATGACATGCCGATTAAGAACAGATTTGCCGAAACCCACGCCGAAATAACAGCGTGGCGTCGTCATTTGCACATGCACCCTGAATTGGGCTTTGATGTGCATAATACTGCCAAATTCGTTGAGGACCGCCTACGTGAGTTCGGCATAACCGACATCACCACGGGAATCGGTCAGACGGGTGTTGTGGCTGTCATTAAGGGGCGCACCGATACATCAGGTCGTGTGATCGGCCTGCGCGCTGACATGGATGCGCTGCCGATCCATGAACAAACAGGGTTAGAATACGCCAGCACGATCCCCGGCAAGATGCATGCTTGTGGCCACGACGGGCATACGGCGATGTTGCTGGGCGCTGCGCAATATTTGGCAGAGACCCGCAATTTTGACGGAACGGCCGTGATGATCTTCCAACCTGCGGAAGAGGGCGGCGGTGGCGGCCTTGAGATGTGCAAGGACGGTCTGATGGAGCGTTGGGGCATTGATGAGGTTTATGGCATGCACAATATGCCGTTCTTTCCTGTGGGTGAATTTGCGATCCGCTCTGGCCCGTTGTTGGCGGCTGCGGATGAGTTTTACCTGACAATTACAGGACGTGGTGGTCATGCTGCGGCTCCACATGAGGCGGTTGATCCTAACGTGGCATCTGCACATGTTATCCTAGCGTTGCAATCTGTAGCATCGCGCGTGATTGATCCGCTTGAGAATGTGGTTGTGTCCGTCTGTTCACTGCACTCAGACACAGAGGCGCATAACATCATCCCCCAAGTGGTAAAGATGAACGGAACCGTGCGTACTCTCGATCCAAAGGTGCGCGACATCGTTGAAGAAAAGATCAAGAAACTGGTCAACTTAACGGCCCAAGCCCATGATTGCGTGGCCGAACTTGACTACAGACGCGGCTACCCTGTGACCGTGAACACAGACGCCAACACAGATTATGCCAGCGATGCGGCCCTCGCGGTTGCAGGATCGGTGGACAGCAACACACCGCCGATTATGGCCGCCGAAGACTTTGCCTATATGTTGGAAGAGCGCCCAGGTGCATATATCATGGTAGGCAACGGGGACGGGGCAACCGTCCATCACCCAGAATATAACTTTAACGACGACGCGATCCCTGCAGGATGCAGTTGGTACGCTGAGATGGTTGAGCGGCGCATGCCCTTGACCACTTAACGCCTTTCGCGGACGCCACCATCAGACTTCATAAGGAAGACCCTCATGCCCGTAAAAAACAGATTTGCCGAATTGCACGACGACATCACAGCATGGCGCCGTGACATCCACCAAAACCCTGAAATCTTGTTTGAAACACACCGCACCAGCGCCTTGGTCGCTGAGAAATTGCGTGCTTTTGGATGTGACGAAGTGGTTGAAGGTATCGGGCGCACGGGCGTTGTGGGTGTGATTAAGGGCAACTCAACCGCCTCTGGCAAAGTGATTGGCCTGCGCGCGGATATGGATGCCCTGCCAATCCATGAACAAACCGGGCTTGAGTACGCATCAAAGACCGACAACGCGATGCATGCTTGTGGCCATGACGGTCACACCGCCATGTTGTTAGGCGCTGCGCAATATCTGTGCGAGACCCGCAATTTTGACGGCACCGCAGTGGTCATTTTCCAACCCGCAGAAGAAGGCGGCGGTGGCGGCAAAGAGATGTGTGATGATGGCATGATGGACCGTTGGAAGATCCAAGAGGTCTATGGCATGCACAACTGGCCGGGCATGCCTGTGGGCGATTTTGCGATCCGTTCCGGCCCGTTTTTCGCAGCGACCGACCAGTTTGAGATCATTGTAGAGGGCAAAGGCGGCCACGCGGCCAAGCCACATGAAACCGTCGACAGCATCGTTGTTGCGGCACACACTGTTACCGCGCTGCAATCTATTTCCAGCCGCAATGCGGACCCCGTGGATCAATTGGTGGTGTCAGTCACTTCGATCGAAAGTTCATCCAAGGCGTTTAATGTCATCGCGCAGCGCACCCACATGAAAGGGACCGTACGTACCATGTCCAAGGACATGCGTGCCTTGGCCGAACAACGCCTGACCGCCATCGCCAAATCCGTGTCCGAAACATTCGGGGCAGAAGCAGAAGTGAAATATTATCTTGGCTATCCCTGCATGGTGAACCACCCAGAACAAACCGAATTTGCAGCCTCTGTGGCGACGAAGATTTCAGGTTCATGCGCAGACGCGCCATTGGTGATGGGCGGCGAAGACTTTGCCTATCTGCTAGAGGAACGCCCAGGGGCCTACATCTTGGTTGGAAACGGCGACACCGCATCGGTGCACCACCCAGAATACAACTTTGATGACGCGGCAATTCCAGCTGGATGCAGCTGGTGGTCAGGTATTGTCGAAGAACGGATGCCTGCGGGGTGATGGGGAGGGCTTCGAATGCTGGCCACTGGAATAATTATTTGGGACGAAGACTAGGTTAATAAACATGAAAAATTCTAAAATTTTTGATCGATTTCGAGTGCTGAACAACCGTAGAATTGAGCGCCGAAGGTTGCAGAAGCCGTTTGGAAAAACACCTCATGGTTTTGAGTTTCGTGGGCTTGATGAACAATTTGGAGACAATTGGGAAAAAGCGGAACAGGCTTTGCTGAGCACACTTTTCCTGAAGGCCCAGAGGTTTGTTAATATTGGAGCGCACTATGGTTATTATGTGTGTCTAGCGCGCAGCTTTGGCTTGCCAACGATTGCATTTGAGCCAGTCGACGCAAATTTCAAAATGCTTATGGCTAACGTGAAAAAAATGGGTTCGAGGCAGATTGTGGCCTGGTACATTCTGCTGTTGGGTCGAAATTAGATATAACTACAATCGTTGGCGCGTTTTCTGGCGGGACATTGGCTGGGAATAGTGTTAAACCCGAGGGGCTTTCTCAGCAAACGCCTGTAGTCACATTGGATGGGTTTATCCCGGACATTGCTGGGTACACAGTTGTCCTTATGGATGTCGAATGGTTCGAGTTCGAAGTGTTAAAGGGCGCGAAAAATCTGGTTGGGCAGCCTGAGAAACACGCATGGGTTATTGAAATTTTTGTGTCTGGCATTGCCCGGGACGGTTCAACATTCGTTAATCAAAGCTACGCTGATACGTTTCGCGTTATGTTTGATGCAGGTTATAAAGTATGGCATATTGGAGATAAGTTGACGGCTATCGATAGTGACGAGCTTTTAGCGACCTATAAAACCAACCCTTCTGCTTGTCCAAATGGGAACTTTTTGTTTTTGGACCCGCACTCACAACCGCCTAACGTCTAGTGGGGCCATCACCCGCCAGTATGACTCATGTGCAGATGCGCCATTGGTGATGGGCGGCGAAGACTTTGCCTATTTGCTAGAGGAGCGCCCAGGGGCCTACATCTCGGTTGGAAACGGCGATACCGCATCGGTGCACCACCCAGAATACAACTTTGATGACGCGGCTATTCCGGCTGGATGCAGCTGGTGGTCAGGCATTGTTGAAGAGCGGATGCCGGCGGGGTGATGGGGGGTGAGAGTTGAAGTGGATATGTTTTAGGCATGCTCACTTCGACACGCCAAACAACAAATGAAATTCACGCGCAGATTTGTTTTGCCCATCGTCCTTCTTGTCATTGTACTTGTTGTGATCGGTTTACTTTTCCTTGAAGTAGACCGCTGTTTGGATGCTGGCGGGCGTTGGAACGCAGAAGAAAAAGTTTGCGAATACGCTTAAAACAGCTAGAATATTTTCATATTTATA
>JAPKAB010000082.1 GCA_028825475.1 Ascidiaceihabitans sp. | reverse complement strand
GCGTTGGTGCCGTTTGTAATATCAATTTCAACGGCTGCTTTGCTGGAGCACCTCATCTCATGCACCAAGCGGATACAATCATTGGAACAAGTTTAGGCTGCCCGCCAATCCAACACGACTTTGCCAGACTGTCCTGATTTCATAGCCGCGAAGCCTTGGGCATAGTCCTTTACCCCAAAACGGTGTGTGATCACCCCCGATACGTCCAATCCATTTTGCAACATTGCGATCATCTTGTACCACGTCTCGAAGATCTCGCGTCCGTAGATCCCTTTTAGAGTGATCGCCTTGAAAACAATCCGGCTCCAATCAACGGGGCTTTTGCCCGGTGGTATGCCAAGAAGCGCAATGCGCCCGCCCATCACCATCGCTTCAACCATCTGATCAAGCGCAATTTGGTTGCCAGACATTTCGAGGCCGACATCGAAGCCTTGTTTGATCTTCAATTGTGCCTGAACATCAATCAGATCGTCTTTGGTCACGTTCACGGGCGTCACATCCGCCACATTTGCCGCCAGATCAAGGCGGTCTTGGTTGATGTCTGTGATCACCACATTGCGCGCGCCTGCGTGCCGTGCAACGGCTGCCGCCATGATGCCGATGGGACCGGCGCCTGTGATCAGCACGTCCTCCCCCACCAAGTCGAACGATAAGGCAGTATGAACAGCGTTGCCTAAGGGGTCGAGGATTGCACCAATATCGTCGCTGATTTCGTCCGGTAAAGGCACCACGTTGAACGCTGGCAAGCGCAGATATTCAGCAAATGCGCCTTGCTCGTTCACGCCGATGCCACGTGTTTCTGGGTCTAGGTGGAATTTTCCAGCCCGACTTTGACGCGATTGCTTACCAATCAGATGACCTTCGCCACTACACCTTTGCCCCATCTTTAACCCGTCAACATTGCGCCCAAGCTCAATGATTTCACCGGCAAACTCGTGCCCTGTGATCAATGGTACGGGGACCGCTTTTTGCGCCCACTCATCCCAATTCCAGATGTGGATGTCTGTTCCACAAATGCCTGTCTTTTTGATGCGGATCAGCACATCGTCAGGCCCAACCTCAGGCACTGGAGCGGTTTGCAACCATAAGCCTTCGCGGGCGTGCGCCTTGACCAGTGCTTTCATTTCATTGGTCATTTCAAAACTCCAACGGCTTTCCCTGCAATCTCAAACGCCCTTAGGGCGCGATCCAGATCATCCTTCATTAGCGACGCGTTCATCTGTGTGCGAATGCGGGCTTGACCGCGCGGAACAACGGGGAAGAAGAAGCCGCTGACATAGACGCCTTCGTTAAACAGGCGCGCGGCCATGTCTTGTGCCAAATGTGCCTCGCCTAACATGACGGGAATGATCGGGTGTTGGCCCGGTAGCAGATTAAAGCCCAAACTAGTCAAACCTGATCGCCAATAGGCAGCATTTTCAAAAAGCCGCGCACGCAGGGCGTCGCCTTCCTCAACCAGCCGAATGGCTTCGATCCCAGCGGCCACGATGGAGGGAGGCAGGGAATTAGAGAACAGATATGGTCGCGCACGCTGGCGCAACAGGTCAATTACGGGCTGGGGTCCGGCAATATATCCGCCGATTGCGCCGCCAAGAGCCTTGCCAAGCGTGCCCGTCAGAATGTCGACATCAACACCAAAATGCGCAGGTGTGCCTGTCCCCTTTGGCCCCATGAAGCCCGTAGAATGGCAATCATCGACCATCACAAGTGCGCCGTATTTCTCTGCCAATTTGGTGATCTCGGGCAGGTTGGCAAGATAGCCATCCATGCTAAACACCCCGTCTGTGGCGACCATGATGAAGCGTGCGCCACCCGCCTTTGCGGCCTGCAACTGCGCTTCAAGATCAGCCATGTCGGAGTTCGCGTAGCGGTAGCGTTTGGCCTTGCACAACCGGATGCCATCAATAATCGACGCGTGGTTCAACGCGTCGGAGATGATCGCGTCTTCTGGCCCAAGAAGCGGTTCGAACAACCCGCCGTTAGCATCAAAGCAAGCCGCAAATAAAATAGAGTCGTCTTTGCCCAAGAAGCCCGCCAACCGCGTTTCCAAATCGCGATGCAAGTCTTGCGTACCACAGATAAACCGGACCGAGGCCATGCCAAACCCTTTGGTGTCCATCGCTTCTTTAGCGGCCTTGATAAGGTCAGGATGATCCGCCAATCCAAGGTAATTGTTCGCACATAGATTAATTACGGACTTACCGTTTGCGATGATTTTCCCTGCTTGCGGGGACGAGATTAAGCGCTCGTGTTTCGTCATCTGTTCGGCGTCGATCTGTGCAAGCGTGTCGGTCATGTGGTTTAGAAATGCAGTGGTCATAACGTCCTCCGTTTCAGGAGGATTGCATTACGGACAAAAATCCACAATAGCGGAATTATACTAAATTGGAAAAATATCCGTGAAAGAGGATTTGGTTATGCGCCAAGCACAACCAAAAATGCACGGGCTGGCCCATCAGCACTAATCTTATGGGCAACATCTGCCGCGTAACGTGCTGTGTCCCCTTCGGATAATTGTTCAACCGCATCACCACTCGTGACGACCAGACGCCCTTCAACCACTGTCAGATGTTCACGTGCGCCCTGCGCGTGTGGCAAACTATCCAGAACACCGCCTTGGCTAAATCGAAGATCATAGACCTCATGCCGTCCTGCTTCTTCAGGCGGCGATAGAATGCGGATCGAACATCCTGTGCCGTGATTATCAATCGCAGGGACATCGCCGCTGCGTAAAACTTCTACGCGGCTTTCCTGATCATCTTCAAGAAGCCCTGCAAAATCTACCTGAAGCGCCTTGGTCAGGTTCCACAGCGTCGAGATCGTTGGTGATGACTCGCCACGTTCAATCTGACTTACCATACTGCGCGACACGCCTGATAGCTTGGCTACCGCGTCAAGAGACAACCCTTTGGCGCGGCGTGCGTCCTTAAGGCGATTTGGTAGTAGCGATAGTATTGCGTCGGAGTTTTCCATAATAACGGATCATAATGAGAACTTACCATTCTCTGCAAGGCAGGATTTTGGTAAGTATAGGTTCCAAAGATATCTTCGCCGCAACATGCACGGATGACTGTAGAGCCCACCTTACCGATTTTCTGTGCCGCAGCGAAGGCCCGCTTACAAGCAACCAATAGGATTGGTCACATACTTGAAGGCATGGGATTATATCCGTTTGGCCAAAAAACCGGACACCCGTTTCAGCCCTTCTTTAAGTATGGACGGATTGTTTGCGTAACCAACGCGCACGTAACCTTCCATATTCAGCGCCGATCCTGGTGTGAACATTACGCCGGTTTCTTTCAGCAATACGACACAGAAGTCCCGCGATGTCATTGGCAAGTTGAATTTCAACAACGCGG
>JAPKAB010000005.1 GCA_028825475.1 Ascidiaceihabitans sp. | reverse complement strand
TCCATCTTTCCAAAAAGACTAAAGTGTTGCGTTGACCCTTTGAAACCGCAGTACGTAGGGAAACACGTTATGCGAAAACGATCACTCGCTCTTGGATGTGCCGCAGCTTTGTTTGCTGGGTCTGCTTCGGCTGAATTGGCAATGGTTAGCAGCCAATCTGATTTCGTACGTTTGATTACCGGTAAAACCCTTTCGCGCCCTCTGATCAAAATTAAAGTTGCAGAAGATGGTAGCATTTCGGGCAAAGGCGCACGCTGGGCTGTCACAGGCGACTGGATGTGGCGCGATGGGTTCTTTTGTCGGAGCCTTTATTGGGGTGGGTCCGAATTGGGCTATAACTGTCAAGAGGTGCGTGCCAGCGAAGGGCGCGTTCGATTCACTTCTGATCGTGGTGAAGGCGCTTCAGCCGACTTCAAACTGAATTAGTTTTGTGATCGCCTAGAAATCGACGGCGATCCCTTTTCTTTCCCAATCTCCAAAACGAACTGGTTCTGGTCCTTTTCGGCCGCCCAATTCGGTTGGTAGCTTGAATTCGCCCTGTTCTTTGCGGCGCGTTTCGGCCTCTGCTAGCGCACGTTTTGCGGCTTCGGGTAAATCCTTTGAGATATCAGTCATCGATTGGGTTCCTTTGCGGCCATGACGTTGATATACGCCGTGCCTTGTCAGGGACAAGCCCTGTACCGAAATTGCGACGCGAATGGCGAAGGATCAATTCAATGACAGACAAGCGCACCGATACAGGCGTCCAAGCGCGGAGAAGCGCAGTTTATGTGTTGGATCAGGTTCTGGGTGAGGGCAAATTGATGTCCGAAGTCCTAGCCGCTGGTGCGCTTGATAAATTGGAACCCGCAGATCGGGCGCGGGCCCAACGGCTGGCAACTGAAACGTTGCGTGGCTTGGAACGCGCTGATCGAGTGCTTCATAAACATCTGCAGAAAAATCCACCGCTTATGGTGCGCAATGTGTTGCGGGTTGGGACCGTTGAGTTGTGCCAAGGCGCAGCTGCACACGGCGTGGTCAATGCGATGGTTCAGTTGATTTCTGGGCATAAGCGATACGGTAAGCTAAAAGGTCTAACCAACGCAGTTTTGCGCAAGGTTGCGGCCACTGGGCCAGAGGCTTGGCACGCTTTGCGCCCCCCACGTATGCCGAAATGGTTGCGAAGCCCACTGTCCCAAGCTTGGGGCAACGAGGCGATGGCGATTATGGAAATCGCACATTTCGCTGGGGCACCTTTGGATTTGACACCACGTGATGGTGATGCTGCAGCGTTGGCCGCTCGTGTTGGTGGATCAGTTTTGCCGACAGGGTCTGTTCGTTTGGCGGATGCTGGTCAGGTATCGACAATGGATGGCTATAGCGAAGGTGCTTGGTGGGTTCAGGATGCAGCTGCGGCAATCCCTGCGCGAATCCTTGCGCCAGAGGATGGTGAAAATGTTCTGGATCTTTGTGCGGCCCCAGGTGGCAAGACGATGCAATTGTCGGCAATGGGGGCGAATGTTACGGCCGTTGATGTTTCTAGATCCCGCATGGCGCGTGTCGAAGAAAACTTGGCGCGCGTTGGATTGAAAGCAGATGTTCGTGTGGCTGATGCCCTTACCCTTGAGGGTGAATTTGATGCGATCTTGCTGGATGCCCCATGTTCTGCAACGGGTACGATCCGCCGGCATCCTGATCTTCCACATGCAAAAGATGGCTCAGAATTTGGTGAGCTGATTGATCTTCAGGCGCGTATTCTAGATCACGCATGGACTTTGCTAAAACCTGACGGGCGTTTGGTGTTTTGCACCTGTTCGCTTTTGCCGGATGAAGGCGAAGTTCAAGTTGAAGAGGCGCTAAAGCGTCATCCAGACATGAGTGTGAATCGTGATGCGTTGGGCATTGAAGGCGTTGATCCGACTTGGACAACGACCGAGGGCGGTTTACGTTTGCGTCCAGACTATTGGCCAGAATTGGGTGGCATGGATGGTTTCTATATCGCAGTGCTGACCAAAGCGTCTTGATTTTGGCAAAATTGGTGACTTTCTGACCTTACCGGGGTATTAATCTTTCAAACGCCCCTAGAGCGTAAGAAGGCAGAGCACTATGTCAAATCCAAATGGGTTCACCGCGCGCAAAGTGCGTTTCCTAAATCGAGTATATGCACGACTTGCGACCCGCACACGGGCCGCGACAAGATTTGTGTCTTCGCCAGAACCTCGAACGATCGGTAGTTTTGCAAAAGGCCGCCAATTGGTTGCTGGAAATTTTCTGTTTGCTGGATATTTGATCGAAGCCCCTAATGCATCAATTTGGGCGCTCAAAGCTCCCAATGCTGCGTTCGAGGGCGATTTGCATGGTTTCGCATGGATGGACGATTTGGCCGCTGTTGGTGACACGTTCTCACGAGCAAGCATGCAATCTTGGTTGTGGGAGTGGATCGACCAATTTGGGCGTGGTTCAGGTGCGGGTTGGACGCCTGATCTGACGGGTCGCCGCCTTATTCGCTGGATCAACCATGCTCTGTTCGTTTTGCGCGGCCAAGAAAGCGATCGCTCCGATGCATTTTATCTATCGCTTGCCCAACAGACGACCTTTTTGTCCAAACGCTGGCACAGCGCGAGTCCTGGTTTGCCGCGCTTTGAGGCGCTTACAGGGCTGATTTACGCAGGCCTTTCCTTGCAAGGCATGGAGGGCTTGGCCAAACCTGCAATAAAAGCGTTGGCTAAAGAATGCGCTGTTCAGGTCGATAGTGAGGGTGGGTTGCCAACACGCAATCCTGAAGAGTTACTTGCGGTCTATGCGTTGCTGACATGGGCGGCCGCAGCACTGGAAGAAGCTGGCCTTGAGGTGCCAGCTGAGCATCTGGGTGCGATTGAGCGCATCACTCCAACGCTGCGAACTTTGCGCCACTCTGATGGTGGGTTAGCCCGTTTTCACGGTGGTGGACGTGGGCAAGAAGGCTGGTTGGATCACGCATTGGCTGCGGCTGGTATCAAGAGTAGCCAACCTGATGGGCTATCCATGGGCTTTGCGCGGTTGTCTGCAGGTCGGACCAGCGTGATTGTTGACGCAGCGGTCCCGCCACGCGGAAGCGCTTCGCGCAGTGGACATGCTTCAACTCTGGCATTCGAATTGACATCGGGTCGTCGCCCTTTGGTCGTGAACTGTGGGTCTGGCGCGTCTTTCGGCGCTGAGTGGCGGCGCGCTGGGCGTGCAACGCCATCGCATTCGACCGTGGTCTTGGATGGGTACTCAAGCGCGCGCCTTGGTGATGCAGATCGTGCTAGCAGTTTGGAAACTTTGATCGATGCTCCAAAGCACGTGCCAATTGAGGTAAGCCAAGCCCCAGATGGTCTTCGGTTTCAGGGCGGTCATGATGGGTTCTGTGACATCCATGGCCTAACGCATGCGCGCACACTTGAACTAACCTTTGATGGCCGCGGACTCGCTGGTGAAGACATGTTACTGGCGATGGAAGACGCCCAGAAACGTCAGTTCGATCGCTCCATGGACGATGTACGCCTTGGTGGAGTGCCGTTTGATGTGCGGTTTCATCTCCACCCAGAAGTCGACGCAACTTTAGATTTGGGTGGTGCCGCCGTCTCAATGGCACTTAAAAGCGGTGAAATTTGGGTTTTTCGTCACGACGGAAAATTTAATTTAGCCCTAGAGCCAAGCGTTTACCTGGAAACTGGCAGATTAAAGCCACGTGCATCGCAACAGGTCGTTCTATCTGGCCGCGCAGTAGAGTATGCCACGCGCATTCGGTGGTCTTTGTCCAAGGCGCAGGAAACTGCGATTGGGGTCAGAGACTTGAACCGTGATGAACCTGACCTAGCTGACTGACTTCAAAGGACCAATTCCAAATGACTGATCTCTACCCTGTTCGCCGCGCTCTGCTTTCTGTTTCTGATAAAACCGGATTGGTTGCCTTTGGTACCGCATTAGCCACGCGTGGAGTTGAATTGCTCAGCACAGGCGGCACCGCAAAAACGCTGCGTGATGCAGGTTTGACCGTTAAAGATGTTTCTGAGGTTACAGGTTTTCCGGAAATGATGGATGGTCGCGTTAAGACGCTTCACCCTGTTGTGCATGGTGGCTTGTTGGCGCTGCGCGACAATGATGAACACGTTGCTGCGATGGACACACACGATATCGGTGCAATCGACTTGGTCGTTGTGAATCTGTACCCATTCGAAGAGACTCTTAAACGCGGCGCTGAATATGCTGAAATGATCGAGAATATCGATATTGGCGGCCCTGCGATGATCCGTTCGGGTGCTAAGAACCACGGCTTTGTAAACGTGATTGTGGATGTCGAGGACTATGACGTCGTCCTTGCCGAACTTGAAGCCAACAATGGCCAAACCTCATATGCATTGCGTCAACGGTTGGCCCAGACAGCGTATGCCCGTACGGCTGCATATGACACTGCCGTGAGCACATGGATGGCCTCGCAAATTGGCGAGACATCGCGCCGTCGCACTGTTGGCGGAACATTGGCGCAAACATTGCGTTATGGTGAAAACCCACACCAAGCTGCAGCCTTTTATACCGATGGTTCTTTGCGCCCAGGCGTTGCGACTGCGCAGCAGCACCAAGGTAAAGAACTGTCTTACAATAACATCAATGACACAGATGCGGCGTTTGAATTGGTCAGCGAATTTGATCCAAGTGAAGGTCCGGCTGTTGCTATCATCAAGCACGCGAATCCGTGCGGCGTTGCGCGCGGTGATACATTGGCTCAAGCATATTCACGCGCATTTGATTGCGATCGCACCAGCGCGTTTGGCGGGATTATTGCGGTTAACCAACCGCTTGATGGTCCAACAGCAGAAGAGATCAGCGCGATTTTCACTGAGGTAGTGATTGCCCCCGGTGCTGATGACGCGGCACGTGCAGTGTTTGCAAAGAAAAAGAACCTGCGGTTGTTGACCACAGACGGTTTAGCTGATGCCAAGGCTGCTGGTCAAACAATTCGCCAAGTGGCTGGTGGTTACCTGTTCCAAGACAAAGACAACGGGTTTATCACACTGGACGATTTGAAAGTTGTGACCAAACGTGCGCCAACAGACCAAGAATTGTCAGACTTGATGTTTGCATGGACTGTTGCCAAACACGTTAAATCCAACGCGATCATCTACGTCAAAGATGGTGCAACAGTTGGTGTTGGCGCTGGGCAAATGAGCCGCGTTGACAGCACACGAATTGCCGCGCGCAAAGCCATTGATATGGCCGAAGCCATGGGTTTACCAGCACCGCTAACCAAAGGGTCTGTTGTGGCGTCTGACGCGTTCTTCCCATTCGCTGATGGTCTGATCACTGCGGCTGAAGCAGGCGCAACCGCTCTTATTCAACCGGGTGGCTCAATGCGCGATGATGAAGTTATCGCTGCTGCTGATGAAGCAGGGTTGGCAATGGTATTTACCGGCATGCGCCACTTCCGTCACTAAGGAGCCTACGATGCGATTGATGTTTCTTGCTGGATTTCTTGCGTTCTTGCCTGATCAGGTCAGCAAGTTTGTTGTGATTCACATGATGGGAATCTCAGCAAGCAAAGGCATGGACGTTCTCCCACCAGTTTTAAACTTACGCTACGGTGAAAACCGTGGCGTAAACTTTGGCCTATTTGGGAGCGACTCTGAAGTGACACGCTGGACGCTCATCGGCGTTGCAGTGATCATTTGCATAACGGTCGTTGTTTGGGTCGCGCGAAACGCCCAGCCAAAAATCGTGCATATAGCAGCAGGATTACTGATCGGCGGGGCACTTGGGAATGTATTTGACCGCATATATTATGGGTATGTTCTAGATTTTTTGAACACCTCTTGCTGTGGATGGACTAACCCGACTGTTTACAATGTTGGTGATATTTTTATCTTCGCTGGCGCACTGGGCCTCGTATTCTTTGCCAAAGATAATCGGCCGAAGAAAAACGGGGCGTGACATCAGGGCAAAGCCTGCGATATTGCTACCTAAGATTTACCTACGGGTGATCATTGATTGAGTTTGGGAGAAGCTAGATGCGCCAGATGCGTCCCTTTGTGATTTCACTTTTGGTGGTGTCTTTGACAGCCTGTGCCAATGATGGTCTGCGTAAGTTTGATGCACCAGGGAACGGACCAGACGATTTCTTGGTAAGCCCAAGTAAGCCTTTGCAAGAGCCCGCCAGTTATGTGGCTTTGCCTGCTCCAACGCCAGGTCAAGGTAACCTTGTTGACGCGACGCCTCTTGAAGATGCTGTTGCGGCTTTGGGCGGTCGTCGAGGCGATCCAAATGGAAGTATACCTGCGCGTGATGGCGCAATCGTTCAGCACGCAAGCCGTTTTGGTGTGACACCGAATGTACGCGCTGAACTGGCGGCTAAAGATGCTGCTTTTCGGAAATCGAAAATTCGGTTTACCCAGTTCCGTATCGTGAAAGATGATCTCTACGGCGAAGCTTATAAGGGCCAAGCCTTAGATCCAAATGAGATTGCACGCCTATATCGTAACAGTGGTATTGCAACGCCAACAGCTCCACTGTCCAACTGATCCAAAATCTCACGTTCCTGCGATCTCTATTGAAAGCTAGGGAGCGTTGCATATGTTTTGGGACAAGACTTGACCCAACTGAAGGATCACTTATGACCCGAATGCGCGCCTTTTTGGCCACGCTTATGCTGTCGACGCCACTTTCAGTGATGGCGGCTGAAGATCCTGTTACGACATTTGTTCTAGATAACGGAATGCAGGTTATTGTTGTTGAGGACCACCGTGCGCCAGTCGTCCAGCACATGGTATGGTATCGCGTTGGGTCAGCGGATGAACCCAAAGGAGCATCAGGTGTTGCGCACTTTCTGGAACATCTTTTGTTCAAGGCGACTGACAAGTTAGAAGCGGGTGAGTTCTCGGCCATCGTTTCCGCGAACGGCGGCAATGACAACGCGTTCACTAGCTATGATTACACAGCCTACTATCAGCGCATTGCAGCTGATCGTCTTGAACTGATGATGGGCATGGAGAGTGACCGGATGCGCAACATTCGCCTGACCCCAGCAAATATCGAGACAGAGCGCGATGTGATTATCGAAGAACGCAACCAGCGGACTGAGAATAGCGCCAGTGCTTTGTTCTCGGAGCAGATGCGTGCGGTGCAATATCACAATCATCGTTACGGCGTGCCCGTCATTGGCTGGATGCACGAAATGGAAACGCTGGATTTGGATGACGCGCTGTCATTCTATGAAATCTACTATTCCCCCAACAACGCTATCCTAGTTGTTTCTGGTGACGTGACTCCAGAAGGGGTGCGTGAACTGGCTGAAAAGTATTATGGCGTTATTCCTTTCAATCCTGCCTTGCCTGAACGGTTGCGCACAGAGGAACCACCCCAAACCGCCGAGCGTCGCGTGATTTTTCGCGATGCACGTGTGGCGCAACCTTATGTAAGCCGTTCATATTTGGCTCCAGAACGGAATCAAGGTGCACAAAAAGAAGCAGCAGCGTTGACTTTGTTGGCTGAGATGTTGGGTGGTGGCACGACCTCATACCTAACTGAGAGGTTGCAGTTCGATACGCAGGTCGCGGTGTATTCATCGGTCTATTATCGTGGGACATCTTTAGATGACACTACCTTCAATATGATTATTGTACCTGCTCCTGGTGTTACCCTTCAGGAGGCTGAGGATGCGATGGATGTCGCTGTTGCTAGCTTTATGAAAGAGGGTGTCGATCCTGCACAGCTAGAACGTTTGAAGAAACAGCTTCGCGCACAGCAGATTTACGCACGCGACAACGTTGACGGGATAGCACAGCGATATGGTTCCGCTTTGACCACTGGGTTGACCGTAGAAGACGTTCAAGCATGGCCTGAAATTTTGCAGGCGATCACGCCTGAAGAAATCATGGCGGTCGCCAAAAAGGTGATTATACCAGAGACCTCAGTTACGGGATGGTTGATGAAAGAACAGGAGCAAGGCCAATGAGAATTTTTAGCGCTCTGGTCATTAGCTTTCTGACCGTATTACCAGCACAGGCAGAAGTAAAAATTCAAGAGGTCATTTCACCGGGTGGAATTACCGCTTGGTTGGTTGAAGAACCGTCGATCCCTTTCATGGCACTTGAATTGCGGTTTCGTGGAGGTGGGTCGCTAGATCGTCCGGAAAAACGTGGCGCATTAAATCTAATGACTGGGTTATTGGAAGAGGGCGCTGGGGACTTAGACTCGCGTGGCTTTGCCCGTGCCGTTGAAGATTTGGCAGCTAGTTTTTCTTATAATTTGAATTCGGATTCATTGTCCGTTTCCGTAAGGTTTTTGTCTGAAAGTCGCGATAATGCAGTTGCGCTATTGCGTTCATCTATTGTTGATCCAAATTTTAACGAACCTGATATCGAACGGGTTCGTGGGCAGGTTTTTGCAGGTTTGTTGTCGGACACGACTGATCCTGATGCAATTGTTGGTGCTGCTTTCAATCGAATGACGTTTGGAGATCACCCCTATGCAACTGATTTGTCCGGAACCAACGAAAGTGTAGCTGCATTGACCCGAGAGGATCTGGTAAATGCGCATGGTGATATCTTTGCAAAGGATCGCCTGTATGTCGGTGCGGTCGGAGATATTACACCTGCTGAGCTGGGCATACTCGTGGACGAGCTGTTGGGTGATTTGCCTGAAACTGGTGCCCCCCAACCGCAGGCCGCTGAGGTAACAATAACGGGTGGCGTAACAGTCGTGGATTTTGACACGCCGCAATCTGTCGCCTTGTTCGGACACAAAGGGATTGGCCTAGAAGACCCTGACTACTTCGCCGCAACAATTCTCAATCATGTCTTGGGCGGCGGCTCCTTTGAGAGCCGTCTTATGAACGAAGTGCGTGAAAAACGTGGCCTAACCTATGGGGTCAGTACGTTCCTTGTGCCACGTGATCACGCGGCAACTTATCAGGGGCAAGTTGCATCAGCCAATGATCGTATTGCAGAAGCCATTTCAGTGATCCGCGACGAGTGGTCGAAGGCAGCTGAAAAGGGTGTGACACCCGAAGAGCTGCACAATGCCAAGACCTATATTACCGGTGCCTATCCACTGCGGTTTGATGGGAATGCACCCATCGCGCGGATCATGGTCGGGATGCAGATGATCGGCTTTCCAATTGATTACATTGCTACCCGCAACGACAAGGTCGAGGCCGTGACATTGGAAGACGTCAATCGTGTTGCAGCTGAGCTGTTAGATGCGGATGGATTGCATTTCGTGGTTGTTGGTCAGCCCGTTGGCTTAGCGACAGGTCCATTGCCTGAATAAAAAATAGCGCCCAGCATCGCTGCTGGGCGCAAAAAATTATTCGCCGTATGGGATCCAGATGTTTTTGATCTCTGTCGCGGCAACAAGGAATTCTCTTCCTTCACCAGCGGATGACAACCAATCACGGGCTTGCCCGTTGTTCACCCATGTGCGTTTGACGTTTGTCGCGCTACCAGCTTCAATGTCTTTGCTCAGATCAGACCCTGAGAAGGACCAAGCCGCATTGATGTCCATGTGTTCTGCCATCGTTTTTGCGACATCAATATGCGCGCCGGTGAGGATATTAACGACACCACCTGGCACGTCTGAGGTGTCGAGTACTTGGAAGAAATCTGTGGCGATCAATGGAAACGCCTCTGATGCACTCAGGATCACACGGTTGCCCATCGCGATGGCCGGGGCCATGAGCGATATAAGACCGAGCAAAGGTGCAATGTCCGGGCATAGCGCCGCGATGACGCCTACGGGTTCCTTCATGGCCAGTGCTGTACCGCGCATCGGAACGCAGTGCACTTGGCCGTCGTATTTGTCGGCCCATGCTGCATAGGTGAATAGACGACTGATGGACGCCTCGACCTCTTTTTGGCCTCCGTTGCCACCTTGCAGGGTGTTTAGGCGACCAGCGAATTCCTCTGCCCGTGCGCTTAAGTTTTCAGCGATGAAGTACAGAATTTGAGCACGTAAATGGCCTGTGGTTTTTGACCATCCCTTGGCTGCGTTCGCTGCCTCTACAGCGTTTCGAACATCTTTGCGGGATGCGTTTGAAGCATGGCCTACCAGTTTTCCAGATTTGGCGAAGACTGCGGTAGAATAGCCGCTGTCAGGACGCGCTTGTTTGCCGCCGATGTACAGTTTCGCTGTGCGATCCAAATCCTCGGTGGCCCCTTT
Source organism: Ascidiaceihabitans sp. (assembly GCA_028825475.1). Classification (GTDB taxonomy): domain Bacteria; phylum Pseudomonadota; class Alphaproteobacteria; order Rhodobacterales; family Rhodobacteraceae; genus Ascidiaceihabitans. The sequence continues at coordinate 150,661 of JAPKAB010000005.1, read as the reverse complement.
GTTACCTTCAAAGGCTGTGATCGGTTTCAATGGCTTCGTTTGGCCCTTGGCTTTCGTGTAGGCGCTTAGACCTTCCCAGCCACCTTCGCGGCCAACACCACTTTCGCGCACACCGCCAAAGCCGGCAGCAGCGTCAAACATGTTGGTGCCGTTGATCCAGACAACGCCAGCGGCAAGCTTTGGTGCAATGTCGAGCGCAAGATTAATGTTCTCGCTCCAAACCGTTGCGGCCAATCCGTAGCGCGTGTTGTTGGCGACTTCGACAGCTTCCGCAGGCGTGCGGAACGTTGTGGCGCATAAGACAGGACCAAAGATTTCTTGCTGCATCAGCGTGTCAGCTGGATGAAGATCAGTGATCAACGTCGGTGGATAGAACAGGCCATGCTCAGGCAATGCAGCACTTGATTGGTGCATAGTTCCAGCGGTGTTTTTAGCAACCATGCGGGTTATTGTATCAAGCTGCGATTGATCGACGATAGCACCGACATCGATGGACTTATCCAGTGGGCTCCCTATACGCAGTTTGTCCATGCGGACTTTGAGCTTGGCATAGAAGGTTTCTGCAATTGGTTCTTGAACCAATAGACGTGAACCGGCGCAGCACACCTGCCCTTGATTGAACCAAATGGCGTCAACCAATCCCTCAACGGCTGAATCCAGATCTGCGTCGTCAAAAACGATGTAGGGCGACTTGCCGCCCAGCTCTAGCGTCAGTGCCTTGCCCGACCCTGCAGTGGCTTTGCGGATCTGTTTGCCAACTGCTGTCGAGCCAGTGAACGCAATCTTATCGACATCAGCGGCGACAATCATCTCGCCCACGGCGCCATCACCGGTCACGATGTTTACAACCCCATCGGGCACACCAGCTTGTTTGCAGATGTCCGCAAACAACAAAGCTGTAAGTGATGTGTATTCTGCGGGTTTCAAAACAACTGTATTACCCATCGCTAAAGCAGGTGCGATTTTCCATGACAACATGAGTAGTGGGAAGTTCCATGGAACGATTTGACCGCACACACCCAAGGCTTCGCGGTCAGGCAATTCACTATCCATCAATTGGGCCATACCAGCGTGATAATAGAAATGACGCTGTGCCAAGGGAATATCGATGTCGCGACTTTCGCGGATAGGTTTGCCGTTGTCTAATGTTTCGAGCACGGCAAGCAAACGGCTATGCTTTTGCAACAGACGGGCGATTGCGTACAAGATGCGCGCGCGGCCATGCCCACCCAGTGCCACCCATTTCGGCTGTGCTTTGCGCGCGGCTGAAACAGCCAAATCTACATCTGCTTGTGTCGCTTGGCTGATGGTTGCCAATACGTTACCATTCGCAGGGTTCTTGCTATCAAAACCCTCGCGCGCTGCGGTGAATGACCCATCGATGAAATGGCCAAACTTTCCACCTTGGTCGACAATCCAAGCCAACGCCTCGGCTGCATTTTCAGGGGCTGTGCCGTAGTCCATGCTTTGGAAGATATCTTTGACTGTCATGATTAGGGTCTTTCTGTCAGATGTCGTGGAAGGCAAAGTACGGAGATTAGCCCATTGGGTTTCTATGGCTGGCGGAATATGCGCCGGTCAGGTGATGTTCCAGTTGACGTTCAATATCCCCCAACAGGGAAGAAGCGCCAAAACGGAATAAGTCAGGCTGAAGCCAGCGATCTCCCAATTCTTCCTTCATCAAAGCGAGGTAGGTAATCGCATCTTTCGCTTTTGAAATGCCGCCCGCTGGTTTGTAACCAATTCGATAACCCGTGCGTTCAAAATAGTCGCGAATGGCGCGGATCATAACGAGAGTCACAGGTAGGGTCGCATTGACGCTTTCCTTACCCGTTGATGTTTTAATAAAATCGGCACCAGCCATCATACACACCAGAGAGGCGCGCGCGACATTGCGTAAAGAACCCAGTTCACCAGTCGCTAGAATCGCCTTAACATGGGCGTCACCACAGGCTTTGCGCATGTCTTTCATTTCGTCGTATAGCTTTTGCCAATCGCCTGTCAGCACGTGACGACGGGAGATGACGATGTCGATTTCCCTAGCGCCCGCTGCAACGCTTTCCTTGATTTCTTGGATGCGTAGATGAAGTGGTGACAGCCCTGCAGGGAAGCCAGTTGAAACAGCTGCGACTGGAATGTTCGTTCCGACAAGTGCGCGAACAGCGGCTGGTATCATCTCGTGATACACACATACAGCTCCGGTCGTCAGTCCGGTCATTTCAAGCTGCGCGAGGACGCTAGCGTTCACAGGCTGACGAGCTTTAGCACACAAACGACCAACACGCATTTCGGTGTCATCGCCAGATAAAGTTGTCAGGTCAATGCAGCTGACCGCTTTCAGCAACCAAGCCGCCTGATGTTCCTTTTTGACAGAACGACGGGCTGGCAATGCAGCGCATCGACGCTCAATGGCTGATGTGTTCGCCTGAACCCGAGCAACCCAATCTAGGTCGAGCTCCATGCCTGGATTTCTTGGCTCAGTGACCTGAGGCAAATGTGCGACGCTTTGGTTCGCGGTGTCGTTGGATGTTTGTTCGGCTAGTGGATTGTGCATTGGGCACCTCATTGCGCAGTTGCAGCATTCAAAAGTTACATGGGATCACGACAAAGGCAAGCACGGGTGTTTGGAACGTGTGATAATTTCTCGCCCGAGAAGAAAGACAATCGCATAAAAATTGAAGGTTAAGAATATTTGTTTAATTTCTGGGTGTTAGCTTTTTCGAGCATTTGGAGGGCTTAGTTTTTTCTTGCCCGAAGTCCTAATGTGGCACCATACTTCCGCTTAGCCGCACTCAAGACGGCGTTTACTCAGGGATGGTACGAAAATGACTGATTCAACAGGGTCCTACTCAGACCCAAATCAAACACCACCTTTGGCACAAGCCGTGCCATTAGGTCTGCAGCACGTATTGGCAATGTTCGCGAGTAACGTGACACCTTCTATTATCGTTGCTGGTGCAGCGGGTCTTGCATTCGGCAGCGTCGAACAAGTTTATCTTATTCAAATGGCAATGTTGTTCGCTGGTATCGCGACATTGTTCCAAACTGTTGGCTTTGGCCCAGTTGGTGCCCGTCTTCCAATCATGCAGGGCACCAGCTTTGCGTTCGTTGGTGTTTTGGCTGGCATTGCCGCAACACAAGGTTTGAGCGTGGCGCTGACTGCCTGCCTAATTGGTGGCCTCATCCACTTCGCTCTTGGTTCAGTAATCAAGAACTTGCGCTGGATGTTCCCGCCGTTGATCACTGGTTTGGTAATCTTGGCAATCGGCCTTTATCTGATCCCAGTTGCGATTAAATATGCAGCCGGTGGTGCCGCAGATTTCCAAATGGCAGCTGATAGCTTTGGTTCTTTGAAGCACTGGTCAGTCGCGCTTAGCGTTGTGGTTGTTGCACTAGGCCTAAAGTTTTTCACTAAGGGCGCATTGAGCAATTCAGCAATTTTGGTTGGCCTTGTTGTTGGCTATGCTCTTGCATTTTCTTTGGGTATGGTGAACTTCGGTGCGGTTTCAAAAGCAAGCTGGATCACATCAATCAAACCACTTCCATACGGTTTTGAATTCAGTTTTTGGGCAGTATTTGCTGTGACGCTGGTTTCCATCGTTTCAGCGATCGAAACAGTTGGCGATGTTTCAGCGACAACCAAAGCTGGTGCTGGACGTGAAGCAACCGACGAAGAAATCTCTGGCGCAACTTACGCTGATGGTTTGGGTACAGCTGTTGCTGCGGTCTTTGGTGGCTTGCCAAACACATCCTTCAGCCAAAACGTAGGCATCATTGGTATGACAGGCGTCATGAGCCGCCATGTTGTGACAATCGGTGGTATCGTTTTGATCATCTGTGGCCTGATGCCAAAAATTGGCGCAGTCATAGCCTCTATGCCGCTTCCAGTTTTGGGTGGTGGTGTGATCGTGATGTTCGGGATGGTTGCTGCAGCAGGTCTTAACATGCTGAGCGAAGTCGAAATGAACCGTCGCAACATGATTATTATTGCTGTGTCACTTGCTGTTGGCCTTGGTCTGAACCTTGTTCCATCCGCTGTACAACACGTACCAGGCGTACTGCGTACATTGCTAACAAGCGCTGTGGCACCAACAGCGATCTTGGCAATTGCCATGAACCTGATCTTGCCAGACGACGTTTAATACGAACTACGTCTAAAATGATGGGGCAGGCGTGTTGAAACGCTTGCCCCTTTTTCTATTTTCGTGTCCATCTTGTTGGGAAAACCAACAGAGGGTTCATTATGAAAGACGACAACTTCCTTCGCGCGAATAATGCAAAGCACATGTGGCACCCGATGGGTCACCCTGGCGAAGCGATTGAGCATGCTCCGACAATCATTGAGACCGCTGTAGGTTCAACCATCAAAGACATCGATGGGCACGAAGCTATCGACGCCGTCGGTGGTTTATGGTGCGTTAACCTTGGCTATTCTAACGACGTTGTTAAAGACGCAATCGCCAAGCAGCTTTATGACTTGCCGTACTATTCAGCGTTTGCTGGTACGTCTAATCCTTCTGCTATTGAGGCGTCATATGCGGTGCGTGAGTTTTTTGCCGAAGATGGCATGGCACGCGTGTTCTTTACGTCTGGTGGATCAGACTCGGTTGAGACGTGCTTGCGACTTGCGCGCCAGTATCACCGGATCAAAGGAGAGCCGAACCGTACAAAATTTCTTAGCCTGAAAAAGGGCTATCACGGGACCCACTTTGGTGGTGCATCTGTAAACGGTAACAATCGTTTTCGTATTAATTATGAGCCTTTGCTGCCAGGCTGTTTTCACATGCCCAGCCCATACACTTATCGCAATCCTTTCAATGAAACAGATCCCGCAGTTTTGGCGCAGAGCATTGCCGCCGCGATGGAAGACGAGATCATGTTCCAAGGTGCGGGCAGCATCGCAGCGTTCATCATGGAGCCGATTCAAGGGGCTGGCGGAGTCATTGTGCCAAATGAGACCTTCATGCCGCTGATGCGCGAAATTTGCGACCGTCACGGCATCCTGATGATTGCGGATGAGGTGATCACAGGGTTTGGCCGTACAGGCGCGTGGTCAGGCAGCCGTCATTGGGGCGTAAAGCCAGACATGATGTGTTGCGCAAAAGGGATCACATCGGGGTATTTCCCAGTGGGTGCAGCATTGATGAGCGATGCTGTTGCTGAAGTCTTTGAAAATGGTGGCGAAGAGGCTGCGATTTTCCATGGTTACACCTATTCAGCACACCCTGTTGGCGCAGCTGCGGTTACGGCGTGTCTCAGTGAAACCATACGTCTGGATACAAAGACAAACGCGGCAGCTCGTGGTGCTCAATTGTTTGATGGATGCGTTGCCTTGTTAGATAAATATGACATCGTTGGCGATGTGCGTGGTGGACACGGATTGATGACTGGAGTTGAGATCGTGTCTGATGCGTCGACCAAGACGCCAATGGATATGCCAACGATGAAGAAGATTCATCAAGCCACTTATGACGCAGGTGTCATGGTGCGGTTGGGTGGGAATAACATTTTGATGTCTCCACCTTTGGTGATCACGAAAGACGAAGTTGACCGTGTGCTTGCTGCATTAGATGCAGGCTTGAGCGCGATTTAATCGGCATATTGGCCCATTAACCATTCTCTAAGTTGATGGGTCAGATCCGCTTATGCGGTGACTTGGCTGCTGGCAGAATCGGCATGTTTGGTGCTAGGTATTGGGGTATGGAAACAAGCAGACCCAATATCCACGAAAACCTGCCGGTTATTCGCCAACTTGATGACGCAGCAATCAATCGCATTGCTGCGGGTGAAGTTGTTGAACGACCAGCGTCAGCCGTCAAAGAACTGGTTGAGAACGCGATCGATGCTGGCGCACGGCGTATTTCCATTGATATTGCAGATGGTGGCAAAACGTTGATCCGCGTGACGGACGACGGCTGCGGTATTGCAGGTCATGATTTGTCGTTGGCCTTATCACGCCATGCGACGTCAAAGATCGATGGCTCTGACCTGCTTAACATTCACACCTTTGGTTTTCGTGGAGAGGCACTGCCATCACTGGGTGCCGTTGGCCGTCTTAACATCACCTCACGCGTTCAAGGTTCTGAAGCGTTTGAGATCAGTGTTGAAGGTGGCGACTTAGGGCCAGTGCGCCCTGCGGCTTTAAATGGCGGCACAGTCATAACTTTGCGTGACTTGTTTTATGCAACTCCAGCACGACTGAAGTTTTTGCGCACCGACCGCGCAGAAACGACGGCCATCAATGATATCGTTAAACGCCTTGCGATGGCGGAACCTTTTGTACGGTTTGAGTTGCGAGATGTGAGTGGCGATAGCCCACGCACCACCTTCAGGGCGGAAGCCGAAAATGGCGATATGTTCGATGCGTTGCATGGGCGGTTGGCGACTGTTTTGGGGCGTGAGTTTGCAGATAACTCCCTGAAAATTGACGCACTACGCGAAGGATTACATTTGACAGGGTATGCTGCATTGCCAACCTATTCGCGTGGTTCCGCTGTGCAACAGTATCTGTTCGTAAACGGTCGTCCTGTACGGGATAAACTATTGGTTGGGGCATTGCGTGGAGCTTACTTTGATTTTCTAAGTCGCGATCGTCATCCAGCGGCTGCCCTGTTCCTTGATTGCGATCCGACGCTTGTGGACGTCAACGTTCATCCTGCAAAATCAGAGGTACGCTTTCGTGATCCTGGTCTTGCGCGTGGGTTAATTGTATCGGCATTGCGCCAAGCGTTGGCAGAGGCAGGGCATCGCGCATCGACCACGGTTGCTGGTGCGACTTTGGGCGCGATGACACCGGAGCCTATTGGTGGCCCGCGTATCTATCAGATGGACCGTCCCTCAATGGGATCACGTTCAGCGTCTTACCAATCCCAAGCGCCGGGTTTCGCGGAAATGACCCACGCCTATAGTGGGCAAGTGGTTGAGCAAGAGCAGGCGAATGAGACACCACCAGAGGATCTTCCACTGGGCACAGCCCGCGGTCAGGTCCATGAGAATTACATTATCGCACAGACGGCAACTGGCATGGTTATCGTTGATCAGCATGCAGCGCATGAGCGATTGGTGTACGAGAAATTAAAAAACCAAATGGCAGCGAATGGGGTCGCGGCTCAAGCCTTGCTGATCCCAGAGATTGTTGAACTATCGGATGGCGATTGCGCTCGATTACTCGAAGTGGCGGACGAATTGGCACGCTTTGGTTTGGGTATTGAACCCTTTGGCGGTGGTGCAATTGCTATTCGCGAAACGCCTGCCATTTTGGGTGAGGTGAATGCGCGTGCTATGATCCTTGATATTCTGGACGAACTTGCGGATCAGGGCAACTCAAACATGGTTCAAGCCAAGGTCGAAGCGATCCTTAGTCGCGTGGCCTGCCACGGGTCTATTCGCTCAGGTCGTTGGATGCGGGCTGAGGAAATGAACGCGCTGTTGCGCGAAATGGAAGCAACCCCGCATTCGGGGCAATGCAACCACGGACGCCCTACCTATGTAGAGCTGAAACTGGCAGATATTGAACGGTTGTTTGGACGCACATGATTGAGATTTCAGGACAAGAGTATGCCTTTAGCGATCCATTGATCATTGTGGGATTGGTGGCTGTCGCTGTGGTCATTTTAATCGTGTTGATGTTGATGGTTGTGGTGCGGTCGGCAGGGCGTTCCGCGGCGGCTGCGGCACCGCTGGCGCATCAGATGGGCATCCTTGGCCAACATGTTCAGCAGCTCAATATGGGGCAGGCCGCGTTACAAGGTGGTTTGCAAACTGTGTCTGATACGCAGGTAAATGCACAGACCCAGATTACCAACACGATGGAAGTGCGATTGGCTGCTGTTCAACAGCAAATGCAGGACCGTTTGGCTGAGAATGCTATGCGTGCCCAACATTCGATGGCAGAGATGCAAGAGCGGATGAAAGAGACGTTGAACGGCTCATCGAAACAAACCACGGTTAGTTTAACGCAGCTTCAAGAACGTCTCGCTTCTATCGACAAAGCGCAGGACAATATTGCGAAGCTGTCGGGGGATGTTTTGTCGTTACAGGACATTTTAAGCAACAAACAAACGCGTGGTGCTTTTGGCGAAATTCAACTGAACGACATTGTCGGTAAAGCATTGCCAAAAGACAGTTTTCAGCTGCAAGCGACCCTTAGCAACGGTAAGCGCGCTGACTGTTTGATTGCGTTGCCGAACCCGCCTGGCCCAATTGTGATCGACAGTAAATTCCCCCTTGAAGCCTATGAGGCATTGCGTCGGGCCAAGACTGATTGGGAGGTCAACGAGGCTGGCAAAGCGATGCGTGTTTCCGTGAAAAAGCACATCCGTGATATCAGTGAGAAATATATCATCGAGGGCGAAACTGCAGATGGCGCGTTGATGTTCCTACCTTCTGAAGCGGTATATGCAGAGCTCCACGCGAACTTTCCTGAACTTGTACGTGATGGTTTTGATCACCGCGTTTGGATCGTTTCACCAACGACCTGTATGGCCACACTGAACACAATGCGTGCAATACTTAAGGATGCGCGGATGCGTGAGCAGGCGGGCGCTATTCGTTCAACCCTAAAAAGCTTGCACCGCGATGTTGAGTTGGTTGTCGAGCGTGTCGACAAATTAAACACTCACTTCGGTCAAGCACGCAAAGATTTGGACGGAATTAGCACAGCTGCCGAACGTGCAGGAAAACGTGCGGCGCGTTTGGATAATTTTGACTTTGAAGAATTGACGCCAGAGGAACAAAACAACGTGGTGCCTTTGGCCAAGCCTGAGCCTTAATGCGTCACTGAGAAGGGTCTCATTTGTACTGCAGTTCAAGATCAATCAATTTACGTTTACGCCAAAGCCCACCACCGTATCCGGTTAAGTTGCCATCGGCACCAATAATCCTGTGACAGGGAATGAGTATCGAAATTTGGTTTGCGCCATTAGCACGCGCAACTGCACGAGTAGCTGTAGGGCGTCCGATATCTTGTGCAAGTCCAGCGTAGGTTTGAATTCCCCCCGCTGGAACCGCCATCAGTGCCTGCCAAACTGATTTGGTGAAGGTAGTTCCATGGAGTGCAAGAGGGATGGTGAACGCTGCCCTTTGACCGTCAAGGTATTCAAACAGTTCAGCTTTGGTTCGTTCGAGTGGTTCGGTCGTTCCAAACCCAATCCCACCAGCGGCTTTCTGCAAGCGACTAAGCTCGGCTGGTAAAGCTTTTCGATCTGCGAATTCTAACAAGTGTAAATGTGTATTATCTGCCACCGCGATCATTGGGCCAAGTTTGGTTTGAAACCAATCGGCACGCAACAATGCGGTGTCTGAGAACGTACTGGGTTTGACCCCAACCATCTTTGCAAACGCTGTGCGAAAGGCTGCACCACTTTCAAACCCTGCTTCAAGCTGGGCGTCGATCACGCGGTCTCCGTTTGAAAGAGCGGTGAAGCCCGCTTGCAATCGTCGTGCCCGAGCCAGATCTAGAAAGGTGATGCCAAACGTACGTTTAAAGGTACGCCTTATTGTAGAGAGATCATAGCCCAACGCATTAATCCCGTCTTCGGACCATCGATACGTTGGGTCGTTGTCCAGTCGTGTGAGGAGATCGCGAACGGCAGGATTTTCAGGTACCATCGCGTGCATTGGACGGCACCGTTTGCAGGGACGAAAACCAGCGTCGATGCATTCGGATGGACTTTCGTAAAAGGTACAATTCTCCCGCTTTGGTTTGCGAGCAGGGCATGTCAAACGACAAAATATACCTGTGGAACTTACGCCAACAAAGACGCGACCATCATAGGTGGGGTCACGACCTAAAAGGGCGATATATAGGCTGTCATCGTCTGGAAGGGTAAAAAGCATGATGACAGCTTAACCCTGAAACAAAATACGTACCGACTGAAATCGGGCGGTTATTCAAAATAATGCCGAGTGCGTCGCTTAGATGCGAATAAAGCTCTGCATGATGCGGGGGAGAATACCCTTAAAGCGCAGTGGCGCGTCGCTTACCGCAAGACAAATACAATCTTCATGGATATCCGCCATCGGCGTGTGCTCAAGATCGCTGTCAGCGATGTCGACATCACCACGGGCAAAATACCCATCGTCATCTTGGAAAGCACCTTGCAAAACCATTGTCATCTCAAGGCCGTGGTGACCGTGATCTGGCATAGCTGCACCGGCTGGGATCATCAAAAGGCGTGCGCTTGCTTGTTTTGACGTTGGTAAGATAGCTTGTTTTACACCCATGCCAATAGGGCGCCATTTAATTTCGCTCAGGTCACCACCAATGTAGTCTTGCAGCGGGCTTGGCAGTACGGATGGCATTTTAACGGCCGGTGTCTTAGTGATTGGTGCGCTTTGCTCAATCATCGCCATTGTCGCGGCAAAGCTATCAGGCTGCATCTGAGTGTTGGGAATATCATGCTCGTCCAACAAAACACCGCCAACGGCATCGCATGCCGCCAATTGAGCGCGACAAGCATCACACAACGAAACATGCGTTGCGACCATAAGATTAAAAGCCTCAGGCAAAGTGCCTGCTGAGTAGCCCATCAGGATTTCATCCGTCAGGTGATGTTTGATATCTGTGCTCATCATTTTGTTCATTTCATCGTTTGGCGTAAGCGCTCGAGGGCTAACCTAATTCGCGATTTGATCGTGCCAAGGGGCAGACCCGTTTTTTTAGCAATTTCGCTGTGGGACAAATCCCCGAAATACGCCTGTTCTATAAGTTCTCTTTGTGCTGCCGGAAGTGTTGTTAACGCCTTGCTAAGAATCTCAGTTTCTTGCTGTAGCGCTAGAACGTCGGTTTGATCGGGTTCTTCTTCTGGACCCCATGTGAGGTCCTCAGGTTCCGGACGGCGTTGTTTGCGCAGAATATCAATTTTGCGGTTTCGTGCGATTGTGAAAATCCAAGTCGCAACTGATGCGCGGGACGGGTCGAACAAGTGTGCTTTGTGCCAAAGGGTCGCCATTACTTCTTGGGCGCATTCCTCGGCCATGGAGCCGTCGGCACCAGAATTGATTAGAAAACCCTTCACCCGGGGGGCAAAGTGGGCGTACAGTTCTGCAAATGCTGCTTTGTCAGCGTCATCGCGGATGCGGTGGACATGAGAAATCCATAAATTACGTTTATTTACATCTGTCACGCGTTTCGAACCTACTGCAACCAAACGGGTTGCAGCCGCCTGAAAGTTAACCGATCTTTCTCTCGGTAACACATTATGTGAACTGGCTGACATACCAAATATACGGTTGAAGCGCTGAATTGGATCAAATTTCTTTTTTTGCGTTTTAACATCCGATTTCGAATGAGGCGCGTATAACTACCAAACGCATTAATCAGGACTACATTTTCATGCCATTCGATCAACCAAACCCGACGCCTCAAAAAATCGCCATTATTGGCGGCGGTATTTCAGGCATGGGCTCTGCCTACAAACTCAGCGAATGCAAACAGGTTACGCTATACGAAGCGGAGCCGCGGCTTGGTGGGCACGCACGTACTAAAATGGCGGGCAAGCGTGGAGATCAACCTGTCGACACAGGTTTCATCGTTTTTAATTACGCAAATTATCCACACATGGCGGAGCTGTTTGCTGATTTGAACGTGCCCGTTGTGAAGTCGAGCATGAGTTTTGGAGCATCCATTGGTGGGGGGCGTTTAGAATATGGGTTGGCTAGCCTAGACGCATTGTTCGCGCAGCGTATGAACGCAGTAAACCCTAAATTTCTTGGTATGGTTCGCGACATTCTACGGTTCAACAAAAATGCGCTTGAGTTGGCAAAAGACCGGTCAATTACAGTTGCAGAGTTTTTGGAAAAACTGGGCACAGGCGCTTGGTTTCGAGACTATTACCTTTTGCCTTTGTCTGGCGCAATTTGGTCAACGCCGACGCAAAAGATAATGGATTTCCCCGCACATGCGATGATCCAGTTTTTTGAGAACCATGCGCTTTTAAATACAACTGGTCAGCACCAATGGTACACGGTTGATGGTGGTTCGATTGAATATGTTCGCCGTCTCGAAGCTGCGCTAGTTAGCCGTGGTGTCGACATACGACTAAAATCGCCTGTACAAGCTGTGCGCCGTGATGGCGGCGGTGTTCAGGTGAAAGCTGTTGGCGGTGAGTGGGAATCCTTTGACCAAGTGATTTTTGGCACCCATTCGGATGATACTCTGGCCTTGTTGGCTGACCCAACGACTGAAGAGCAGTTAGCACTTGGCGCGATAAAATATCAACCAAATGAAATTACGTTACATGCAGATGAAAGCATAATGCCAAAGCGCCGTCAAACTTGGTCATCGTGGGTCTACACCGAAGACGAGAAAGTGTCAGGTGATCAAATTGACCTGACTTATTGGATGAATTCGCTTCAGCCGATTCCAATGGATGACCCACACTTTGTGACCCTGAATACGAAGCGTACAATCCGAGAAGAACTGATTTATGACCAGGTTACTCTGCGCCACCCAGTATACGATTTGGCAGCACTTGCGGCGCAGGAAAAAGTTCGCGCAATGAATGGTGTAAACAACACATGGTTTACGGGTGCATGGTTGCGTCACGGGTTCCATGAAGATGGCCTTGAAAGTGCCGTAACGGTTTCAGATGCGATCAAGGCAAAATGTTCTGAAAGAAATTTAATCACGTGACAGGCACTGTTGATCATATCAACGGTGTGACGTTCCATAGTCGCAAAGGTGCAGTGAAAAACGCCTTTCGCTATTCTATCGACTACGTTTTACTTGACGCTGATGCACCAATCAGTGGCCCGCGTTTGTTCGCGCGCAATGGGCGTGGGCTTGCTGCACTAAACGATATCGATCATGGCGGCCTTCCAAAGAATGGCCACGGAAGCGCATGGGTGCGCAAAGTTCTTGCTGCACATGATGTCACTGGGGTAGCCCGCATCGAAATTTTAGCTCAGCCAAAAATCCTCGGCCATGTGTTTAATCCAGTCAGTTTTTGGTTGTGCCGTCGTGAAATTGACGATGAACTGATTGCTGTGGTTGCCGAGGTGTCTAATACCTTTGGTGAACGCCATTCCTATTTGTTACACCATCCTGATCTCCGTCCTATCCTTGCGACTGATCGTTTAAAGTCTACCAAGCGTATGCACGTCTCACCGTTCCAACCAGTCGAAGGTGGGTATGAGTTTCGCTTTGATATCAGTAATGATCGGATTGGTGTGTGGATCGACTATAGCCGAGGCGAAGGTGGATTAATTGCGACACTGACTGGCACACGCGCCCCGCTTACTAATCGCGCTGTTCTGCATATGTTGTTGCGTCGCCCGTTTGGTTCGCGCCGAGTGCTCACCTTGATCCATTGGCAAGCTCTGAAATTGTGGTGGAAAAAAGCGCGTTTCCGTTCCTGCCCAAAGGCACCTGCCAACGAAATTTCTCGCGGATGAGCATTTCATCATCACAGCCTCAGGCGCGGAACGATAACCTTCCTGCGTACGCTGTTTTTGCTGCGATGCTGTCAGCTGCCGGTTTGCCAATTTACATACATGCGCCAAAGTATTTTGTGGACGAATATGGAGTGTCTTTGGTTGCTCTTGGAGCTGTTTTATTTGCTCTGCGTTTACTGGATGTCGTGCAGGATCCGCTGTTTGGGCGTTGGTCTGGGCGTTTAGGGAATCGACGGGGGCTCGCCGTTGCTATCGCCTGTTCGATTATGGCACTTGGGATGCTTGGCCTGTTTGCTATTGCGCCAAAGCTGCCACCGTTGATGTGGTTTGCGTTGATGTTAACGTTGGTGTTTTCGGCGTTTTCGTTCCTAACCATAAACTTCTATGCGCAAGGGGTCGTCAAGGCATCTGCCCTTGGTCGTTACGGCCATTTGAAACTGGCGCGGTGGCGTGAAACCGGTGCCTTGTTTGGGGTTTGTGTCGCGGCAATTGCCCCATTGGTATTCTTATACTTTATGAATGCACCCTTTGTTGGCTTTGCTATTGGATTTGGGGTTTTGGCATTAATTGCAGGAATCTTGATGCGCGCGGAATGGGGTGCTGTGAACGCTTCGACATCGGCCAGTTTTCAGACCGTGTTGCAAGACCCTATGGCACGCCAATTGTTGATCATCGCATTCATCAACGCTGCCCCCGTTGCAGTAAGTTCCACGTTGTTCCTGTTCTTCGTGGAAACACGATTGTTGGCATCCGGAATGGAAGGCCCGCTTTTGTTGCTGTTCTTCCTTTCGGCCGCCTTGTCAGTTCCACTGTGGGGGAATTCGGCGGAACGATTTGGAACCAAAAATACGTTGATGGTTTCGATGACCTTGGCGATTATGGCCTTTGCTTTCGCCATACCTTTAGGTGCAGGCGATTGGGTTGCATTCGCTTTCGTATGTGTAGCGTCTGGTACTGCGTTGGGTGCTGATCTGACATTGTTGCCTGCGATGTTTGCCAAACGGATGGCAGAGATTTCACCTGCCGCTACCGAAGGTTTTGGTCTCTGGTCATTTGTTTCGAAATTTACCTTGGCATTTGCAGCTGTGTTGCTGTTGCCAGCCTTGCAGCTTGCAGGTTTTGAAAGTGGTTCAGCCACAAACTCTGACCACGCCTTATTCGTATTAACTTTGATGTACGCGGCTGTGCCTTGTGTCTTGAAAATATTTGCTTTGATTTTGTTGGCATGTACTGCCGTAAATGAGGAATAATCTATGAATAGTTTACTCTATATCCTTCTGGGCGCGGTGCTTGTGCTGGCTTTGAACCTGCTGCGGGGTCGGTACGCAAGCTTTGTAGCGCAAAAACCAAGTGACTATATGAGCGGCCCAGAAATGTTTGATTTGCGTCAGCACATGAATGGTCCAATCGCTTGTGAGGGTGTGATTTACGGTCCTTTTGGTCGCGTAAGCAGCCGATTTGTGGGTGCTTTTGAATGTTCGTGGGAAGGTAACCACGGGGTCATGAGCGAAGAATTTCGTTATGACGATGGTTCGATTCAGAATCGTCGCTGGGATTTAACAATTGATCAGAACGGTGCAATCAAGGCCACAGCGCCTGACGTTGTTGGCGAAGGTGAGGGGTTTCAAGTTGGGTCGTCCGTTCAATTGAAATATCGCTTACGTTTACCAGATAGCGCGGGTGGCCACGTTTTGAACACGGTGGATTGGATGTACCTTGCGCCAAATGGTTCAATCGTCAATCGATCCCAGTTCCGTAAATTTGGTATCCAAGTCGCTGAACTGGTAGCTACGATGCGCCCTGTCAGCATCGAGATGAAGGATGCCGCGTAATGCGCGAGTGGCAGGGTAAAAGGTATTGGCTGGTCGGCGCCAGTGACGGTTTAGGTGCCGCACTCGCACAAGTCATGAGCCGTTCTGGTGCAGAGGTGATTGTATCAGCGCGTTCAGAAGACAAGTTGGCCCAGGTCGTCGCTGGATTGCCTGGAAAAGCCAGCTATCAAGTTATGGACATCGCTGACGATGAAAGTGTGAAGTCGGCTGCTGCTGCAATCGGTGATATTGACGGGGTGGTGTTATTAGCTGGGGTTTATTGGCCTTTTGGTGCCAGTGAATGGAACGCAGATCAGGCAACTGCGATGGTTGATATTAACTTTACCGGTTACGTGCGTGTGTTGGGCCAAGTCGTTCCGAATTTTGTGGCAAAAGATGATGGACACATCGTTATAACCTCCAGCCTGACAGGTTTTCGCGGATTGCCTAGATCTATAGGGTACACAGCATCAAAAGCCGCAACTATGTCGCTTGCCGAGTGCATGTATGCTGATCTACGAAAAACGGGTGTAAACGTTCAAATTGCCAACCCAGGTTTTATCAAAACACAATTAACGGCTAAGAATGACTTTAAGATGCCATTTATCATGGAACCCGAGATTGCGGCACGAGAGATGTTTGAGCATATGAACGACACTGCATTCAAGAAAAGCTTCCCGCATTTCTTTTCGCTGTTGTTCAGGGGCAGCCAGTTTTTACCAGACTGGCTCTACTACCGAATTTTCAGCTGATTAGTTTTCAGGGTACCTTGGTGTGCTCCAAATAGATCTTTTTCGCACGACCCCAAACGCCAGTCTCCAAATCAAGTAGCTCCATCAATGAAGGTAGCAATTGCGCGGCATAATCCTGAGAGCTTTCGTTTGGAAGCATGGATGGCAGGTTGTCGATTGCGGTCACATCCAATGGAGGGTTGTCATGGACGCGTAGAGCAGGCTGAGCCCATGTTGTTGTTCGATCATATACCTTTACGGGCGAAAAGGCGCTGTCAGGATCGCAGGCAATATCACCGATGACTGTGAGTTGACGAGGCGTGGTTATGGCTGTCTTGGGGACGAACACGGGGGTGCGGGGCGCTGCAAGTATACAGTTAAAGAAGATGTCGTGCTGAAGGACCTCAGGGAATGGCCCGCCGCTTGCGGTTTCTGGCAGATCCCATTTTGTTGTGGTCACACCAAGCTGGGCGCATAGGTCGGATGCACCTGTGCCCACACGACCCAATGCGCCGATCACTAAGGCACTTGGCATTGACGTCACATTCACTAGATCGCGTAGCAAGTCGGCAACCAAAGCCGCGGAATTTGGATAGGTGCCAACGGCATCTACACGCTTACCAGATTGTTGTGCAGCCCAGCATTTCAACGCAACAGCCGCGCCAGCGTAGCCGGCCCAATAACCGAACGCCGCGACACGACGTCCTGTTCCATCGACAAGATATTCAAGGTCATAGAGAGTACCGCCACCCGCCGCAAATCTGTGTAGCAACCGCTGACCAGATGGTTGTCCTTTGTAGGCGTGACCAAACATAATATGTTTGTGCCTTAAAGGTGTCCCGTCTTCGGGCAGTTCTTTCAGACCAAAGATAATCGCATCAAGTGGGGCAGTCGGCCACGTGTTGGAGGGCGCAATGTGGCATCCGGCCTCTTTGTAACCTTGGATTGGTGTGCACCGGGTTGGGCATTCTTCAACGGTCACCACAATTCCTGCTGTGATCAAAGCTGCGGCACCTTCGGGGCTCAGTCCAACGCGTTCTTCGTTATCGCGTTGTTCAGCGCGGACCCAAAGATGTGTCATGTCAGTATGCCGAGTTCACGGATCTTCTGGACGGATGCGCGGGTTTCCATGGCTGCCATATGCGCGGTGAGTTTCGGGTAATTTTTGACCTCAACGCCATCGCCTGGAAGCCAAGTGCACACGTTAAATAAATAGATGTCGGCGACACAGAAGGTATCGCCCAGAATGAAGGGACCCTGCAAACATTCGTCTTCAATGTAGCTGGCTGATGTGGCCATAGTCTGGGGCACTTTTGATGTCATGTCGTCACAACTTGTCTGTTGATCGGCCCAGCGTGAGCCGCGCATTTTATGTGCGTGGTTCACATGCATTGTGGAGGCAAGGTAGAACATTACGCTGCGCATTTTGAAGGCTTGCAATGGATCAGATGGCACAAGCTTTTTTTCAGGAACAAGGGCTGCGATATATTCGAGCAATGCACCTGTTTCGGTGAGTGCCTTGTCCCCAACGATCAAAGTTGGCACGCGACCTTTTGGGTTTTTAGCGAGATAAGCATCACCGGTTTGTTCAGCTTTGGTAAAGTCCACGCGGGTCAATTCATGTCCAAGCCCTGCCTCTTGCAACGCGATAGCAACCGACATCGAGATGGTGTTTGGAGCATAAAACAATTGCATGATTTAATCCTTTAAACGTGTGTTTGTGCATGGTGACGTTCGGGTGCTTCGAGGTGGGGAACTGCATTGAACATCACAGGTGACATTGTTCCGCCGATTGGGTGCAAACGATGGATCGAGCTGTTCATTATGGCAAGAGCTAGATTGGCCATTTTGACGATATCCAAATTAAGGTGCTGACGCATAACCATTGAAATGAGGCCGCCTGATGTGACAACCAATGAGGGGCCAGGGCGTGCAGCAATGTCTTTGATCACATCGTTTACACGTGTTTCAAACTCGCTAAAGCGTTCTGGTGCACCTTCGATTTCGTCCGCTTTCCACGCCTCAAAAACGCGAGGTAAGTGATGAACAAATTCTGACTGTTGAGTTGGCATTTCAAGCCCGTGTTCAGCTTCAAGCGCGGTGGCGAGTGTGAAATATTCAAGCTCATTTAGACGTTCATCACGGATAGGCGTTAGGCCAGTGGCCATACCATCTGCGGTTTCTGCGTGACGGCGCAAAGTGCCTGTATAAAGGTTTTGGTGCACTTGGTTTGTGTCGATGAGGTGTTCACCCAACCACTTTGCCTGTTGGTGCCCAAGGGCGCTGAGACGGTCATAACTGGCTTCGTCTGTCGCGGTGGAGTTTGCTTGTCCGTGACGAATGAGGGTTATGTGGGACATGTAGGTTCCTTGTACGGTTTCCAAATGGATAAGTGAGGTCTGCGCGGGTTGGAAGGGGTGAGGCGCTCCGCGGGGAGTTTATTTGGTAAGACGAAGTCGGTGACATCGCATGTCTTGGCGTAAATTCGAGTATGAATGTCGCGATTGAGTGTCCGAATTTAGGTCATGGTTTGCTAAAGTGAGCTACAATAAGGGGAGGCATAGCATGTCCAATACAGTGAAATTCACGCTAGATGGCACAGAAGTCGAGGCCGAATCCGGCCTGACAATCTGGGAAGTGGCCAATGGTCGTGGACTTGTTATCCCTCACCTGTGCCATAAGCCAGCACCGGGCTATCGCCCTGACGGCAATTGCCGCGCCTGTATGGTTGAGATCGACGGTGAGCGTACGTTGGCCGCTTCGTGTATTCGGGAGCCTTTGGATGGCATGGTGGTAACCACCAATTCTGCCCGCGCTGAGAACGCGCGCAAGATGGTGGTTGAAATGTTGGTCGCAGACCAACCAGCCCGTGAAGATGCCCATGATAAATCAGCACACCTGTGGGATATGGCCGAGTTGAATGGTGTGTCAGAGAGCCGTTTTCCAAAATTGGAAGAGGGTCGCATTCCGTTGTTGGATGACAGTCACGTTGCGATGTCTGTCAACTTGGATGCTTGTATTTCTTGTGGTTTGTGCGTGCGCGCGTGTCGTGAGGTTCAGGTCAACGATGTGATCGGCATGTCGGGCCGTGGCCATGATAGCTACCCTACTTTTGATATGGCCGACCCCATGGGTGATTCATCTTGTGTGGCGTGTGGCGAATGCGTTCAAGCCTGTCCAACAGGTGCTTTGATGCCTGCTGCTGTGACTGCGGGTGACGGCGTTGGGGACAGCAAAGATTTTGATAGCGAAACAGAAAGCGTTTGTGCGTTTTGTGGCGTGGGTTGCCAGATTTCGATTAAGGTTAAAGATGGCAAAGTGAAGTATGTTGAGGGCATCAATGGTCCTGCAAACGAGGGTCGTTTGTGCGTTAAGGGCCGTTTTGGCTACGACTATATCCACCACAACCACCGTCTGACCAAACCGTTGATCCGTCGCGACGATGCACCCGCCAAGGGTTTGAATGTTGATCCCGGGAATTGGGGCAGTGTTTTCCGCGAGGCAACTTGGGATGAGGCGTTGGATTTTGCTGCGAATGGCCTGAAGGGTCGCGGGCGCGAAGTGGCAGGTTTTGGGTCTGCCAAGTGCACCAATGAAGAAGCTTATCTGTTCCAGAAATTCATTCGTGAAGGGTTTAAGCACAACAACGTCGACCACTGTACGCGCTTGTGCCACGCCTCATCCGTTTCTGCGTTGATTGAAAACGTTGGATCGGGTGCTGTAACGGCAACATTCAACGAGATCGAAAATGCTGATGTGGCCATCGTAATCGGTGCAAACCCGATCGAAAACCACCCTGTGGCCGCGACCTATTTCAAACAGTTCACTAAACGTGGCGGCAAGTTGATTGTAATGGATCCGCGCGGTCAGGCGCTTAAGCGCTTTGCCACCCACATGCTTCAGTTCCGCCCAGGTGCGGACGTTTCAATGTTGAACGCGATCATGCATGTGATCGTCGAAGAGGGATTGTACGACCAGCAATACATAGAGGCGTACACTGAAAACTGGGAAGCTGAAAAAGCCCACCTTAAGGATTTCACACCAGTGAAGATGTCTGAAATTTGTGGCATCGATGCTGAAACTTTACGCGCAGTCGCCCGCACATTTGCAGGTGCTAAGGCAGGGATGATTTTCTGGGGCATGGGCGTCAGTCAACACATCCACGGTACAGACAATGCGCGTTGCTTGATTTCTTTGGCGTTGATGACGGGCCAAGTTGGTCGCCCAGGCTCTGGCCTTCACCCACTGCGTGGTCAGAACAACGTACAAGGCGCGTCTGACGCCGGCTTGGTTCCAATGTTCTTACCTGACTACCAGTCGGTGACGGACGATGGTGTGCGCTCCGCATTTACCGAGGTTTGGGGGTCAGGTGATTTCTCAAATGAGAAGGGCCTAACTGTGACCGAAATCATGGACGCGGTCCATGAGGACAAAATCAAGGCGATGTACATTTTGGGTGAGAACCCAGCGATGTCTGATCCAGATGTTGAACACGCGCGTGATGCTTTGGCCAAACTTGACCACTTGGTTGTGCAAGACATCTTTATCACTGAAACTGCGAACTATGCCGACGTAATTTTGCCCGCCTCTGCGCTGTATGAAAAATCAGGTACGGTTTCCAACACGAACCGTCAGGTGCAAATGGTGCGCCAAGCGGTTGTACCTCCGGGTGAGGCGAAAGAAGATTGGTGGATCGAAGTTGAGTTGGCCAAACGTTGTGGTTTGGATTGGACTTATACGCACCCAAGCGAAGTGTTTGCTGAGATGACAGTGAATATGCGCAGTCTCGACAACATCACGTGGGATCGTTTGACAACTGAAGCGGTAACCTATCCGTCACTTAGCCCGACCGATCCTGGTCAGGCTGTTGTGTTTGGCAATGGTTTTCCACGCGCTGATGGTCGTGCTAAATTTACGCCTGCTAGCGTGATTGCACCTGATGATGTGCCTGATGCGGAATACCCAATGATCCTGACAACGGGCCGTCAGTTAGAGCACTGGCACACAGGTTCTATGACCCGTCGTGCGACTGTGTTGGATGGGCTAGAGCCTGAGGCGAACTGTTCGCTGCATCCATCCACTTTGCGCAAGCTAGGTGTAGAGCCGGGTGGGCATGTACGTCTGACCACGAAGCGTGGTTCGATTGTGATCATGGCACGTATGGATCGTGCTGTGGCACCGGATATGGTGTTCTTACCATTTGCCTTTGTTGAGGCGGCGGCAAACATTCTGACAAATCCAGCGGTTGATCCGTTTGGGAAAATTCCAGAATTTAAGTTTTCTGCGGTGAAAGTCGAAGCTGCTGCTGATGTTATGGCGGCTGAATAAGAAACCAAAAGGTGGGCTGCGGCCCGCCTTTTGCTCAAAACTCAAGCGCGTTTATAGCCGCGTTTTTGGGCGCGGATACGATATGAATCGGCGGCGTGGGATGCGTCACGTAAATTGCCAAAGCTGGTGATCGTTTCACAGGGTGCGCCACCTTTGACACCCCATTCGCGCAACACCGACACTTCGGAAAATAGATCCATAGCAATTTCGACACGGTAAAACCGTGGTCTCGCTTTGTGGCTGGGGCGATATAAAACGACGTCTAGCATTGCCAATGATTCTATCAGTGTTTTCAGTGAGGTGAAGAGCCAATTGTTGTTTGGGCAGGTTTTTGACGTGTGCCCAATTTCTGGTTAGCTCCAGCTGACATCCCCAAGAAAGATATACCCGGCACCATATATCGTTTTGATCAGCTGTGGGTTCTTGGGATCTTCACGCAATTTAGTACGCAGGCGCGAAATACGCACATCCATCGCGCGGTCAAAACTCTCGCTTGCGGCCCCGCCCAATGACTCTTGCATCTGGGTGCGGGTGATTAGACGCTTTGGGCTATCAAGGAATAGACGAAGCACTTCGCCTTCTGCATGTGAAAAAGGAGTGGCATCACCTGCATCGTCGATCAAAGTGTAAGCATCAAAATGAGCGGTCCAACCATTGAATTTGGCGGTATTGCTGGTTTGGGTCACAGCCTTGCCACCGCGCAATCGGGCGCGAACGCGCGCAACTACTTCCAAGGGATCAAACGGTTTGATGATGTAATCATCAGCCCCCAGTTCCAGACCAGTCACTCGATCCTGCACCTGCGCACGGCCAGAAATGATGATGACAGACGCGCCTTGTTCCAAGGCAAGACGGTGAACAACCGTTAGCCCATCTGTGTCAGGCAAGGATAAATCGACCAAGCAAACATCAGGCGTGTGCTTTTGCAACGCGGCCTCAAATTCGCGGGCACGTCCAAAACACATCGTCCGGAAACCAGCATCGTCCAGCGCATCAGCCAACATTGTGCGAATGGCTGGCTCGTCATCAAGGATGGTTACTAACGGCGCTGTCATTGTTGCACCTTCGGTTTGAGGACATTGGCCAGATCGTAGGCGGTGAATGGTTTCGCAAGGACAGTTGTCGCGGCTTGGGCCTCGTGGTGCAATGGGTCATTTGGGGACAAAGAGGTCATAAGGACGACAGGTGTCTTTCCCTTTTCGATCCGCTTTAGCAAATCCAACCCCGTACCTTCGCCACTTAGACGGATATCCGAAAGGATCAACGCAATGTCAGGCAGGTTTGCGATGAGTGCAGTCGCCTCATCTGCTGAAGTTGCTTCAATAACGCTGTGCCCCATGTCGGTCAGCATATCGCGGTAAAGTGCACGTAAATCATCGTTGTCTTCAACCAGCAAAGCCAAGCCGCCAGTGACCTCAGGGCTAAAGCGCAGCGGCAGGCGCAGACGGATTGATGCGCCGCCCTCTGATGTGTTCTGGAGCCTTAGGTCGCCGCCAGCAAGCTTGGTAATGTCGTAGACCATGGGCAGGCCTAACCCTGTGCCTTCGCTGCCTTTGGTCGTATAAAATGGGTCACACGCGTGCTTTAAGGCATCTTCGGAAAAGCCCGTCCCTGTGTCCGATACCGTAAATTCAATCCACGTGTTGTGAACCGTTGATGCACTAAGTTTGATACTTCCGTTCGACCCACAAGCGTCACGGGCGTTTAGGATTAGATTGAGCAACGCGTCTTTAATCGCACCTTGATCCAGCAGAACCGCTTTGTTTGGTAGTTGATCAATCACAGTGAAGACGACGTTCTCTGGTAGAGTTGGGGCCGCGAGTGTTTCCATCTCTCGCAGCAACGCATGCAGATCGGTCACACGGGGGCGTTGGACACGTTGGCTGGTAATCTCAGCAATGCTGCCCAATAGATCGCCGCCGCGTTTTGCTGCATTCAAGGTACCTTCGATCAAGGGTTTGGCAGCCGAGGGCAGTTCATCAAGGCGTGCCAACTTAGACTGCATCCCAAGAATGATGGTCAGTAAATTCGAGAAGTCATGCGCCAATCCTGATGTCACTTGGGCGGCCAGTTCACGTTTGCTGGTTTGCTGTAGTGCTACGCGCGTTTGAGTTTCCAACGTTACATCGGTGGACAAGACATAGGCACCACCACGGGTGTCAGGCGTAAAGGCAGCGCGGATGCGATGGGCGCTGGCGGCATCCGTGAACTCAGTCAGAGTGTTCTCGCCAGCGAAAGCGCCGTGAAGCATGGGCTTGATTTTCTCGTAAACGCCCAACCCAAGTGCATCAGAAATATGCATGCCTATGATGTTGTTGGGGCGCCCTGGGATGATCGTGCTGAGTTGCCGATTGGAGTAAGTGTAATGCCCCGTCTCATCGATGTGGGCGATGTGCGCGGGCATCATTTCGGTCGTTAGACGTGTCCGTGCCTCCACTTCTGTAAGGTGCCGTTTCGTTTCGCCAAGCGCAGACACTGTCGCGGCCAGTGCACGGTTTGTACTGGCCAGTTCTTCGGCGTGGGCCAAGACCTGATCCGTCAGTTCCTCAGAGCGGGCACGTAGCAGCGTCTCTTGTTTTTTGGTGCTGGTGATATCTGTATAGACTGTGATCCACCCGCCTTGGGGTAGGGGGGATCCTTCCACAGATATGACCGTGCCGTTGGAGCGATGGCGCTCAACATAGTGAGGTTCAAACGCACGGGCGACTTCGATCCGCTCTGCCACAAAAGCTTCAAGGTCAACAATGTCACCGTACTCACCGCGCAAAGCGAGATGACGAATAGTATCCTCAAAGGGGGCACCGTGGGCGACCAACTCGTCTGGGAGGTCAAACATTTCTTTAAAGGGGGCATTGCTGACCGCCAGCCGAAGTTCACTGTCAAAGATGGTCAAAGCTTGCCCAATCAAGTTTAGGCCAGCGGCCGTCATAGCATGTGTAGCTGCGCGATTGAGCGTCACGTTTGGCTCCCTATTGATCGTGATGTTGAGCGCACTGTGGAGTGGTGATTGCCTAGAATTCAAGCACTGATCGAGCATTGTTACAATTCGTTAGGTTTGAGAAACCTTCAGGAAAAAGTTGACCTTAAGGATAAAGCCAGCATCTTTGAGTGACATAGAATCGCTTAAGTGATCGTGGCTGGAAACCTTTGTTACCAGTTTGGGAGGAGAATACATTGTCGAATACGCTTAATGGCGCTGGCGGATTAACATCCGTTCCAGCACTTTTGCACCGCAACGCAACTCAGTTCGGGTCCGCTCCTGCGTATCGTGAAAAAGAGTTTGGAATTTGGCAAAGCTGGACATGGTCACAGACCAATGACGAGATCGAGGCACTTGCCTTGGGTCTGCTTGATCTTGGTGTGGCTGAGGGTGATTTCATTGCAGTCATCGGGCGCAACCGTCCGTATTTGTATTGGTCGATGATGGCTGCACAAATGGTCGGGGCCGTTCCGGTGCCTTTGTACCAAGACGCATCTGCCGAAGAGATGGCATATACAATGAGCCATTGTGGGGCGCGTTTTGTGATCGCTGGTGATCAGGAACAAGTCGACAAGGTCATGGAAATCCAAGGCGAACTTACTGAATTTGAAGCGATGATTTACCTCGATCCTCGGGGTCTTCGCAAATACGATAGTGCAAAGCTAACGCAATATAGTGCAGTCCAAGAAGCGGGGCGCTCAAAGCGCGCGGCACTAGAGCCAGAGATGAAGGCACGTATTGCAAAGCTAAATTACGACAGCACCTGTGTGATGCTTTACACCTCTGGCACCACGGGAAAACCAAAGGGCGTTGTTCTGTCCAATCGCAATGTGATTGAGACGGCCAAGTCCTCATCCGAATTTGATGACTTGCGCCAAACTGATGACATTTTGGCATACCTGCCCATGGCATGGGTTGGCGATTTTATCTTTTCTGTGGGTCAAGCACTGTGGTGTGGTTTCTGTACGAACTGCCCTGAAAGTGCAGATACAATGCACACGGATTTGCGTGAAATTGGGCCAACTTACTATTTTGCCCCACCCCGTGTTTTTGAAAATCAGCTGACCAATGTGATGATCCGCATGGAAGACGCGAG
The DNA here is from genome assembly GCA_028825475.1 of Ascidiaceihabitans sp. Lineage (GTDB taxonomy): Bacteria > Pseudomonadota > Alphaproteobacteria > Rhodobacterales > Rhodobacteraceae > Ascidiaceihabitans. The sequence continues at coordinate 125,320 of JAPKAB010000005.1, read as the reverse complement.
CCCGATGAAGAAGCGGTTGTTCGATTACTTCATGGGCGTTGCGCGCAAGGTCGGACCGTCCATTTTGGATGGAAATCCTGTGAACCTGATCGACCGGATTAAGTACCAGTTGGGCGAGTTTGCAATTTATGGCCCGTTAAAAAACACACTTGGCTTTAGCCGTGTGCGGGTGGGTTACACTGCGGGTGAGGCGATTGGGCCAGAGATCTTTGATTTCTACCGATCTCTTGGGATCAACTTAAAACAGCTATACGGCCAGACAGAGGCGACAGTGTTTATCACGGCGCAACCTGATGGTGAGGTGCGTTCAGATACCGTTGGCGTGACGTGCCCAGGTGTGGAGTTGAAGATCGCTGAAAACGGTGAGGTCTTTTATCGTAGCCCAGGCGTTTTTGTTGAGTACTACAAGAACGCAGAAAGCACGGCAGACACAAAGGATGCTGAAGGTTGGGTTGCAACGGGTGACGCTGGGTTCATTGAAGAAAGCAGCGGACATTTGCGGATTATTGACCGTGCCAAGGATGTTGGGCAGACCGGAAACGGCCATATGTTTGCGCCTAAGTATGTTGAGAATAAACTGAAGTTCTTTCCAAATATTCTTGAAACGGTCGTTTTCGGAAATGGCAAACCCTATTGCACAGCTTTCGTGAATATCGATCTGACTGCTGTTGGTAACTGGGCTGAACGCAACAACATTGCATATGCATCCTATCAAGAGCTGGCAGGCCACCCAGAGGTTCTATCGACCATCCAGTCACATGTTGAAGAGGTTAATGCCTCTGTTGCGCAGGACGCGATGTTGTCTGACTGTCAGGTGCACCGTTTTGTTGTTTTGCACAAACAGTTGGATGCCGATGACGGCGAATTAACACGTACGCAAAAAGTACGTCGTCGCATAATCGAGGAAAAGTTCTCAGATATTATTAACGCGATGTACGATGGGTCCGATACGATCTCGACCACCACAGAAGTGACTTATGAAGACGGCCGTAAGGGTGCGATTTCTGCGACCTTGGATATTCGTGATGCGGCGGTTCAAACCGTCGGCGCAAAGATTGCAGCACAATGAGTGTTGTGAGTGCAGGAGCCTGCGGCGCGAGTTTATTTGTTAAGATGAAGATGGGACGTTTCAATGCTTGATCAAGCTGATGGATACATGACAGCCGACGGTCGCCAGATCGGTCCAGTTGTTATGGAGATGAAGAATATTACCCTTAGGTTTGGGGGTGTTGAGGCGATCAAGAATATCTCCTTTGACATTCGTGAAGGCGAAGTGCGTGCCATCATTGGTCCCAATGGTGCTGGCAAATCTTCGATGCTGAATGTCATCTCCGGGTTTTACGTCCCTCAGGATGGTCAGGTTTTGTACAAGGGTGTGCAGCGCCCACAGATGCGTCCCTATCAAGTAGCCCAACAAGGGATCGCGCGGACGTTTCAAAACATCGCCTTGTTTGAAGGCATGAGCGTTTTGGACAACGTGATGACCGGTCGATTGACCCACATGAAAACGGGTATGTTTTCCCAAGCTTTGTGGAAGGGGCGCGCGGAAAAAGAAGAGACAGCGAACCGTGAAGTTGCTGAAAGAATTATCGATTTTCTGGAAATCCAAGCGATCCGCAAAACACCGGTTGCGCGTTTGCCCTACGGTTTGAAGAAGCGTGTAGAGTTGGCCCGTGCACTGGCTGCTGAGCCGTCATTACTGCTTTTGGATGAACCGATGGCGGGGATGAACGTTGAGGAAAAAGAGGACATGAGCCGCTTTATCCTATCCATGAACGACGAATTCGGCACCACGATTGCCTTAATTGAACACGACATGGGCGTGGTTATGGATCTGTCAGATCGCGTTGTTGTTATGGACTATGGCAAGAAAATTGGGGACGGGACACCAGATGAGGTGCGCAACAACCAAGCTGTGATTGATGCGTATTTGGGTGTGGCTCATGATGAATAAATCAGTCCAAAAACCACGTCGGTATAACGTCGGTATCGTGTCGGTATTGCGTCGGTGCGCCAAGGGCGCGTCCCTAAATGTCAAAATGAGAGGGGCGCGATATGCCTACTGATCTTTTATACGGGGCCGAAGTAGTCCTGAACGGTTTGATGGCTGGTGTTCTTTATGCGCTCGTCGCGTTGGGATTTGTTTTGATCTACAAAGCCTCCGGCATTTTCAACTATGCCCAAGGCGTCATGGCGTTGTTTGCCGCGCTGACCCTTGTTGGGATCATGGAAGGTCAGGTGCCGTTTTCGCATCTTATTAACGCAACCTTTGGCACTGACATTCACCACTTTGGCTGGCATGTTCCTGCCTTTGCGGCGATCCTACTCACGCTGGCGGTGATGGTGGGGTTTGCCTACCTCGTTCAGCGCTTTGTGTTTCGTCATTTGGTTGGCCAAGAACCAATCATCCTGTTCATGGCAACCATTGGATTGGCCTACTTCCTTGAGGGTGTTGGCGATTTGATGTGGGGGTCCGAGATCAAGAAGATGGCCGTTGGCCTGCCGCAAGGTGGTAGCCTTTGGGTCGAAGAGAACACTCAGTGGCTGGGTTTTGGCAACGAGGATTTCTATGGCTTCTTTATCGACAAGCTAGACATGGTTGCGACTGTGATTGCTGTGGTTCTGGTTTTGGCATTGGTTGCTTTCAGCCAGTACACAAAACAAGGCCGCGCGATGCGTGCGGTGGCCGATGATCACCAAGCAGCCCTATCGGTTGGTGTGTCGCTGAATTTCATCTGGATCTTAGTGTGGTCACTGGCGGGCTTTGTCGCCTTGGTTGCGGGTATCATGTGGGGCGCTAAGTCTGGCGTTCAGTTTTCCCTATCTTTGATCGCACTGAAGGCATTGCCGGTTTTGATGCTGGGTGGTTTCACGTCGATCCCTGGTGCGATTGTTGGCGGCTTGATCATCGGTGTGGGCGAGAAATTGTTTGAGTTCTCGTTTGGTCCGATGTTGGGCGGCGCGACAGAAAACTGGTTTGCATATGTACTTGCGTTGGTTTTCTTGGTGTTCCGTCCCCAAGGTCTGTTTGGGGAGAAGATCATTGAACGTGTGTGATCAATCCAGCGCTGTAAATAGCTTGATCGTGAATGCGGCAAGCACGGTTATGCCCAGTGTTGATGCAATGGCGATGTTACCTGTGATGGCCCATGTCGCTGAGGCACACAGCACGGCAGCGACCAGCCACAACAGTAGCATATCCCATAGGGTGTGTGAATTTGTTGCGGATCGTTCAACTACTGTGAAATCAGTTTCCAATGCGTCTGGAACACTGTCCAAGATTGCGGTCTTCTGTCTGTCGAACTCAGCTTGGGACAACGCACCACTGACGCGTTTGGCCTCAAGCAGCCGCAAATCGTTGAATATTGTCGACATGGATCCCACTCCGTTTTCTCACGGAATGTGTCGCATCGGAAATAGGGCAGAATGTGGCAAAGCGCTGAAAAGTGAATTGCTGGTTAACGCCGCGTTGAAAATTAATGAAAACGGATCGCGTGTCGCGGTTTGGGGAGAACACTAATGTTTTATCGTGAAGCTGGCGATTTCAGCACATCTTATCCCGAAGACAGCCAAACCTTTCCGATCCGGTTTGATCGCTATCGTTACTATTTGGTCCTGTTTGTCGCGATCTTCGTGATCCCATTCACAATCAATGACTATTGGGTGAATTCAATTTTCCTACCGTTCTTGATCTATGCGATTGCTGCAATCGGCCTGAACATTCTGGTGGGGTATTGTGGCCAAGTTTCTTTGGGTACAGGTGGTTTCATGGCTGTGGGGGCATATGCCTGTTACAAGCTGATGACGGCCTTTCCAGAAGTGAGCATGTTAATCCATGTCTTAATCGCGGGTCTTATCACCGCTGGTGTTGGTGTCTTGTTTGGTCTGCCATCTTTGCGGATCAAAGGGTTCTATCTTGCCGTGGCAACACTGGCCGCGCAGTTCTTCCTTGTTTGGTTGTTTAACCGTGTGCCGTGGTTCTACAACTACTCGGCTTCTGGCCAAATCTCGGCCCCAGAACGCACAGTATTTGGGATCGAAGTGACGGGACCGAATACCGAAGCGTGGGCGACTTATCTGTTCTGCTTGGCGTTTGTTATCTTCAGCGCAGTGATTGCCCGTAATCTTACGCGGGGCGCTTTTGGGCGCAAATGGATGGCCATTCGTGATATGGATATTGCGGCTGAGATCATCGGTGTGAACCCGTTGAGGGCAAAGCTAAGTGCGTTTGCTGTTAGTTCGTTCTTTATCGGTATTTCAGGTGCGTTGTTCTTTGCTGTGTATTTGGGCGCGGTTGAAGTGGGCGAGGCCTTTGGCATCACCAAGTCATTCACCGTTTTGTTTATGATCATCATTGGCGGCCTTGGATCGATCTTTGGATCATTCGCCGGTGCTGCGTTTTTGGTGGTCTTGCCGGTTGTCTTGAAATTGGTTGGCGTTGACTGGTTGGGTTGGCCAACAGACATCGTTGCCCACTTGCAGTTGGTAATCGTCGGTGCGTTGATCGTGATCTTCTTGATCGCGGAACCGCATGGTCTGGCGCAGCTTTGGCGTGTCGCTAAAGAGAAATTGAGATTGTGGCCCTTCCCACACTAGTGGGGTGGCTACCAATAATGGCGGGAAAAACCCTGCTCAACGAACGCTGGTTAACGCCAGTACATATCGAAAAATCCAGGGAGGAAAAATCGATGAAAATGAAACTAGGAACAATGGCAGTCGCCGCCGTAATGGCAGCAAGCCCAGTTATGGCGGACCTTGTGTTCCCATCACTAAGCTATCGCACGGGTCCATATGCTGCGGGCGGTATTCCGTTTGCTGATGGCTATGCGGATTACTTCAATTTGTTGAACGCACGTGATGGCGGCATTGGTGGCGTTATGACGTCTGTGCCAGAATGTGAGACAGGCTATAACACTGAAAAAGGTGTTGAGTGCTACGAGTCTACAAAAGGCGAAGGCGCGCTTGTGTATCAGCCGCTGTCTACAGGCATCACATATCAGCTGATCCCAAAAGCGACTGCTGATGGCATTCCAATCCACTCAATGGGTTATGGCCGTACGTCTGCTGCGAATGGCGATGTTTTTTCAAACGTCTTCAACTATCCGGCAAACTACTGGAACGGTGCGTCTGGTGCGATCAACTATCTGATGTCTCAAGGCGACATCGCGGGTAAGAAAATCGCGCTTGTGTATCACAACTCTGCTTACGGCAAAGAGCCGATCCGCACGTTGGAAGAGCTGTCTAAAAAGCACGGTTTTGAACTGACATTGTTGCCAGTTGATCACCCGGGCCAAGAGCAGAAATCACAGTGGCTACAAATCCGTCGTGAGAAGCCTGACAATGTCATCATGTATGGCTGGGGCGTTATGAACCAAGTTGCGGTTCAAGAAGCTGCAAACATCCGTTACCCAATGGAAGATTTCATCGGTATCTGGTGGTCTGGTTCTGAGAACGACGTTCTTCCTGCAGGCGATGCAGCCAATGGCTACAAAGCATTGACGTTCCACGGTGTTGGCAGCGACTTTCCTGTCTTTGCAGACATTCAGAAGTACGTTGTAGACGCAGGCAATGCGGCTGGTGCTGGCGATCAAATCGGTACGGTTCTTTATAACCGCGGTTTGTATGCAGCTATGTTGGCAGCAGAAGCTGCGAAAACAGCGCAAGAAATCCACGGCACCGCAGACATCACAGCGGCGATGATGCGTGACGGGATGGAAGCGTTGGAAATCACTGAAGCGAAGATGGCGGCCCTTGGTCTTCCAGGCTTTGGTCCAGAGTTCAACGTATCTTGTGCCAACCACGGTGGTCCGGGTCTTGTTGGTATGACCCAGTGGGATGCATCTGCGAAAACTTGGTCTTTGATCAACGAATTCGCACCATCTGACATGGATGTCATTCAGCCATTGATCGATGAAGATTCTGCAGCCTATGCGGCAGAAAACAACATCGCATCTAGCTGTAAGTAAGCTGACTATTCTGGCGGCGCTTTTGGTGCCGCCAGTTCCCCCAGAATTTTTGCAACAATGAAGTGAACCTTATGTTGGACAGCGGACAAGACACTGAGACCCTACTAGAGGTCAACAACATCGAAGTGATCTATAATAGCGTGATCCTTGTGCTGAAGGGCGTCAGCCTATCGGTTCCCAAGGGCGGTATTACGGCATTGTTGGGCGGCAACGGTGCTGGCAAGACGACCACACTTAAAGCAATCTCAAACCTTTTGGCGTCAGAGCGTGGTGAAGTGACCAAAGGCTCCGTCAAATATCGTGGTGAGGATGTTCACGAAACTGATCCCGCCGACATGGTGAAACGTGGTGTGGTTCAGGTGATGGAAGGTCGTCACTGTTTTGAACACCTCACGATCGAGGAAAACCTGCTGACGGGTGCGTATACGCGCAAGGATGGTAAGGGCGCGATCGCGGCTGATCTTGAGATGGTGTATAACTATTTCCCGCGTCTGCGCGAACGGCGCAAATCCCAAGCGGGCTATACCTCGGGTGGTGAGCAGCAAATGTGTGCGATTGGCCGCGCTTTGATGTCCCGTCCTGAGACGATCCTTTTGGACGAACCATCCATGGGTTTGGCCCCACAGTTGGTGGAACAGATTTTCGGCATCGTGAAGTCCATTAACGAAAGCGAAGGCGTGTCGTTCTTATTGGCTGAGCAGAACACCAACGTCGCTTTGCGTTTTGCCCACTATGGCTACATTTTGGAATCTGGTCGCGTTGTTATGGATGGCCCTGCTGCAGAATTGCGCGAGAACCCAGATGTGAAGGAATTCTATTTGGGCATGTCTGATGATGGACGCAAATCGTTCCGTGATGTGCGGTCGTATCGCCGTCGTAAGCGTTGGTTGAGCTGATACGCCACGCCCTTTGAACCCCCAGTTGGATACGATTTTGATGACCACATTTTACGACGATCTAGAAACACGCAGCGCCGACCAGCGCGAGGCCGATCAGTTGGCCGCGCTGAACGGTCAACTGGCGCGTATCGCAGGTCATGGTGGCACATCGGTGTCAGATGCTGACAAACTGTTGGATCTGTCAGGATTGGCGACACTCCCTGTGTTGCGCAAATCTGATCTGGCAAAGTGGCAGTCTGAAAAGCCGCCCTTTGGTGGCATGCCCGTCTCTAACGTGGCGCATATTTTTCAATCTCCCGGCCCGATTTATGAACCGGGTGGCATTACCCACGATTGGTGGCGCATGGGTCGTTTCCTGCATGCTGCGGGATTTTGCAAAGACGATATTGTGCAGAACTGTTTTGGGTATCACCTGACACCTGCAGGTATGATTTTCGAATCTGGTGCGCGCGCTGTTGGTGCAACTGTTTTACCGGCGGGCACTGGGCAGACTGAACTTCAAGTGACGGCGGCCCGTGATGTGGGCACGACTGCTTATGCTGGGACCCCTGATTATCTGAAGGTGATTTTGGACAAAGCCGATCAAATGGGTGTGACCCTTGGTTTTACCAAAGCGGCTGTTGGTGGCGGTGCGTTGTTCCCGTCCGTGCGTCAGGAATATGCGGACCGTGGCATTGCATGTTTACAGTCGTACGCAACAGCAGATGTTGGAAATATCGCGTATGAGAGTGCCGCGATGGAAGGTATGATTTTAGACGAGCAAATCATCGTTGAGATTGTCATTCCTGGCACCGGCACACCTGTGTTCCCTGGTGAAATTGGTGAGGTTCTTGTGACCTCATTGAACCCAGACTATCCACTGATCCGCTTTGCAACCGGTGACATGAGCGCTGTTATGGCAGGGCAATCACCATGTGGTCGCACGAACACCCGTATCAAAGGTTGGATGGGCCGCGCCGATCAAACGACCAAGATTAAGGGTATGTTTGTACGCCCCGAACAGGTTGCTGCCTTTGTTTCACGTCACGAGGAAGTGGACCGCGCGCGTGTAATTGCATCGCGTGAAGGCGAACAAGACATCCTGACGGTTCAGGTGGAATGCGATGGCGGTGACGCGGATGCATATGCCGCCAGCGTCGTCGATACGATGAAGATGAAGGGCAAGGTTGTGGTCTGCGATCTTGGTACTTTGCCGCGTGATGGATTGGTGATCGAGGACCAGCGCACCTACGAGTGATATGTCGCACTGGATTTCCTGAGTGAATTAGTCGTAATAGACCTTAATGACTGATCACGCCGCATATACCCCCGCATTAAAAAAGCGCGCGCGCCATGCGCCCCTTGGGCTATCCGCTGTTGCCGTACTGGTTGCGGCGATCTGCCTGTTGCCGATGATGGCGGTGGCCATCGCGGCGTTCAGTGGTGGTACGGGCACGGTATCGCAGCTGTTAGGCTCTGTTTTGCCGCGCTACGTTGGCAACACTGCATTGCTGGTTGTGCTGGTTTCAATTGGGACGCTTTGCCTAGGCGTGGGCGCTGCATGGTTGGTGACGATGACCCGCTTTCCTGGTGTGCGATTGTTTGAAATCGCGTTGGTACTGCCGCTCGCATTTCCGTCCTATGTTTTGGCTTATGCTTATACCTATATTCTGGATCATCCAGGGATCGTACAATCGACCCTGCGCGATGTGATGGGGTGGGGACCGCGTGATTATTGGTTCCCAGAGGTGCGTTCCCTTGGTGGTGCTGCCTTCATGCTGGTGCTGGTTTTATATCCTTATGTCTACTTGCTCGCGCGCGCTTCGTTCCTGCAGCAAAGTGGAACAACATTCCTTGCCGCACGGGCCCTTGGCAGCAGTGCATGGTCTGCGTTTTTCCGTGTGAGTTTGCCTTTGGCACGTCCTGCCATTGCGGGCGGTGTACTGTTGGCCGTTATGGAAACGATCGCTGACTTTGGAACGGTTGCGTACTTTGGCGTTCAGACATTCGCGACAGGCATTTACACAAGCTGGTTCACCTTGGCTGATCGTGGCGGCGCAGCACAACTCGCGCTTTGTTTGCTTAGTTTTGCACTGCTGCTTGCGATGTTGGAACGCATCCAGCGGGGGCGGGCGAAATATTCAGATGCCGCTCGCGGTGGTCAGGAAAAAACGCAGCTTCAGCTACACGGCGTTCAAGCGTTTGCGGCCTTTGCGTTGTGTTCTATTCCGGTGCTGTTGGGGTGTGTGTTGCCCGTTGTTGTTCTGTTCAACATGGGGCTGGGATCAGAACAAGATTTGCTGAGCAGTCGCTACCTAGCGTTCATTCAAAACTCGCTTACTCTTGCGGGCATTGCCGCGGTTGTTACCGTTTGCGCGGCTGTCACAGTTGGCTTTTTCCAGCGCATGCAACCGGGGCGGTTTTCCAGCGCAACAGCTTATATTGCGCGTCTTGGTTACGCAGTGCCAGGCGGTGTTGTTGCCGTCGGCCTGTTGGTGCCCTTTGCGGCCTTTGACAACGCGTTGGATGCTTGGATGCGCAGTACGTTTGATATTTCAACCGGATTGCTGGTGACGGGGTCCATCTGGTTGCTGATCATTGCCTATCTTGTCCGGTTTTCTGCTGCGGCTCTTGGTGCATATGAGGGGGGACAAGCATTGGTTCACGCCAACATGGACGCCGCCAGCCGATCCTTGGGGCAGACGCCTTGGGGCACATTGCGCCGCGTGCATTTGCCGATCCTCACACCCAGCCTGTTGACTGCGTTGTTGATCGTGTTCGTGGATGTGATGAAAGAACTGCCTGCGACCTTGATCATGCGACCGTTCAACTATGACACTTTGGCGGTACAAGCGTATCGCCTCGCATCTGATGAGCGGCTTGAGGGCGCAGCGGTGCCCAGCTTGGTCATTGTTGCAATGGGGTTGTTGCCCGTGATCTTGATCTGTCGTCAGGTCGGACGGGGGAAATAGGGGGCGCCAACCCCCTATTTGATTTTAGGAATTGTCGCCAATTTTGTCTTGGGTCTGAGTGTCAAAATCTGACGCATCGTGACGTTCATGCAGTTGCTCGGATGGCTCGCCAAATGGACGGTTTACCATGCGACCCCGTTGAACGGCTGGACGCGCGTTGATCTTTTCAGCCCAGGCCATAACGTTTGTGTAAGACGCAACATCCAAGAATTCAGCGGCCGAATATAGGTTGCCCAAAACAAGCTGACCGTACCATGACCAGATAGCGATATCGGCGATGCTGTATTCGTCGCCGGCAATCCACGGGGTCACTGCCAGTTGGCGGTCCAGAACATCAAGCTGACGCTTGGCTTCCATGGTGAAACGGTTGATTGGGTATTCGTATTTTTCCGGTGCATAGGCATAGAAGTGGCCAAAGCCGCCACCCAAATATGGTGCGCTGCCCATTTGCCAGAACAACCAGTTCATCGTCTCAGCGCGCTTGACAGGATCGCTTGGAACCAATGCACCGAATTTATCTGCAAGATACAACATGATTGATGCGCTCTCGAATAGGCGCACAGGTTTGTCACCTGAATGGTCCATCATCGCAGGAATTTTTGAGTTTGGATTGATATCGACAAAGCCAGAACCAAACTGATCGCCTTCGCCAATGTTCACAAGATAGGCGTCATACTCTGCGCCTTCAAAGCCCATCGCCAATAGCTCTTCCAGCATGATGGTGACTTTGACGCCGTTTGGCGTTGCAAGGGAATGAAGCTGCAAAGGGTGCTTACCTACTGGCAGCTCTTTGTCGTGGGTCGCGCCAGCAATTGGGCGGTTGATGTTGGCGAATTTGCCACCGCTGCTTTGTTCCCATGTCCAGACGGCTGGTGGTGTATATGTTGGATCGATCATGGCATTGGCCTTTTTGTTTGAAGTTACCGTCTAACCTATGGTGTCGACCGTCAGGTACAAGGGGACATCGGTAAAACTGACGTGAGGCTATCGAGTGATGTCGACCCAGACAAGGTGATGGCGGCTGGCGGTCTTGGCGATGTCGGCCAACGGGTCGCTTGGCTTGGGCCAGAGAACACCACTGTCAGTTATCGTCCACTCGACTGAGGGCATTACATAATCAACGCGCATGTTGCCCGGTGTGGGTTCTGACCAATCGACAGTGTCAGTATCTTGGGTGGGGCTATTCCCGCGCGGTTTGGCGTCTTGGACCCGTTGATCAGCCAATAGGTTGATGATCGCGCTGCGCCGCCCTTCACCAGCGTTAGGGTCTAGGTTTGCGTCACCTGCGATGATGAAGGGTGTGGTAATAGGTATGCCAATCTGGCCGTCAAAGTATTGTTGCCACAGCCTGACTTCATCGTGATTGCGGTTGCCATTGCGGTCTTCGGGTCCGTCGAACACAGGTGGTGTTGCGTGGAAAGTCATCAGGTGGAATGGCCCGTTGGGGCCGTCTATGGACACGATCCAATGGCCCGTGTTGGAAAGACGTTGGGCACCCAACATCTCGGCTGTTAGGAAAGGTTTGCCGTTGAGGACTGGTAGGGATGGACACGGAACATCGCGCCAGAGCAAAGCTGAGAAATCCTGAACCTTACCTGCATCGATTGGGAGTTTTGACATAACAGCCATACCGCGATGGCCTGAAAACCTACCATATCCTTGCGCATCATTTGGCCCGCCAAGACGTCCATCGCCGTTCAGGTCTAACCCCGTCGCCATGCCCGTGTTGGGCCGTGCCGCAAAGATGTGGGGATATCCTGCCTGGTCTGCAAACAGTCGCAGCGCGAGATTCGTGAGGTCATAGTCAAACCCCTGTAACGCAATCACATCGGGGTCGGCATGTTTGATAATGTCCAATACCGCGATCACTTGGGGGTCGTTTCCACTGGCGATATCGCGCAGCAATAGACCGGGGCCTTTGCGGGACAATTCGGTATTGTAGGTCGCTACGCGAAGGGTTTCAGCGCTTAGGAATTGCGCTGATAGAAGTAAAAGGCAGCCAGTGATTAAGCCGGTAGCATACCGCCATCTTCGACTGCGTTTGCATAAGTACGGCGGCGTTTCTCTTCGACCATGTCCGCAATTTTGCCCATCGCGATACCGCGCATAATCATGCTGGCAGGAAGGAAGGCCCATGCGCTCATTGTCCAGATCAGGGTTTGCGGATTCTCTAATGTGATTGGGTGTATCAGGTCAGCGGCCATCTTGACTACTGCAGGGATAAAGAACGGCAGCAAGAAGCCGAGTGCGATGTTGAAACGTGCATCACGGCGTAAGCGTACCAAAACGTCACCGCCCGCTGTTGGGTCGAACAGTGGAAGGTTGATCCAAACGTTAAACGCACCTTGGCGTGACGGCCAGTTTAGGACGCGAACGAGGATCAGGAATGCTGTCATAGCGACAAGTGAGATTAGGTAGCTCAGGCCTGCTGAGGTGCGAACGGCGGTTACGACTTCGTCGCTGGCAGAGCTGGGCAACATCAGGACAACAAGACGAACTGGAGAATAAGGGAAATCAATAGCGTTCCCAAGGATCAGGCCGATTGAGGTCAGTGCGTTGGTAATGGTTGTTGGGTCTGTTTTGCCTTTAGTGATCAGGCTCAACATGAATACCGTGGCAAACAGTGCCGTAAAACGTAAACGGTTAAATGGAGCGGCATCACGGAATTCAACAATGCTGGGTGAACGGGAATAGTATTCGGCAAATGTAAGGAAGCCAGCAAGCATGGCCATGAGCATTACAATCTGACTGCTGCCCTTTGCGATGTCTGGCAAAAGCAATGCGGGCGTTGCAAGCAGCAATGCCATCAATATTCCGCGCGCCGCAGCGCCTATAATCCGTGCAATCACTGTTCAATCCCTTGCAAACTGGTCAGTCGCGATACGTGCCGCAAACTTGTCCCAACTTGATCCTACCAACGTGGGCAGGTTGCCTCATTCTCGCCCTATTTGTGCCTTGTTTCGATTGGCGGCTCAAGTCGTGGTTTCATAAGAGTTAAGTTATGTGACATTTTGGGGGAGCGTGTGGTGCGTTCTTGCATCAGAAATGTGGCTAGATCGCGTTGGGCTACGGGAGTGATGCCATATGTTGTGGGCGCGAGAGATGCGCCCACAAGTTGCAACTTAAAATTGAAAGTTGATGTTAACCAATTTGGTCAATATTTAGACCCAAGGTCGCTGAGTCTGTGCTGCGGCTTCGAATGTATCGATTGAAGCCGCTTTTTCCATAGTTAGGCCGATATCGTCCAGGCCCTGCATCAGGCAGTGCTTTTTGAACGCGTCGACTTCAAACTTGAACACTTCACCGTCCGACGTTGTGACAGTCTGCTCTTCGATATCCACTGTCATGCGGGCGTTTGCGCCTTTTTCAGCGTCTTTCATCAAAACGTCAATTTGCTCTTGTGGCAACGCAATTGGCAAGATGCCGTTCTTGAAGCAGTTGTTGTGAAAGATGTCGGCAAAGCTGGGCGCGATAACGCAAGTAATACCGAAATCTTTGATCGCCCAAGGTGCGTGCTCACGGGATGAGCCACAGCCAAAGTTGTCGCCAGCAACAATAATCTGTGCATCGCGGTAAGCGTCCTGGTTCAAGATGAACGTTGGGATCTCGTTACGGTCGTCGTCATAACGCATTTCGTCAAACAGGTTCACACCAAGGCCGGAACGCTTGATCGTTTTTAGGAACTGCTTTGGGATGATCATATCGGTGTCGATGTTGATCAATGGCATTGGGGCTGCAATGCCGGTGAGTGTTTCGAACTTATCCATTTGGTCTGTCCTTATGCTTGTTTAAAGGGCCGCCCGCCAAAGTCGAATCCGACTTCAGTAGCGACGTTTGCTATGAAAGAGCCCGCGTAGGGCGGTGTGCGCTTGTGCAGTGCGCGCACACGAGAGGAGTACATATGTACCCCCATTGTGTTTTCGGTCAGCCATCCCTCAAGCCCGCCATACGGGTTGAAGTAGATGTCGGCCATCGGCCATGCGACAGGGTTAAGGTAGTTATGCGGCAAGGCATGTTCGATTTCCCCAGTCAGCTTTAACGCCCATGTAATGGCGTGTGGGCCAAAGGCATTTGGGACACGTTTGGCTGATCCTAAAAGACGTTGTTCAGGCGGCAGTTTGTTCACGTAATCTGCATCGTGCTGTTTGAGCCATGGCGGAACAAAGCTGGGTTCACTGAATATCTCTATCAAGGCATTCAGTGCTTCTGAGTCCGCAGGCAGCCGCAACACGGCATTGTTAACCGTCGTTTCGCTTTCGAACCCGACCAAATACCCGTCTTGCGCCACGAATGGTTTGAGACAGATAATATCGGTGTCGACCCACGTCAGGTCAGTGTCGCGTACCATGCGCAACCGAAACAAATCGGCAAAGACGGCAGGGGCGGTCTGTTCTAACAAGCTGTCCTCGTATTGGAACACATCGCGGGCAGGGCGCAGAGTTACGCCTTCCAGCTTTGGATCCTCAAGAGGGTGGGTATGGAACAATGTTACGGGATGACCCTGATGGGTAAAGCTACGCAAGCACAGCTTTTCTAGATCCCGCAGGGTATCCCCAATCCAAAGGGAGGCGACAGGGACGTTGGCCGCAGCCTGAATCCCTGCATCATCCCTCGCGAACAGCGAGGCATAGAAATCGCTGCCGGCCCCTAAGGGCAGGTGCGCGTTTCTTGTGCGATGATCGCTGACAGTCGACATGAACTATTGAGTAAGAACGGGAAGGCCCGAACTTACATCATCTCCCGAACGTCAGTAAGGCGACCAGTGATCGCCGCAGCCGCTGCCATGCCCGGAGACATAAGGTGCGTACGACCGCCGCGGCCCTGACGACCTTCAAAGTTGCGGTTAGAGGTTGCTGCGCAACGCTCGCCCGGTGCCAATTGATCTGGGTTCATCGCAAGACACATGGAACAACCCGCAAGGCGCCATTCGAAACCAGCCTCAAGGAAGATGTCAGCAAGACCTTCTTCTTCAGCTTGTGCACGTACAAGGCCAGAACCAGGAACGATCATCGCGCGGATGCCGTCTTTGACTTTCTTACCTTTGAGGATTTCCGCAGCGGCGCGCAAATCTTCGATACGGCCGTTTGTGCAGGAACCGATAAATACAGTATCGATTTCAACTTCAGACAAAGGTTGGCCAGCTTTTAGGCCCATGTAATCCAAAGCACGTTGTGCCGCTTCGACTTTACCACCGGTAAAGCTGTCAGCAGAGGGAACCAATGACGTAATTGGCAGAACATCCTCTGGGGACGTGCCCCAAGTGACCAATGGTGCGATGTCTTCGGCTTTGATCACAAGGATCTCGTCCCAATGTGCATCTTCGTCAGAGAATAGTGTTTTCCACCATGTCAACGCAGCTTCCCACTGTGCGCCCTTAGGTGCGTGTGGGCGGCCCATGCAGTATTGAAATGTCTTCTCGTCAGGCGCGATTAGGCCAGCGCGTGCGCCGCCTTCAATCGCCATGTTGCAGACAGTCATACGACCTTCCATGGACAATTCGCGGATCGCTTCACCACAATACTCGATTACGAAACCAGTACCGCCAGCGGTACCTGTTTTGCCAATCACAGCCATGGTTATGTCTTTTGCAGTCACACCAAGGGCAAGCTTGCCAGTGATCTCGACTTTCATGTTCTTTGACTTCTTCTGGATCAACGTTTGCGTCGCCAGAACGTGCTCAACTTCGGATGTTCCGATGCCGTGTGCCAATGAACCAAATGCACCGTGTGTCGCTGTGTGGCTGTCACCACAAACAACAGTCATGCCCGGAAGGGTCCAACCCTGCTCTGGGCCAACGATGTGAACGATGCCTTGGCGCACGTCAGACACTGGATAGTAGTGAATGCCGAATTCTTTGGCGTTCGTGTCCAGCGCGTTCACTTGGATACGGCTGTCTTCGGTCATTGTTGTCGCGTCTGCACGGTCCAAAGTCGTTGGAACATTGTGATCAGGCACAGCAATTGTTTTTTCAGGCGCACGAACTTTGCGGCCTGTCATGCGCAGACCTTCAAAGGCTTGCGGGCTCGTTACTTCGTGCACCAAGTGGCGGTCGATATACAGCAAACAAGTGCCGTCATCAGCTTCGTGTGCAAGGTGTGCATCCCAGATTTTATCATATAGCGTTTTGGGGGACATATGGTCCTCTCCCTTTGGTTGGTTTGAATTTTTAGGCGTATTGGGTGGGCGCGGGTTTACAGTCGTGCCAGCACGGTATGGGTCGCCCCAAAGAACCGTTCACCCAATCGGGTGCGGTCGCATATGTCAAAAAGCCCAATGCTTATTAGCCATGTCATGGGTGTCAGATACAGGGCTTACCTATGTCTCGCAAGGGCGTGCACAAATCTACGGATATTGCGTGTTGAGATGGTGCATGCAAAGATTGAGCATGGAACCAGAAAACCTGCCGCAAATGACAATTTATCAAGAACTTGAAGTCTTGCTGACCGGCGCAATGCGCTTTGTCGAAAGCTTGATGATGCCGGGGTGGCGACTTTATCAAGTTCTGATTATTCTTGCTCTAATCGTCATCTCCTATGGAATGCATCACCTTTCTGGGCGCTGGCTACAAGCGTGGGTGCGTTCGCGCGATGGCTGGAAGACATGGCAACTGCGGATGATTGTTCCAATACGCCAGCGCCTTGGGCTGGTGTGGTTTTCAGCGCTGGGCTGGGTCATTTGGGGCGTTATGCAAAGCGCCACATGGCCGTCACGTTCCTATCTCATTGGCTTGGCGGCCACGCTTGCGACCGCATGGCTGCTGATTGCATTCGTATCGCGCTTTGTGCGCAACCGACCACTGCGGATCATCGTACGCTGGGGCCTCTGGATTTTTGCCACTCTTTATTACCTGAACGTGCACGAAGCTGTGGGCGCATTCCTTGATGACCTTGCCTTTGAGTTTGGTGATTTTCGCATTTCGATCATGACGATTATTTCCGCGCTGGTGGTGATTGGTGTTCTTCTGACTTTGGCGCGCATCGGGTCCACAACGACAGCAACAACAATTCGACGTAACGAAGACATCAGCCCGTCCATGCAGGTTCTTGCAGTTAAGGCGGTGCAAATCACGCTGTACGGGTTTGCGTTCTTTATCGGGATCAACACAGTTGGGATCGATCTGTCTGGCCTTGCGATCCTGACGGGGGCCATTGGTGTTGGCCTTGGTTTCGGTTTGCAAAAGGTGATCTCGAACCTCGTATCTGGTGTCATCATCCTGCTCGATAAATCGATCAAGCCGGGGGACGTGATTTCACTGGGCGAGACGTTCGGGTGGATACAAACGCTAGGCGCGCGCTATGCGTCCGTGGTCATGCGGGACGGTAAGGAATACCTGATTCCGAACGAGGACCTGATCACAAACCAAGTGGTGAACTGGTCGCATTCTAATGATTATGTGCGGCTCGATATCTTCTTTGGCACAGCCTACAGCGATGACCCACACAAGGTCCGCGAATTGGCGATCGAGGCAGCGACGACTGTTGAACGTGTTCTGGATTACCCAAAGCGGCCCGTATGTCATATCGTTGGGTTTGGCGACAGTTCGGTGGACTATATCCTGCGGTTCTGGATCAAAGACCCCACAGGCGGCCTCACAAACATTCGTGGTGGGGTTTATCTAGCGCTTTGGGATGCGTTCAAGGCCAATAATATCTCAATTCCGTTTCCTCAACGCGAGGTGCGGATGCTAGAGGAGGCGGCGATTGAGCCTTAATCGCAACGTTGTACTGCGGCATGATTGCCAAAAGCTTGAACTGTTGTTGAATTGTCGGGTAAGTGTCGGTAAGTGACGATTTCCCAGCGCCGTAGGTCTATGGCGCGATTCTAGGAGGACAATGTCCTGTCAATCCAACCAGACGTGGCCGGCGCCACGCAAGACGGAGCACCGCTAATGGCATCTGCTTACTCTAAAGCGACAAGCGACACGCTGTTGGCCGCCGTCCTTTCATCCCTTGATGATGACAAAGCTGAAGACGTTGTGCAGATCGATCTGCGCGGCAAAACGGCTATTGGCGACCACATGGTGGTTTGCTCGGGTCGTTCCTCGCGTCAAGTTTCTGCAATCTCTGAAAAGCTGGTTGAGCGTTTGAAGACTGAATTCGGTCATTTCTCACGTATCGAAGGCAAGAACACAGGTGACTGGGTTTTGGTTGATACGGGCGATATCATCGTTCACGTTTTCCGTCCTGAAGTGCGTGAGTTCTATCAGTTGGAAAAAATGTGGCAGTTGTCACCTGCTGACATCGAGTCAGAACAGTCCATCTGATTGCGCATTTAGATGCGTGTACATATTTGCGCTGTGGGCCGGCTACGGGCTGGCCCTGAAGCGGACCTCATTTCAGATTACACCACACGATTTGACCGCACTGGGCGGGCGCTGGGCCTTGGCCCAGTTAAAGTCGTTGAGGTTGAAGATCGCAAAAACGCAGGAATGGGCGCAGAAGCTGAATTGCTGCGCCGTGCTTTACCCAAGGGTTGTGTGATTTGCTGTCTTGATGAACGAGGCAAAGTCGAAACCTCTCCTGCTTTCGCCAAACGTTTGGGCAACTGGCGGGATGCAGGGCGCGGGGATGTTGCGTTTGTTATTGGCGGCGCGGATGGCATTGATCCATCCTTGCGCGCAGATGCCGATCACTTGCTGTCATTGGGTGCAATGGTGTGGCCGCACATGATGGTGCGTGTAATGCTGAGCGAACAATTGTATCGCGCAGCATCTATTCTTGCAGGCTCGCCCTACCACAGGGTTTGAGCAGGTCGTGCTGTCTTTAGGTGGCCAGCAAAACCAAGTTGAAAACCGCCGTTGCGGCAATCCCGCACAGTGTTGCGATCATGCCAAGTTTGCGCAATTTCATATTCTTTTCGGTAAAGGCAAAAGCATATCCGTGTGCCAGCCGCCCCGCTAAGAACGCAGCAGCCAAGATTGAAACGATGATTGCGTTGCCGCCTTGCAGTTCTGCCAATGCGATCATGATCACAAAAATGGGCGCATATTCCACAAGGTTCCCTTGGGCGCGCACACGTCTTTGCATCATGTCATCACCCCCATCCCCTAACGAGAGATTAAGGGAACGGCGTCCTTTTATCACGGCCCAGCTGAGCACCAAAAGCCAAACGGCCAGTGCGCTGGAAAGTAATGTGGTAATCGGTAGTGAGATCGTATCCATGTTTAAACAGTCCTCAAAAGTTTTTAATTACGATGGTGGATCCATCAGTATCTTGCGGGATGCGGAAGCAAATTCGCGGCGATACAGGACACCAATTGTGAAAAAGGTCGCGGCAATTAGTGGAACCGCGCCAACGATCCATGCGGCGGCGGCCAAAGCGAAATACAAGCTGCGCAAACCACGGTTGAAACCTCGCGCCGCAGTTATCCCGATCTCTGCGGCTTGGCGTGAGCGCGGTAAACAGCGTGGGTCGGTGATGTCGTTTGGGGTAGCGGCTACCAAAACGGCTGTGTAGCCGAAGAGGCGGTTGGACCAAACGAACTTTAGGAATGCGTTGGTCAAGAACAGCGCGACCGTCATCAGCTTTACTTCCCAAACAAATGCGGGGTCAGTGCCAAGGGTTAGCTCATTGGCAAAGCCGCTCAACTCCTCCCCATTACCAACCATCGCCAACGTACCGCCAATTGCCAACATCGAAGTGGAGGCAAAGAAGGCTGTGCCTTGGCGCAAGCTGCCGATGATCTGTGCATCAAAAATACGCGGCTGCCGGGTGGTCATCTGGACCATCCATTCACGGCGGTATTGCCCCATCAACATCGACACGGAGGGTCGGTGCGCGGGTGGGTTTTCAATGACCCAACCAACGATGGCCCAGCTGATGATAACAAAAGCGAGGGCGGCAAAATCAAGTGATGAAAAAAGTGTAAAACGATCTGTCCATGTCATGCTTTAACGTTAACTGGTGCTGAAGAAACTTGCCATACTGATAAATTGGTAATATTACTTTACCAAATTAGCCACGCTAAGGATTCTGCTATGGAAATGCCTGTCCCTTCACAATCTGTTCTCGCGCGCAAATCCCGTGTGGTCGAACGGCTGCAAGGTGTGTTGCCCATGGATGCTGTGATCCACGACGAAATGGAAACGCGTGCGTATGAATGTGACGCGCTGACGGCCTATCGTTGTCCGCCCATGGCGGCAGTGTTGCCCACCACAACTAAAGAGGTCTCTGACGTCTTGCGCATTTGCCATGAAGAAGGCGTGCCTGTTGTACCGCGCGGCTCTGGTACATCGCTCGCTGGTGGCGCGTTGCCGACTGCGGATTGCGTGATCTTGGGCGTGGCGCGTATGAACGACGTGATCGAAACAAATTATCCAGATCGCTATATTCGGGTCCAAACTGGCCGCACCAATCTAAGCGTCACAGGCGCGGTTGAAGAAGACGGGTTCTTTTATGCGCCTGATCCCAGCAGCCAATTGGCCTGTGCGATTGCGGGAAATATCGCTATGAACTCTGGTGGAGCGCACTGTCTTAAGTACGGCGTGACGACGAACAACCTGATGGGTGTCACGATGGTTTTGATGACGGGTGAAATCGTCGAAATTGGCGGCGCTCATCTGGATGCTGGAAATCTGGATCTGCTTGGCCTGATCTGTGGGTCCGAAGGACAGCTTGGCGTCGTGACCGAAGCGACATTGCGGATCTTGCATAAACCAGAGGGCGCGCGCCCTGTATTGGTGGGGTTCGACGATAATGAGGTCGCAGGCGCATGCGTGTCTGACATCATCAAAGCAGGCGTTCTACCTGTTGCGATCGAATTCATGGACGCGCTGTGCATCAAAACCTGCGAAGAATTCGCCCAAGCGGGGTACCCAGATTGTCAGGCTTTGTTGATCATTGAGGTTGAGGGATCAGAGGCCGAAATCGACGACCAGTTGGCGCGCATTGTGAAAATCGCGAACCAGCATAATCCAGTTGAAGTACGCGAAAGCAAATCAGCCGAAGAAAGTGCTGCGATTTGGTTGGGCCGCAAAAGCGCGTTTGGCGCGATGGGTCAGATTAGCGATTACATGTGTCTGGACGGGACGATCCCCGTTTCTGAATTGCCAATGGTGTTGCGCCGTATCGGTGAATTGTCCGATCAGTTTGGTCTGCCCGTAGGGAATGTTTTCCACGCTGGAGACGGCAACATGCACCCATTGATTCTATTCGACGCAAACAAACCTGGCGATCTGGAACTGTGCGAAGAGATGGGTGCGGAAATCCTCAAACTTTGTGTAGATGCAGGTGGGTGTTTGACGGGCGAACATGGCGTTGGGATCGAAAAGCGGGATTTGATGACTTATCAATATGCCCCTGCCGATCTTGAAGCGCAGTTGGCGGTCAAAGACGTTTTTGATCCGCATTGGTTGTTGAACGCGGCCAAAGTGTTTCCGCTGGCGGTTTCACACGATCGCCGCACCGAACAAATCGCTGCTGAATAACAACGTCCCTCATAATAAATCGATGGAACATTGATGATGACCCCGACAAGTGAACAAGAACTGTCCGAATGCGTGTCCCAAGCCAAAGGCCCCATAGCGATCAAAGGTGGCGGAACACGCGGTGTTGGCGTTGATGGCGATGTGCTGAATACAAGCGGTCTGACGGGGATTGATCTGTATGAACCGGGCGCATTGACGGTTGTGGTTAAGGCGGGAACAGAACTGTCTGAAATCGAAACCACATTGGCGGGTGAACGGCAGCGTTTGGCGTTTGAGCCGATGGATTATCGCGGTCTGCTGGGTCTAAAGGGCGAACCGACAATCGGTGGTATTGTTGCGGGTAACATCAGTGGCCCGCGTCGTATCCAAGTGGGTGCCGCGCGTGATTTTACCTTGGGCGTTCGGTTTGTAGACGGGCAGGGTACCATCGTGAAAAACGGTGGGCGCGTGATGAAGAACGTGACCGGTTATGATTTGGTCAAGCTGATGTCGGGCAGTTGGGGAACACTGGGGGTTCTAAGTGAAGTGTCCCTAAAGGTGCTGCCGATGCCCGAAGCCGAGGCAACGTTGTGCGTGCACGGATTGGATATGAATGATGCGGTTGGCGCGATGGCTGCAGCGCTTGGGTCTCCATATGATGTCAGCGGTGCTGCGCATCTGCCCAATGACGACACAGGCGTAACGATGATCCGCGTTGAGGGGTTCACAGATTCTGTCAGCTATCGCACCGCGCAATTGCGTGAAGCACTGGCAAAGTTTGGCGGCGAGATCACGGTAATAGAAAATGCCGATGATGCATGGGCTGCTGTGCGCGATGTTGAAAACTTCCATGGCAAAGATGGGGATGTTTGGCGCATTTCGGTAAAACCCTCAGATGGTCCAGCCGTTGTCGCAGCAATTGATCCGCTGGAGGCGCAATTTGATTGGGCGGGTGGATTGGTCTGGGTGCGTACTGAACAAGGGAGTGATGTGCGCGCCAAATTGTCAGGCATCTCGGGCCATGCCACCTTGGTGCGCGGGACAGGGCAACCACGTTTCCAACCGGAAACAGTAGGCGTTGCCGCATTGTCAGCAGGACTGCGTCAGCGGTTTGATCCGCGGGGCATTTTGAACGCAAGATTGATGACCGCGTAATGACACCTTTGGTGATCATATTTTTGGCGGTGTTCGTCGCGGGGCCATTGGCCTTTCTGCTGCTTTTACGGCTGGCTCCATCAAAACGTCGATCCATTGGATTGGTTTGTTTGGTCGTTGGCTCGACAGGAATGAGCGCCTCTTTGCGTTACCTGTCAGGTGGGTGGGGGCAGGACGCCTTTTACACCTTGGCAGGGATTGGATTCATTTGGCTGGCGTGGATCGCGGTAATTGTTTTCTTGGCGCAGCGATTTCGCCAACTTGATAATCGCCCGCTAATACGCCGCTGGACGGCAATAATTGGAGCGTTGGCAACAACGGTTCCGTGGTTCGGGCTTGCCTCTGCCTGGATGATGACTTTTTAAGGATTTCGACAGATGCAAACGATGTTTACACCAGAGCAACTTAAGGATCCTGCGATTGAGCGGTCCAACCAGATTTTGCGCAATTGCGTTCACTGCGGATTTTGTACCGCCACTTGCCCGACCTATCAGATACTGGGTGATGAATTGGACAGCCCGCGTGGCCGCATTTATCTGATCAAGGACATGCTTGAGAACGAGCGCGTGCCTGACGAAAAGACAGTAAAGCACATTGATCGTTGCCTAAGTTGCTTGGCCTGTATGTCGACCTGTCCGTCTGGCGTGCACTATATGCACCTTGTCGATCATGCGCGTGACTATATCGAACAGAAATATAAACGCCCGATGTCTGATCGCCTTTTGCGTTGGGTTCTGTCACGTATTTTACCCTATCCAATGCGGTTCCGGATTGCGCTACTGGGTGCTAAGATTGGGCGTCCCTTCGCACGCTTTATGCCAGATGCGCGGTTGCGTGCGATGCTGGAAATGGCCCCGAAAATCATCCCACCTGTCAGCCGCAATGACGACCCGCAAACCTTTACGCCCAAAGTGGCACGTAAGAAACGGGTCGCGCTGATGACGGGCTGTGCGCAAAAGGCGCTGAACACAGATATCAATGATGCGACCATACGTTTGCTGACACGTCTTGGCTGTGAAGTCGTAGTGGCTGAGGGTGCAGGGTGCTGTGGTGCCTTGACCCACCACATGGGCAAAACGGCGGAAAGCCACGGAGCTGCGGGCAAGAATATTCGCGCATGGGCCGCTGAAATGGATGGCGACGGATTGGACGCGATTGTGATCAACACATCAGGTTGTGGCACTACGGTCAAAGATTACGGTCACATGTTCCGCAATGATCCATTGGCGGCCGACGCCGCGCGCGTGGCTGGAATTGCTAAGGATGTGAGTGAAGTTCTAATGGACCTAGATTTGCCGACAGGTGCGGACCAAGAGCTGACAATCGCCTATCATGCAGCCTGTTCGTTGCAGCATGGCCAACAGATCAAAACCTTTCCCAAGGATCTGCTGAAGAGGGTGGGGTTCAAGGTGGTTGAACCTAGCGATCCACACCTGTGTTGTGGCTCTGCAGGGACCTACAATTTGATGCAGCCTGAAATTTCCAAGCAATTGAGAGATCGAAAAGTACGCAGTATTGAGGCAAAAAATCCCGATATTATCGCCGCAGGCAACATCGGTTGCATGATGCAAATTGGGTCAGCCAGCGGCATTCCGATTGTGCACACAGTCGAGCTGTTGGATTGGGCGACTGGTGGACCACGTCCGCCAGCATTGGATCGTTCTGAAGCCGCTGAGCCGCAGGTTCCAATCTTACGTTGAATCTGTTTAGATGCCCTAATTCTGCCGCAACTGACCGATATCCGGTCAGGGTAACTATTAGGATCGTTGCTGTGCGTCGTTGGATGTCTTTATCAATTATGGCCCTGGTTGTGGCCTCTGCTGCTTTTGCGCAGGATGCACGGCTACGTCGTTTAAACACGGGCGATGATGGTCGCGCGTGGCAAGCTGTGGGGCGTTTGGATATTGGTGGGACCGGATTTTGTACGGGTGCATTGATTGCTCCGAACCTGGTTTTGACAGCCGCGCACTGCCTGTTTGATAAGTCGACGAACGAACGTATTGATCACAAAACCGTTGAATTTCTGGCTGGCTGGCGCAACGGTCGCGCGTCGGCCTATCGCGGTATTCGCCGTGCCGTTGTGCATCCAGACTATGAATTCGGTGGCGATGTTTCGTCCAAGCGGGTGCACTATGACCTCGCATTACTTGAGCTGGACCAGCCCATTCGCAACAACGCTGTAAAACCGTTTGGCACTGCCGCACGTCCGCGTAAAGGTGATCAAGTTGGCGTTGTCAGTTATGCAAAAGACCGCGCTGAAGCCCCCTCACTTCAAGAGGTCTGTGTTGTTTTGGCGCGCCAGGAAGGCGTTCTTGTAACGTCTTGTTCGGTTGATTTTGGATCATCAGGCGCACCTATTTTCACTTTTAAAGATGGGAAGGCGCATATCGTTTCTGTGGTCTCAGCCAAGGCTGAAGTGGACGGTGAAAAGGTTTCATTGGGCACAGCTCTTGGTGCACCACTTGCACGATTGCGTGCGGAATTGGTTGCCCAGAAAGACGGCGAAAGAGTTCTAGTAAATGGGGTGCGTCGTGATACAGGCGCGAAATTTATCAAGCCATGAAGAAATTTTTGATTACATATTTACTATGTCTAAGCGCAGGTTTTGCACAGGCAGACAGCACCAATCTAAAGAAACTAGAAACCCAAAATGAGGCGCGTGGTTGGCAAGCTGTTGGTCGTCTCGACATCGCCAACAGTGGGTTTTGTTCGGGCACATTGATCGCCCCAGATTTGGTTTTGACAGCAGCGCACTGTGTTTATGATCGTACCACAGGCGTGGCTTATGCGCCTAAGGATTTCATTTTCCGTGCAGGTCTGCGCGAAGGCAAATCAGCTGCAGAGCGCCGTATTGTCGGCGTGGCTGCCCACAACGGTTACGCACCGATGGAGCCGCTTTCAGCGAAGAACGTCAGCCATGATGTAGCGTTATTGAAGCTGAGCAGACCAATCCCGTTTTCCGAGATGGATCCCTTCGCGCTACATACGGATGTGGTCAAAAATGGACCTGTTAGCGTGGTGTCCTATGGGCGCGGGCGCGCCGATGCGCAGTCGCGACAGCGTGAATGCCAGATGATGGATCGCCAAAACAACGTGCTGATCTTCGACTGTGACGTGACCTACGGATCCTCAGGTGCGCCAGTGTTTTCCCACCTCAATGGTCGGGGGCGCGTGGTCTCTGTGGTCTCTGGGATGACCACGATCAACGGTAAGAAGGTTGCCCTTGGGATGTATCTGCCGCCATTAATTGCGGACCTAAAATCGGAACTTCGTTCGACGTCATACACGCCCTCTGTCACGGCCTCGCCAAAGGTACGTCGCATTGGTGTTGGCAAGACGCGCAATGATACGGGTGCGAAATTTATCAAACTCAGTGGGTCTTGAACCCACAAAAATCCTCCCCACATTGATGTTATCGGAACGCCTAATATTGGGCCCAGATATTAATCTGGGCCCGTCCGCAACAGGAGGGTCTGACATGAAATCGCTCATCTGTGAGGATACTAAACTATGCGTACTTTTGATTTTGCACCGCTGCACCGCGCCACTGTTGGCTTTGACCAAATCGCTGATATGATGGATCGCGTGCTGACGAACGATGCACCCCAAAACAGTTACCCACCCTATAACATCGAAAAAACGGATGACGACGCGTATCGCATATCTATCGCGGTGGCTGGGTTCTCAGAGCCGGATTTGAATGTTGAAGTGCGGGAAAATTCCCTGATTGTTACGGCCAAAAAAGCTGACGAAAATGAGGATAAAAAATACCTCCATCGTGGTATTGCCACACGGGCGTTTGAACGGCGGTTCCATTTGGCCGACCATGTTCGGGTCACGGGGGCCAGCCACGCCGATGGAATGCTGCACATTGACCTGACGCGTGAAGTGCCCGAAGCGCTGAAACCACGGCGCATTCAGATCGCCAGCCAGAACGTGATTGCAACGGATGTGGTCGACGCCAAAACCGTCAACTGATCAAACGAAAGGCCCGCTGAAACCAGCGGGCCTTTTTACGTTTTGCCGTTGGGAAATACGTTACACTGACATGCAGATGTATTTCATTTCCATGAATTCTTCGATGCCGTGATGGCTGCCTTCGCGACCCAAACCAGATTGTTTGATCCCACCAAATGGCGCAACTTCGGTTGAGATGATGCCAGTGTTCACACCGACAATCCCGTATTCCAATTCTTCGGCTACCTTGTAAACGCGGCTTAGATCAGAAGCGTAGAAATACGCGGCCAGACCAAAGATCGTGTCGTTGGCCATCGCGATGACATCGTCCACGTCGTCGAATTTGAACAGGGGCGCGAGAGGGCCAAATGTCTCTTCTTGGGCGACCTTCATGTCTTGGGTAACGCCAGTCACAACAGTTGGCTGATAGAAGCTGCCGCCGTATTCATGGGCTGCACCACCGGTCAAAACTGCGCCGCCATTGGCAAGGATATCATCAAGGTGTTCTTGCACCTTTGACACCGCATTTGGGGTGATCATCGGGCCAGTCGTGACGGCCGCGTCAAAGCCATCGCCAACGTTCAAGGCTTCAACCGCGACCTTAAGTTTCGCAGCGAATGCGTCGTAAACGCCGGACTGAACATAGATGCGGTTTGCGCAGACGCAGGTCTGACCGGCGTTGCGGAATTTGCACATCATTGCGCCCTCAACTGCCGCGTCTAAGTCCGCGTCATCGAATACGATGAAAGGTGCGTTACCGCCCAATTCCATTGAGCATTTCATTACCTGTTGTGAGGCTTGGGCCAAAAGGATGCGGCCTACTCCAGTAGACCCTGTAAAGGTCAATTTCCGTACAATCGGATTTTCGCAAAACTCTTGTCCTGTGCTTGGCGCATCAGACGTTGTGACCACTTGGAACACACCGGAAGGTATGCCAGCACGCTCTGCAAGCACCGCAATCGCGGTGGCAGAAAGCGGTGTTAACTCGGCAGGGCGCGCAATGAATGCGCAACCTGCGGCAAGTGCTGGGGCAGCCTTGCGCGTGATCATTGCATTCGGGAAATTCCACGGTGTGATGGATGCAGCAACGCCGATTGGTTGCTTCAAAACTGTAATGCGTTTGTCACGCTGGTGGCCAGGGATGGTTTCGCCGTAAATGCGTTTTGCCTCTTCAGCAAAAAACTCAATAAACGATGCGCCGTATGCGATTTCGCCTTTGGCTTCTGCCAATGGTTTGCCCATTTCCGCTGTCAGGATAATGCCAAGGTCGTCTTGGTTTTCCATCATCAGATTGAACCACTTGCGCATAACTGCGCTGCGTTCTTTGGCGGACCATTTGGCCCATTCCTTTTGCGCGACTTCTGCTTTGGCAATGGCAACGCCAACTTGTTCGCGGCTTAGGTCAGCAACTTGGGCAACCACGTCACCACGTGCTGGATTGGTTACGTCAAACGTGCCTTTATCTCCATCAATCCACTCGCCACCGACATAGGCGCGGGTCTCAAGCAGGGTAGGATCGCTTAGCATTGTCTTCAGGTTCGTTGTCGTTTCCAGCATTTCGTGTTCTCCAGAGATTGCGTGAACAGGGAAAGCAACTATTGTGGCGCTTGTCCAGACGAATTGATGAGGGTGCTATGGCCGATCTAAGTGACGCATACGCGAACGGTGCATATATCGGGGGGGCGGCACTGTACCCACCACGCTGGGATGCCGCGTCAAAGGCACTTCGAGAGGCGTTAGGGGAACGCGCTGAACTGGGCATTCCTTATGGCCCCTCACCACGTCAGGCCTATGATTTTTTCCAACCGGAACAGCCGGCTAAGGGAACGCTGATCTTTGTGCATGGTGGCTATTGGCGGATGTTTGATCGCGACAGTTGGTCGTTCCTTGCCAAGGGCGCGCTGGCGCGGGGGTGGGCGGTTGCGATGCCGTCTTATGATCTGTGCCCACAGGTTGGGATCGCAACGATCACCCAACAAATTGCGCAGGCGGTTCAGCATATTGCAGGACGCACACAGCGGCCGATCAGTTTAGCGGGGCATTCCGCTGGTGGGCATCTGGTGGCGCGGATGGTGGCACCGGGAATGTTGCCCGCAGCAGTGATGGATCGGGTGCAGCATGTGGTGCCTATTTCGCCCCTCAGTGATTTGGAGCCGTTGTGCCAAACGGACATGAATGCAGACTTTCAAATGGACGCAGGTATGGCGCGTGCAGAAAGCCCGATGTTGCAACCAGCCCCTCAAACCAAAGTAACGGTTTGGGTCGGCAGCGATGAGCGACCTGCTTTCCTTGATCAGGCAATGTGGTTGGCGGACGCGTGGCAATGCGATCAGGTTGTGGCGCAGGGCAAGCACCATTTCGATGTGATCGATGCGTTGGCTGATCCAGACGGTGACATTTTGTCAGTTCTGACAGCGGAATAAGCCACAGCCCTTTCAATGCCACATTAATTTTGCAACAGTGTGAATGAAATCTAGGGTTGGGTAATGTAAATGGGCATTACATTGCCTATATCATTTTTAAGCTTTTCAAAGATCGGAGACTTTAATGGCAAATTTTGACGCGCAGGTGCGGGAATCGCAATCACAAGTGGCTGAGGCTCAAACCAAAATCGCTGAACTGACGGGCCGGATCGAAACCGCCCGCGAAAAATTGAAGGTTGGCGATGATGCCATGATCGACATCGAAAACGCATCCCTTGAAGACGTGCACGCGCACACCGACGTGATGAATGCCAATATCGCCGAGCTGATTATGGGCCTCGATGATGTGACATCCGGCTTCTCCAAAGACTTTGACGAGATGCGCAACAAGACCGGTTGGGAAAGTTTTGTCGGTATCTTTGCTGGCGCGAAATCAGACAGCATGCGCCAAGAGCGTGTGCGCTCTGCCTCGATCGACGACAAATTGCAGGACCTGATTTCAAAATCAGACGTGATTGTTCAATTGCTCACAGGGCAGTTGGCGATGTTGGAGGATCAAAAGGTGAAGGTTGAAAGCAACCTGACATCTACGCTGGATGAACGCGAAGCCGTGGTGCAAGAATTGACCACGTTGCAGGCGAGCATTCAGGCGATGGATCCAAAGATTATCACGGTCGAGAACAAGATTGCCTCGGAACAAGATGCCGCGAAACGCACCAAGTTAGAGACTGAATTGGCCGCGTTGAACAGCG
This sequence comes from Ascidiaceihabitans sp., assembly GCA_028825475.1. Lineage (GTDB taxonomy): Bacteria > Pseudomonadota > Alphaproteobacteria > Rhodobacterales > Rhodobacteraceae > Ascidiaceihabitans. The sequence continues at coordinate 95,812 of JAPKAB010000005.1, read as the reverse complement.
ACTACAATGGTATGGTTCAAGACGAACAGGTTAAGCTGGCTAACTCTCAAACGCTTGAGCGTTACATCGAAAAAGGCAAGACGTGGATCGATTCATTACAGAACCAGGCGGCGACGCAAATGGTGCTGATCAACAAGCTGCAAACAGACACCAAACAACGTGTGGTCCTGTATGACGCGCTAACCAAATCTCTGAAAACCGCGCAACAACAAGACGTCGCGCACCGGATTAATGAGATCGGCGTGCAAACGGATCAAGAGGCGCAGGCGGCGATGGCTGGCATCGGTGCCGCGACCAACAAACGGATGGCCGAGATGATGGAAGCGCACGAGGACCACATGGTCTTTGCCCGTGATGTGCTAGAGCAGAAGGCGAAAGCAGACGAACGCTTTGCCCGTCGTTTCGCGAAGATCATCGAGAAGCATGATAGCAATCAGTATGGCGGGTAAGTTTTGTACATCGGAAAATTATTCTATTGGATCGGGTTGGCATTTGTATTGAGCGGATCAATGATCCTTTTCGCCACTAAACTAATAGATTCGTCTATTGAATGGATTAACCGAATTGGTGCTTTTGCGCTCTATGAACTTGGCCAACCTCTTTTGGCTTTCTTTACCTTGGGTGTCACCTTTTTATTAATTGCTGCACCGCTTAAGATTCTAGAGATGTGGTTCGAACGTGGATAGCCAAAACGCAAGCCTCACCGACCTATTCGCGTCGCGTCGCTATTTCCGCAAGTTCGAAGGCATCATGGCCCACATGGTCCGCGTCGCTGGCGTGATGGAAGCAGAAGGCCAGTTGCGCCGTGACGAAGTGAAAATCCTGACGCGCTATGCCTCAGCGCTCACCTTCACCTTCCGCGCGCTTAGCTACAAATATCTGCTGGTTGGCCGCGACACCGGCCGGCATTTTGGAACCCTCGATATTGACGAGCGTTACAGTGGTTTTCCTGTGGCGGAAGAGGTCATAACGATGGCCAATGATGCGCAACAAGCAGCGCGTCATTTAGATCAAATGCCGCCGGAGGATCAGCTGAAGTCTGAAATGGTCGGTGTGATCTTGGGCGAACGCAAGGTGCCAACCAAGTTGCAATTCGCGTTGTCACAGAGGCTGTATTACGAAGAACTTTTAAAAGGTGATCTGTTTTGGGCGCGTAATGATCCTGAAGTCACATGGCTTGAAAATGTAGGCGATCGCCGCAAATTTTTGCTGCATTGGGCCGTTTATGACAGCCAGTTCAACCTGCCGGTGATCTATATGATGGAGCTAGAAGACAGTGGGAAGGTCGCCTTGCCTAAAGATCAACGGCGTTGGCCAGAGGTGCAGGCCCATTTGATTGCACAGGCCTTGGGTGGGTTAAAGTTGGTGACGATTGCCAAAGGTTTTGACGAAGATTTCGATGATCTACACCCAAAGAGTTTGCGCCGCTTTCATGTGGGGCCGATGTATTCGAATGCCTATACGAAACAGCCGGGGCCTTTGTCGCAAGTTCTGTCGGAGGCGCGTGCACCCGAGGGTCAAGATTGGGCGCTGGTCTGGACCGAAGAACAGCTGCAAAGCGAACGGGTGATTGAAGAACGTGACGGTTGGTTTTCGACCGTAGAGCGTGAGGTCTTTGCACTTGATCCCTTCACGGGTCGCGGGGCTGAGATGGGCGCGACACGTATGGAGCGCAGCATAATTTTACCGCAGCGCCCCTATCAGGTGTTGGAAGAGATGGACCCACCGGGGTTTGCATCAGTGCGTCAATTTGTGGTCAGCCCTCAGGGACGTGTGCTGCGATATTGAGGTTGCGCGGGATGTGATCGACCCTCCGGGGGGAGTTTATTTTGTAAGATGAAGATATTTTGAAGGAGCCAATGCGATGAGCCAGACGTCAGATCAAATGGAGCTTATTGAGGGCGATATTGTTAAGCATTATGCGATGGCTTTGGCCATGTTGCAGGGGTTTGATCACGCGCCGCGTATTGGTATGGCGGCTGTTGAAGCGGCCGTTGAGAAATCATCTGGAATTGGCACCCGACGTCGGTTTCGTTCAACCACACCGGGGTTGGTGACGCGCCGTACTGCGGCGTCTGGATCTGTGCAATTGATGGCGCGGATTGAGGGGGCTGATGCGGGCGATGCGCTGATTTCACCACTGCAGGCGACCGTTATGAACGCCGTGCGCCGTGCCTTGTCTATCGCGTTGGCGGTGGCTGAGAATTATGCCGAGATGTCTGGTTTGGGTGATTTGAAACGCGCGAATTTGGAAGGGTCGTTGGCCAGCAATCGCAAGGCCGAGTTTTCTGAGCTGTTGGCGGCAGAAGCCCTGATTAGTCTCTATGTCTTTGGCAATGCGACCTCTTATTTGCTGTCTTCCCATGCCTCAGAAGCATCGGTTGAGTTGGGCGATGTGGAGGAGATATTGACCGACAATGGCCAAGCCGCATTGCACGGTGCCTTGTGGGAGCTGGATCAAGATATTGCCAAACATGCGCAGGACGATCCCCGCCTTGTCGCCACTGTCACCGGCTTTGCCGAGGCGCTGATGGAGAAGGTCGCGCTGCGTGCCCAATCCGCCCCGCGCCTTGAGCCGTTCACCAATACCAAATGGCGCGTTGAGGCGGATGATTTCGCGGTGGCTGGTTTCTCTCCCGCGTCCAAAGCCAAATCCACAACCCTCACCATGGCGTTCAAAAAGCCCAATGAGGTGGTCGGCAACCACATCGCCAAGTACCAAGCGATGAAGCTGTCCAAGATGCTGATGGCCTATGACTTTGATCGCAAGCTGAACCCTTTCGCCGAACTTGGTGGCTTTATCTTTACCTTTATGGGCGACGGCAAACCGGGGACGGGCAAGACCACGCTGATCCAGATGATGGCGGGGATGGTGCATGACTATTGCGCCACCGCGGGCTACCCCTTCCGCTATCAAAACCTAAGCACCGACAACATCGACAGCTATCAGGGCAAGTCGGGCCAAAACGCCAAGGCCTTTATCAACAACGTGCTTGATCCATCCGTTATCGGCTTTGGCACCATCGACGACATCGACCAACTGGCGGGCAAACGTGGCGACAGACAATCATCGGCAGGCCAGCTTGAAATCACCGCTGTGCTGATGGAAAGTTTTGCGGGAGCCAACACCGTTGTGCGCGGCAATTGCACGTTTGGCATGTTCTCGAACTACCCCGAAAACGTCGATGATGCCTTGCGCCAACGGGCCGGAGCGCGGTTCTTGGTCGACGGGCCACAGACGCGCGAAGACTACATCGATATCCTTTACCTGCTGATGGGCAAGAACCACGATATCCTGACTGGCGCGCATGATGTGTTCAGCGCACAGGAAATCAAAACCGCCGTCGCCGCGTCGTTCGAGGGGCACGCGCGACCACACGAGGAGGGGCTGATTAAAGTGTTCGATGAAGTATCTGAACAGATCGGCGGCTTTGACACGATTGCGAAACTGGGCACCTACCTAAAGGGCATTCAGGAGGCGGATGACCGGTTCACAGGCCGCGCGATCAAGAACATCACCGACGCGGTTAAAGTGCGGGCGATGGATTTTGAATTGCCCGATGAATGGATGGAAGAACCCGATCTGTTCCTGTTCAAAGACTATGACACGAAGAAGGGGATGATATCCGAGCTGCGCCAACCGATCACGGTGGACATGGTCGTGCAAGAGATCAACCGCTACGCGGATTCCGAGTTCCGCTATGCGGATAAGTCGGACGAGGTGGCGATCGACAATATGGTGCGCGACTTTGGACGGAATGAAGAGGCGAAGAAGCGGTATTTGGGGGGCGAGGGGTGAGGTTTTCAAAAGTTAAAAAACCGTCATATCTGCATTTCCCTCGAAGGTTGAAGCGTAGATTTCTTACTGCCGCAACAGCAGTCCAATTCGGCGTTTCTATAACGGCGACCGTAATATTGTCATTCATAGTTGCGATGTTTTTTCCAGTGTCAGGATTCTTTTTAGATGGCCCAAGCAAGTGGATTTATCTTTTTTCGGCTTCTCCCAATGAAATTGGCGATACTTTGGCAGGGTTTGCAGGAACGCTCGCATTTATTTGGATAATCGTTACCGTTGTTTTGCAATCGAATGAGCTAGCCGAACAACGAAAAGAAATCAAATTATCTAGACAAGCTTATGAGAAAACCAATGATCACCTTGATCAACAGAGGTTTGAGAACTTGTTTTTTGAACTAGTTTCTACACACAATTCCATTGTTAACTCGATGGAAATACGAGCGAAAGAACATATAACACATGCTGGGCGGCGGTGTTTCTCGCATTTTGAAGCCGAACTAAGGCCATTCGGCTATGGTTCCCGCAAAAGTGCTCGTTTGAATTATCCGGAGGTATTTTCGAAAAATACTTCTCTACTAGGCCACTATCTTCGATTTTTACATAACTCACTTAGAGCGATTGATGAATCTGCCCATTCGACTTTGGTACACCGCAGGCTTTTTCGTGCACTTTTCTCAGATGATGAACTGATAATTATTTTCTATAATTCGCTATCAGAACCCGGAAAAAAACTTGTCCCATATTTAGCCAAATTTGCTTTCTTTGATAACTTGCCGATAAAACGATTGGATGAACAAGGTGATATGAACGAGTTGCCAAGTGAGTGTTTCGGTGACCCCTTATGAAACGCCTCATCCAACGCGGCCTCATGTTTGGCAACTTGTTCCATGTCTCCTCGCCCGCTTTGGTCGAGCGCTACAATCGTGCGCTCAAACACCTCACCGGAAAGACCACAAAACTCACCGATTTCCACATCGATATTTCCGGCTTTGCGCCTGAGATCGGGGAGGAGTTAAATGATCCAGCATACCTGAACCAAGCAGGCGTCAACCGTCAGTTTATCCTGCTCTCCACCGAACAAAGACGCAGCCCGTTGTTGAACGCGAAATTCTCAACCTCTCATACAATCCTGCGCAAATTCTTTGACGATAACGAGGCGCAGTTGTTCGCCCTCACCGCCCGCGACGCGGTGGCGGGGGAGTTGGTGAATTCGGTCTACGCCGTCACCAAACCTGCGCGCCTGTTCGACATTCGCGCCGTGACGGTAGAGGCGGACACGACCATGGGCACCGTCCAATCCGCGAACGTTTTGGCCAAAAAGGTCGATACGTTCTTGCAGGCCGAGGATGCGTGGTTCGATGATGTGTTGATTGCAGACATGATTACGCTGGCGAATGAAACCGGCGACGTGCGGCGCAATCCGGTGCGCCTAAACACGATGGAATTCAAGCAAGGTAACTTTTGGACCGCGCATTTTGGCGGGGTGTATATTTTCCAAAGCCTTGATCATCCTGCGGTGATTTCATCTGGTCCCAAAGAGGCATTACGCGATCTGCCAATTAAATATGTGTTCGATCTTGAGCAACGCAATCACATCGCCAAGTTTCTTGAGTACAACGATCTGGTCGAACCCGTTGTGAAGGCGCGGGGCGTTGATGGCGCTGCGATCCTGAAACAAAAGATGGATTTTATCCTGATCGACACGATTGCGGATCAGGGCATCGATCTAAGCCAAACCAGCCGCCGCGATATGCGCCGTCTGGCCCGCGAAAACGCGCATCTTTTGCCAGAGAGTTATACCGCCCTGAGCAAGCTGGTGGCATGGGCCGAACATGGGGGCGCGTGGCCCACAATCACGTCCGATCACCCTGCGTATTTTTATACGCTGCGGGCGGCGGAACATGGCGACAGCGGATTGGTGAATATGTTGCTGGCGCAATTGTGCATGGCCGACATTCGCCAGTTGTTCATCTGCCACAAGGAGCTGTTTTACACCACTTACGCAGGCTGGCCCGAGACGAAAAAAGACTATGTTGCGCGTTTCCTTGAGCGCGAGTACCAAGTGGACAAGGCGGGTGCGCGTGCTGCACTGTTTGGCCATGAGGCCAGTATGGAAATGGACACCGATCAAGCGAAGGAAGATTTGATCGCACGTGTTGGCCCTTGGGGCGCTGTTAGGAGACGTTAGATGTTTGCACTCGCACGCCTGTTGGTTATGGGCTTTATCGTATTGACGATCGTTTATGTGTGCCTGTCGTTCTATTCCCGCGCTGTGCGCCGTGGAAAGCTGAAGGCGCAGTGGAACCTTGAGCAGATGGACGATGCCGCAAAGGGCGGTGATCGCGATGACTACATTCGAGAGGGCCTTGAAGAATACGATGGCTCTGTGCGTCGTAAACTGATCTTGGGCGTTTATATCATTCCGACGGTGCTGGTTGCCGTCATCATTTATCTTACGAATTTTGCCTAAGGGGGCACAGACATGACCTATATCAAGTGGTTCCTGATCATCACATTCTGGACGTTTGTTGCGGCGTTCTTTCATTACACGCTGCCCCAAAAGGACATCGTGCGGATTACCGATACCTATGAGAAGCGGATTGATTTCGGTGAGAACTCGATCTTTTGGGCCTCTGCCGATACGGGCAATGCGGGCACGGCTGTGAACCGCGATATCTTCTTTATCCAAACCAAGCTGGCGAAAAGCGGCGATGTGATGGTGTACCGCAATGAGGATACAGGTTGGGGTTGGCCGCCGTATTTCAAGTTCGACACAACGAACCTGCAAGCCGAAGCCAGCGATCTGAAATCAGCGGCTGAGGCACCGCAGTATGCGATGATCAAACACTATGGCTGGCGCAATGAATTTCTGTCGATCTTCCCAAATGCGATTTCTGTGAAAGTGGTCGATGGGCCGAATGCGTCCAAGGGCTGGCCGATCCTGAACATCCTGATTTTGACGCTGTTCGCTGCCGTCAGCTATTTCATCTTTGTGCGCTGGCGTCGTTTCCGCATGGCGCGGATCGATCCCACACTTGAGGAAATTCAAGACAACTGGGAAGCCGCAGGTGATGCGGTTGAGGGTGGCCATGGCCGTCTAAAGGGCTGGCTGAATTCATGGCGCGCTAAGTAGGCAAAGATTAGTCGGAGAAGATGTAATCTGCTTCGACAATTTTTCGTGCATCGTCTTCTGGAATAGACAAGAAATCCGCCAACTCAGCGGTGTTCTCTTCAATGCTGGATGACTCACGCATGCGATGCAGATTTTCAAATCCTGCGTCGCGCAGTGCATCGCTTTCGAAATTCATGTCATTGCGAATTGTAGGCAATAAACGTGCAAACGTTTCGTTTGACGTATGATCCCCTGCTAATCCGACCCGCATCGCGTGGCCAATCATATATTCTTCGGAAAATTCGCAATGGATTTCCAGCACGCGCGTATTTGAGCGGTCGCTTTCAAAGTCCTGCAACAGGTCCAAATCACCAGGGTCCATGCAGACGACCAAGCGATCGGTCTCATAGTAATCGAACAGCATCCGCATCAAAGCGCGGCGGTGACGGTGGCGTTTGCCTAACGTCTTTTGAATGCCGCCTAAGTCTGGAAGTTGCGTGCTTTCTTCGCTGAACAGATATTCTATGGCTGGCACATTGGTCACTTGGCGGATGCGTTCAAGAACCCGCTTGGCCACGTGCCATTTTTTGCACACCAATATAAGCAGTTCGCGTTCACGCCCCAATGTACTTTCGGTTTCCCAAAAGCGGGTCGAGAACCGTCGACCAATACGGCCACGTCCCGATAGAAATTTGAACAGTCCCCAGCCTTCGTTCGAAATATCAAACCGTACACCGTCTGCAGCGTACAACAGGCCAAGGCGACGTTTCAGGTTGTCGGCTTCGGGGCTGATTTTGCGCGCAAAGATGAAATCTTGAGACAGTAGCAAATCATAGTGATCGTCATAAAACGTAATGGGCATCCCGTAGTCTGAGAACAGCAAGAACGTCAGCGTCCGGGTGCGGATTTCGGTCTCTGGCACAACATGGCGTACGATGGTTTGGAAGAATGTCTCGTCCGGAATCCACGTGGTTCGGAAAAATCGCATGACGTCTTTGCGCTGACGGGTGAAATCTAGAACCCATTTAACGGTACGCCTGCGTAGGCACCACCACTGACTGCCAATCTGAACCTGAATGTCGTGGGGAATTTTGCGGGTCAGGCCAAAACGTTGTTGAAGGCGAAAACTGGTGTTGAAAAGCCATTGTTGGGTGCGCTCGTTAAAGAAATGGCGATAGATCAGCCGCTCTTCTTTCATGCCTGTCTTGATCCAGTCGCTTTCGAAATAATCAAAGCTCTCGATAAAGTCTGCGTCGTTATCATCAAGAAAGCTGTGGATGTATTCAGCCGACTTAATCGGCATGCAATCGCCTGATAACATATAAAAATGCGTTGCACGTGGAAATGCTTCGACTGCGGATTCAACGGCATAAAGCGTGGCTTCGACCAAGGACCATTCGCCCCAACCGCATCGAATGCGTTTGTGGGCATATGTGACGTTATCGTTTTCAGCCAAAGCTGATTTGATTTGCTCAAAGGATTTGGGATTCGCGCTCGCATCGAAATGGATCGATATGTAATCACCAGTCGCAGTTAACCGCTGAGCCTGCTTGATAATAGCCTCAGGATCTTTGTGACATAATAGTATGTAGGCGATTTTTGCCATTTAGGAAACGAACTGCCCCTTTGCGCATCATTGTTTACGTTGTTAAAGGTGATGGGCATTTGATTAAATAGTGTTTAATCGGTTTTCTTGTAGTTGCGAAAACTGTTGCCGATACAACAGCACTTAATAAGACGAGGACGAATAATATGGGTTTTCCCGGAACTTGGATGACAGAAACTGAAAGTCTTGTTTATCGGTCGTACCTAAGTGCGCCTGCTCTACGATCGGTCAGATCATGTATTATTCAGATCAGGGTGAATTCTTTGACGGGGATATCCATGATGCCAAAGGTGGCATGCACAAATGGGCGCTTGAACACAGTCAGGGTCCGATTACGAAAAATGTGCAGTCACATGAGTCGTATTCCTTTACCTGTGTGCGCAACCCATACACACGCATCTTGTCTTCTTTCTTTGACAAGATCTGCGGCATTCAGCGCAACGGCAAGCGGTATCGCGGTAACCTTGTTCCGCTGTTGATCCAAAAATATGGCATCGAAGTTGGTGGTGATGATGGTAAACAAGAGTTTGACCAAATCCAATCCTTCCGCCGTTTCCTATTGTTTGCACGTGATACCATTCGGTTCCGCCGTCCAATGGACCCGGACATTCACTGGTCAGCAATGTCCGGACACGTCAGCACGTTCATCGTGAATGGTGGCCAGTATGATAAAATTATTTGGACGGAAAAGTTCAATGAAGGCATGGCGGATGTTCTGTCCAACATCAAAACGCCACATGCTGTGGACCTTGAAGCGATCCCGCGCTTTAACGAAAGCGAAGGGCACGGACCAAAACGTGCGCATCCAGTCGAAGATTACTTTGACGATCTGTCGATGCATCTTGTCTATGAAATATTTAAGCGTGATTTCGAAGTGTTCAAATATGATTTCCAAGACCCATCAAACAAGATGCCGATTGCTGAAATCGACTTAGACGAAGTTCACAAGAAACTAGGCGACTAAAGTTGAGTGGCCCTGCGGCGCCATTCTTTATTTCAGCGATGTTTTGATATGACTTTAGCAATCCGCTTTGCCGCCGCGGCACTGCCCTTGGGCGATGGGTGTATCATATCAAACCTATGAAATGATCTGTCACCGTGTGGCACGACATCCGCCATTGAAACAAACCAAACACCTTTGTCGCGTTGGGCCATACGGGTCAGGCGTGCATCCAATTCTTGGCCTTCGTCGCCGCAACCCTCAATCGGGGATTCTGTGCCCGGTGTTCTGAAGTATCCAGAATAGACAATGCGCGCGTTCGTTTTGCGCAGCCTTGCGATCAGTCGTGGGATTTCCCCTTTGGTGCCATCACGCGAAATCATTTTGTTCATGCGGGCATCACACCTGTTGCACCCACAGCCCAGCATCAGGTCATTGCCGCCACCATTTATAACAATCCAATCCCAGGTTCCCGGTTTGTATTGTTGCTCTATTTTGAATCCTAGGCTTCCTGAAATGGGCAACCGGTAAATGATCCTAGCACCGGCAACAGCGCGATTGCGAACCGGTTCTCTGAGGATTTTGGCCAAGACATTCGGGATGGCTTTGTTTTGGGCGCTATTGGTGGCAAAAAATGAATCCCCCATAGCAAGGATGCGTGTGCCGCTTTGTGCTGTGGCGGTTGAGCCGGCCATACAAAGGGCAAGTGCGAGGACTTTGAAAAAATAGGTCATGAAGGAAAATTATAATCTCTTTAAAAATGTTACCTAATATTTCCACAGTCTGCGCGGTGGAACAAGCTTCGATAGCTTGCCTTCTCTTGCACCCTTGCGCTGTAAGCCCTACATCCCTTTTGATGGTACAGAATAAGAAATCAGACCCTAATTACAAAGTGATCGCTGAGAATCGGCGCGCACGCTTTGATTATGCAATCGACGATGACATCGAATGTGGTGTTATCCTTGAGGGGTCCGAAGTGAAATCCATGCGCATCGGTGGCACAAATATCGCTGAAAGCTATGCCGCGGTTGAAAACAACGAACTGTGGTTGGTGAACTCTTATATCGCGCCATATGAAGGGGCTAAAACCTTCAAACACGAAGTACGCCGCCGTCGTAAGTTGCTGGTTTCTAAAAAAGAATTATCGAATTTGTGGAACGCGACCCAGCGCAAAGGTATGACCTTGGTGCCTATCGTGATGTACTTTAATCACAAAGGGTTCGCGAAGATTAAACTTGGCGTCGCCAAGGGTAAGCAGAACCACGACAAGCGCGCGACCGAAGCAAAACGCGATTGGTCCCGTCAAAAAGCACGCCTTATGAAAGATCACGGCTGACCCTGCTTGGCGTCATTTTTTGTCGAAAAACGCCCATAAATGAGTTGTTTTAGGTATAAATTCCCCATGACTGCCTTTTGGTGATCTGCGTAAAGTCCCACTGCTACTTAGCTTTGGGGGGAGTTGAGAGTATTCAATAATTATAGCCCCCCGCTGGAGGGATATATTATGGAACTTATTATTGGACTTTTGTCTGGTGCTGCTGGTGGTAACGCTGCGGGTAAATTGCTCGGAAGCTTAAACCAAGGCACATTGATCAACTCTATTGCTGGCGTTGTTGGTGGGGGCCTAGGTGGCACGATCCTTAGCGCAATTGGTGCTCCTGATTTGGCAGGGGCCGCTGGCGGCGCTGCTGGTTTGGACTTCGGCGCGATCATTGGCCAGGTTGTTGGCGGCGGTGTTGGTGGTGGCGCAGTGCTTGCCCTCGTCGGCGTTGTTCGCAACATGATCGGTAAATAAGCTTTACGCTTAAGGACAGGTTGGGCGCCGCCTCGTAGTCCAACCTGGACACACAGACTTGCCACATACTTCCCATAGCGTTAGGCAGTGACGCATTCACGCAGGGAAGAGAATCTGATGGCTGATGATCCCAAAACACTAGTTTCAACTGACTGGCTTGCCGCGCATATGAAAGATCCGGATTTGCGGATCTTGGATGCGTCGACTTATTTGCCAGGTGTCGACCGCGATGGTCGCACAGAATATGACGCGGTTCACATCCCAGGTGCCCGCTTCTTTGACATTGATGACGTGAGCGATGGCCGCTCCGATCTTCCGCATATGGTACCCCCAATTGAGAAATTCATGTCCCGCGTGCGCGCGATGGGCGTTGGCGACGGACACCAGATTGTTGTCTATGATGGGTCTGGCCTGTTCTCAGCTGCGCGCGTGTGGTGGTTGTTCCGTCTTATGGGGCAAAACAACATTGCGGTGCTTGATGGCGGATTGCCAAAGTGGATCGCTGAAGGACGCGAGGTCGAAGACTTGGCCCCTGTCATTCGTGACCGTCACATGACCGTGCGTTTCCAAAATCAAATGGTACGTGATGTGACCCAAGTGTCCTCAGCGTCCAAATTGGGCACCTCCCAGATCGTTGACGCCCGCGCCGCTGAACGGTTCCGCGGCGAAGCTCCAGAACCACGTGAAGGGCTGCGTTCGGGCCATATCCCGAATTCACGCAACGTGCCGTTCACTGATCTGCTGAACGATGACAAAACAATGAAAACTCCGGATCAAACCCGCGCAATCTTTGAGATCGCTGGCGTTGATCTGAAAAAGCCAATCATCACCACCTGCGGGTCCGGCGTAACCGCCGCCGTATTGGGATTGGCGCTGGAACGTATGGGCCACGATATGTGGTCGTTATATGATGGATCTTGGACCGAGTGGGGGATGTTTCCCACCGTGCCCGTGGCAACTGGAGAAGCCTGATGTTCGAAACACTACAACCGCAACCTGCTGATAAAATTCTAGCGCTTATGGCGCAATATCGCGCAGACCCACGTGAGACCAAAATTGATCTTGGCGTTGGCGTCTATAAGGATGCAACGGGCCTGACGCCTGTGATGCGTGCGATCAAAACGGCAGAACACAAACTGTGGGAAGACCAAGACAGCAAAGCCTATGTTGGCCTTGCAGGCGACCCTGCGTTTGGCGATGCGATGATCAAACTGGTTTTGGGCGATGCCGTTGCACGCGACACTATTTCTGCTGCGGCAACGCCGGGCGGAACAGGTGCTGTGCGCCAAGCGTTTGAATTGATCCAAATGGCCCGCCAAGATGCGCGCGTTTTTGTGTCTAACCCAACATGGCCAAACCACCTGTCCATCCTGAAATACCTTGAGATGGACATGGTCCCATATCGCTATTTCGACGATGAAACACGCGGTGTTGATTTCGACGGCATGATTGCTGATCTGAAAACAGCCAAAGTGGGCGACGTTGTTCTGCTTCACGGCTGCTGCCACAACCCGACAGGTGCAAACCTGAACGCGGCGCAGTGGGAAGAAGTGATTGCGGTTCTGAAATCAACGGGCGCAACTCCGATGATCGATATCGCATACCAAGGTTTTGGTGACGGTCTGGAAGAAGACGCAGCAGCAACACGCGCAGTGACCGCAGCCATGCCAGAGACAATCATCGCAGCCAGCTGTTCCAAAAACTTTGGCATCTACCGCGAACGTACAGGCATGTTGATGGTTGTGTCCCAAGACACATCTGCCAAAGGCTTGAACCAAGCGACTTTGGCGTTCCTGAACCGTCAGAACTTTAGCTTTCCGCCAGATCACGGTGCACGCATCGTAACGATGATCTTGAACGACGACGCAATGCGCGCTGATTGGATGACAGAACTCGAAGACATCCGCACTTCAATGTTGGGTCTGCGCAGCGACTTGGCTGCCGAGCTTCAGCGCCTGTCCGGCTCTGATCGCTTTGGCTTCCTTGCACAGCACCGCGGCATGTTCTCGCGCCTTGGCACCACACCTGAGATGGTGGAAAAACTGCGCGTTGATGCAGGCATCTACATGGTTGGCGACAGCCGCATGAACATCGCAGGCCTAAACGCAAAAACCATCCCAATCTTGGCCAAAGCCATCATCGACGCTGGCATCTAAACATAGGTCGGGGTTCACCCCGCCAACGCAAAATAAAAGCAGCGCCTGATCTTAACGGATCGGGCGCTGTTTGCTTTTCGCCCCATTTCCACAATGTGTTGCCGCAGCATCAGATTTGATAGATGTGTTGAAAGAAGCGCAATTTAGGTGGGACCGTTCGGATGCAACAAAACGAAGTACTATTTCAGCCCCTAGAATTGCCCTGTGGTGTGGTCCTGAAAAACCGGATCGCCAAATCGGCAATGTCTGACTCACTCGGGGATGGCACTGGCCACCCGACAGCGCAGCAAAACAGGCTTTATCAGCGCTGGGCCGAAGGTGGGTTGGCTGTGTCGATTGTTGGCGAGGTGCAGTCCACATCCCACTACGCTGAAAAGCCCGGAAATTTGGTTTTGGATTCACAATCTGACCTGTCCAAATTTCGCGAACTAGCTAGGCAAGGTAACAAAGACGGGGCGCAGCTTTGGCTACAACTTGGACACGCGGGCGCGTTGGCTTACGCACCCATTAGTGATGCGAAAGGGCCAAGTGCCCTAGATCTACCTGAACTAAAATGTGCGGAGTTGTCGTTGGATGAAATCCAACAGGTTCCCTTGGACTTTGCCAATACGGCAAAGTTGGCGCAGATTGCGGGGTTTGGTGGTGTGCAGATACATGCCGCACACGGTTTTCTGCTGAGCCAATTTTTGTCACCACTGTTTAACAAACGCACAGACGATTTTGGTGGACCAATCGCGAACCGCATGAAGCTGTTGCTGCAATCCATACAGGCAACGCGCACGGCGGTTGGGCCTGATTTTGCTATCGCGGTAAAGCTGAATTCCTCTGATCAATTGATGGGTGGCCTTAGCGAAGATGATGCGCTTGAGGTTGTTGCAGCATTGGACATCTCATCTGTCGACATAATCGACATCAGCGGCGGTACATATTTTCCCGGTGCAAAAGCCGCGTCTGACGGGGCGGGGGGCGGTCCGTATTTTGTTGATTTCGCCAAACTGGCCAGAGCCGTTACATCCAAACCTTTGATGTTGACGGGTGGTTTCAAAACCCGTGGTCAAGCAGAAGACGTTTTGCGCAGTGGTGTTGTTGATGTCATCGGCCTTGCACGTGCGCTGGTTATTGAGCCAAACCTTCCATCACTTTGGTCGAAGGATCAGATGCCGGAACCAACTTTCCCACGTTTTGCACAAGCACCCGAGGGCGGGATAACCGCGTGGTACACAATGCGCCTAACAGGCATAGGTGCAGATCAAGAGACAGATGAAACTGGCGATTTACCAAAGGCAATGCGTGCATACGACAAACGTGACGGGGAACGAACTGAAATTTGGACGCAGCACTTCAAACGATAAGTTGGTTTAAGCGCACCTAGGCCCGCGTCGCTCTGCGATTAACATAAGCGTACCGCAACAGCATTGAGCCGATCAGGATGGCGACCACTGTGAACCCAACCATCGGCGCGTCTGCAAAGAAGACTGTGTTCATCCGGCGCCCGGGTAAGAAGGTGAACAACCCCGCCACGCCCAATGCCCAGAAGTATAGATTGCGCATGTTCCCTTGATGCTTTGGAATGTTGCGCTGGCGGGCTGCGGTAATCCCCTGCCAAAGGCCCCAAATCGTAAAGACGGACAAGATGTGGATCGGGCTGAACGGGCCAATGATAGGGTCCACGGATATACCAAAGGACGAAATTGCCGTCACAGCCATCGCGATCACCCATGTATATCCAAGACGCTTATGCCAACGATCACGGGATTTGCGCCACAATGCCATCGGGCCGATCACAATGGCACATAGGGCGGCACAAACGTGAAGTTGTACAAAAAACGGGGCGGATAGGAGTGGGGCAAGCGTCATGTGTGGTCCTCTTGATTGGCACTTCGAAATTAACGTGTCATAGTCACTCCAAGCCTCCATCGGTCGTTTCAACGGCCCTTACGCAAATGGAACTAAGACATTCGTGACTGACGGTATTTTCCAATCTACGCTGCGTGACTGGCGTAGCTGTTTTACCAAGCGACCCGTGCTTGTCGGGATGCTTGCGCTTGGCGTTCTTCTGGGGATATCTGGGCCGTTCGACACGTTGCGCATTATACCAATGGCACCGTTGCGCATCGTTTATTGGGTTGTGGTCGTTGTTCTCACATTTGCGACTGGCAGCCTTGCTAGCGTCTTTGTGCACACGGCGATGAAGTATAGATCAAAGTGGTTGAACATTCTCATCAGCACCTGTGTCATCGGAACTGCGGTGACAATTGTCCTAAGCGTGTTGAACTTGATCGCC
The DNA here is from genome assembly GCA_028825475.1 of Ascidiaceihabitans sp. Lineage (GTDB taxonomy): Bacteria > Pseudomonadota > Alphaproteobacteria > Rhodobacterales > Rhodobacteraceae > Ascidiaceihabitans. The sequence continues at coordinate 80,123 of JAPKAB010000005.1, read as the reverse complement.
TTTGACATTTGGCCATCCACATGGATCGAATTGCTAAATCAGTTTCTAATAGTGACACTGATTTCCGCTGTGGTGGAAATTGGCAGTTTTGCATTGGGTGCGGGCAGCCCAACACAAAATGAAACCGCCGTTGCTTTGATGCAAAGATTGCCATGGGAGAAACGCGGCCCACTCGTGTCCCTTAGCGCAGAAGATCACTATGTGCGCGTGACTACGGCCAATGGCACCAAGCTGGTTTTGATACGGCTGTCAGACGCGATCAAAGAGGTCGGTGATACGCGTGGAATGCAGATCCACAGGTCGCACTGGGTTGCGCTGGACCAAATCCAAAAAGTGGAACGTAGCGGCGATCGTGGCAAGGTCACAATGAAAGACGAAAGCAGTTGTCCGATCAGCCGCAAGTACATGCCTGATGTGCGCGCTGCAGGGTTGTTGCCAAACGGGCCAACGCCGAAACCAAAATCGCGCTTACGTGTCTGACCTGCTTGCGCGGGCGGCCAATACGGCACCCAATGTGATCAGTACGCTGGCCCCCAGCAGGGCCCATGTCAGGTCCGCAATTCCTGCGATCACCAGAACGAAGGTGGACAGCAACGGCGCGGCATAGGATGCAACGCCAAGCAGTTGAATGTCGCCCCGTTTCACGCCCACATCCCAAACAAAGAATGCCAATCCGACCGGGCCAACGCCCAATCCGATAACGGCCAACCATGCGGTCAACTCAATCGGCCAAACCGTGTCTTCAAATCCAAGGTGCGCAACGCCAGACAGGGCGGCGGTTGCAAGGCAAAAGACCGCAACGCTTGAGGTGGGCGTCTGTCCCAACCTGCGCGAAATGACTGAATAGCTGGACCATGTCACAGCGCACAAAAGCGCAAGGCCATACCCCAGCGCGGCACTGGCTTCAAAAGTGGTCCCGCCTTGGGTCACGATCAATGCCGCACCTGCAAAACCAACAAGGCCGCCAATGATGTGACCTGCCTTCAGGCGTTCGCCGGGCAACAGGCCCGAAAATAACACGATCAGTAGGGGCCAAAGATAGGCGATCAACCCCGCCTCAGCCGCAGGCGCAAGGCGCAGAGCAGAGAAGTAAAAGAAGTGATAGCCAAACAGACCCACCGTCCCAAAGGCATAGATTTTCCAACTGACAGTTTTCAGCGATTGCGCTTCACCCGTTAGGAAAACCCAAACCAAACCCAGTGCGCCGCCAATGGCGAAAGACATTGCGGTCAGCTGGAAGGGGGGGATGGGCACGGTCTTGACCGTAAGGACAGCCAATAACGCCCACATTAAAACAGCGCCAAAGCCAAGTGTGGTCGCCTGTGTCTTTGTCATGGGGGCCTCATCAATGCAGTGTGCTGCGTGATTGATAAGACGGAACAGGCTGTATCGCCAGTGGGAATGCATTCAAGCTGTGATGGGGTAAAAGCTCGGGAAGCTTTCGCATAACCCGTAGGGCGGGGTTCACCCCGCCAAGCTAGAGTAAAACGGGAGCAGGTCACCATTGATCTGGTGCACTTGGCGTTTGTGTGTCTGCTATTGGCTCTGTTTGACAAATGTTGCCCTCTGCACGACTGTCTGTTTTAGCATACTGAGTTTTAGTCCAATTAGTTTAAGGGTTTATGATGACGACCGCCGATATTATCCAAACTATACTGCTCGCAGTAGTGATTGTGCAACTGTGGGTCAGCTACAGGAGCTTCCAAGCAGACCATGAGCGACGTAAAAAACAAGCCACCTTCGAGTATGTTAACGCTGTTTCAGAACGCTTCCGAGCAGCTTTAAATAAGTTCGATGAAAAGCACGGAATTGATAAAGTTGTCGACATTTCAAACTACGATGATGACGATAGATTCATCGTTAAGTCTTATCTAAATGAAATTGAATATATTTGCGCAGGTGTAAACGCTGGCGTCTTTGATTTGCAGATCTTACACAAGATGATGGGGACCGGTTTGATTGGTAGGCATCATCGGTTTCAGCAGTATATTAATGAAAAGCGCCAGTCTAAGAAAACGGTCTTTGTTGAATTTTCAGAAGTTGTAAGGCTTCTCGAAACGCTGAGGCCTAGTGACTATTCTAACATCGGAAAAATCATCAAAAGCTAAATGTTCGAAGGCCGGTTTTTTTCGTCAATTTGGATTGCGAATCGACCATAGTGGCGTTCGCAAAGCAGCCGTTCCTAGTCCTAGATAAGACTCGAAAATCCCCATTACAGACGCTTCTAATCTCCGTATTTAACACAGCCTGTCGGTGCTCCTCTCGACCTACGGATGACAGGATAAATCCCGCCCTGCGGGGTGTTGTTCCTGCAATGTCCCTTACCATTGCGTTAACGTCGCACAAATGTTGGGCGGAAATCTGGAATTAACCACTTTTGAAACCCGTTCACCCCTGACTGTACAATTCAGGTGGGGAATTGTGCAGTTTGGTGAAATCACCTTCAAAATCCGTGGTTTCGCGGGGTGATAAACGTACAATTTAGGGCCTAAACTGTACAATGGAGCGTGAAATTTGATGTGCTCTGCACCGCTCCCAACCCCCATTAACGCAGCGAACGCCCCGTTAGACACGAAAAAACCGGACACCAAAGATGCCCGGTTTCAGTATTTTATAGCGTATATTCGCGGTGCGAATTAGCCGTTTGAGAACTCAGGATATGCTTCCATACCCAGTTCGGATTTATCCAAGCCCATGATCTCAGCTTCTTCTGATACGCGGATGCCTACAGTGTACTTCAAGACCAACCATACGATTGCAGAGGCGATTACAGTGAACGCGCCAACCACTACGATGGAGTAAAGTTGAGTGAACAATGAAGCGTCTGAGTTGGTGAAGACAACTGCGATTGTGCCCCAGATACCAGCGAACAAGTGAACTGGGATCGCGCCAACAACATCGTCGATTTTCAGTTTATCAAGCATTGGTACAGCGAAGACCACGATCACACCGCCAACAGCACCGATCAGTGTTGCCTCAAGCAATGTAGGTGTCAAAGGCTCAGCAGTGATAGCAACAAGGCCTGCCAGTGCGCCGTTCAGAACCATTGTAAGGTCAGGTTTTTTGTACAGCAGTTGTGTTAGGAACAGTGCCGCCAAAGAACCACCAGCAGCCGCTGTGTTGGTGTTTGAGAAGATGCGAGAGATGTCTGCAACATCGCCAATCGTACCCATCGCCAATTGCGAACCACCGTTAAATCCGAACCAACCCATCCACAGGATGAATGTACCCAGTGTCGCAAGTGTCAGGTTAGAACCTGGCATTGGGATTGTTTTGCCGTTCTTGTATTTACCGATGCGTGGGCCAAGGATCAGCGCGCCAACCAAAGCAGCCCAGCCACCTACAGAGTGAACAACAGTTGAGCCAGCAAAGTCCAAGAAGCCCATTTCGTCCAAGAAACCGCCGCCCCATTTCCAAGATGCTTGAAGTGGGTAGATGATGGATGTCAGGATGATAGTGAATACTAGGAAAGGCCATAGTTTTATACGTTCAGCCAAGGCTCCAGACACGATGGATGCTGTTGCTGCACAGAACATCAACTGGAAGAAGAAGTCAGAACCAGTTGCTGCGTAGCCGTAGTCGTCTGCTGCATCAGCGGTAACGCCAACTGCTTCAAGAACGCCAACGCCCCAAACGCCAGATAGAACACCTTCGATGCTCCAAGTGCCAAGTGGGTACATAAGGTTGTAGCCGATTAGGTAGTAGAAGATGGCGGCCAGTGAGAAGAGGCCCATGTTTTTGGTCAATTGCATTGCAACGTTTTTGCCGCGCACAAGGCCCGCTTCCAACATTGAAAAGCCAGCGGCCATCCAGAAGACCAAGAAGCCGGCCATCAAGAATAGCAATGAGTTTAGGATGAACACCGTGTCAGTCGAAGCCGCGACATTTACGGGTGCGTCCTGTGCCAGTGTGAGTGTCGGCAAGGCCGCGAGAACCGCGCCACCAACAAGAGATTTCATAAGTTTCATTTTCGTTTCTCCGTTCGTCGCGATTAAAGAGCGTCGTCGTTTGTTTCGCCGGTGCGCACGCGCACGGCTTGATCTACGTCCAGCACAAATACTTTGCCGTCACCGATTTTGCCGGTCTGCGCTGTCTTGATGATTGTTTCGACAATCGCGTCGGCCATATCGGCGCTGACCACGATCTCGAGTTTGATTTTTGGCACGAAGTTTACAGCGTATTCAGCACCGCGGTAAATTTCTGTGTGACCCGATTGAGAGCCGAAGCCTTTGATTTCAGTTACCATCATGCCGCGTATGCCAGCGTCTGTAAGTGCCTCACGCACCTCTTCCAGCTTGAACGGTTTGATCGTCGCAATGATTAGTTTCATTCGATGTCCCCTTTGATCCAGCAGAGTTCTGCCCTGCGATTTGATGGTTTTATCAAGTGATGGTTTTGCTGGAGTCGGGAATGATCGGTTGCAAAAAAGTAGGGAAAAAGGGAAGTGTACGCTCAAAATTTGTGCGACGATGTGATTTTGATTAATTGTTGTGCTAAAACTCAACCGAAATAGACGAAATGATGGCCCTGTTCATTCAAACTTGCTTCGCTATGATGGGCGAAACAAACAAGGCCGGGCAGGGCTGTGATGAGTAACACTTCTAAACGTAGGCGTCCCTTGGTCGCTGATAAGCGCTATTCTAAACCAGCGGCAAAACCTAAGCCGTCGAAGAAAGCACCGCAAAAACGGCGCAAGCCCAAACGGCCTGTGCGCGGCGGAATTATTGGATTTTTCCTTACGATTTTCCGTTGGATTTTCCGTCTGATCTGGAATGTGATTTGGCGATCAAGTGCTGTCGTTTTGCTAATACTGTTGCTGTCTGTCGGCTATGTGTTCACCACGCTGCCCAACCTTTCAGAGTTACTGGATGGTCGGGCCCGTGGTTCTGTTACGTTGCTTGACCGTGAGGGTGATGTATTCGCGTGGCGCGGTGATCAATTTGGTGGCGCGGTGCGTGCCGATACGGTTTCCCCGCATTTGCGCAATGCTGTGGTCGCAACCGAAGATAAACGTTTTTACCGTCATCTAGGCATCAGTCCGCGCGGCGTTGCCAGTGCGGTGCGCATCAACCTTAGCGAAGGTCGCGGCCCGCTTTCAGGGCACGGTGGTTCAACCATCACACAACAAGTTGCTAAGTTGCTTTGCCTTGGTAAGCCCTACGATGCGAACGAGTGGAAAAGCGAAGGTGACTATGTTCGTGATTGTCGTCGAAGTTCACTAAGTCGCAAAGCCCAAGAAGCAATTTTTGCGCTCGCGATGGAAGCTAAGTACTCAAAGGATGACATTCTTTCGATTTACTTGAATCGCGCCTACATGGGTGGTGGTGCGTATGGTGCTGAAGCGGCATCAAATCGATACTTTGGTAAGAGTGCCTCGCGTCTCAGTATTCCTGAGGGGGCTATGCTTGCGGGTTTGTTGACCGCACCATCTACCTTATCTCCTACCCAGAACTTGGAACGCTCCCAAAATCGTGCTGCCACCGTTGTACGGATGATGCGTGAACAGGGATATGTATCACCCGAAGAAGAAGCGATAGCACAGGCTAATCCTGCAGTTCTGTCAAAGGCGGCAAAGCAACAAGTAGGCGGATACTATGCTGATTGGGTTATGTCCTCGGGGCCCGAATTTTTCACACGCAACACGACTGAAGACGTGATTATCCGCACCACACTGGATCAACGCCTGCAGAAGGCGGCCGAAGAAGGTTTGCAGTGGGTGTTTGACAATAAAGTGTCTGCTGGATCGAAGGCGCAGGCTGCAATTGTTGTGATGGACGCTGATGGTGCTGTGCGCGCCATGGTTGGTGGTCGTGCAACTAAAGTAACAGGTGCGTTTAACCGCGCGACCCAAGCTATGCGTCAGACGGGGTCTGCGTTTAAGCCGTTTGTTTATGCAACGGCTCTCGACCTTGGGTATTCGCCTCTCGATATGATCAACGATGCAGCCTACTGTTTGAATATTCCAGGATCAGGTGAATGGTGTCCGAACAATTACACCAAAAAATTTGAGGGCCCCGTAACGATGACACGGGCGCTTGAAGCGTCTTTAAATATCCCTGCTGTGAAAATTTCAGAAAGCGTTGGTCGCGATTTAGTACGTCGTGTCGCGTCTGATTTCGGGATCAAAAGTGTACTGGCAGATGGTCCTGCTTTGGCCCTGGGCGCGTCTGAAAGCACTTTGTTGGAGATGACGGGTGCGTATGCTGGCATCCTGAATGGTGGGTCTGCTGTGACGCCATTTGGTTTGCTTGAGCTTAGTCTATTGGGTGATGATGAGCCGTTGATGGGCACTGGTGGTGGCATCGAAGAACGGGTTATCCAAGAGAGTTCCGCGAGGCAGCTGATTTGGATGATGGAGAAGGTTGTTCGTCAAGGCACTGGTAAACGCGCCCAATTCGGCGGTCGTGAAATTGCTGGTAAGACAGGAACGACACAGGGGGCAAAAGATGCATGGTTCATCGGGTTCACAGGCGATTACGTTGCCGGCGTTTGGATGGGGTACGATGACAATACGAAGCTAAAAGGCGTGACAGGGGGCGGGCTACCGGCCGACATCTGGCGCGAAACCATGCAGCGTGTTCACGAAGGTGTGCCAATCAAACCTTTGCCAATGCAGGAACCTAAGCAACCTCAACAAGTCGCCCAACCCACTGAGGTGGTGCCGGACAGCAATGCAAATAACAGGAATATCATCGAGAACCTGTTGTTCAATCTGCTGGGTGGCAATGACAGGTAGAGTTGACAACTAAGGCGTCGATAGGGAGTAAGGCGGATGTTTACATTCCGCCTTACTGCTTAAGCATCAACCAGCTTTTTTGAGATCAGCGATCATCTTGTCAAAGTTGCCGCCATTGCGATCGAGCAAGGCACCAATCTCTGTGCGTTCAGTCAAAAGCAAATTCACGCCTTCAATGAACATATTAAAGAATAGGTCTTTGCCTGATTTCGAAGAGACCAAGAATGTGACTTCAAATGGGGCTGAGCCGCGCAAGGATGCTTTGGTCTTTACTTCGTAACCAGCGTTGATTTTACGAGACGATTTAACTTCGACTTTGCCGCCTACAAATTCGCGGAAACGTTTACCGTATTTACGGGCAATGTAGATTTCGAATGCTTTACCAAAGGAACGCTTTTGGCTGGCTGACGCGCGGCGCCCATCTACGCCCAATGCGTACTGCGCCATGATTGGCACGTCTGCATAGCGACGGAAAATACCTTGAAATTCTTTAATCATGGCAGCTTCAGATTTGCCGGACCCAATGACGCTATTGATTTTTGCGACAAGGCTATCGACCAACTTACGAGCTTCACCTTGGGTCAAAGCCCACGATGGTGTCGCCGCGATTGCTACTGAGGACGAGGCCAGTGCGACAAAAGTTCGACGTGTGATGTTATTGAGCATAGGGATCCTCATAGGGGTCAGAGTATGGATCGTCAGCTGACAAGGCACTGCCTTCGTCTCCGAGTGAAAAACGACGGTTCTGCAAGTAGATCAGGCGAGCCTGTGCGTAGCTGTCGGCACTTTCATACAGGATTGAGTCGATGGTGCTTGAATAACGACCGCGATCAGAAAGGCGCGATGAGGTACTTGCTAGAGTTCCATAGTATTTTTCAGGACTGTGGAGCATATAGCTGAGTGGGTTGGTAAACAGATCTACAACCTTACCTGTCGTGGCACGCACTGTCGAAGGACCAAGGGCCGGTAGTTCGACATATGCCCCTTCTCCCGCACCCCACTTATAAAGTGTTTCACCAAAGTCGGTGTCGTGTTCGGAGACCTCTAGGATCTCTGCAACATCGACCAAGCCACCAAAGCCAAGAATAGTATTGGACAGGAAGCGCGCTACAGAAAGGCCCACGCCGCGCAGGTCACCTTGCAGAATTGAATTTACCATGATGCTTGGTTGGCCAAGGTTTTCAGCGAAATTGCCAACCGAGTTTTCGATTTCATCAGGTAGGATAGACGAATATCGTGTCGCTGCGGGGCGAACGAGTTTTTGGTCCAGTTTTACATTAAATGCATGGACCTTACGGTTTCTCTCTTCATTCGGGTCATAGATGCCGTCCGTAGCACGCACGCCGCTGGATGCGCAGGCGGTCAAAGCAGCTGTGCAGGCAATCAACGCGATCTTTGTCGCTATGCTTTTGACCGATGAAAAAAAGAACACTGAACTAACTCCAGAAAATAAACATAGGGTCTAAATAATGCTTTGCGGTGTAATGCCCATAGAGAACCCACCAGAAATATCTTGATGTGGCCATTGCGCGACATGATTTCTTATATCTTCTCTGCGGTTTGATGGAAATCCGTTGATTGTTCGGGCGAAAAGCTGCCGATCGTGCTTTGAGACCGTATAAATGCGAAGTTGAGCAAGAAGCCAAAATCGCTCTGGAATGGTTCTATAGCCTTAATCTCCCTTTCCGTTTCGTTTCGACAAGGGTAGCGTTCAGTGGAACTCAATCTTGTGACAAGGATCGCTGAAATGAACTTTGAAGACCGTCTAAATCCCCTTGGCCTTACTCTACCTGAAGCAACGGCGCCTGCTGGCAACTATGTGCCGTTCGTTCAGGTCGGAGATATGGTTTACATCTCAGGCCAGATTTCGAATGGCCCTGATGGCTTGGTTCTTGGCAAGCTCGGTGACAACATGGATGTTGAGGCAGGCGCAGCTGCTGCGCAATTGTGTGGCCTGCATTTGATTGCGCAATTGAAAGCGGCCTGTGATGGTGATCTTAGCCGCTTGGTGCGTGTTGTGAAGCTGGGTGGGTTTGTGAATTCAACAGACAGTTTCACCGATCAGCCCAAAGTCATCAATGGCGCGTCCGATTTGATGGTTGCTGTATTCGGTGACGCCGGTCGTCATGCGCGCGCTGCTGTTTCCTCACCGTCGTTGCCGTTGGGCGTCGCGGTTGAGATCGAAGGCACATTCCAAATCAAATGATACCTCGTTTGCATCCAGATTTTTTGACGAAACCACTGACACATCGTGGGCTGCACGATGTGTCAGATGGCCGGCCTGAAAATAGTCGCGCTGCTATTCGTGCGGCTATCGCACATGGTTATGGAATTGAGATTGATTTACAGTTGAGTGCTGATCAAACTCCTATGGTGTTTCATGATTATGGGTTAAATCGTCTGACGGCTGAAACCGGGACAGTTGCGCAAATGAAGGCCGCCCAACTGGATGCAATTCAATTAACTGGTGGGAATGAAGGTATTCCAACTCTGGATGAGGTTCTGGCTTTGGTCGCTGGCAAAGTGCCCTTGTTGATCGAGTTTAAAGACCAAGATGGCGCGATGGGGACGCATGTTGGTCCACTTGAAAAAGCGGCCGCTGATCTGCTCTCAAAATATAGCGGGCCTGTTGCTGTGATGTCGTTTAACCCCAACAGTGTTGCAGGTTTGGCTGAGTTTTTGCCAGGCGTTGCACGGGGTATTGTGACAAGTGCCTACACGCCTGATGACTGGCCGCTGAGCCAGTTGGTTTGTGACCATTTACGTGATATCCCTGATTATGAACGAGTGGGCGCAAGTTTTATCAGTCATGAGCTGGCTGATCTGGGCCGTGCACGCGTTGCTGAACTGAAGGCAAATGGCGCGAATGTTCTGTGCTGGACGGTTAAGTCTGCCGTTCAAGAAGTTCAGGCACGTAAGGTCGCAGAAAATATAACGTTCGAGCAATATCTAGCTTGAAACATGTGTGGGCAGCCACAGCTTATAAGGCGTAATAGTCGGGGGAGCACGCGATGAGCCAGCATCAAGTTGAAATCAGCGTCATTCCTAAGATCGCAGAGATTGGGCAACTTGTTTGGGACAGCTGTGCCTGCCCAGAGGATTCTGATGGTGGTCGCCCTAATGATCCCTTCACAACTTACCGGTTTTTAAGTGCGTTGGAAGACAGTGGATCTGTTGGGGCTGGCACAGGTTGGCAGCCGCAATACTTGGTCGCGCGTGTAGGTGAACAGGTGATCGCTGTTGCGCCACTTTATGTGAAATCGCATTCACAGGGTGAGTACATATTTGATCACAATTGGGCCCAAGCCTATGAACAAGCAGGTGGTCGCTACTACCCGAAACTTCAAATCGCGGTGCCGCATACGCCGGCAACGGGTCGTCGTTTTTTGGTACATCCAAATTTTGCAGAAACGGGTTTTTCTGCATTGGTTCAAGGTGCCATTCAATTGGCTGCGGACAATAAAGTGTCCAGTGTTCATGCCACCTTTTGCACTGAAGCTGAGGCTGAGTTGGGTGCGCAGCTGGGGTTGATGTCACGGGCCACCCAACAATTTCATTGGTTGAACAATGAATATAACGATTTCGACGGTTTCTTAGCTGATTTGAGTTCGCGTAAGCGCAAAAACATCCGCAAAGAACGTGCGCAGGCTCAAGGTTTTGGTGGCGACATCGTAACCTTGCGGGGGAACCAAATAGAGCCTGAACACTGGGATGCTTTCTGGGATTTTTACCAAGATACTGGTGCGCGCAAGTGGGGTACGCCATATCTGACCCGCCAATTTTTTGAGATTGCGCACGAGACTTTACGAGATGATATGGCGCTTGTCTTAGCGCGCCGAGATGGTGAGTGGATCGCAGGTGCATTGAATTTTGTGGGCCGCGAAACGCTGTATGGCCGCTATTGGGGATGTGTTGAACACCATGCCTGCCTGCATTTTGAGCTGTGTTATTATCAGGCGATCGACATTGCGATTGGCGATGGTCTGCAGCGGGTTGAAGCAGGCGCACAAGGTCAACATAAATTGGCGCGTGGGTATTTGCCGACCCAAACGCACAGTTTGCACTGGGTCCGGGATGCAGGATTTGCCGAAGCGATTGGATCGTACCTAAAGGCAGAACGCGAAGCTGTTGAGGAAGATATTGAGATCTTAACGCAATACGGCCCCTTTAAGCGTGCTGAGGTTGAGGAACAAGAATGATGGAAAAGCTGCAATTAGATGAGCGTGATGCATTGCTTGCCCCTCTAATAGCAAATGGCTGGGTTCTACATTCCAAACGGGATGCGTTGGTTAAAGAGTTCAAGTTTAAGAGTTTCATTGATGCGTTCGGCTGGATGACACGTGTGGCAATTTGGGCTGAGAAGTGGAATCATCATCCTGAATGGTCCAACGTTTATTCGCGTGTGAATGTGATACTCATAACCCATGATGTTGATGGCCTGAGTGATTTAGATATAAAGCTGGCTCGCAAAATGGATGCTATGTCTTCAATTTGAGCATTGAAAAAGGCCCCCGAATTGGGAGCCTTTCGCGTCAGTTGGTTTCAAAGTCCGAAGGCCAACATCACATGGATGCAAGTAAACCTTCGCCAGCGGACACTTCGCATACGCCTGGGTTTTCTTCTTCTTGCAACAAGGTCACAACTCCATTGTCGACAAGCATTGCATAGCGTTTGGAACGCGCAAGCAAGCCAGCAGGTGGTGCGCTGAATTCCATGCCGATACCTGTCGTGAACAAGCTTTCGGCATCGCCTAGCATTGTGATGCCAGCATCGGTTGCGCCAGTTGCTTCGCCCCAAGATTTCATGACGAATGGGTCGTTGACTGAAACGCAAATGATCTCGTCCACGCCTTTGGCATCGAACTGGTCTTTGGTGCGGATAAAGCTGGGCACGTGCGCTGAATGGCATGTTGGCGTGAACGCACCGGGAACTGCGAAAATGACGATCTTACGTCCAGCTGTTTTATCAGCCAGTTGGACAGGCGCTGGGCCATCCGCAGTCATTTCAACAAAAGTTGCGTCTGGAAGTGTATCGCCTTGTTTGATCGCCATTGGTAGAACCTCTCTAGGGAATTGCGTCTGTGTGAATTCTGGATATAGGTTTCGTGGTAGATGTGACCAGTGAAATCGCTAAGGGAGTGTTGGAATGGGACATGTAGTTGTTGTGGGCGCAGGACAGGCGGGTTCGTCTTGTGTCGCCAAATTACGTAATTCTGGGTTTGAAGGCCAAATTACTTTGATCGGTGAAGAACCTGTTCCGCCGTATCAGCGCCCCCCTTTATCAAAAGCGTACCTGTTGGGTGATATGGCACTCGAACGAATGTTCCTGCGTCCTGAAACGTTTTATTCTGAGAATAACATTGAGCTTCGGATGTCCACACGTGTGGACGCGATCAATGCGAGTGAACAAACCATCCTGATTGGCGATGAAACGTTGCACTATGACGACTTGGTTCTGACGACTGGTTCGACGCCGAACCGTCTGCCTGGCAGTATTGGTGGAGCACTTGACGGTGTTTTTGTTGTGCGTGATTTGGCGGATGTGGATGCGATGGCTGCACAGTTCGTTGAGGGTGCCAAAGTACTAATTGTTGGTGGTGGATATATCGGATTAGAGGCGGCATCTGTTGCCTCCAAGCTTGGCTTGGAGGTTGCGCTTGTGGAGATGGCTGAACGCATTTTGCAACGCGTTGCGGCCCCAGAAACCAGCAATTATTTCCGCGAACTGCACAGCAGTCATGGTGTAGATCTGCGCGAAGGTATTGGGCTTGATCGTCTTCTTGGCGAAGATGCGGTTGAAGGTGCGCGTTTGACCGATGGCTCTGAATTAGACGTCGATTTCGTGATTGTTGGCGTTGGTATTGCTCCGGCTTCTGGCCTCGCCATTGCTGCTGAGCTGATCATCGAAAACGGGATCAAAGTGGATGCGCACGGGCGCACATCTGATCCGCATATTTGGGCCGCGGGTGATTGTGCGTCTTTTCCGTATCGCGACACACGCATTCGTCTTGAAAGCGTACCAAACGCGATTGATCAGGCTGAAGTGGTTGCAGAAAACATCATGGGCGCTGCTAAGGATTATGTCGCTAAGCCGTGGTTTTGGTCGGATCAATATGACGTGAAATTGCAGATTGCTGGCCTGAACACGGGCTATGACCGTGTTGTGACCCGTCGCACCGGTGATGCTGTTTCATTTTGGTATTACGCAGGCGCGACCCTGCTGGCTGTTGATGCTGCGAATGATCCGCGCGGGTATATGATTGGCAAGCGTCTGATTGAGGCGGGTAAATCACCATCGCCTGATGTGATCGCTGATCCAGGGACGGATATGAAGGCGCTACTCAAAGCATGAGAATAATTGCAGGAAAATGGCGCAGTACTGCGCTCGCGGCGGTGGGCAAGGGCGATGCGGGTGCGCAACTGCGTCCAACATCGGATCGTGTCCGTGAAAGCCTGTTTTCCATGCTTAATCATCATGGCGTGATTGACGGTGCGCGCGTGTTAGACCTGTTTGCGGGAACGGGTGCACTTGCCTTCGAGGCGTTGTCGCGTGGCTCGGATTACGCCTTATTAGTGGAAAACGGTCGTGTCGGGCAAAAGTTGATTGCTGAAAATATCGCAAAGTTACGCGCCACTGATGAAACGCGTGTATTCAAACAAGATGCGACGAAGCTGCCAGCATGGTCTGAAACGCCATTCGATTTGGTGTTCATGGATCCGCCCTATGGTCGCGATATGGGCCAAAAGGCACTAAGGTCTGCGGCCGCTGGCGGGTGGTTGGCGCAAGGCGCTATGATCGTTTGGGAAGAGGCTGCGCCGATGATGTCGCCCATTGGTTTTGAGATGGAAGACCAACGCAAGTACGGCGATACCCACGTGACCTTGTTAGAGTACACTGGTGGGTAACGCCTAATTTTTTAGTAAGTTGGGTGGAACTTGCCCGCTGCTGACAGCGTGAAAATTTCGAACCCATCTTCGGTCACACCGATTGAATGCTCAAACTGAGCAGACAAGGATTTGTCGCGTGTGACAGCGGTCCAGTCATCGGCCAGTGTCTTAGTTTCAGGACGGCCAAGGTTCACCATCGGTTCAATCGTAAAGAACATACCTGGTTCAAGTGTTGGGCCGGTCCCCGGTTTCCCGTAGTGAACAACGTTTGGCGGAGCGTGAAAAACACGCCCTAAGCCGTGGCCACAAAAGTCGCGCACAACAGACATACGATGGCTTTCCACATAGGACTGAATGGCGTGGCCGATGTCACCAAAGGTATTGCCGGGCTTAACTGCTTCGATCCCAAGCATAAGAGAGTCGTGCGTGATTTGGATCAGACGTTCTGCCTTGCGGGATAGTTTTCCAGCCACATACATCCGTGACGTATCGCCGAACCAACCGTCAACAATGACAGTTACGTCAATATTTACGATGTCGCCGTCCTTGAGTTTTTTGTCACCTGGAATACCGTGGCAAACCACGTGGTTAACTGAAATGCAGGACGCATGTTGATAGCCACGATACCCAATTGTTGCAGATTTCGCGCCAGCAGCATCAACCATATCGTTGATCAACTTATCAATCGCCGCAGTGGTTTGGCCGGGGAAAACATGTTCCGCAATGTCGTCCAAAATTTTGGATGCCAATGCGCCTGCGGCCATCATGCCAGCAGAGTCAGAAGGATCATAAATGCGAATGCCGTCTTTGGTTTGCCGGCCGCGGTCAGTGCTGTTCAAAGGTAACACTCCATAATTGGATTGGTTTTAACCGTATTTACCCCGTGCAAGGCGCGGTGACCAGAGGGCTATATCTTGATTGTGATTGGTGCGTCGATCAGGATTTCCTGAGGGGTTATTTTGGTGCCAATGCAAAGGGTTTCAACCCCCGCGTCGCGCGCTGCTAGGTAGGCTGCGTAGTAATCGGGATCGATGTCAGATGCCAATGTGAACGAGGTACAGTCTGTGCGTTGAACCAAATAAAGCATCACCGCGCGATGTCCTTGCGCCACCATATTTGACAGCTCTTGCAGGTGTTTTGCGCCCCTTTTGGTGACGCTATCTGGAAACTCTGCTTGGCCTACGCTGCGGCTTAGAGTGACTGATTTCACTTCTACATAGCAATCTGGCAATCCATCTTGGGTCAGAAGAAAATCTATGCGTGAGTTTTCACCGTATTTTACTTCTGGGCGTACGGTTTCATAGTCCGCAAGTTCGGGAATTCGCTGCTGCTCAAGCGTTTCGCGCAAGGCGCGGTTGGGGACTGAGGTGTCGACGCCTGTAAAATGCCCATTCTCATGTTCGATTAAACGCCAGCCGAAATTCAGCTTTCGCTTGGGATCATCATTGGGCTCTAGCCATACTTTCATGCCCTCATCTGCCAATCCCATCATCGAACCGGGGTTGGCGCAATGGGCTGTTATTTCGCGCCCATCTTCCAAAATGCAATCCGCAAGGAAGCGTTTGTAACGGCGAATTAGGCGGGCGGGGATAAGATCAGTTTGAAAGCGCATGTATGCAGGACTATACTTGTCTTAACGGACCCTCAAGGAGGCTGATATGCCCAACCCAACTGCTGCGATGCTTGTCATCGGTGATGAAATCCTTTCGGGTCGAACACGAGACGCAAATATGTATCACCTTTCGGGTGAGTTAACGGCTGCTGGGGTAGACCTGCGTGAAGTGCGGGTGGTCAGCGATGACGCCGATGCCATCGTTGCAGCGGTACAAGCACTGTCTGCGGCCTATGATACGGTTGTCACTTCTGGTGGGATTGGCCCTACGCATGACGACATCACGGCGGATTGTATCGCAGCGGCATTCGGTGTGAAGATCGATGTACGCGATGATGCGCGTGCGTTGTTGCAAGCCCATTACTACAGCAAAGGTACTGAATTGAATGAAGCGCGGTTGCGCATGGCCCGCATTCCGGATGGGGCAACTTTGATCGACAATCCCGTTTCGATTGCACCGGGTTTTACCATGGAAAACGTTCATGTGATGGCGGGTGTCCCTGCGGTGTTTCAAGCGATGGTGGCCACGATCTTGCCAACCTTAACGGGGGGCGCGCCACTATTGAGCAGCACATACACGATCAACCGTGGTGAAGGTGATATCGCGGGGCCACTGGGCGCTTTGGCTAAGGAATTTCCTGCGCTCAGTATCGGCAGTTACCCTTTTCAGAAAGACGGTAAGTTTGGATCGAACATTGTGATACGTGGTGCTGACAGTGCTGAGGTTGAAGTGGCGCGCTCTAAGCTTGCCATCGTGTTTCCCGAATGAGTGCCACTGCACAACAGCTCTATGATATCTGTGATGGTACTTGGCCAGCCGCTGCGACAAAGCGGCTGGGACCGTGGACGTTGCGCGATGGGCAGGGGGGCGGCAAACGTGTTTCGGCTGCCACTGCTGAGGGTCCAGTGCAAAAAAAGACGGATATTCGTATAGCTGAGGTCGCTATGCAGGATATGGGCCAGACGCCATTGTTCATGATCCGTGTCGGCGATGAGGCATTGGATCAGTTGTTAGAATCTCATGGTTATGAGGTTGTTGATCCGGTTGTGATGTACTCAATACCGGTGAATGCGCTGACGGAGATTGAGATCCCCCTTGTGACAACGTTTTGTGTTTGGGAACCGTTGGCGATTATGGCAGAGATATGGGCCAAGGGTGGGATAGGCCCTGCGCGGCTGGATGTGATGGCACGTGCAGTCAATAAAACAGGAATTTTGTCACGTTGGAATGAACAGCCGGCTGGTGCAGCATTTGCTGCAATCAGTGACGGTGTTTGCATGGTTCATGCTGTTGAGATCTTGGAACACCAACGCAGACAGGGTGTTGGTGTTTGGATGATGCGCCAAGCCGCATTCTGGGCGGCTGAGCAAGGTGTACAAGAATTGGCGGTTTTATGTACGACTGCCAATATTGCTGCGAACGGATTGTATAAATCGCTCGGCTTCTCTGCAAAGGGCCACTACCATTATCGCCAAATGCAAAAGGAAACTTCATGATCAAGCACCCAAATGCCTTAGACCTCCCAATGGCTGATCCATTGCCTGAGGCGACACAGAAATATTTCGATATATGTCAGGAAAAACTGGGCATGGTGCCGAATGTTTTGCAGTCTTATGCGTTTGACGTTTCTAAACTCAATACTTTCACAGCGATGTACAACGATATAATGTTGGCTGACAGCGGGCTAACGAAGCTGGAACGTGAAATGATTGCTGTTGTCGTTAGTTCTATCAACAAATGCTTCTATTGCCTGACGGCGCATGGTGCTGCTGTTCGTCAATTGTCTGGCGATCCGATGTTGGGCGAGTTGATGGTCATGAACTGGCGCGCTGCTGATTTGGACGCCCGCACATTTGCGATGTTGCTATTTGCTGAGAACCTAACCCACGCCAGTGCTAAGACGTCTGAGGCGGATCGTGAGGCATTGCGTGAGGTTGGTTTTAGTGACGCAGACATCTTTGATCTCGCATCCGTTACAGGGTTCTTCAACATGACCAACCGCATTGCGAGTGGCATCGATATGCGTCCGAATGACGAATACCATAGCCAACACAGATGAACCGTTTATCGTTTAGCATATTGAGTGCCGCTATTTTTTTTGCTCATCCAGCCCTTGGGTTGGGATTGAATTTGCCTGCCAATGCTCAAAAAATGCAACAAACGAACAGCAACCTCGATAGTTACATCGCGCCCATTGGGCCATTTAAAGGTGGAGCGATGAAAACCAAACTGATTGAGGGTAAAGTTGAACGGTCCTCATGGCGCGTGGGGTCGGCTGGTGTGACGACCTTGCAGGTTCTTGCCCCCTTGCGTGACCAGCTCATTGAAGCCGGATATGACGTTGTTCTGGATTGTGATCAAAACACCTGTGGTGGTTTTGATTTCCGGTTCGGTACAGAGGTGCTGCCAGCGCCGGATATGTATGTGAATATTCGGGCCTTTCGTTTCTTGACTGCTGCCAAACCAAACGGTGCATCCCCCTCGGAGGTGGTAAGCTTGCTTGTCAGCACATCGGGGACGGCGGCATTTGTTCAGATCATTCAAGCGGGATCAAAGAGTGGTCAAAAGGTTGCCGTTACGGTGAGTGGTACTGTTCCGACATCAACTCCTAGTGCGTTGCCGACAGGCGTCGATTTGAAAAGCAACCTTTTGCGCACAGGGTCGGTTGTGCTGAATGACCTGGCATTTGCATCTGGAACTTCAGATTTGGGGCAAGGACCTTTCCCAGTTCTAGATGAGTTGGCAGCTTTCTATAAAAGCCGTGATGATATTCTGATTGTTTTGGTGGGGCACACGGACAGCGATGGGGCTTTGGACTTCAATATCGAATTGTCCAAGCGTCGCGCGGCGTCTGTTCGCAAACGATTGCTTGATGAATATGGGTTGGATGCTGCCCGTATTTCGGCCGAGGGCAACGGCTTTTTAGGGCCAATTCGCTCGAACCTTGATGCCGAGGGTCGCAAAGCGAACCGTCGGGTCGAGGCAATAATCTTGCCGCTTCGATAGCCCGTTGGTGGACACAAAATTTAATGATGTTCTAAAACGGAAAAGGCTCCGATACATAAAGTATCGAGGCGAGTTGTTTTCCGAGGGGAGTTGGAAACGTTTACCAGTCGGCAGGACCTTTGTCGGCAAAGGCGTGCGCTAGGAAGTCGATGAATGCGCGTACTTTGGGCTGAGTAAAACGGCCCGGTGGGTACACGGCGTAGATACCTTGGGTGTCTACTGGAAGATCAGGAATGGCGTCCTCAATCAGTCCTTGGCGCATCGCATCAGCGTAAAGAAAGCTGGGGAGATATGCGATGCCAAGGCCTGAGATTGCGGCGTTCAACAAAGATTGACCATCGTTGACAGACAGCCAACCAGCGGTGCGAACTTGACGCTTTTCACCGGACGGTGCGGTTAGTTTCCACATGTTGCCACTGCTTTGGTTCGAATAGTGCAGTAGCTTGTGATCATTTAAATCGTCGATTTTTTCTGGGCGGCCATATTTTTCGAAATAGCCGGGGGATGCGATCATACGTTGGGTTGTTTCGGTCAATTTGCGAGCACGCAAGCTGCTGTCTTCCAACTCACCAATACGAACGGCCATATCAAAGCCTTCTGAAATCAACTCAACATAACGATTGTTCAGAACCATGTTCACCGTGATGTCAGGAAAGTCTTCTAGGAACTCGGACAGCGCGGGTGATAGATGATTGACCCCAAAGTCGGTAGCAACTGAGATGCGCAAAAGCCCAGAAGGGGCGGATTGCATAGATGTTACTAAGGCATCAGCTTCACCTGCATCATTCAAAACGCGGCGAGCACGATCGTAATAAGCAAGGCCAATTTCCGTTGGCGAAACACGTCGTGTTGTGCGGTTCAAAAGGCGTGCACCAAGGCGTGCCTCTAGGCTTGAGACGTGTTTGGATACAGCGGACTTGGAGATGCCCATTTTCTTGGCAGCGTCGGTAAACCCGCCTTGGTCTACGACCGTGGCGAAAGCTTCCATTTCTGTCAGACGGTCCATGGGACGATCCCTTCAATAATTGTTCTATTGCTAGTTTGTTGAGAACATCTATCGACCCCAATCTGGGCAAGAACAGGGCACTGGTGGGATAATAAAGGGGTAATTGAGTGGATCGTTCATGGCATGGAAACAGCGGAACAGTCTGTTTCTGATTTGAGTGATCGATGGCTCACATTTCTAAAAAGGCGATGTGAGCCATGTTTTTATGGGGATTTCGTATTAAAGCGTTGCGGCCAATCGCGTGCCCTGATCAATCGCACGTTTGGCATCCAACTCTGCGGCGACATCAGCACCGCCAATGACATGGCAGTTTTTACCTTGTGCGATCAATGCGTCTGCAAGGCTGCGTTCAGGGGTCTGACCCGCACACATGACGATTGTATCGACCTCGATCAATGTTGGGTTTTCACGTGCCTCACCAAAAGACACATGCAGACCGTCAATATCGATACGTTCGTAATTGACGCCACCTACGAAATTCACGTTCTTCATCTTAAGCGCAGAACGGTGAATCCAGCCTGTGGTTTTGCCTAAACGTTTGCCGTGTTTTTCGGCCTTGCGCTGTATCAACGTTATTTCACGTGCGGACGGTTCTGGCTGTGGCCCTTCAGGGGCCAGGCCACCGCGGTGCTCTGCAGGATCAGATACACCCCATTCTTTCATCCAAGCCGGCAAATGCTCTGTCGGGCTGTCACCTTCATGTGCCAAGAACTCGCAGATATCGAAACCAATGCCACCAGCACCGATTACAGCGACACGTTTGCCGACTGCCACCTTATGGCGCAATACATCGATGTAGTTGACCACGTTGTTGCCATCTTGGCCCGGGATGTCGGTGTCACGTGGAAGAACACCAGTGGCGATAATTACCTCGTCAAAACCATCTAGGTCTTTGGCTAAGATAGTTTTACCTAGTTTGGTTTCGATCTTTAGCTCGGCGATCATTGTGCGGTACCAATCGACCAGTCCCCAAAACTCTTCTTTGCCGGGGACTTGTTTGGCCATATTCAATTGGCCGCCAATTTCATGTGATTTATCAAAGATCGTAACCGCATGACCGCGCTCGGTTGCGGCAATCGCAGTGGACAAGCCAGCAGGACCAGCCCCGACAATAGCGATTGTCTTCTTTGTGGCCGCATCAGGTAACGTCAATTCAGTTTCATAGCAGGCACGCGGGTTCACCAAACAAGATGATATCTTGCCGCCAAATGTGTGGTCCAAACAGGCCTGATTGCACGCAATGCAGGGCGCGATTTGATCTGCCTTACCGTTCATTGCTTTGGATACGAAATGTGCATCCGCTAACATTGGGCGCGCCATAGATACCATATCGGCGCAGCCTGTTGCCAAAACATCTTCACCGACTTGAGGCGTGTTGATACGGTTGGATGTGATAATCGGTATGTTTACCTGACCCATCAGTTTCTTAGTTATCCAAGAAAACGCCGCGCGTGGGACGGAGGTTGCAATTGTGGGAATGCGGGCTTCGTGCCAGCCAATGCCGGTGTTGATGATTGTTGCACCTGCCTCTTCAACGGCCTTGGCCAATTGGATGACTTCCTCAAACGTTGATCCGTTTGGGATTAGGTCGATCATGGAAAGGCGATAGATGATAATGAAATCTGAACCCACGGCTTCACGCGTGCGTTTGACGACTTCAACTGGCAAGCGCATTCTATTCTCATAGGACCCGCCCCATTGGTCTGTGCGCTTGTTCGTATGGGTGACAAGGAACTGATTTAGGAAGTACCCTTCAGAGCCCATGATCTCAACGCCGTCATAACCGGCTTTCTGTGCGCGCTGTGCCGTCGAGACGATGTCGTTGATTTGTTTTTGGATGCCATCCTCATCCAACTCCGCAGGAGGGAAGGGAGATATCGGGGATTTAACAGGCGAGGGGGCAACACACATTGGACCGTAAGCATAGCGACCAGCGTGCAGGATTTGCATCGCGATTTTGCCGCCTGCGTCATGGACACGCTTAGTCACGACAGAGTGGTTTTCGACATCTTCATCCGTGGTCATCATCGCCGCACCTGGTAAGACTGAACCTTCAAGGTTTGGGCCGATCCCGCCTGTGACCATCAAACCAACTTCGCCGCGTGCCCGCTCTGCATAAAATTCTGCGACGCGGTTCCAATCCTTAGTCTCTTCAAGGCCAGTGTGCATGGACCCCATCAAAACGCGATTTTTTAATGTGGTGAACCCAAGGTCCAGTGGCGCAAGTAAATTTGGATAATCAGACATATTGATCCCTGTTGATCTGGTGTTTGACTGTAGATCACCCAAAGGCTGGGGGTATGTCACGCACTACGCCGCGTCATCGTGTTTGTGAAATAGCGCAACGCAGGGTAAGGCGTTGCAAAAGGAGATCACAATGACGCCTCAAGAGATTGAAAAACTGCCCTATCGCCAGAACGTAGGTCTGATGGTGCTGAACGAAGCCGGTGATGTGTTCGTTGGACAGCGCAAGGACAATAATGTTGCTGCATGGCAAATGCCTCAAGGCGGCATTGATGAGGGCGAAGATGCACAAGTTGCTGCATTGCGTGAACTTGAGGAAGAAACGGGGATCACGCCTGATTTGGTGACTGTGGCTGCCGTGAGTGATGGCTGGATTCCCTACGACCTGCCACACAACCTTGTGCCGAAGTTATGGAAAGGTCGCTACCGTGGCCAAGAGCAGAAGTGGTTTTTATTACGCTTCCACGGCTCTGATAATCAGGTGAACATCCAGACAGAGCATCCTGAGTTTTCTAAGTGGCGCTGGCTCAAAACTGATGAACTTGTAGATAATATCGTACCGTTCAAACGGGATGTTTACGTGA
This sequence comes from Ascidiaceihabitans sp., assembly GCA_028825475.1. GTDB lineage: Bacteria > Pseudomonadota > Alphaproteobacteria > Rhodobacterales > Rhodobacteraceae > Ascidiaceihabitans. The sequence goes on along the minus strand of JAPKAB010000005.1, from coordinate 58,047 downwards.
AGGTCATCGAAGAATTCAAACAGCATTTATAATGCTTGCTTGATCGTCTGTGATGCTTGTCAGATGTGATTGAGGCTGAATAATCGGAATGTGTGTGGCAATTCTGGTGTCCCACCCGTTGCTTACGCGCGGGTCATCGGCAACCTCTACCTGGCGACCGATCGCGGTGAAGCCACTTCTGATGTAGAAGTTTAGCGCTGCGGGGCTGTCGATTGTACAGGTGTGTACATGAAACCTTGTGATGTCATGGTTCCAGGCAACATCAATCGCGTGGTTCATCAGATAACGACCTGCACCTGAGCCGATCAGCTCTTTGGCTAGACCAAAGAATGCCAGTTCACACTCACCTGCCGTACGGAAATCCAATTCAAGCAGCGCGTGCTGTACACCGTTTTTCATCAGTGTGAATAAAACGACTTTGGGGTCATCGATGATCTTAGATAATTCTATTTCGCTCATATTGAGGCGCGAGAACCAAAGCCAGTCCTCCCCAACGCGCCGGTAAAGATCGCGATATTCATCAACTGTGATGTTTTCGATGGGGTGAAGTTCAATCCCATCAGGGGTTGGCACAGGGCGGGTATCCGCCCGTGTGCGCATTTCTAGATGGGTGACAACCATTGCCAACTTGCCTGTTGGCACTTCATGAAACCCATTGGTAAGCATCAATCGACCAAACCTTCGGCTTTGAACAGCGTTAAGATGTCTTGCTCAGGGCGTGGGCCGATATGGCTGATAACTTCGGCTGCACAGATGTTGCCCATGCGCCCACATGTCTCCAAATCACGATCCGTGGCCATGCCATAGATAAAGCCAGCAGCGAATTGATCGCCTGCGCCAGTCGCATCAACAGGAATGACTGTTTTTACAGGTACATCTACGCGCTCATCGCCGCGAATGATTGTCACACCGTCACCTGAACGTGTGCATACAACCAGCGGGCAAAGCGCTGCTGTTTTAGCAAGTGCCTCTTCTAGGTCGTCAGTTTCGAACAGGGATTTTACTTCGGCTTCATTGCCCATGACGAAATCAAGTTCGTCTCCGATCATGCGCAAGAAATCTGCACGATGGCGGTTGACGCAGAATGGATCAGAAATCGCGATGCCTGCTTTGCCACCAGCGGCACGGGTTAGGCGGGATGCTTGTAGAAACGCTTCTTTTCCCGCGTCTTTGTCGAACAGATAGCCCTCAAGGAACATGATGGCGGCATTCCCTGCTACATCCTCAGACACATCTTTTGGGCCAAGGTTGGTTGAGATGCCAAGGTAGGTGTTCATGGAACGCTCACCGTCCGGCGTGACGAAAATCATGCAACGCGATGTTGGTAAATCTTCGTCAGTTGCAGGGGCGTTCACAAAATCAGTGCCTTCGTCGATCATGGATTTTGCGTAGAAGTTGCCCAAAGCGTCGTCACGAACCCGCCCGATGAATGCAGTCTTTAAACCCAGCGAACCAACACCTGAAACGGTGTTTGCGACCGAACCACCAGAGGTCTGAACACTTTGGTCAATTTTGTTGAACAAGGCTTCGCTGCGGTCTTGGTCGACCAACTGCATAATGCCTTTGTCGATGTTCATTTCATTTAAAAAGGCGTCGGTGGATTGCGTGATAACATCAACAACGGCGTTGCCGATGCCGACAACTTGATACTTGGTCATAGATTTTTTTCCTCAAACGGGCAGAGATCGCGGATTAAGCATGTACCGCACAATGGTTTGCGGGCTTTGCAGTGATAACGCCCATGTAGGATCAACCAATGATGGGCGTGAAGCTGAAAATCAGCGGGGATGTTATCTTCAACAGCGCGTTCTACCGCATCGACGGTTTTACCAGGGGCAATACCGGTGCGATTTCCGACGCGAAAAATGTGGGTATCTACAGCTTGGGCCGGTTGGTGCCACCACATGTTCAGCACTACATTGGCAGTCTTACGTCCAACACCGGGCAGAGATTGCAACGCTGCACGTGAATTGGGGACTTCGCCATTGTAGTCGTCGACTAAGATCTGGCTCAGCTTGATCACGTTTTTCGCCTTTTGACGAAATAGACCGATTGTTTTGATGTGTTCCGTCAAGCCCTCAATACCAAGGTCCAGCATCTTCTGTGGCGTATCGGCGACCTGAAATAGTGCGCGGGTGGCTTTGTTGACGCCCACATCTGTTGCTTGAGCAGACAAGGCAACGGCGACAACTAATGTGTAAACGTTGACGTGCTCCAACTCCCCTTCGGGCTCCGGAGCAATATCTTGAAAGCGCGTGAATATTTCGCGGATGGTATGATAGTCGAGCTGTTTTGCCATAGTGTTCCTATGCCTGTTTGTCTGGGCTGCTGCAACCTTTGCGCAAAAAACGGGTCGATCGGGTGTCGTGTACAGGTTACGTATTGGCCATGATACACAATGACGAAGAACATAGCGGTTACCACTACAATGTCATGCGACGTGCGATCGCGTTGATCGATGCCGCTGAAGACAATTTATCGCTTGAGGAAATGGCAGTGCAGATGGGCATGAGCCCTACACATTTTCAGCGAATATTCAGTCGTTGGGTTGGTGTTTCGCCTAAACGTTACCAGCAATACTTAACTCTACGTCATGCTAAAACGCTACTGCATAATAAATTTTCAACGGTGGAGACCGCGCATGCTAGTGGCCTTTCGGGAAGTGGCAGGTTGCATGATTTGTTTTTAAAGTGGGAGGCTATGAGTCCGGGTGAATATGCCAAACGTGGTGCGGGACTGACAATCTATTGGGGATGGTTCGATACTGCTTTTGGTCGCGCAATTGTTATGGGGACAGACCGAGGAATCTGTGGCTTGGGGTTCGCGGCGGAATTGGGCGAACAGGTAGCATTTGATGATCTTCGGGATCGTTGGTCGGACGGAGTGTTCATAGAGGCACCAGAGCGGTTAGATACGTGGGTTCAGACGGCTTTTGGCGCTGCTGATTCAGCATCAGACAAGACCCCGCTCCTTTTGATAGGTGCTCCTTTTCAAGTGAAAGTATGGGAGGCATTGCTGAATGTGCCATCGGGTCAGGTTACAACTTATTCAGAAATAGCGCAGGCCGTTGGAAATCCCAAAGCCGTTCGCGCGGTGGGAACCGCGATTGGCCGTAATCCCGTCAGTTGGTTAATCCCATGCCACCGCGCACTTCGTAAATCTGGCGCTATGGGTGGATATCACTGGGGGTTGCCGATGAAACGGGCGATGCTTGCATATGAAGCGGCACGGGCTGAGGCATAATCAGCGAGATGCCGCCGAAATTTCTTTCCCCTTATTTGATGTGCGTATTCTGGCCTATATACTAGCCACACAATGACGCCCTGCCCGAACGGGGCCGCAACTTTGAAGGCAGTATGAAATGAAATTTATGAAAACTCCGATTATCCTAGCGATGTGCAGTACATTTGCGCTGGGCGCTTGTACGGATCCATCTCTCTTGGGTAACAATCCAAATGATCCTAACCACAATACAAAACAGGGTGCCATTTTGGGTGCGGCCAGTGGTGCTATTCTTGGTGCGTTGGTTAGCAAAGATGGTAAGCGCGGCGACCGTGCACTTGCCGGTGCGCTGGTCGGTGGAGCGATTGGTGCTGGTGTTGGTCATGGTCTTGACCAGCAAGAAGCAGACTTGCGCCGTGATTTGGGCAACGACAACGTTTCCATTCAGAACACAGGTGATCGTTTGATCGTGACACTGCCGCAGGACATTTTGTTCGCAACAGACAGTTTTGCAGTGCGCAGTGATTTGACGCGTGACCTGAACACGGTCGCCAGCAATTTGCAGGCATACCCGAATTCAACAATTCAAATTGTTGGCCATACTGACAGTGATGGTGATGCAGCGTATAACCAACAGCTTAGTGAACGTCGCGCCAATGCCGTCGCAGATGTATTGCTGGATGCGGGAATTCCGTTTGCGCGCATCCAAACATTTGGTCGTGGCGAAAGCCAACCTTTGGCAAGCAACCTTGACCCAGCGGGTAAATCACAAAATCGTCGTGTTGAAATTGTGATTTTGCCTAACGCTTAATAGGCTGCAAATGCAAAGTTATTTAAAGGCTCCGATTGTTCGGGGCCTTTTTGTTTCAGATTAGGTTTTTTGAACGCTGACTTCGATTAAGTTTTCATCAGGATCACGGATGTAAATCGAATGAATAGGGCCGGTGGCACCTGTGCGTGCGATAGGTCCTTGCAGGATGGTTATATGGTTAACCGAAAAATGTTTAATCCAATCTTCGAGCGGTGTTGAGGTTAAGAAACATAAATCCGCACTGCCCGTCGTTGGATGGGCGGACTTCGGGTCAAACTCCGATCCAACCTCATGCAAATTGATCTTTTGTCGTCCGAATTTCAGCGCCCACCGCCGCGTACCATCTGCAACAGTAAATGCTTCTGCCTGCATCCCAAGAACGTCTTGATAAAACCGACAGGTGTCAGGAATGTTGGCGACGGTTAAAACCAAGTGATCGAGGGCATTGACGCGAGGGGATTGTTCCATTGGAGGAATGTCCTTATCCATTTGATATGATTTTTGATCCAAGCAGAACAACAAGTCAAAGCGATGTTATGGACGCTGCGCGCGCAAACGCGATGCAAGTGTCTTTAGGATTGCCGCCCTCAATTGGTGTTGGTGATCCGTTGCTGCCATTTTTTCACCAACTGTACTTTTGGGATCCCCAACCGCCAACAACGCTGGGCCGTGATGGACACCCAAAGGTGGGCGGGCTTGTTCCTGATATGGGACTGCCGCGTCGTATGTGGGCCGGTGGGCGGCTCAAGTTTGACACGCCTATTTTGACGGGCCTTCCCGCGACACGAACGTCACGTTGTGAAAAGGCGTTGCACAAAGAAGGGCGTACGGGCCCCTTGGCATTTGTGACTTTGCGCCACGAGGTTTGGCAGGATAATGCGCTGTGTCTGACTGAGTGGCAAGATTTGGTTTACCGCGAAGATCCCGATTTACCTGCACCCCGCTCAGCTGCCGTGGCCGCAGATATAGATGAAGAAGAGCAGATTGAAATTAGCTTTGATACAACGATGCTGTTTCGTTATTCCGCGCTTACCTTCAATGGGCATCGTATCCATTATGATTTGGACTATGCGAAGGATGTTGAAGGGTATGATGGCCTAGTCGTACACGGGCCACTGTTAGCACAACATCTAATGTTGATGGCACAGAGTTCTCTGGGTGATTTAAAAGAGTTCTCCTTCCGCGCCACGTCCCCATTGATGCACTATGAAACAGCAACGCTGTGCCGTAAGGGCCGCAAGCTGTGGGTGCGTGGTCCTGATGGTCGCCTTTGTATGACTGCGACTGCCTAAGGCTTTAGTGAGGCGCGAATATCAAAAATATCGGGAATGTTGTTACGATCCTCTAAAGCGAGATCGGCCATAACCTCCGCGATTTTTGGTGCCAACCCAAAGGCAATTTTGAAGCCGCCGTTTGCGACGAAATGATCAGGGCGATCCGGCAACGCACCCAGCATTGGTGCGCGTGTGCGCGAACGTGGCCGCAACCCAGCCCATCTTTCAATCACGGGTGCATCAGCCAAAACGGGTAGCGCAATGCGTATGCGGTTAATGATATCTTCGAGCTGCTCATCGGTTGATTTTGGATCGTCAAAATAGCGCTCTGATGTGGACCCAACGCCAACGGTACCGTTTTCATGAGGGATCACATGTAGGTAATCGGCATATAGTTGTGGGGCATTGGGCATATCAAACTTTAGCAACGCGGCTTGTCCTTTTTCACCAGCACCTACTTCGTGTTGATATACTTCGCTTAGGTCTGCCAAACCTTGCGCGCCAGTTGCCCAAATTGTTTGTCCAACGTCAGGTGCGTCGGTCACTACCTCGACGCCTTTGGACTGCAGCGCGGCAACCAATGCGGCGCAAGCCATGCGTGGATGCATGTGGGCGCTAAGGTTGTCGTGGATCAACATGCCGGTGGGACTGCGTGGTTCCCAAGGGTTCGCCGGATCGGATGGAATGACGGACCACTGCGCATGGCCTTGCCAAAGCGTTTTTGCGGCCTCAGATCGCGTTTGGGACAGTTTTAGCACATTGTCGGTGGCGATTGGCTGCAGACGTCCGGTGCGCATGTAGCCGGTTCTAAGGCCGCCGTGTTCTGTCACCCTGTCCCAAAAGTCTTGGGCCATCAAAAGGCTTTCCAACTGAAACTGCTTTTTCGGTTCCCATCTTTCGGGGACGTGGGGGGATAGGGCACCAACAATACTGCCACTGCTGCCAAAGGCAGGCCCATTGGGATCAACCAAGCACACTTTGGCACCGCGCAGGGTGCAGGCCCATGCTATGGATAACCCCAAGATACCCGTGCCTCGAATGGTGATGTCAGCCGTTGTCAAAGTGATCGCCTTTCTTCACAGTCGCCTAAAATCGAAGTCCCGCTTATGGGATACATATAGGGCAAGCCAATGCAGGACCAGCAAGCAGATCTAGAATGGCGCGACAGCGGGGTTCCTGTCTCCAACCAGTTTGATGACCCATATTTCAGCATGGATAATGGGCTGGAAGAAACGCGTCATGTCTTTTTGACGGGCAATGAATTGCCCACGCGCTTTTGCGGTGGTTTTCACATTGGGGAACTAGGCTTTGGTACGGGGTTGGGGTTCTTAACTGCGGTTCAGGCCTGGCGGGCGTCTGGAACTGAAGGGCATCTGCACTTCACTAGTTTTGAAGCGTTTCCTATGACAGATCTGGAAATGGAACGCGCGTTGTCCGCATTCCCAGAACTGGCAGAGTTAGCGGCCCCTTTGGTGCGCCGTTGGGGGGCGAACTTGCAACCCATCCAATACGCGCCAAATATCACGCTGAACGTAATCATGGGCGATGCACGCGAAACCTTGCCCCAATGGCATGGCAAAGCGGACGCATGGTTTTTGGATGGCTTTTCGCCTGCCAAGAACCCCGAACTGTGGACCCCAGAATTGATGCAGGCGGTTGGGGATCATACAACCGCAGACGGGACCGCAGCCACTTATACGGCGGCGGGATTTGTACGCAGGGGATTGTCAGACGCTGGTTTCCACGTACAACGGATTAAAGGCTATGGGCGTAAACGGCATATGACCGTTGCGCAATTTGGAGTTCCCGCAACATGAATAACCCCCGCGCAGGCATTATGCTGATGGTCGCAGCGACATTCGTGTTTGCGGTCCAAGATGGAATTTCACGCCACTTGGCCAGCGAATACAATGTGCTGATGGTGGTGATGATCCGCTATTGGTTCTTTGCATTTTTTGTCATGACAATTGCGTCTCGTGGCGCTGGCGGGCTGCGCGCGGCGGCCCATACCAAACAGCCGCTATTGCAGATAGGGCGTGCTGTTCTGCTGGCTGCCGAAATTTGCGTTGCGATTTTGGCACTTACTTTCTTGGGACTGGTTGAAACACTCGCGATCTTCATTTGCTATCCATTGATGGTCGCTGCTCTTTCTGGGCCGGTCTTGGGCGAGCAAGTTGGGTGGCGGCGCTGGGCCGCGATTGCAGTTGGGTTTGTTGGGGTCTTGATCATCCTTCAGCCAGGTATTGGCGTGTTTGATGTTGTTGCGATCTTGCCGCTTATCTCTGCGATCATGTTTGCGCTTTATGCATTGCTCACACGATACGCTGCGCGCCTCGACAGCACGGCCACCAGCTTTTTCTGGACGGGTACAGTGGGCAGCGTTTTCATGACCTGTGTCGGGATTTGGTTCTGGGAACCGATGATTTCATCTGATTGGGTTTGGATGGCAGCATTGTGTGTCACTGGCGCGTTTGGACACTGGTTGCTGATCAAGTGTTACGAGACAGCAGAAGCCAGCGCGGTCCAACCATTCGCCTATTTCCATCTTGTGTTTGGTGCGATGATTGGCGTGACGGTCTTTGGAGAGATGATCGCGTTGAACGTCAGTATTGGTGCAGCGATTGTTGTCGGTGCGGGCCTATTCACCTTTTGGCGCGAACGGCAGCAAAGTTGATCCCTTCAGTTCTTCCGTGAACCCGATTGGCAGCGCTGTTTTTCCCAAACGGGCGCGATAAATCGGCAGGCTTTCAGTGACGCGCATCACGTAATTGCGCGTTTCCCGAAACGGAATGTGTTCAATCCAGTCCACAACATCCGTACGGCTACGCGGATCACCATATTGTTCTGCCCAGCGGATTGGGCGGCTGGGGCCCGCGTTGTAGGCGGCGGACATCATGACAACGTTCCCTTCAAATCGCCCTGCCAATGTGGATAGAAATGCAGCACCCAGATCGGAATTGTAATCGGGGTCTTGGGTCAGTCGTGCGGTTGAATGTTCATCGCTACGGCCAAGTTTTCCTGCAACCTCTTGCGCAGTGGCAGGCATAATCTGCATCAATCCGCGGGCACCCACACCGCTTTGAACCTTAGGGTCAAATTCGCTTTCGCGTCGGGCAATGGCCAATACCATCTCTGTAGCCATGGGCAGGTCGCGTTGCGCCACAGGATGCAAAGCATAATAAGGTTCGGTCAAAGTAATCGCGCGTTGTGCCACACGCTTTCCTATCATCACTGCCAAGTGTGGCTGCCCCACATCAATGGCTGCTTGACCCAGCTGTGTCGCTTGATCTCGATCAAGGCGCTCGGCCAGATGGGTCCAGAAACGTTCGGCAATTTCCAATTCTCCTGATGCTTGAAGCAGGAGGCCCGCTTGAAATAGAGGCTCTTGTGCAAGGGCAGAACCGCGCCAATCAGGGACAGCACTGCCACCACCTAACTCAACGTCAAAAGGCAATCCTGCGCGTTCTGCGGCCAACAATCCATAAAACGAAGTTTGGTGCTGTGCAGCGTTTGTATACGCTTGATCCGCTTGGGCCGGATCATCGAGTGCATCATAAGCACGCCCGATCCAATATCCTGCGCGGCCTTTTGAAATAGGTGAAAGGATCGCTTTGTCAAAACGCAGGAAATGTCCCAGCGCGGTGACAGGGTCATTCAATTTTCGCAGTGCAATGTAACCAGACAACCATTCAAGATCGGCAAAGGCGGACCCTTCCGTTAGGTAGTGGCGTGAAGCCAATTGGTAGGCCAGCTTTGGGTCACCATCACGCATTTCATCGCGGGCAAGTGAACGGCGGCGGTTGGACCATTTTTGGGGTTGGCCCAAGGCAGCCGCGCTTGTTGATTGATCACGCAGCAACGCCTTGGCATCAGCGCGGTTGCCTTTACGTGCACGCCAAACAAACCGGTCATATTGCAGGCCAGCATCACCGCCCAAAGCTGGGGGTACTTTGTTAATCAGGCGGTTCACGTTGTCATCTAGGTTTTGTAACGAAAGGCGGGCAACCGCTAAGGCCCGCTGCCCTTCATCGACCAGTTTTAGCATGAGGCGGGCGTCGGTGGCCTGACCATCCCACAGCATATTAGATAGACGCGCCTTGTGATGCGGTTTTAGCAGATCAGCATATGTAGATAGGAACAGCGCATAGTGGGTTTCGCTCATGCGCATCGTGCGCCACGCAAGGACGATATCGGCCTCAAACGGTTGTCCCAGCGGACGCTTAGCATCAGCGTATGCCAATACACCTCGTGGCGTTTGTGGGGCGTTTTGGGCAAAGAACGACTGGAGTTTGGCGGGCCCTGCATCCAACACAACCTTTTCAGATTGCCGACGCAGATATGCCTCGCCCGGCCAGTCAGGCCGACGTTCTAAAAACGCAGCCACATCATCGTAATTTCCACGTCCAGCACGTAGGCGATGCCACTCCACAACATCTGCCGCAACGTCACCATCACGGGAGGCTATTCTAGCTGCATTTTCCCAATTTCCAGCACGCACAGCGTCCATTGCCCAACCCAATGGGCGTGGGCGTTCGGCCACAGCTGGGGCCGCAAGCGCAAATATCAGGGTCATAGCGACCGCAAAGCGTGACTTCACTTGCATTTCCTATCGGTCAAAGGCTAGAGCCTTGCAACATATCGCTTAAGTTTCGATCTTCAACTCACGATCGGGGCATAGGCGGTTCACAGGCCATTTGCCGGCCATCAATGAAAAAAGGAGCGTGACTATGTTTAAAGGTTCTATGCCTGCCCTCATCACGCCGTTTCAGAACGGCGAGCTGGATCTGGATACACTGAAAAAACTGGTTGAATGGCACATTTCAGAAGGAAGCCACGGGCTCGTCCCCGTTGGCACCACTGGCGAAAGCCCAACCCTAACCCATGAAGAGCACGAAACAGTCATCGCGACAGTTGTGAAGGCCGTTGCTGGCCGCATCCCTGTGGTGGCTGGTGCTGGGTCTAACAACACCGTTGAGGCGATGCGCCTTGTGCAGTTCGCAGCCGAAGCTGGTGCGGACGCGGCATTGGTCGTGACACCGTATTACAACAAGCCAACACAACGTGGCTTGATCGCGCATTTCACTGCATTGCATGACTGCGCTGACATCCCAATTATCATCTACAATATCCCGGGTCGCTCTGTTGTTGATATGACACCTGCGACAATGGCTGAACTGGCCAAACTCCCACGTATAGTGGGTGTTAAAGACGCTACTGGCGATTTGGCACGGGTCTGTGATCAGCGTCTTGCATGCGGTTCCGACTTTATCCAATTGTCTGGCGAAGACGCCACGGCACACGGCTTTAACGCCCAAGGCGGCACAGGTTGTATCTCTGTCACAGCGAACGTGGCACCGGGGCTTTTGTCCAAGATGCAAACAGCATGTTTGGCGGGTGATTACGTGACTGCGCTTGAGATCCAAGACAAGGTTATGCCACTGCACAAAGCCATCTTTACAGAGCCAGGATTGGTCGGCGCGAAGTATGCAATGTCGTGCCTAGGTCTTTGCAGCGACGAGGTGCGTTTGCCCCTCACAGAGCTGACAGACGAGACAAAAGCACTGCTTGATGCGGGGCTAAAGCACGCTGGTTTGCTGTAAACCAAGCAACAATTACTACGACAAAGAGCGGGGTTTTTCCCCGCCTTTTTTGTTGGTTTTTCAATGTTGGTATCGTGTCGGTATAACGTCGGTATTTGGTCGGTGAACGGATCGGTTGGGACTAGCCCACGCGCACCGGCAATTTGTTCGCGGACAAGGTTTCTGCAATTCGATCATATACCAACCGGATTCGTTTTGAGGAATGAAGTTCCTTGTGCGTGGTCAGCCAATAGGGGACCGGAATGGGCTCCAGTTCGGGAAGGACCAATTTCATCTCTGGAAAGTGGTGCGCAATGTCGTCGGTCATGGCCGAAATCCCAAGCCCCTGACGGGCCATCTGCCAACCCACAAGACCACTGTCGCCCAAAACCCGCAGATTGGTTTGCGTGATGGGCAGCCCCCAGTTTTTGAGGAAATCCAACAACTCATCGTTTTCGCCAATGCCAACGAAGTGTGCAGATCTTACGTCTTCCAAGGTTTTGATCTCGCCGTGGCGTTCAAGGTAGGATTGGCTGGCGTAAATGCGCCCTTTGGCTTCGCAGACTTTGCGGCTGATCAGTTCAGGTTGTGTGGGGGCAACGTGGCGCACCGCGATGTCCGCCTCGCGGCGTTGCAGGTCTGATAAGGAATTTGAGGCCAGCACCCGTATGCGAATTTGTGGGGCGATCTTTTGCAGGTCCGTGACGATTTGGGGCATCACGTAATATGCAAACATATCGGTTGTTGAAATGCAGACATCCCCAGCCACTGATTGACCACGGCCTGAGGCCACCAAGGATGCGCGGTTGGCTGCGTCGCCCATGCCTTGCAGTTCGTCTAACAAATCACAACCTGCTGGTGTGAGTTCAAGTTTGCGCCCGATCCGCTCAAACAGAACCAACTCAAGGCTTTGTTCAAATGCAGCGACTTGGCGGCCCAGTGTCGGTTGCGTCAGGTTCAGCGCACGGGCCGCGGCGGAAAACGAGCCGGTTTCAGCGGTGGCCAAAAAGGCGCGCGCGTGGTTCCAGTCGAAGTTTGAGGCGATCTGTTTCATGCATATATGCATACCACTCAGGCAATTTTTGGCAATTCCTTAGCGTATCATACAAATGTTAGGGTCTAGGAAATGAAAAGGATTGATCATGACCAACGCAGCATTCTGGAACAAAGCAGCCCCAAAATACGCAAAAGATACGATTGGTGACATACCGGCGTACGAAGAGACGCTTGATCGGATGCGTGAAATCCTTCAGCCTCATCACCGTGTTATTGAGTTGGGGTGTGGGACGGGGTCAACAGCGCTTGAGTTGGCTGACAGTGTGGACCGCTATATTGGAACAGATGTCGCATCGAAAATGGTTGAAATTGCACAGGGCAAATTGACTGAACAATCGCCCCAGAACCTAAGCTTTGCAGTACAAGACGCGGGCGTGATGACGTCGGGATCCAATGATGTGGTCCTTGCGCTGAACCTTTTGCATCTTTTGCCTGATCTGGAAAACACGCTGGCCGAAATTTACAAAGCTCTGCCTTCAGGCGGTTTATTGATTTCAAAAACGGGCTTGTTGAAAGATGGGCTATGGCTGTTACCGTTGGTGATCCCGTTGATGCGGGCCATTGGTAAAGCGCCGTTTGTGCGCAGCCTGAGCGAGGAAAGTTTGATTGGCTTGCTTGAGAACGCTGGCTTCAAGGTTGCCGAAAAGCTGGTTCAGGGCGGGATGGTTCCGCGGGTCTTCATCGTGGCGCAGAAACCGTAGGTCTTATGAAGTAAAGCGAAGCTGTGCGGCGCCCGTCAGGTGCCGCACAGGTTTTTTAGCGTTTGCCGTAGTACAGGCCAACGACGTGCTCTGCTTCTGCAAAGAACAACCAACGCGAGGCAAGGACACCTGCGATGTGGCTGGCCACAGCGATCAATGCGATCCAGTGACCGATTGGCAAGAGCAGCAAGACGACTGGAACAACGATCCCGATTACCACACCGATGATGCGCAGCTTTTGGCTGTGCTTGCGCCCTACCACGTGGATGAATTCGCGCATCAGATAGTTGGTACCTGTGTGCGGTGGTTCAAAGGCGCGCACGCTGCCGATGTTTCCAAGGCCGGTTGCCGTGGCCATTGTGGTGCCTGAGTTTTCAAAGGCTTTGTCGCCCATGACCCAAGTGAACACTTGGACCACACCAGCGATGGCCAAAAGGACGATCGCCATTGTGATGTTACCCTTTAGCAATGCACCGCCAGCCAACGCGTATGACATGAACATTGCAGGTGTCAGGTTCATGTTCCAACGTGGAATGGTCTTCATCTGGGTATAGATCATTGAGGTGGTGAACACGGTCGCCAGTGCGCCAAGTGCGCCAAGCCATCCAAGAGGTTGCCAAGCGGTGCCAAAGAACACGAGGCCAAGGCCGTACAGGCCCATAGCAACCAGCGTGGTTACGGCTGCGATACCTTCGCGGCTGAGCCAGCTAGAGCGCCATTGGCTGAACGCCTTAAGGAACCGTTCTGGACGGCCAAGGTGGAAGGTTGAGGACAGCAAGCCGCCCACTGCCATTGCGTAGGCGATCAGCCAGAAGACAAAAGCGACCCAACCTGTTGGTGGCGTTGGGTCGATCCCAAGCCAGAACAGAAGGCCAAAGCCTAAGCCGGAGAATGTGGTGAAGATGATGACGGATGGTGCGGGATGCATCAGAGTTTCTCCAGTGTTTTGTCGAGCCAGCCAAGGAAGCCTTTGGCCTCTTGCGCTACAGGTTCAAGGAAGGGCGCTAGAACGTCGAATTCTGGTAGCGCGTCCTTGGGCCGTGGTGGCAGGTATTTGTTAACTGGCTTTGTACCTTGTTCTGGCATCAGGTCCATACCACCGCGTTCAGCGACCAGTTTGGAAACGTCAGAGTTTTCGTCACCCAGATCACCAAAGTGACGCGCGCCTGATGGGCAGGTGCGTACACATGTTGGGACACGGTCAACCTCTTCGAGGTTTTCGTTGTAGATGCGGTCCACGCAGAGTGTGCATTTCTTCATCACGCCTTCGGCTTGATCAAGTTCGCGTGCGCCGTATGGACAGGCCCATGCGCAAAGACCGCAACCGATGCAGTCTTGTTCATTGACTAGAACAATGCCGTCTTCTTCGCGTTTGTAGCTTGCGCCTGTTGGGCACACGGTGACGCAGGGTGCGTCTTCGCAGTGCAGGCAGGATTTGGGGAAGTGGATCAGCTGTGCGGCTGCTTCGTCGCCTGTTGGCTGGACTTCGAAACTGTGGACACGATTCAGGAAGGTGCCCGAGTTGTCCGCGCCATAGGCGTTTTGGTCTGACAGTGGCGCGCCGTAGTTTTCGGTGTTCCAGCCTTTGCACGAGATCACGCAAGCGTGGCAGCCGACACAGGTGTCGAGGTCAATGACGAGGCCCAGTTTCTTTTGGGTGAGGTTTGGTAGCGTGGTCATTTATTGGCGCTCCGCTTGTTTGTTGGTGTCGACTGAGGCGCTGCCCCAGACCCCGGAGTTTAGTTGGTAAGATGAATGGTGGGTCATTTGCCCACCTTCCAAGTCAGGTCTTTTGGACCTTTGCCAACAGGAGATTTGATTGCTGGGAGGACCGGCTGTGATTCCGATGGTGGGTCCGCTTTTTCGATTTTGACCTTGAGGTCGAACCAAGCGGCCTGACCTGTAATTGGGTCGGAGTTGGCCCAGCGAAGCCCATCGCCTTTTGGGGGCAGCAGTTCGTGGATCAGGTGGTTGAGTAAGAACCCTTTGGTTACCTCAGGTGCGTCCTCTTCCAAGGCCCACGCGCCTTTGCGTTTGCCGATGGCGTTCCATGTCCAGATCGTGTTTTCGTTCAAAGCTGCCATTTCAAGAACAGGCACTGTGATCTCGCCGTGGGGCGATGTCACTTTGGCCCAATCACCATCTTTCAGGCCGCTGGTTTGCATCAGTTTCGTTGGCACATAAAGCGGGTTGTGGCCGTGCAACTGACGTAGCCACGCGTTCTGGCTGCCCCAAGAGTGGTACATCGCCATGGGGCGCTGTGTCAGCGCTGTGATTGGGTATTCGTCGCCTTTGTTCTCGTCCTCATTTGAGTACCAAATCGGCAGTGGATCCATCTTTTCTTTGATCCGTTCGCGCAGGTGATCTGGCGGTTGGCGATCCCCGTGCCCTTCGGCGGCAAGTTGGAATTTACGCATTGGCTCAACGTAAAGGTTGAACAGGTAAGGCTGCGGTGAGTCCAGTAGACCCATGCCAACTGCCCAATCTTGGTAGGCTTTGTTCCACGGCTTGTAGTAGTTCGCACCGGCTTGGATGTGTTCAACAAAAAAGCCACCGTTTTCGATGTATTTATCGAGTTGGTCAGGGTTCACTTCACCGCGCCCTGCTTTGTCGCCGTTTTCGCCGCGGAAACCTGCGAGCGGGCCAATGCCCGGCTTGCGGATGTGGTTGACGATGTAGTCCCCGTAATCTGCGTATTTTTGGCTGCCGTCTTCATTGACGAAACCTGGCAGGTTTAGTTTTGCACCAAGTTCGCAAAGTACGGATTGGAAACCGCGCACATCGCGGTCAGGTTCGATGACAGGCCAGCGGATTGCATCGGCGGCTGCGTCTGCTTCACAAATTGGGCGGTCGAGCATGGAGATACAATCGTGACGCTCAAGGTATGTGGCGTCAGGGAAGATAAGATCGGCGTAGGCCACCATTTCAGAGGAGTAGGCATCGGAATAGATGATCCGTGGGATCACGTATTCGCCTGTTTCCTCATTCTTATCTGTCAGCATTTCGATCACGCCGCGCGTGTTCATGGAAGAGTTCCACGACATGTTGGCCATGTACATGAACAGCGTGTCGATCTTGTAAGGATCTCCTGCGTGCGCGTTCGAGATCACCATGTGCATCAGCCCGTGGCTGGACATTGGGTTTTCCCATGTGAAGGCTTTGTCGATGCGTGCTGCCGTGCCGTCTGCCTTTAACGCAAGATCGTCTGGGCCATGCACGAAGCCAAGGTGTGGGCCATCAAGTGGTTTGCCTGGCGTGACGCCAACGTGTGGTTTTGGGTGCGCAGTTGCTGGTTTTGGATAAGGCGGTTTGAAGCGGAAGCCACCAGGGACTTCGACAGTACCAAGCAAGATTTGCAAGACGTGCAGTGCGCGGCAAGTTTGGAAGCCGTTGGCGTGTGCTGAAATTCCGCGCATGGCGTGGAAGGACACTGGGCGGCCCGTCATTGTTTTGTGATGTTCGCCGCGGAAGTCGGTCCACTCCTGATCTAGCTCAAAGCTTTCTTCGAACGCGACGCGGGCCAGTTCGGCAGCAATGGCACGGATGCGTTCAGCTGGGATGCCACAACGTTCGGCTACAGCTTCTGGTGCGTATTCGTCTTCGAGATAGCGTTCGGCCATCATGTGGAACACAGGGCGGTGAGTGATGCCTGCAACGCGGTGCGTTGCGGATAGATCTGGCTTGACGCCCGGTTGGTCGAACGGAGTGAGTTTGCCAGTGGCGCGGTCGATAACCAGTTCTTTGCCATCTTCGTCGCGCATCAATAGGCCGAATTCTGGCGACTTTTCGTCTGAGTTCACGAGCACTGGCGCGTTGGTATATTGTGCCAAATAGTTCAGATCGATCTTACCGGCCTTCATCAGGCAGTGGATCATCGCGAGGATGAACAAGCCGTCTGTGCCTGGTGTAATGCCGACCCAATCATCAGCCACAGCATTGTATCCTGTGCGGATTGGGTTCACGCCGATGACGCGCGCGCCGCGGGCTTTGATCTTGCCAATGCCCATTTTGATCGGGTTGGAATCGTGATCTTCGGCCACGCCGAACAGCATGAACAGTTTGGTGTGGTCCCAATCGGGTTGACCAAATTCCCAGAACGCGCCGCCCATCGTATAGATGCCAGCCGCGGCCATGTTCACAGAACAAAAGCCGCCGTGGGCTGCGTAGTTTGGCGTGCCAAAGTGCTGTGCCCAGAAAGATGTGAACGACTGTGATTGGTCGCGGCCCGTGAAGAACGCCAGCTTTTCTGGGTTCTCTTTGCGGATAGGTTCAAGCCAATCTGTTGCGATTTGAAGCGCTTCGTCCCAGCTGATTTCTTCGAACTCACCAGAGCCACGTGGACCAACGCGTTTCATCGGTGCGTTTAGGCGTGAAGGTGCATTGACCTGCATGATGCCAGCAGACCCCTTTGCGCAAAGGACACCTTTGTTCACAGGGTGATCGCGGTTGCCCTCGATATAGGCAACTTTGCCTTCCTTCATGTGGACGTTGATCCCACAGCGGCAGGCGCACATGTAACAGGTCGTTTTGCGAATCTCGTCGGAAACTTTGGGCGAGAGATCAATCTTTGGCTGGTTCATGTTCGGCTCCTTAAATTTCAAAGGACGCTGCGGCCCAGCGATACGGCTCCGAGGCCGATCAGCAAGGTCAAACAGGTTGGGCGATAATAGGGTTGAAGGCGGGGCGTAAAGAGGCGTTGTCCGATAAGGACGCCGATGACGCAGGGTAGAATAAAGACTAAGCCACGCAAGGTGGATGTGGTGCTCATCGTGCCAAACCAAATGTGGGTCAGCATTGATGTCGTAGAGCTGATAAACAGGAAGGCAACCAATGTGGCACGCATTTTCGCGGGTTCATCGTTGCGGGCGAGAACATATAGGGCCACGACCATGCCACCAACGCCCGCAAGCCCTGTGGCAATCCCTGCAAGGACGCCCGTTGCAATGGTTCCAGGTCGGCTAGCCAAGTGGGGAATACGGATTTTTGCAAGTTGAAGTACGGCAAGGCTAATTAGTAGGCATAGTGCCACGCGCTGAGAAAGTTCAGCATCCACGCTTGTCGTAATGTTTAAGCCAATAATAAGCCCAAAGATTGATCCGACGACCAAAGTGACAGCGGCCTTCATGTCCGCTCCGCCCCATCCGTGGCGTAACATTACAACGGAAGCTGCCATTTCTAGCCACCACATTACAGGGATCAGCTCAACCGGTGGAATAATAAGGACAGCAAGCGCAAGTCCAAAAGCAGATAAGGCAAAACCAGTAAAACCTCGTACCAATCCCGCAGCAAAGCAAATCGCCGCAAACGCGATTGCCTCGGAGGGGCTGAGGAATAGGCTAGACCAAAGATCAGCCATGCGCGGCCTGAAGGGCGGTGACTGCGATCATGTGCAGGACATCGTCAGCAACACACCCACGCGATAGATCGTTGGCGGGTTTTGCAAGACCTTGAAGGACAGGGCCAATCGCTGTGGCACCGCCGATGCGCTGGGTGATTTTGTAGCCGATGTTGCCTGCGTCTAGGTTTGGAAAGATCATGACGTTGGCGTGGCCTGCGACGGATGAACCGGCGGCTTTGCTGTCGCCCACAGAGGGGACAAAGGCGGCATCAAATTGAAGTTCGCCATCGACGTTTAGGTCGGGTGCTTGTTCTTTTACCAGTGCGGCGGCTTGGGTCACTTTATCCACGTTTGGGTGGCGGGCGCTGCCTTTGGTAGAGAAAGAAAGCATCGCAACCTTTGGTGTCTCATTCATCAATGCAACGCAGGAGGCTGCGGATTGTTGGGCGATGGCTGCAAGTTCTTCGGCTGATGGATCAATGACCAATCCGCAATCAGAATAGATCATGCCGCCGCGCCCCGATGGGTGCCCCTCTGGCAGAACCATCAAAAAGAAGGATGACACGAGTGGTGCGGTTTTGGCTTTGCCAATGACCTGCAGTGCTGCGCGCACGGTATCTGATGTGGTGGCAACTGCGCCGCCGACGGTTCCGTCAGCGTGATCGTTTCGCACCAACATGGCTGCAAACACAAGCGGATCGAGGGCCTGCTTTTCGGCGACTTCCATTGAGACGCCTTTGTGCTGGCGTAACTCAAAATAGGTTTGGGCAACTTCTGCAGTCAAAGGCGATGTGGCGGGGTCTTCAATGCGGATGGCATCGCTTGGTGCGCTTCCTGCATTTGATAATTGTTTGGTGATCTCGTCGGTTGGGCCAACAAGAACGATCGTCGCAATTCCCGCTGCAACCGCAGAAACGGCGGCAGCCACGATCCTAGGATCGTGGCCTTCGCTTAGTACGATACGGGCAGGGGAGGCCGCCGCGCGTGTTTGTAAACTGTCCAAAACACTCATGACGGGTTCCTAGCCTTATTGATAGAAACAGCGATCAGTTAGACCACTTGCTGTTTCATGTCGTCTTTGTTGATGCCTGCAATTTCGACAGGGTTCTTCATTGCGTCACGACGGAATGGGTCACCTAGTTCTTGGTTGATCATCGCTTCGATCAATGTGGTGATGCCGTTTTCCATTTGATCTTTGATCGCTTGGGCAAGGGCCGCTGTCAGCTCGTCTTGTGTGCGGGCGACAACACCTTTGAGACCACATGCGTTTGCGATGCCAGCGTATGAAACGCCTTCGTCCAATTCAGTGCCAACAAAGTTGTCATCGAACCAAAGTGTAGAGTTACGCTTTTCAGCACCCCACTGGTAGTTGCGGAACACGATCTGCGTGATCGCTGGCCAGTCGCCGCGGCCAATCGCTGTCAATTCGTTCACAGAGATCCCGAATGCGCCGTCACCAGCGAAACCAACAACTGGCACATCTGGACGACCGATTTTCGCGCCAACGATGGACGGAAGGCCGTAACCACATGGACCGAACAAGCCCGGTGCCAAATACTTGCGTGCTTCATTGAAGGACGGGTACGCGTTACCGATCGCACAGTTGTTACCGATGTCAGACGAGATGATCGCCTCAACCGGCAATGCTGCTTGGATTGCGCGCCATGCCATGCGTGGTGCCATCCAATCAGGTTTCGCTGCACGTGCACGTACGTTCCAATCAGTGCCTGGATCGTCTTGCTCTTCTGTCATGGAAGTCAACTCTTGAGCCCATGAAGATTTGGTTTGTGCAACCAAGTTTTTGCGATCTGCGCGGCCTGCGTCACCAGCATCGTCTGCCAGTTTGGAGGAGATTGCAGTTGCAACTTTCGCCGCATCACCAACGATACCAACAGTTACCTTCTTCGTCAGACCAATGCGGTCTGGGTTCAGGTCAACCTGAATGATCTTTGCCTCAGTTGGCCAGTAATCAATGCCGTAACCCGGTAGAGTTGAGAACGGGTTCAAACGTGTACCCAAGCAAAGAACAACGTCAGCTTTGGAAATTAATTCCATGCCAGCTTTTGAACCGTTGTAGCCCAATGGACCTGCGTAAAGTGGGTGGTTGCCCGGGAACGCATCGTTGTGCTGGTAGCCAACGCAAACTGGTGCGTCGAGTGCTTCAGCCAAAACGCGAGAGGCTTCGATGCCGCCTTTGGACAAGATCGCGCCAGCACCGTTCAAGATCACTGGGAACTTAGCAGTTGAAAGAAGATCAGCTGCGTCTTGTACTGCTACTTCGCCGCCTTGTGGCAATTCGAAGTCAACGATGACTGGAAGGTCGATATCGATCACTTGTGTCCAGAAGTCGCGTGGTACGTTGATCTGTGCCGGCGCAGATGCGCGTTTTGCTTGCATGATAACGCGGTTCAGCGTTTCCGCGATGCGGGTTGGGTCACGTACTTCTTCTTGGTAGGCAACACAGTCAGCGAACAGGTTCATCTGTTCCATCTCTTGGAAGCCGCCTTGACCGATTGTTTTGTTAGCGGCCTGTGGTGTAACTAAAAGTACAGGCGTGTGGTTCCAATATGCTGTTTTAACAGCAGTTACGAAGTTGGTAATGCCTGGGCCGTTTTGCGCGATCATCATGGACATTTTGCCGGTGGCGCGGGTGAAACCGTCAGCCATCATGCCGCCAGATGTTTCGTGGGCGCAGTCCCAGAAAGTGATGCCCGCGTCAGGGAAGATGTCAGAGATTGGCATCATGGCAGAGCCGATGATCCCGAATGCGTTGTCGATGCCGTGCATCTGTAGCGTTTTTACAAAAGCTTCTTCTGTAGTCATTTTCATGGGGGAGACTCCGAGTGCGGTGAGTTTACAGGTGATTCAATCTTTGAGCGGAGGATAGGGTTTTGCTTACGACTCAGATAGGGCCAAATCGCCTTTCCGCGTAGGTCCAGATACTTCGGCTGCGCGAATGGCTTGGGCAACCAGTTCGATCCCTTTGGCGATCCGATTTGAGGGGATCGATGAGTACGCGAGCCGGTAGAAGTGTTTGGGACGTTGTTCGCCGCCAAAGAATGACTCGCCTGGATCGATCAAAACCCCTTGGGATTGCAGCGTTTTCGCAAGTTCTGAGGTGTCAACATTCTCTGGTGCGCGCATCCAGTAGGACGATCCGCCATAGGCCCCTTGGCCCGCGATCTGTAGGCCATTGTCCTCGATCGCTTGCTGCATCACTTCACGCCGTTCGTGGAACGCTGTGCCCATTCGGCGGACCAATGCATCGTAGTGACCCAATGACAGGAAATATGCTGCGGTGCGTTGGATGTGGCCGGGAGGATGGCGCAGGACAGAGGCGCGCAAGGCACGGGCCTCTTTGATGAAGGGTTCAGAGCCAACAAGATAGCCCAATCGCAGACCCGGAAATAGCGATTTTGAGAAGCTCCCCACATAGATCACACGCCCATCAGCATCGAGAGATTTGAGGGCAGGGGAAGGTGGCTTGAGGAAGGACATTTCAAATTCGTAATCATCCTCAACGATCAACGCATCCATCTCGCGTGCTCGCTCTAGCAAGGCGCGGCGACGGTTCATCGGCATGGTGCCGTTTGTGGGGCATTGATGGCTGGGCGTTGTGAAAATAACGTTTGCATCTGGGGGGATAGCGTCTGGAGGCAGGCCATCTTGGTCTACACGCACAGGTGCCATATTGCAGCGCGATTGGGTCAAAATATCGCGCAATGCGTGATAGCACGGGTCCTCAAACGCGGCTGTGCGGCGCTGGGTCAAAAGCACCTGCGTGGTTAGCCACAAGGCGTTCTGCGCGCCGAGTGTAATCAGGATCTGTTCCGGACGGGCAGAGATACCGCGGCGGGGTAGGGTGTGACGGGCGATGAATTCGATCAGTTGTGGGTCATCTTGGTCGTAATAATCGGTGGTTAAGGGCGTGAAATCGCGTTGACCAAGGGCCTTTAGAGCGCACAAACGCCAGTTGGCGTGGTCGAACAGGGTTGGGTCCGCTTGACCGTAGGTGAAGGGGTGTTTGTATTTGGCCCATTCTTGAGGTTTTCGGGGTGTTTGTCCGCCGGAAAAGCGTTGCCCAATGGCGCGGGTCCAATCGACGGCATCTTCAATCGGTTCGACGGATTTAAAGTTGGGCGGGGAGGGCGCGTTGCGTGAAACATAATACCCAGATCGACCACGAGAGGTCAGATAATCGTTTGATAACAATTCAGTATAGGCAAGCGTCACGGTGATGCGGCTGACGCTGAGGTGGGTGGCAAGCTTGCGGGTCGAAGGTAACTTTTCACCGGGTTGAAAACGGCCTGATAGAATACCCTGCGCAATCATCTGCTGGATCTGGCTTTGCAGCGTTCCCTGATAATCGGGATGAAGGAAAAATGTTTCGACAGGTAGGGCCATAAAATACGTATACTCTGGATATAACCGAGGCGCAAACTGGACTTATCAATAGGTGAAAAGGTCACCAATATCCGTGACTTACCACCCGTATATATCATTTTTAATGAGACTGCACGTCTCAATTTTGCAATTATTGACATAAAATTAGCTGGGGCACGTAGTGTTAACCCTGCAAATGATGCACCAAAGGGGCGTTCGAGCGGTGAAATAACGGGGATACTGCACAGTTTGGGCTATGAATTGTACAGTTTGACGGACCTAAAGAGGCCGCAAAAATGAGGTTTTGTGGGGAAATGTACAGAATGGGGCCCTAATTGCACAGTTCATGGCGTTTGCGGTCAAAAACCAGAGAATCAGGTTAACACGGCGAAATTATTTTGGCGGGCGTTGGTATTGCCGCCGCATTTCGTCTAACAGGTTGCCAACAGCGGACCGTACCTGTGCCCGCGCATATGAAAGCCCCACAGCTATGTCAGAACCACATATGAAAATGGTATTGGTCACGCCAGAAATTCCCTACAACACGGGTGCCATTGGGCGGACATGTGTGGCGCTGAATTTGGAACTGATCCTGATCAAACCCTATGGCTTTTCACTGGATGAGAAATCAGTGCGCCGTGCAGGCACGGATTATTGGAAGCACGTCAATCTAAGTGAATATGACAATTGGGAAGATTTCCTAGCGCAGCGCAATCCGCCGCGCGAAAACCTGCACTTTTTTGAAGAGCACGGGGCGCACAGCTTTTACACACCCGAATATCAACGCGATGCATATTTGGTGTTTGGCTGTGAATCCGCTGGCCTGCCAAAAACGATTTTGGATGGGATGGAAGACCGTACCTTTAACCTGCCGATGTTGGACAAACGGGTGCGGTCACTGAATTTGGCGAACGTGGCGGCGGCCGTGGTGTTTCAAGCGATGCGACCGCAGTTTATTTAGGGCTGTCGGTTTGGGGTCGTTTGGTTTGGCGGGGTTGGAAGCTGACAAACTTGATGCTTGGGAGATGGCAGTGGGTTATTAGGGTCACTATCAGTATCCGCGAAGATATCTTCGGAATCCAGACCAACCTTTGCGGAGCCAATATTAGTTTTGCCATGCCCAATGCTTGGGTTATAATTTTGATTGTAGGCATCAACCGCCAAAATGGCGAGAAATAGCTCTTTGGAAATTGTCATTTGTGTTTACTTCGAAAACGCGCGCCCAAAATGCCATGCAAAGGATGTGTAAGGGGGGATGAGCGAGCCCACGGAATACATCGATCTACGGATACAAGGCACGGCCAAATTTGTTCTAACCGTCCTTGCGTTATTGCCTTGCGACTGAACTTCAAATTAGCGCCTAAAAGCGAGAACCCTTCACCAAACGACGAAGCTAAATCGTGAGGTTCAACCAGGGTAATGCTGTCAGGATCATTGATGTCAATAAAAGTAACCAGTGTGGGCAAATCGTCGAAATCGACAGCCAGCGGTGTTTCTTGATTTTTAATAAGCCTTATGTCGCGGATCATCCAAAGATACTCACTACCAGCAGTCTTAAAAGCTGCCTTAAACAAGAAATCTTGACCATCTAACAATGCAAAAACAAACTTGCCATCACCAAGGTCAATCGCCAAGGCTTCGCCCTCAATACTGCTGAATTGGCCACCTGCGCCAATAATAATGGGCGTTCGCCAAACTTTAATTTTAACAACACTCGCCGCAGTAACCACGCCGTTGGGGGTTGCAATCGTAAGCTCCAACTCCTGACGCCAAGATACACTTGGATGATAAGCTCGATACAACACGGCACAGGCAACAAAACAAACAAAAAGGAGTGTAAGGAAAGGGCGTCTAAGAATAAACAACACAAGTCGATGGAAAACCGAATGCAATGTCTTCGAAATAATCTGTGGAACAAAATTCCCCATCAGATAACCACCGTGTAAGTATGCTCTGTCATCAATTTTTCTTTCTAGAAACCCGCCTGCAACGACCCCATTAGCAGATATTCGCGGCATTGGGGAATTAATGAACTCTGGGCTCGAAGCTGACATTAAGCAGTCATTACCCCAAACGCAAAAAGGCGGACCGTGGTGGTCCGCCTTTTGCATTCAACGTGACGTGGACTTAACCGAAGACGGTGGTCAGTGCGTTGGATGTTGCTGTCACGATTTGATCGATGTCGTCTTTTGTCGCGATCAATGCAGGTGAGTAGCACAATGTGTTGTTGCGCCCTGGAAGTGAACGGTTCGTTGCGCCGATGATGACTGCGTTCTTCATGCAATCGCCAACAACCGCTTGGACCATTTTTTCTGCGGCTGGTTCGCGTGTCGTGCGGTCAGCGACCAGTTCAACACCCAAGAACAGGCCTTTGCCGCGCACGTCGCCGATGACTTCGTGTTTGTCTTTTAGCGCGTTCAACTGGTCCTTCATGTAGTGACCCATGTCGATTGTATTCTGCAACAGCCCCTCATCTTCGATGATGCGCATATTTTCCATCGCTGCCGCTGGGCCAGCAGTACAGCCGCCAAAGGTTGAGATGTCGCGGAAGTAGTTCATGTTGTCCTCAGTTGGGTCCATGAACATGTCGAACACTTCGTTTGTTGTCACGAGGCACGAGATCGCGGCGTAACCAGAGGCCACACCTTTGGCCATTGTCACCATGTCTGGCTGGATGCCGTAGTGCTGATAGCCGAACCATGTGCCTGTACGGCCAACGCCACACACAACTTCGTCGATGTGAAGCAGGATGTCGTATTTTTTGCAGATCTCAGCAACGCGCGGCCAGTAGCCTTCCGGTGCTTCGATCACGCCACCACCAGCTGTCACTGGTTCTAGGCAAAGTGCGCCAACCGTGTCGGCTCCTTCGCGCAAGATGATCTCTTCGATTTGATTCGCAGCCCATTCGCCGTAGTTCTCAACAGGTGCGCCATCTTGTTCGTGCTTGCGGTACTCAAGGCAGTGCGGCACGCGGATGAAGCCCGGAGTGAATGGACCGTATTGTGCGTTGCGTTCGTCTTGGCCACCAGCGGACATGGTTGCGATTGTTGAACCGTGGTAGTCGCGGTCGCGGTAAAGGATCTTGTGCTTCTTGCCGCCATATTTTTTGTGGGCGATCTGGCGGACCAGTTTAAAGGCTTTCTCGTTCGCCTCAGAGCCGGAGTTTGCGTAATAGACGCGGTCCATGCCGGGCATCTTAGAGATCAGTTTTTCCGCGAACAAAGCGCCGGGGATCGTGCCGACTGTGCCGCCGAAAAAGTTCATCTTAACAATGGCGTCGCGCACTGCGTCGCCCATTGTTTCGCGGCCGTAGCCTACGTTTACTGTCCAAACGCCACCAGCGACCGCATCAAGGTGTTCGATGCCTTTTTGGTCCCAGACACGCATGCCTTTGCCTTCGACGATGATTTTCGGGTCAGCACCGGTGATAAATTGCTGATGCTGGCTGAGGTGATGCCAAACATTTGCGCGATCCGCTTCGATGACGCGGGTTAGGTCATTTTCGTTAAACGTGCCGTCCATAGCGGATGCTCCATTGTTTTATGCGAATTTCATGAAATCAAGGCAGAGTCGTGCCTCGTTTTCGGTAGATGACAGCGATTCCGCCTCGACCAGTAGGGCCAGTTGGATTTTCCATATGAGGCCAGAATCTAACGAGGTTTGATAGTTCAAAAGCGACAAAGCGCAAATTATCACAAGTTATCAAAGGGGGAGTGTCGTTTTTTGCAGCAGGATGCACACAAATGTTCAAATTATATTTTCAAAATTGGAATAAAAACCGTTGATCCCTAAGCGAATTTCGAGTGGGATCACGACGTTGCCCTAATCCCAGTGTTGAAGTCTGGGACGAGGCTGCGCATGGTGGCATGATTACCTGCGCTGAATAACGAGCATCACACAATGTGGTGCCACAACGGGAGAATAAAATGACTTTGAAATCCAAATTGCTGGGTGCTGTAGCTGGCGTTGCAATGATCGCTGGTGCACAAGCCGCGACTGCAGATGGCCACTCTGAAATCACAGTAGCGTACTTCCTTGAGTGGCCAATGCCATTCCAGTTCGCCAAAGAGACTGGCATGTACGAAGAAGCTATGGGCGCAAAAATCAACTGGGTTAGCTTTGACTCAGGTGTTGCGATGTCCGCAGCTATGGCGTCTGGCGACGTTCAAATCTCTGTATCCCAAGGCGTTCCACCTTTCGTAGGTGCGGTTTCTGGCGGCCAAGATTTGCAAATCGTTGACGTTGCAGTTTCTTACTCTGAAAACGACAACTGTGTTGTTGCTTCAGGTCTAGAGATCGACAAAATGTCTGCTGGCGAATTGGCTGGCAAAAAAGTTGCGGTTCCTTTGGGCACAGCAGCGCACTACGGCTTCCTAAAGCAAATGTCTCACTTCGGTGTTGATGTAGGCGGCATGGACGTTGTCGACATGGCACCAGCAGAAGGTGCAGCTGCACTATCTCAAGGCGCTGTCGACATGGCATGTGGTTGGGGCGGCGCGCTTCGTCGTATGAAAGAATCTGGCAACGTATTGTTGACTGGCGCTGAGAAATCAGAGCTGGGCATTTTGGTATTTGATGCGACAACAGCACCTGCAGCATTCGTTGCTGAAGAAGGCGACTTGCTTGCTAAGTTCCTAAAAGTCACTGCAGACGCAAACGCTATGTGGGCTGACGAAGCAAACCAAGCTAAAATGCTTCCAGTAATCGCGAAAGACGCGGGTATGGATGAAACAGCAACTGCTGAAACTTTGGCTGGCTTTGTATTCCCATCTGTAGACGAACAGCTTGGTGCTGCTTGGCTCGGTGGCGGCGCTCAAGACTTCATGGGTGGCGTAGCTAAAGTGTTCCTAGACTCAGGTAACATCGATGCAGCACTCGACAGCTATGCAGGTACAGTGAACACTGCACCATTGATGGCTGTCAAAGGTATGTAAGCTTTAGGGCTTAAACCTTGCCCGCGCGGATCATTTCGCGCGGGCTATTTTTTTCGACATGAAGCGGGTTTATTCCGCGATACAGGGCAGACGCTATAATTTGAGCGGTGACCTTAATGACAGGTGGGAACATGTCTGGACTATCAATTGACAAACTCTCGATGCGGTTCGATTTGCCAAACGGCGGATCTGTTCAAGCGTTGAAAGACGTCTCGCTCAACCTCAAAGCAGGTGAGTTGATGAGCGTACTTGGCCCGTCGGGCTGTGGTAAAACTACATTGCTGAATATCGTTGCGGGCTTTTTGGCTCCGACTGAAGGCGTGATGGAATTAAACGGAAAGCGTATCAGTGGGCCGGATGCGGACCGCGGTATGGTTTTCCAGCAAGGCGCTTTGTTTGAGTGGATGTCTGTGCGTGAAAACGTAGGCTTTGGTCCCTCAATGAAAGGCATGCCAAAGGCTGACAAGGCAGAGATCGTTGATCACCTGCTGGACGTTGTCGGTTTGCAGGACTTCAAGGAAAAGGCAGTTTACGAGTTGTCTGGTGGGATGCAGCAACGTGTGGCTTTGGCCCGCTGCCTAGCCAATGACCCCGACGTAATTTTGATGGATGAGCCGCTTGGCGCTTTGGACGCTTTGACGCGCGAAAAGATGCAAGGGCTGGTTCTGAAGTTGTGGAAAGAAACCGGTAAGACGATCATCTTGATTACCCACTCGGTTGAGGAAGCATTGCTGTTGGGCGAACGCCTGATCGTTATGGCCCCGCGCCCTGGTCGTATTCACAAAGAATACCGTCTGCCGTTTGCTGAGATGGGCGTAGATGCCGATCTTCGTGAAGTTAAAAAACATCCGGATTTTGCTGTGAAGCGTGAAGAAATCCTCGAAATGATCTGGGACATGGAAGAAGAAATCATGGGCCGGACGGAGGAAAGCAAATGATCCCTCTCATTCTTTACGTTGCCATTTTTGTTGCAGCGTTTTTCGTGGTTCGTATGGTTTCTGAAGGCCGTGGTACCAAAGATTATACATCCCTAAAGACAGTGACCTTTGGTGACGAAAGTGCTGTGCGCCCTAACCGTGCGGCATCGATCATTTCGGTACTATCTATCTTCTTCATGTGGGCAACCTTTACGGGCTCTGCTTTGATCCCAAGCTTTTTGCACATGCCTGGCCCGTTTGAAGGCACGACGACCTTTAACTACACTGTTGAAAATGCAGCTGGCGAACAAGACGATGCGACAGTTACCGTTTTGGTCCGTCCACAAGGTGAAGACGCGGTTAAGCCAGAGGTAGAGGCCGGCGACGGTTTCGCCAAAAATGACACGGCGATTGTGAACAAGTGGGGCACGAAGGTTATTGTTGTCCAAGGCAATGATGACGCGAAAAAAGCAGATGGTGCCAAGGTCGTTGCGATCAATGGTGAACCAGTTGTCGCGCGTTCAACCGTTGTCGTTGATGGTGGTTCTGTGACGTTGACCGACAAAGGCACACCTAACTTTAAGGCAAAGACAGGTTGGCAGATGGCCCCGTTGTACTTGCCTCCTCCTGAAAAGGTTTGGGCCCGTACACTTGAGATCGCGAACGAAGGCTACCGCAACTTCTCACTTTGGGAGCACGTGGGTTACTCATTGTTCCGCGTTGTTGTTGGTTTCCTCTTTGGTGCGATCATCGGTATCCCACTTGGATATGCGATGGGCTTGAGCAACTGGTTCCGTGGTTGGTTCGATCCGATCGTTGAATTCATGCGCCCTGTGCCACCACTTGCTTTGATCCCACTGATCATCATTTGGTTTGGTATTGGTGAAACAGGTAAGATCATCTTGTTGTTCCTAGCGGCTCTTTGGATCATGGCAATCGCTTCTCGTTCCGGTGTGTCTGGTGTGAACATCGCTAAGGTGCACGCTGCCTACTCGTTGGGTGCAAGCAAACCACAGATCATGCGCCACGTAATTATCCCTAACTCACTGCCTGAGATCTTTACCGGTGCACGTGTTGCTATGGGTGTTTGCTGGGGTACCGTTGTTGCGGCCGAATTGGTTGCGGCATCCCAAGGCGCAGGCATGATGATTATGGTCGCGGCTAAGTTCCAACAAACGGACATCGTTGTGATGGGTATCATCATGATTGGTGTGATTGGTTTTGGGATCGATCTGCTGATGCGTTGGGCTGAGAAAATCTTGGTCCCATGGAAGGGCAAAAGCTAATCAGCTAGTCTTTGACTGAAATTAAAAGCCGCGCCCTTCGAGGCGCGGTTTTTTTTATGCGACGCACTGCCTCGCGTCGTTAATCAAACGTGTGCTTCAGCCCCTCATGACTGCAATACAGTGCACATCCGGTCGGGATTCGGGGACAATGCTGATCATTTGAATGTGTGACGATCCATTGATCGTGGGTCAATTCTGGTATCGTTTCACTAACGCGCTGCAGCGTTGGTTGTGCGTCTCCAATGAATGTTGGAAGCACGGCAATGCCTTTTCCAGCAAGCGCCAGATCAAGGCTGTGGCGGGGGGCGCTGACTTCGCAATGGGCATCGTTACCGATTGTTTTGCTGACCCAACGTGCAGAGGCGGTTTGGGCCGCCACTTTGATCCAGCCTTTGGTATCGGGATCGGTCGCGTCGGGCGCGAATTCGATCCGTGTGAGTTTGCGGCCTGCAAGGGCTGTATTGGTGGGGGGCGTTTCGAATGCCAATGACAACTTTACGCTGTGCAATATCCAATAACGCCTCTGCGAAACGAAACCGAACATCTGCGGGTTCAGCTGACAGATCATCTATTCGGGCAAGCAGGGCCATCGTTGTCCAAGTGCCCGCTGATACCTTCACAATGGGCGGCCGATTTGTTGGGGTGGCTCTTCTAGCCGTAGAATGCCAGATTTAGCACGTTCCATTTTTCCGCGTATCGATGCCTCAAGCACGCCTAGGACATGGCGAACCAACCGTTTGGCGGCTGGCGTTGGGGACCATGACATTTGGCGCAAAACAGATGAACAAGGCGCATTTACGCAATTGGATTTGTTTGCCTGTCGGTGCGGAACCTTCATCGAAACATTGGATTTGTACAGCGCGGGTGCCTCTGAACAGATGATCGGCAAGTGGGGCAAAGCACGCGGTGGTTTGGATGACTTGGCGATAGCAACCAAAGGACGGTTTTCACCCGCCAAAGGCAGCCATAGGGCGTCAAGGCGCGGTCTAACACGTGCTGTTGAAGGGGAGTTTGAAACGTCTTGGACAAGATGTGATAGATGTTTATTTCGTCCATGGGTGGGATCGCCATAACCCAATCTTGGAAACCTTGGCCACGCTCATTGATTTGGTCAAAGCCGGCAAGATTCACAATATCGGATGGCCCAACGTAAGTGGCTGACAGGTGCAAAAAATAGTGTCGACTGCTCAGGCTGAATACTTTGCGATGCCTGTGGCCATGCAGCCGCAATACAATCTTTTGGAAAGTGGGATAGAGGCCGAGGTTCTGCCCTGTTGTTTGGAAAACAACATCTCGTTGTCCCATTGGTCGCCACTTGGCGGTGGGTGGCTGACGGGCAAGTATTCGGCGGCCAACAGACCCAGCGGTGCAACACGTCTAGGCGAGGACCCAAACCAGAGTGTTGAAGCCTATGACATTCGGAATACGGATCTCACCTATCGCATCCTTGATGTTGTGGAAACGCGTTGCAGGGTTAACGTTTGGGTGCAGGGGATCATAACCCCATCAAGGCGGGGTCAAATGGATACTTGGTTAGGTTTTCATATCCATCGTCGGTGATCAAAACCTGATCTTCCAATTTGATGGTAAAGGCACCGCCAACTTCGCCCACTGCTGCCTCGACGCACAGCACCATGCCCGCCTCAAGCGGATAGTCGAACGCGCCAGCCACAGCCTGATCCGGATAGGCAACCAAGGGCCATTCATCACACATGCCAACACCGTGCATCAGACATCCGTATTTTTGGGCCTGATACTTGTCATCCAATCGATGGGAATTCGCGGTTAGTTCGGGGATCATGACGCCCGGCTTTAACATCTCCATGTTGGTCATGATGTGTTCATGGGAATGTTGCATCGCATAGATCATTTCAGAGGGTGGTTTTTGATCCCCAATCCACCAACTGCGCGAGATATCAACGCAGATTCCGTATGATCCAACAAGGTCGGTGTCAAAGCAGATGATCTCGTTGCTTTGCGTAATCCGTGGTCCGCATTCTTGGAACCACGGGTTGGTGCGCTGGCCAGACGTGAGCAGGCGTGTCTCTATCCATTCTCCACCGCGTCGGATGTTTTCGGCGTGCAAGATCGACCAAACATCGTCTTCTGACGTCTTCCCATCCCCTACGTTGGCACGGGCAAAATCCTCCATTACTTTGACGCTGGTTTCACAAGCATGCGAGGCGCAGCGCATTGCTAGGATTTCATCGGGGCCTTTGATGGAACGCGATTTTTCGGTGACCTCTTCGCCGTCCATTATCTCGAACCCTTGGGTCTGAAGCGCGTTCAACCCGTGCAACATGATCTTGTCGACAGCCAGTTTTGAATGGTTGGGTGCGTGTTCTTGCAACAGCGCGCGCACCTCATTGGCAAAGACATCGGCGGCAACATCTACCTTATCTCCACGGTCGAAGTAAAACAGATCAGCACCAGATCGTTGTTCAGCAACCAGCGGATTAAACGTGCTGAGGAAGGGGGAGTTTTTGTAATCCCAGATTACCATGTACCCATCTGCGCACAGCAACACAGCGCGGAATGGGTTGTGCGTGTTCCATAGCTGCATGTTGGTTGAGTCGGTCGCGTACCGGATGTTTAGCGGGTCAAACATCAAAAGACCGCCATAGCCCCGATCGACAATATGTTGCGTCAATCGCGCATGGCGATAGCTGCGCATATTCGCAAGATTGGGCAGGGTCAGACCCGCTGCCTCCCATTCGCGCATGGCAAGTTGGGTGGGGCCAATTTCGATCCGGTCTTGATCGTTGGGGGAACCATCGCCCAGGGTTGCACCGCGTGATGGGTCGATTTTGCGGATGGTGCTGTGATGTTGGTTCATTTCGACACTCCTCCAATCCCTATAGCTTTGCGTAGTTTTCACAGGACGGGTTGTCAGTTTGCGACGTGGATCAGTGGTTTTTCTGACCGCATTCCCAACTTTGTGGAATCCTCTGCGAAAGGTTTCGGCAGACCCAAACTCACAGGCGATCCAAACATCCGACAAGGGGAACTCACTGTTTTCCAGCATTCCACTTGCGCACAGGGCGTTGTCTGTAAACTATGTTCTGCAAATGCCCATCGCGGGCTGCTAAACTTGGAGAACATAATGACGAACCGTTTGGATCAAGGGATGGCCGTGCGCCGCGAAGTGTTGGGCGACGCACATGTTGATCGTGCAGAGGCGGCCAAGACGCCCTTTGACCAACCGTTTCAATCCATGATCACCGAAGGGGCATGGGGCACTTTGTGGGCTGATGATACAATCACCCGTCGTGAACGTTCGATGCTGACATTGGCGTTGTTGGCTGCGACTGGAAATTTCGAAGAAATCCCGATGCATGTGCGGGCCTGTAAGAATACCGGTGCGTCCCCCGATGATATTTTGCAGGCCTTCATGCATGTGGCTGTTTACGCAGGTGTGCCAAAGGCAAACCACGCGATCAAACTGGCCAAGGCGACGTTGGCAGAACTTGACGGTGAGGGCACCGCGTAACGTCATCTCCACAGGTCTGGTGCGCATGCATCTTAGGATCTATGAGTTGGGCAACACTTACAAAAGGGAAATGTCATGACCATTGAACGTATGCACACCGGCGAACGCGCCAGCAAAATCGTTAAGCACAACGGAACCGTTTACTTGTCCGGTCAGGTGGGCACATCTGACGACAGCATTCAGGACCAGACGCAACAATGTCTGGATAAGATCGACGCGCTATTGGCAGAAGCGGGCAGCTCTAACAAACAGCTATTGCAGGTGACCGTTTGGTTGTCCGACATGGGGTACTTCGCTGATATGAACGGCGTTTGGAACGCTTGGGTTCCAGAGGGTCATGCCCCTGCACGTGCGTGCGGCGAAGCAAAGCTGGCGCGCAAAGGCCTGAAGGTCGAAATTCTGGTAACGGCTGCTTACTAAAGAAAATCGGGCTGGATTGTGCGGGGCCTTACGCGCTCAATCTGGGTCAGTATATCGATAATCTCTACATCAAAGGCGCGGCGCAATGCGCCTTTGTATGGGGGTAAATTGGTGCATTCCAACAGCAATGTTTCAAGTTGGCTTGTCGTTGCAGCCCGAACTGTTTCGATGGTTTCGCGCGCCGCACGATCAATGTCTAATTCTGTCCTATTACCACCAATCACCGCACGTAGGTGCGCGTTTGGATCTAGGCCAATGATCGATGGCATAAAGCGTGCGTTGTTTCCCAAATGCGCTACACCCAGTTTTGCAGCATCAAAGGTTAGGATCGACAGCGCGTCGATGTCGTGATCCGCCAACCGGTCCAATGCGGTCAAAGACGAGCTGATAAAGGGGCGTTGAATTTGGCCCTCTAGGTGGTTTTGCCAATAACTTAGGAACCCGCAAGATGTGACAACGACATCACCCTTGGCAGCCTTTAGCGCAGTCTCAAAAGGTGCCACATCAATCGATGCAGGATCGCCCGTCACAATCCCTGCGACTGACGTGCCTGTGACGCGAATGATCTCTACCTCATTCAGATAGGTGGCTGGCGCCCCAACATCCCCCGCAACGCGCGGGAAATGGGTATCTAGCTGTAGAACGGTGACAGAGGGGCGCATGGCCTAACCTATGACGGCCCTTGGCGCAGATTGTTTGGCAGCCACGTCGCGAGTTCTGGGAACACGACCAAGATCACAACCATCAAAAGCATTAGGCCAACCATTGGGAGGGCCACTTTGGAAATGTATGAAATCTCGTGTTTGGTCATGCCCTGCAAAACGAAAAGGTTGAAACCGATTGGGGGGGTAACTTGTGCCATCTCAACCACGACAACGATGAAGATACCAAACCAGATGACGTCAATGCCTGCTTGGCGGATCATCGGTTCAACGATTGCCATAGTCAGCACCACGGATGAAATCCCATCAAGGAACATGCCAAGGATGATATAGAACACCGTCAGTGCAGCGATCAGCGTGATCGGCGATAGGTTCATCTGATCAATCCATGCCGCCAATGCGCGTGGCAAGCCAGTGAACCCCATAGACAGGGACAAGAACGCAGCCCCCATTAAGATCAGTGCGATCATGGCTGAGGTGCGCGTTGCGCCCATCAGGCTTTCGCGAAAGGCTTCCCACGTTAGGGACCGTTGAAAGCTTGCAAGGGTAAGCGCACCAATGACGCCGACAGCCGCCGCTTCCGTCGCGGTGGCCCAACCAAAATACATTGAACCGATGACGGCAAAGACCAAGCAAAGCACGGGTATCAAGAACCGACTTTCTGCCAGCATTGTTCCAAAGGACATGGGTGGCTCAGGTTCTGGACGCTCGTGAGGGCGGATGTAGTGCCATGCAACGATGTAGGACATGAACAATGCAGCCAATACCAAGCCCGGAAAGATGCCGGCCATGAACAGCTTAATGATGCTCTCGTTGATCGAAACACCGTAGACGATCAGCGTTAATGACGGTGGGATCATCAGGCCAAGGGTCGCAGCACCGGCGAGGGTGCCAACGATCATGTATTCAGGATAACCTCGCTTGCGCAGTTCTGGGATCGACATCTTGCCAACGGTTGTGAGCGTCGCAGCGGATGAACCAGATACCGCCGCAAAAATAGTACAGCCCGCGATGTTGGTGTGCAGCAAGCCACCGGGCAACCAGCGCATCCAAGGGGCAAGGCCGCGAAACATGTCTTGGGACAGTCGCGTTCGATAGAGGATCTCGCCCATCCAAATGAACAGGGGCAGGGCTGTGAGGGTCCAGCTGCTAGAGCTGGTCCAAATGGTAGTGATCATCGCATCGCCAGCAGGGCGCGTGGTGAACAACTCCATCCCAACAAAGGCAACGCCCATCAAGGCAAGGCCGATCCAAATGGAACTGCCAAGCAGGGTGAATAAAACGAACAGGAAGATCAGTGTCGCATAAAGCTCGGTCATTCTACTGCCTCCGATACGATTGGGTTCACACCAGTAACAAGCATCCGGTACAGGGTGTCCCAAAGGGCGACAGCCAACAAAACTGTGCCAATACACATGGCCAGCTGGGGGATCCAAACGGGTGTGTAAATCAGCTCGGATGAGGCTTTGGACCAAACGGTGCCCCAATCTGAAGGGCTGCTGCCAATCAAACGCAGACCTGCATCAACCCACGCAGGGATCTGATCCTGACCTTGGGTGCGGTCGTTCAGCATTTCGGAAAAGACGGTCGTCTTGATCGCGTAGCGGGCGAAATAGGTCGCAATGATTGCCGCGCCAAGAACGGCAAAGGCATCCAGCCAGCGATTTAGAAAGCGGTTCATGTTCAAAATAATCGAAACGCGGATATGTGCGCCGCGGGTCAAGGCGTGGGCCATTGCAAAGAAAGACGTGGCAGCCATCGCGTAGCCTGCAAATTCGGTTGTGCCGGGTAGCGGGACGCTGATCCACCGCGCGATCATACCTGCAACGATCAAGCCCAGAATTGTCACCATAAAGCACGCAGCCAGAACACCACCAGCCACATAGACCTTATCAAGAAAGCGCCAGATCGGACGCAAGAACCCCTCAATCTGGTTGCCATAAAACAGACAGACAACTCCAAACAGCGTGGGCATAACAAACAGCCAAACCCACAGCGGCATTCCCAAAACGGGTGACCAATCGCGCATATTTCTCAGTCCCTAAATAAGAAAGACCAGCCCCTATGCGAACGCAGGGGCTGGTCAGATCAGCGTAAAGATTAGTTGTTGTAAGCGTCGATAATTGCTTGTCCGTCTGCGCCAGCTGTTTCCAGCCACTCAGCAGTCATTTTCTCACCGATTGCTTTCAGCTCGGCCAAGAAATCAGGGCCAGCATCTTCAACAGTCATGCCGTTTTTAGCCAGTTCAGCGAAGTAGAAATCAGCCAATTCTTCTGACTTAGCAGCACAAGCAGCACCAGTTTCGTCTGCTGCTTTTTGCATGCCTGCGCGTGTTGCGTCATCCAAGGCGTCCCACGATTGTGAGTTCACGATGACGTAGTTGCGTGGCAACCATGCGTTCACTTTGTAGTAGTGGCTTAGGTGCTCCCAAACTTTGCGGTCATAACCTGTGGAACCTGAAGAGATGAAGGCAGAGGCAACACCCGTTGCCAAGGCTTGGGACAATTCAGCGGCTTCAACCTGTACTGGGATCATGCCCAATTCTTCGGCAAAGGTAGCAGTGGCAGAGTTGTATGAACGGAACTTGATGCCTTGGGTATCAGCAGAGGAATTTACTTCTTTGTTGAAATAGAAACCCTGACCAGGCCATGGGCACGTATAGAGCGCGACCAAGTTTAGGTCGGCCAATTGTGCGTTCACAGTGTCGCGTGCCGCTTCCCATAGTTTGGAGTTGTCCGCATATGTGGTTGCTAAGAACGGCAGGTTATCCCAGCCCAAAAGAGGGGCTTCATTTGCGTGTGCAGACATAAAGCGTTCGCCAATTGGAACCTGACCGGTTTGAACAGCGCGCTTGATATCGCCGCCGCCAAACAGTGAACCGCCTGGGTGAACAGTGATGTTGATAGCGCCGTTGGTATATTCTTTGACGCGCTCAGCAAACATCACACCTTGTTCTGAGTGAAAGTTTGTCGCGGAATACGCCATCGGCATGTCCCAATTTTGCGCGTGTCCGTCTGCGAATGCTGCACCAGCCGTCATGGCCACCGTGCATGCAAGTGTTGTCATCGTTTTCATTGGTAATCTCCCTAGTTGGTACAGCCTATTATTGGCCGTTTTTTGAATCGTATTTAGTTGGATCAAATGGTGCCAAATCTATGTTCGGCTTTTTCTGAGTAATCAGATCTGCGATGATCCGACCCGTTTTAGGACCACCTGTCAAGCCAACGTGCTGATGCCCGAATGCGCTATAGCTTTTTCCCGATGCGTCGTTGGCCCCGATTAAAGGCAGAGAATCCGCAGGCGCTGGGCGGTGGCCCATCCATTCGACAACGTCATCATATTCAACTTCAGGTAATAAATTAGCGACTTGAGTGCGCAATAAATCCAATGGTGCACGGCTGGCTGGTGCATCCAGCCCGCCAAATTCGATGACGCCCGCCGCGCGAATTCGCCCCTGCATTGGGGTGATAACAAATTTTCCAGACGCCACCATCATGGGCGCGCGGGGCATCTGAGAGGGGTTCATGAGTTCGATGTGATACCCGCGCTCCGACTCAAATGGCACTTTAATGCCTAATTTGTGCGCAACCCTTTTTGACCACGGGCCCATTGCTAGCAGTACGGTATCGGCAGACATCAGACCGTCATCAGTGACCAAGGCAGCGATTTGATCACCGTCCATCTGAACGTCAGTGATGTTGGTGATGACCAGTTCACCGCCTTGCTGCACGAAATGATCAGCCAGCGCTTTGACGTATGCACCGGGGTCCGAAATACGGCCATGGGATTTGCACCGAACGACAGTTTCAAATTGCCCGTCGTACAGCGGATCATACTTTGCGTACTCTGTTCCGCTTACTACTTTGTAAGGAACGTTCTGATCTTGGCGCTTGGACCAACCGTATCCATCCGCTTCAAATGCAGCATGTGTTTGATAGCCAAAACAATAATCTTCCTCAGTAACGAAACCTTCAGCCCCTGTTCCCTTTGCCAATGCGTGATGTTGATCGACCGAGTCGTGCAGTAAGCTGGACATGGATTTAGCATAGTGATCCACATGCTTGTCGTTGGCGTAGGACATGTATTTTGCCAAGAACGGCAATAGTTTAGGCAAATAGGACCACCGCAAAAAAAGGGGCGACGAGGGCGTGAACAACATTGAAGGTGCTTTGCGCATTAATCCGGGCACCGTTACGGGGACAACGGCACCTGCGGCCAAGACACCTGCGTTGCCATGACTTGTTCCGCTGGCTGGGCCTGCGCGATCTACTATGGTCACGCGACATCCAGCGCGTTGGAGCCAGATGGCAGATGAAACCCCAACGATCCCAGCTCCTGCAATAAGTACATGTTTCATAGATTGGCCACCCATTTCGCTGCTCCGTTAGGTGCAGCCAAACAAGCGCTGATTGTAACTGTCAAACGTATTCGGCGAAAAAAGCAGTTATCGCGATAAAATACAAAGAGGTGACAGTGCCCACGATCTGACCTAACAATTTCCATATCATTGAGTCGCGCAGCTAAATTAGTGCGGCGAATAAGGGAGAATAAATTATGACACTGACACGTAAATCATTTCTAGGCATGGCTGGTGCTGCTGCGATGGCAATGGGCATCGGTGCACCTGCAAGTGCGCAAGAGGTGACATTGTCACTTCACCAATTCCTGCCAGCACAAGCCAACGTTCCTGTACAAATTTTGGATGTTTGGGCCGACAAAGTCGAAGCTGACTCCGGTGGTCGCATCAAAATTGATCGCTACCCTGGTATGCAATTGGGCGGCCGTCCTCCAGAGTTGATGGACCAAGCGATTGACGGCGTGGCAGACATTGTCTGGACCGTTGTGGGGTATACACCTGGTCGTTACCCAACGACTGAAGTTTTTGAGCTGCCATTTATGATGACAGAATCCGGTGCAGGCCCTGCAAGCCACGCGCTTTGGGATATGTTTGAAACACACATGAAAGACGGTGAATTCAAAGATCTCAAAATTCTGGGCACTTGGGTTCACGGACCAGGCATGTTGCACACGAACAAAGAAGTTAAATCACCTAGCGATATGGAAGGCCTGAAAATTCGTGGCGGTTCCCGTTTGGTCAACAGCTTCCTTGAAGAGCTAAGTGCAACGCCAGTTGGGATGCCAGTTCCTGCAGTTCCTGAAGCCCTTTCAAAAGGTGTAATCGACGGAACTACAATTCCGTGGGAAGTTACAGCTGCGCTGAAGGTTCCAGAACTGGTTTCAAACCACACAGAATTTGATGGCGTGTCCCTTTATACGCTGACATTCGTTCTGGCGATGAATAAACCACGCTTTGAAAGCTTGCCTGCAGATTTGCAAAAGATAATTGATGACAATTCAGGTATGGAATTCTCTGTATTCGCGGGTACAACCCAAGAAGCAGCTGATGGCCCAGCCCGTCAATTGGCCGTGGATCGTGGCAACAACATTGTTACTGTGTCCGGTGCCGATATTGATGCATGGAAAGCAGCAGCAGAACCAATCTACGCGGGTTGGGTTGCTGACATGGAAAGCAAGGGTATCGATGGTCAGGCTTTGATCGACGAGGCACGTGCTTTGATCGAAAAACACTCGAACTAATCGGGTTTTGAATTTGACTGCGGCGCACATTTGATGCGCCGCAGTTTTTGGTACTAATATTAAAAGGCAGGAATGGTATGCACCGTTTCATTATATGGCTGGCCCGTGTGACAGCCATTCTTGGTGGGTTCGTCCTGATGGTTTTGGTCGCAATGACCACGTTGTCCATCATCGGCCGCACGCTCAGCAAAATGTTTCATTCAGACTTTGCGATGTCGAGTTTTGGATCCCTCTCGCAGTGGATCATTGATCTGGGCGTTGGTGAAATCAACGGCAACTATGAACTGCTTGAGGCAGGGGTGGCTTTTGCCATTTTCTCGTTCTTTCCGATCTGTCAGCTTTATAACGAACACGCGACTGTTGATGTTTTCACATCGGGCATGTCCCCCAAGGCGCTGCGCATTTTGCGCGCCTTCTGGGAGGTGGTTCTGAGCGTGACAATCATCTTCATCACTTGGCGTTTGTATGAGGGCATGCAGCGCTACATTGGCAACGGGGAAACAACGCTGTTTCTACAGATGCCACTGTGGTGGTCCTATGCTGCCAGTTTCACGGCTGCCTCCGTTGCCTGCATTATCGCGGCCTACTGCGCAATCATGCGTGTGGGTGAGGCGGCAACAGGCCGCGCAATTCTTCCTGAAAAATAAAGGGTCACAGTATGACCGCCTTCCTTGATCTTCTGCCATTTGCAGACATGTCGCGACTTGAACTGGGCTTTTGGTCTTTTGCGGTTCTGTTGTTCTTTATCTTTCTGCGCGCACCTATCGGATTGGCGATGCTGTTGTGTGGTTTTGGCGGATGGTACTTTGCGATGAACGGCAATCCTGTTCCGTTGTTGGCCAAGCTAAAGTCTGAAACCTATACAACCTTCTCCAGCTATTCGCTGACGATCATTCCGCTGTTCCTTTTGATGGGGCAATTCGCAACCTTGTCTGGCATGTCCACAGCCCTGTTCAAAGCCGCCGAAAGCTTCCTTGGGCATCGCCGCGGCGGTGTTGCGATGGCGGCTGTGGGTGCATGTGCCGGTTTTGGTGCGATCTGTGGATCGTCTTTGGCTACGGCTGCCACCATGGGCAAAGTCGCACTGCCAGAATTGCGCCGCTATGGCTATTCCGGTGGGTTTTCCACGGCCACATTGGCGGCTGGTGGGACGCTTGGCATCCTCATTCCGCCCTCAGTGATCCTTGTCCTTTATGCGATCATTACTGAGCAAAACATCGCCAAACTGTTTTTGGCGGCGTTTATTCCCGGCATCCTTGCCGCAATTGGCTACGTACTCACCATCTCACTTTATGTCCGGCTTTATCCGAATTCTGCGGGCACACGTCCTGCTGTACCGATGGCCGAACGCTGGAAGGCACTGGGAAACACATGGCCGGTTCTCATGATTTTTGGCCTGGTTGTAGGTGGTATTTATGCAGGTTGGTTCACGCCTACTGAAGGGGCTGCGATTGGTGCGGCGGGCACGGGTATTGTTGCCATGCTGTCTGGAAACCTAAAATGGCCAGTCTTCAAAATCGCGCTATTGGAAACGGGCAAAACCACTGCGATGATCTTTTTCATCGTGTTGGGTGCTAGTTTTTATAATGGCTTCCTTGCGCTTTCTGGTGTGCCGCAAATTATGGCCGACTATGTGTTGGCCCAAGGGTTTAGCCCTTGGTTTGTATTGATCATCATCCTGACATTCTACTTGGTCTTTGGATGTGTGATGGACAGCCTGTCCATGATCCTGCTGACGGTCCCGATCTTCTTTCCCGTCATCTCGGCGATGGACTTCGGCCTTAGCCCAGAACACGTTGCGATCTGGTTTGGTATCTTGGTTCTGATTGTGGTTGAGGTGGGGCTGATTACGCCGCCCGTTGGAATGAACCTATTCATCATCAATGCCATGGACCGCGAAACCAAGATTACAGAGACCTACAAAGCGGTCATGTTCTTTGTTGGATCAGACATTGTGCGGGTTGCGATTTTGGTCGCTTTCCCTGCAATCACACTGTTCCTTATCCCCTAAAGGTGCGACAAGTTGATGCAGTAAACTGCACAACCTAAGGGTCAAAGTTGCGCTACTGCGCGCATGGTGCAGGGTACAGTCAATGCATTGCCTTGGGAGGGGATAATGGCCAACGCAGCACTCTACTTTGTAGATCGCCACGTACACGAAGGACGCGGGGACAAGGTTGCCTTTCGCGAATATCCAAATGGACGTGCGCTAAGCTATGGCATGTTGGCGGCCACCTCTGACAAGATTGCTGGTGCATTTGCTCAAGCGAGGATCACGCGCGAAGAACGCGCTGCGATGTTGGTTTTAGACTGTATCGAATTCCCTCAAATCTTTTGGGGTGCGATCAAAGCAGGCGTGGTTCCTGTCCCGCTTAACACCCTTTTGGCCGCTCCTGTTTATGACGCGATTTTGCGTGACAGCCGTGCATCCATCCTGTTCATTTCGGACGCGTTATACGCGACGGTGAAGCCTGTCCTGGCCGACAACCCCTACTTGCGCCAGGTCGTGGTGGTCGGTGACGCGCCCGCCGGAACAACGTCCATTGAAGCCTTCACAACAGGTGCGAAACCATGTGCGGCGGTTGAAGCCAGCGATGACGAAACCGCGTTTTGGCTGTACTCATCCGGTTCAACAGGCCTACCCAAAGGTGTGCACCACATTCATTCCAGTATGCAGGCAACAGCTGATACCTACGGTGCGCATGTCTTGAAGATCAAAGAGGACGATGTCGTCTATTCAGCGGCCAAGTTTTTCTTCGCCTATGGCTTGGGCAATGAGATGAGTTTCCCAATGTCGGTCGGTGCCACGGCGGTTCTGTTTGCTGGGCGACCAACCCCTGATGTTGTGGTTGATATCCTGAACACACAATCCCCAACCGTTTTTTGCGGGGTACCTACGCTATATGCGGCGATGCTGGCTTACATGGATGCCAACGGCGCGGCCAATGCCTCATTGCACCGCTGCATTTCAGCGGGGGAGGCATTGCCCGAAGATATTGGGCAACGCTGGGCCAAGATGATGAACGTGGATATTTTAGACGGTGTCGGCTCAACCGAGATGCTGCACATCTTTTTAAGCAACGCGGACGATGATGTTGTTTACGGCACCTCCGGCACGGCTGTACCGGGCTATGAAATGCGACTTGTGGATGATGTGGGCAATGATGTGCCACGCGGCGAAGTGGGCGAATTGGTTGTGAATGGTGCCTCTGCGGCCAGCGGCTATTGGAACCAACGGGAAAAGACACGCGCGACATTTGCAGGCGTCTGGACACACACGGGCGACAAATATGAACAGCGCCCGGACGGGCGGTATGTCTACTGTGGTCGCACCGATGATATGTTCAAAGTGTCTGGCATTTGGGTCTCTCCGTTTGAGGTTGAGTCTGCCTTGATCGCACACCCCGCTATTCTTGAGGCTGCAGTGGTGGCGGCCCGTGATCCCGAAGGATTGGAAAAGCCCAAGGCGTTTGTTGTCCTGAATGAGGGTGTGAATGACGACGGGTTGGCAGAGATATTAAAAGAACACGTCAAAGATAAGATCGGTAAATGGAAA
Source organism: Ascidiaceihabitans sp. (assembly GCA_028825475.1). Taxonomy (GTDB): domain Bacteria; phylum Pseudomonadota; class Alphaproteobacteria; order Rhodobacterales; family Rhodobacteraceae; genus Ascidiaceihabitans. Next base: position 14,820 of record JAPKAB010000005.1, on the reverse strand, counting down.
TACCCGCGCTGGATCGAGTGCGTCGATGAGTTGCCAAAGACGGCAACCGGTAAAATTCAACGTTTCAAATTAAGAGGGCCAGACGCATGACCGCAGCATGGAATAACACACCAGCGCAAACACTGAATGTCGGGGATGCGACGCTTGAATACGCTTGTTTTGGCCCTGCGCCCAGCGATGCGCCAACACTCGTTTTACTGCACGAAGGATTGGGCTGCACGGAACTGTGGCGCGATTTCCCACAGCAGCTTGCCGATCAAACAGGCCTGGGCGTCGTGGCATATTCACGTGCGGGCTATGGACGGTCTTCAACGGTTAAGTTGCCCCGTTCGCTGGATTACATGACGGATGAGGCAACAGATGTCCTTGGGGACGTGATGACAGAACTGGGTGTCACACAGGCCATCCTGTTAGGGCACAGTGATGGCGCAACGATTGCGGCGATCTATGCGGGCAGTGTTTCGGATCAACGCGTGCGTGGCTTGGTCCTGATGGCCCCACATTTCTTCGCCGAAGCATCAGGTATCGCGACCATTAAAGAGACCTTGGCACAGTATCAAAACGGTGATCTGAAATCGAAACTGTCAAAATATCACGATGATCCTGACGTCGCATTCCACGGTTGGTACGACAGCTGGACCCATCCTGATTTCGCCAAATGGACGGTCGCAGATACCATCGACCACTGGCGCATTCCTGTGCTGGCCATTCAAGGGTCAAGCGATCCTTATGGCACTATGGCCCAAATTTCAGAGATTGATGAACGCATCTATTCACCTCTCGAGACGCTGATCCTTGAGGGGTGTGGCCACGCGCCCCATCTTGAGCAACCGGACCAAACAACAGCGGCGATCGCTGAATTCTGCGCAACGCTGGTCCGTTTGGAACAGGCAGAGGTTTTGCTTGAGTCTGCCTGACGCCCTTCGCCCCAGCCACGCCTATGTGCCGGGACAAAATGCACGCCATCCTGAGGATTGGTTTGATCACATCAAATCCAGCGTCATGCCTGATGTCGCGGTTCAAGACACACAGGCATGGCAGATTGGATTGGCCTATCTGCACGCGGGTTATTTCTGGGAATGTCATGAGGTTCTGGAAGCGGTGTGGTTGTCGCTACCTGACCCATCAGCTGAGCGCGACATGACCCAAGCGATCATTCAATTGGCCAATGCACGCCTTAAGGTCAAAATGAACCGTCCCAAAGCAACCCTTCGGTTGTGCTATATCGTTGATGAATTGCTGCGATCTCACAGCGGTTCGATTCTGGGAATACCTGTTGAGGACGTAACGCGCTGGACCAATGAGCTGCGTATTCAGCTCAAATAGGCACTAAATTGCACTTTTTTGTCAACTTACGCATCATTATGCATATCATTCTCCCGATCTGAATGCTTTTGCGTACTATCATTCCAAATTGACGGGCCACCGCCGCGCGCCGTTGAAGGAGAATGACATGACTAAGATTATCAATTTTCAAACTGATCCCTCCCAATACAAACACTGGAAGGTCGAATATGACGGCGCGGTCGCCAATCTGTTCATGGACGTTGATGAAGATGGTGGTCTGTTCGATGGTTATCAGCTGAAACTGAATTCATATGACCTTGGCGTCGATATCGAATTGGCGGACGTGGTGCAGCGGATGCGCTTTGAACACCCCGAAGTCAAAGTGGTGGTGATGCAATCAGCCAAGGACAAGGTGTTCTGCGCTGGCGCGAATATTCGGATGCTTGGCGGCGCGGCGCACAGTCACAAAGTGAACTTTTGTAAATTCACGAACGAGACACGCAACACCTATGAGGCGGCATTGGCCGACAGTGCGCAGAACTATATCTGTGCAGTCAAAGGGGCCTGTGCGGGTGGCGGTTATGAACTGGCGTTGGCGTGCAATCACATCATGTTGACAGACGACAGCGCGTCATCGGTGTCTTTGCCTGAGGTGCCATTGTTGGCGGTTCTTCCGGGAACAGGGGGCCTGACGCGTGTTACGGACAAACGCAAAGTGCGCCGTGATTTGGCTGATGTGTTCTGCTCTGTTGAAGAGGGCGTTAAAGGCAAACGCGCGCTCACGTGGCGTTTGGTGGATGAGGTTATTCCAAACTCCAAATTCGACGAAGCGGTTGTTGCACGTGCCCACGAGATGGCAGAAAATTCAGCCAAAGCTGATGTGGCCAAAGGGATCAACCTAACGCCATTGACCCGCGAAATTTCAGAAGACGCCGTGATCTATTCCACGGTTGAAGTGACGTTGGATCGCGCGGGCCGTCGTTCCACAATCTTGATCAAAGGGCCAACAGATGCGGCCCCTGCCGATATGGCTGCATTTGAGGCGATGGGCGATCAGTCATGGATGCTGCGCTGTGCGCGTGAATTGGATGACGCGATCTTGCACCTTCGTTTGAACGAGATGGAGTTGGGTTTGATGGAGTTTCAAACCCAAGGCGACCCTGAATCGGTGATCGCGCATGAAGCGTTGATGTTGAATGATCCAGATCACTGGTTGTCCAATGAGGTGCTGAAATATTGGAAACGCGTTTTGAAACGTGTCGACATGACATCGCGCAGCTTGGTCGCCACCGTTGAGCATGGCAGCTGTTTTGCCGGTCCATTGGCTGAACTGCTGTGGTCCGTCGATCGCAGCTATATGATGCTTGAGGAATTTGATGGCGACAATCGCCCGATGGCAAGTTTGACGTTAAGTGCGGGTAACTTTGACACCTATCCAATGGGCAATGATCTGACCCGTTTGCAAACCCGGTTCCTTGGCACGCCAGAGGATGTCGACACTGCGCAAATGCGGATTGGTGAGGCACTTGAGGCTGGGGATGCCGAGGAACTGGGCCTTGTCACTTACGCTTATGATGACATCGATTGGGAAGACGAAGTGCGCCTATTCATGGAAGAGCGCGCCAGCTTTAGCCCCGATGCGATGACGGGCATGGAAGCCAACCTGCGCTTTGCGGGGCCTGAGACAATGGAAACACGCATCTTTGGGCGTCTGACTGCATGGCAAAACTGGATCTTTCAGCGCCCGAACGCGGTTGGCGAAGAAGGTGCATTGCAGCGCTACGGCACGGGTGTGCGCGGCAAATACAATATGGAGCGTGTTTAATTTTTGATCGCGTGGGGCAACGCCCCCGTGCAGTGAAATGTTTTGGCCATGCGCAACCAAATGGCCTTTTAGGAGATGAAGATGGACTTGATCAACGTAAGCTACGACAGCCAAATCCCCAACAACGTGGGCCTAAGCAGTGACAAGAAAGTGCTTAAGGCGCTTGAGAAATGGCACCCCGGTTACATCAACTGGTGGAACGATCTGATCCCGCAAAATTTCCAAGACAGCATGGTCTATTTGCGCACTGCGGTTTCAGTCGATCCCAAGGGCTGGGCCAAATTCGACTACGTCAAAATGCCTGACTATCGTTGGGGTATCTTGCTGGCCCCCGCGGTTGAGGGGCGCACCATTCCAATGGGCGAACACTTGGGCGAACCTGCGTGGCAGGAGGTGCCAGGCGAATACCGCAACATGCTCAAACGTTTGATCGTGATCCAAGGCGACACAGAACCGGGATCAGTTGAACAACAACGTTTCCTTGGTCTGACTGCGCCGTCCCTTTATGACATGCGTAATCTGTTTCAGGTGAACGTGGAAGAAGGCCGTCACCTTTGGGCGATGGTGTATCTGCTGCAAAAGTATTTCGGCAAAGATGGCCGTGAAGAAGCGGATGACATGTTGGTGCGTTCATCAGGGTCTGATGACTCCCCGCGTATGTTGGGCGCGTTTAACGAGGAAACGCCAGATTGGCTGTCCTTCTTCATGTTCACATACTTCACCGATCGTGACGGAAAAATGCAGCTGGAATCATTGGCGCAGTCCGGCTTTGATCCGCTATCACGCACTGTGCGCTTTATGCTGACCGAAGAAGCCCACCACATGTTCGTGGGCGAAACGGGTGTTGGTCGCACTATCCAAGCAACCTTAGATGCGATGAACAAGGCGGGGATCACTGATCCATATGACATCGCGAAAATTCGTGATCTTGGCGTCATCGACCTGCCAACGATCCAGAAGAAATTGAACCTGCACTATACCCTTTCCCTTGATCTGTTTGGTCAAGAGGTGTCGACGAATGCGGCCAACGCATTCAACTACGGCATCAAAGGGCGCTACATGGAGCAGCGCATTGATGATGATCACAAGCTGCAAAATGACACCTATCCGGTGACCTCTATCAAAGACGGTAAAATCCTGACTGAGGACGTACCAGCCCTGACCGCGATCAACATGCGTTTGCGCGATGACTATGTGCGTGATGCATCGGGTGGTGTTGGACGTTGGAATAAATTGATCGCAAAATCGGGTGTTCAGTTTGAATTCAAAATGCCTCACGAAGGGTTCCACCGTCAGATCGGTGTGTTCTCATCCGTTGCAGTCGACCCAGATGGCGCAATTGTTTCGGCTGAAGAATGGGCGAAACGTCAGGACGAATGGCTACCAACAAAAGAAGATGGTGCCTTCATCCAGTCCTTGATGAAGCCGTGCTATGAGCCGGGCAAATACGCCACGTGGATCGCACCACCAAAGGTCGGGATCGACAACAAACCGGGTGATTTTGAGTACGTCAAATTGCACATGGCGTAACGCTTCACCATCCAAATCAAGTACCAAAGCGGGGCCCAGTGCCCCGCCAAAGGATCGCATATGAACCAGCCGTTTAAACAGCACCTTATTGACCCAGAGATTTGTATCAGGTGTTACACCTGTGAAATGAGCTGCCCGATTGAGGCAATCGTACACAACGATGACAACGTGGTGGTCAACGCAGACATCTGCAACATGTGCATGGACTGTATTTCGGTCTGCCCAACGGGTTCGATTGATGAATGGCGGGTGGTGAATACGGCCTACACCGTCGAAGAACAATTTGGTTGGGAAGAACTGCCAGACCAAGAAGACATTGTAGCAGCCGCTGATGGGGACGACGACCAAGACGCCGTGATCACCCAACTGTTCGCCCAAGCCCATGCAGGTGCAGGTGGCAAAGCCAAAGCCCCAGCAACAGCGGCTAAACCCACCATCAACATGTACAACTTGGGCAAGCCTGCAACAGCATCGGTTCAGGGCAATTATCGTCTGACGGACGGCGACAGCGACAGCGATGTACGTCACATCATCCTTGATCTGGGCAGCCTCCCATTTCCTGTGTTGGAAGGGCAAAGCGTGGGTATCATCCCACCGGGCGTAGACGGTGATGGCAATCCACATCTGCCACGTCTTTATTCAGTGTCCAGTCCACGTGACGGCGAACGCGCGGGTTTCAACAACCTGTCCCTTACGGTCAAGCGGGATGAAGGGGGTGTCTGCTCTAACTTTATCTGTGATTTGAACAAGGGTGACAGTGTTCAACTGACAGGTCCATTTGGCGCAACATTCCTGCTGCCCTCTGATCCAGTTGCGCACATCTTGATGATTTGCACAGGTACGGGGTCTGCCCCGTTTCGTGGCATGACGATGCACCGCCAACGCGAGATGCCATCAGTCAACGATGCGCTGTCATTGGTGTTTGGCGCACGGTCCCCGCGTGACCTGCCATACTTTGGTCCACTCAAAAAAGTTCCCGATGCGTTTTTGAAAAAGGCGTTCGCTTTTAGCCGTCAGGACGATACGCCCAAACAATACGTCCAAGACAAACTGTGCGAGGATGCCGATAGCGTTGCGGCTCTGTTGAAAGACCCAAATGGCTATATCTATGTTTGTGGTCTAAAAGCGATGGAAGTCGGGGTCGAAGAAGCCCTGTCAGACATAGCGCGTTCTGCAGGGCTTGAATGGACCGAGGTGCGCGACGCAATGCGTGAAGATGGCCGCTATCACTTGGAAACATACTAAATGAATTTGGTTGAATTGCCTCTCTGTTTTACGGTGGCACCATGAAGGTTACACCAATCCATGAACCATCCGAATTGATCATGCGGTTGGCGGAACGCGTACGCGCGGCCCGCAGCAAGGCAGGAATGCCGCGCCGTGAGTTGTCTGAGCTGTCAGGCGTATCACCACGCTACCTTGCGCAATTAGAAGCGGGTGAGGGCAATATCTCAGTCCTATTGTTGGAACGGGTGGCAAGTGCGCTTGAACTTCGGATCGAAGATTTCCTTGTCTCGGGCACTCCATTTTCAGAAGACACCCAACGTGTCGCACAATTGTATCAAGGGGCACACAGTGAGGTGCAGGGTAAAATTCGCAACCTGCTGGCACCACAAATTCAAACGGCGCAGCGTGCGCAACGCGTATGTCTGATTGGCTTGCGCGGTGCAGGTAAATCGACGCTGGGCAAAGGCACGGCCAAGGCGCTGCGATTGCCCTATGTAGAACTAAATAATGTGATCGAGGAACAGGTCGGTATGCCGATGTCTGAAATCCATGGTCTGTACGGCCAAGACGGATTTCGTGCGATGGAAAACGAGGCGCTGAATTCGGTGATCAAAGATCATTCACGCGTCATCATGGCTGTTGGTGGTGGGCTTGTGAATGACACCGAAACCTATGCAAATTTACGCGCCCATTTCCATACAATCTGGATCAGCGCGACCCCCGCAGAACACATGCAGAGGGTGCGCGAACAAGGTGACTTGCGCCCGATGGAAGGCAATCCAGCGGCGATGGATCAGCTGAAGTCACTTTTGCAGACACGTACGCCATTGTACGAGCAGGCGTTGGCACAGGTGAACACCTCTAACCGTCCAGAAAAGTCTTCTATCAACGATGTTCTGGCGGTGATTGCCAAGCATCGGTTCATCGATAAGCCGGGCCCATAAACGTGGTGACAGATGATTTGGGTGATGCGCTTCAAGACGCGTTTTGGCTGGCCTGTGATCACCTGTTGATGTGCTACACAAACCCATGGGAATTAGACGAAGCACTGTGCGCGTGGGGCTATGCCACGGGCCCCTGTGAAGTGATGGACCACCTTGGGCTACATATCGTCTTGGAACGACGCGCGGGCACTGGATCACCTATACTAAGACGCATGGTGGCCGAGGGGCGGATCGGTAAAATAGGTGGCGTAGGGCATTACCGCTATCCCGGTGGCGGTGGTGCAGTCATTGACCCTTTGATCGAAGATCTGATCCTTGAAGAAGCGTATTTTGCCAAACAAATACGCACAGCGGCGAGTGATGATGCGTTGGTGAAACATCTCAACGCGGCATTGGCACGATCGATTGAAGATACTGTTTCAAATGGCGCAGATCGAGGGGCCATGATCGCCTTAGCAATTGAACGCCTGCACTTCCCTGCCGCCAAAACCGCAACCCTTTAGCCAACAAAAAAGGGGCCACGAAAACGTAGCCCCCTTATAATCTCGTTACACTACCTTATGACCAAGCAACGCGCTCTGGGCGGAACTCGAACGAGATGTGCATGTCACCACCAACAATACCTTCGCGGGTGTTGTTGTATAGGGAACGCCAGTACGGCTGGATCGTTACGCCTTCACCTTGAACAATCGCTTGGCCTTTGGCCATCAATGCGCGACGTGCTTCTAGATCAGGTGTTGCAAGCGCTTCGGCAAGGATGCCGTCAAACTCTGCGTTGGACCAACCAAATTCGTTCCATGCCTCATCAGAACGATAAGCCAAAGCCCAAACTTGGACGCCCAATGGACGGTGGTTCCAGTTGGTGCACGAGAACGGATATTTTGCCCAGTCATTCCAGAACGTAGAGCCCGGTAGAATGGTCCGTTTCACTTTGATGCCAGCATCACGCAATTGCGCAGCTACAGCATCGGTTGTGTCCTTGCGGTACGCGTCGTCGATCGAAATCAACTCGTGCTCATAGTCGCCCATGCCTGCTTCATCCATCAGGGCCTTGGCCGCGACTGGATCATACTTGCGTGGTGGCAGTTCTGCGTATTCAGGGTGCACAGGACCAACGTGGTGGTTTTCAGCAGTTACGCCGCGACCAGCAATACCAAGCTCAAGCAAGATTTCGTTGTCGACAGCCATAGCAATCGCCTGACGAACGCGTTTGTCCGCATACGGTTTCTTGCCATCAACTTCGGCCAATTGGTTTGGACGCACAACAACAGTTGCACCTGTAACCACGTCGTTGGTGTTCCAACCGTCGAGCGTATCAAAGATGTCAACGAATTCGCCGTTCATCTCATAGGTCATGTCGATTTCGTCAGCTTCTGCTGCCGCAACCCATGCTGATGGATCAGTGCCGTAATCGATGTATTCGATACGGTCCATGTATGCGCCGTTGCCAGCGTTCCACCATGCGTGATCTTCATTGCGAACCAAGACAGCTTTAACGCCAACTTCCAAAGACTCTGGAAGATATGGGCCAGTACCAACTGGGTTGCTAAGCGCAGTTTCAGCTGTGTAGGACGCTGGAACAATTGCCGCTGGATAGTCGGCCATGCCTGGGATCAACGAAATGTCAGCCGCTGGTAGGTTCAAACGTACGGTGTGTGAATCAACAACTTCGATCGCGCCTTCAATGGCTTGCTCAGTGTCGGCATCGATGAGTGTCGCGAAACGACCAGCCATCGAGTTGCCTTCAAGGCTCTTGTCACACCAGCCGGTGATGTTGCGTGCAACGTCTTCAGCCGTAAAGTCAGAACCGTCGTTCCATTTCACGCCTTTGCGTACGTTCAGTGTATAGATTTTAGCGTCGGCTGAGATTTCCCAGCTTTCTAGAAGACGGCCTTCAAAGGTACCATCGTTCTCGTAGTGAACAAGATACTCAAGCCAACCACGTGAGAAGTTGGCGATTTGGGACCAGTCATATGTGCGTGGATCTTTTAGTCCGCGTACTTCTGTTTGGTAGCGCAGTGTGCCGCCCATTTTGTGGCCAGCAGCCATTGCAGGGGACGCCATGCCCAACATGCCATAAGCAGTTGCAGCAGTCGCGCCAAAGGCACTTGCGATAGCTAGAAATTCGCGGCGGCTTACTTCGGAGTCACCAGCGGCTTTCGCTGAATCCACGACGTGTTGTGGCAGCGGCTTACCGGTGCTTGTTAAAAAGGTCATATTCTTCCTCTCTGTTGTCGCCACGAGATTGTGCGTGGCTTTGTTGTGCAATCGTTTGCTGCACTGATCTTTGCAGGTTTTTCTGCTTTGTTTTGGTCCCCGTGCTGAGGATGTTGGGAGTGTTGACAAGCAAACGCTCTAGGTCAACCCCATGACGCGATTCAAAGCATATGGGATTGTGAATAGAATATGAGATTATAGGTTGGTTTTTGGCGTTTGTGGGTGAGGGGCCGTCTGTTTGGCCGCTCAGCCAACTGTGGAAGGTCGCGTTGCGCAGTCAGATCACCTATTTGGTAATCCTTAATAGATGGTTCCGTTTTTCAACAGCCAAAGATTCAACTAACACGTCGTCCAGATGATCTGAATTTCTTAAATTAAAAGTCGACTTCGACGCCAGGTAGTTTCAGGGACTTCATCAGATCGCGCAGCTCTTGGCGGGCGGCAACGTTTGAGATGTTGAGTTGTTTGACGCCGATGTCTTTGAGGTCAAGCAATGTCAGGCCGCGCGGGAACAGCTCGCGGAAAATGACGCGCTCGTTAAAGCCCGTGCCAACGCGAAATCCGATCCGTTTGGCCAACATCTCAATCGCGCGTTCCATCTTTTCTTTGTTGGTCATGCGCTGCGCGCCCATGCGGTTACGCACAACGATCCAGTCAATTGGCTTTAGCCCAGCTTGCGCCCGCAGTTGGCGGGCGTTCCACACCATCTCTGAATAAACGGATGGGCCTTTGATCTTGTCCCCTGTTGCATCGATGCGCGCCAGCAGATCAAAATCTACAAAGCTGTCGTTCAGCGGCGTGACCAAGGTGTCGGCCAGTGAGTGTGCAACTTGGCTAAGGCGGGTGTGGGAGCCTGGGCAATCGATCAAGATGAAATCGTTGTCAGCTTCAAGGGACGCAACCGCGGCAGACAGGCGGTGGTCATAAATGTTCTCACCAGGCTTTAGCGCTTTTGGGTCGATCTCTGGCAACTCATGCACTTGTGGGCTGGGTAGGTTCAGGCCAGAGGCCTCGAGGAACTCGGTGCGGTTCTCAATGTAGCGACCAAAGGTGCGTTGGCGCAGATCAAGGTCAAGCGCGCTAACCTTATGGCCCATACGCGAAAGGGCAGTTGCCACGTGCATAGACACGGTGGATTTGCCCGCGCCGCCTTTTTCGTTGCCCACAACAATTATATGCGCCATTTTTTAGTCCCCTTCGCCCACGAGATAATCGGTAGTGGGTCTATTGTGAAAGAGTATATGGCGCTGATCATGGATTGGGAAGTGGCACGTAGAGCTTTGATAGAAAGCCAATTTATGACGTTGCTGTTGGGCTGCATCTGAACAAACCAAAATTGGCGCTGACAAAGAAAAAGGGCGCTACCCTCGCAGGTAACGCCCTCAATCCAACAAAGTGGTAAAAGCTTAGAAGCCAAGACCAGCATATTTGTTTTTGAACTTGGAAACGCGTCCGCCAGTATCAAGCAAACGACCGCCGCCACCAGTCCACGCAGGGTGTACTGTTGGATCGATGTCCAAAGCCAATTGGTCGCCCTCTGCGCCCCAAGTGGATTTCATTTGAAAGATCGTACCGTCGGTCATTTTGACGTTGATCATGTGGTAATCGGGATGTGTATCTGTTTTCATCTACCCAGTCCTTACGCTTTAAGTGGCTTGTAGTTCGTATTCTCGACGATACGCGCAGATTTACCGCGACGATCACGAAGGTAATACAATTTGGCGCGACGAACGCGACCGCGACGAACAACTACGATTTCGTCGATGTTGGTGGAGTGCAACGGGAATACACGTTCAACGCCTTCACCAAAAGAAATCTTACGAACAGTGAAAGAGCCGGCGATACCTTTGCCGTTGTTGCGCGCGATGCACACACCTTCATAGTTCTGAACACGGGTACGCGTACCCTCGGTTACTTTAAAACCTACGCGAATGGTGTCGCCGGCTTTAAAATCAGGGATGTCTTTCCCTAGGGCGGCAATTTGTTCCGCCTCGATTTGTGCGATCAGGTTCATCTGACGCTTCTCCTAAATTACGTGGTTTGCCCACTGATTGTGCGTGATGTCAGAGCTCTGTGCCTTCATCGGGTCCACCGCGGTGCCCGCCAGAGAATAACGTCAACATTCCTTATAAACCTTTGGATGCTCTAAACGCCGCGAAGAAGCGACCACAACACAAAGGGTCCGGCCGACTCATTAAGTCTTCCGAACATGATCCGTATAGGGGGAGTCTGGGGGGCAGGTCAATAGGACCAAACCATGTGAATCGAGGTATAATATAAAGGGGAACGCGCCCCTTTTATAGGGTTAAACTTTGACCACACCTAGCTTGGTGCTGATCACCTCATCATGCAGCTCTTTTGCACGCTCTGGCGTAACGCCCAACATGGCCTCAACCTTGTGCAAAACCTCGTCTTCTTCATCGCGTTCGATACCGTCGGCAAATACGATCCGCCACAAGGCACGCAATGCATCTTCCAACTCGTCCGTACCAACCGCTTCGCGCAAGATTGCGGCCAATTCAACGGTATCTGGCATGGCTTCTTCAAGGCGTTCACAGGCGGCGCGCATCTTGGCGGCGTCTATTGGGCCGATGTTGTGACGTTCCGACAGCACGCGGTCGATGGTTTCGACCTCTTCAAACAAATATGCGCGATCCGCCTTGGCCGCCCGTACCATCAATGCGCCAATAACATGATCCGCGTCCGCTTTGGGCATCGGTGTTTCGTACGTGTTCGGGTTCGAGAAAAATTCAATTAGCTTTTCAAACATGACAGGGCCTTAAAATTTGATTTCTCAAAGGCTACTGGGTCTGTCGCCCTGACGCAAGAAAATGGGGTGGTTGGCACGCCAAGGCCGGATCGGGTATAGATCACGCAACCAGCAAGAAAGCGCACCATGGCCACAAATTTTGATTTTCGCGACAAAGCCTGTGGCAGTCTGATCAGTGAGATTGGGGTGTACGTCCTGTGCGATCTGGACAAAACGCCAATGTATGTGGGCCAATCCAAAGATGGCATCCGCAGCCGTGTGCGCCGCCACCTCACATCTGCGCGTTCGGATATCATTGCCAATCGCCAGATCGACGTTTGGGAAATTGCCTATGTGATGGCCTATCCCGTGGCGGATCGCGCCGATATTACACCGCTCGAAGATCGGCTGTATCACCAGTTCAACGATGTATCGCCCCTGATGAACGGCACCGTGCCACCGCGACCAGAAGCGGTGATGGAACTGCCCGAACCTGCGCAGATCGTTCAGGTCATGTCAGATGCAGAAATCGCGGACAAAAGCGATCCGGTGCAACGTTTGCCGCGCCAATCAGCGCACTATACGCAGATGGTGGATCACTTTTTGAACGTGAAGAATTCAACCGAAATTTTGCGCGCGATTGAGGCGCATTTTGATCGGTTGCAACGTTATCATAAGACGCTGATCAAATTGCAGGATAAGTAATTTACTTAGCTTTTTCAGCGCTTTGATCCAGCGTTCTGCGCATGGAAACCAAATTAGGTTCTAAAATCTGCTTGGCAATATAGCTTACCACGGGCACGGCAACACCGTCGCCCGTCAGATGATAGGCTTCGTTGTAAACCTTTGGCAAAACATAGCTGTCAGGCAATCCCATCAGGCGCGCTGTTTCACGCGCAGACAAAAGACGAGACCGAATTTTGTCGCCCTCAACCACCAAAATCAATTGGCGTGATGATCCACCACCGGGCGTTCGCAAACAGCCAGCAATATCATCAAAGCGTACTTCTGCGCGCTGCACCTTGATCCCGTGATGCAGCCGTGTGCGTTTGTATAACCCGCCCACCATGCGAACACCCGCCGCCTTAGCGGTTTCGACCTTGGCCAAGTTCACGTCACTCATCATCGACAACAACGCGCGGGTTTCAGCGGCGGTGTGCCATTTGACACACTTTGGTTTGTCCTCGATCACATCCGCAAACCGCATCTCGCGTTTTGCAGGTTCCGGCATATCCCACCAAATCCATGAGGCCGCGAGGCCGCTGGGCAATCTATCATGCGCGCGTTTCAACGCGGTGGTATGCCACGGCTTTTGCGGCCCATCGACTGATCCCATCACAGCCAAATCTTCGCGCACTGCAACGACAAACAGGCGGGCACGCGATTGGGGTAGGAACAATGCGGCATCCACCACCAGCGCGCCAAAGCGATAGCCTAATTCCTTCAACGCGGTACAAATCGCGGTGAAATCTGCACCAGAATGTGAGGTCAGCGTACCAACCACATTTTCCAATGCGATCATTTCAGGCGCACGACCATCCGCTTTCAACTCAGCAATCAGCGACATGAACGGCCAGAAGGTACCGGAACGATTGCCTTGTAACCCCGCGCCATTGCCCGCAACGGACAGGTCCTGACAGGGGAACGAACCCCAGATCAAATTGGGGGTATCAGGTAAATCCGTGGGGGAAATGTTGCGCAGATCATCAACGACCATCGTGCCTTTGCCCCAATTGCGCTGGTAGGTCGCGCCTTTCTTGGGATCAAAGTCGTTGGCAAACAAACAAGTCCAATCGGTCCCAAGGCCAGCGCGGGCCATACCGCCCCCAGCAAAGAACTCATAGAAATTGAACATCGGCTGCTGGTCTCACTTGGCTAGATTAGGCGTCATTCCCGCTTTGTTCTCACCTAGCATTCGAGGTGTGAGGTGTCACGAAGATATTGGGGGAGGGGCGCGCCGTTGCTGTTCAGTGGTAGCAACGGCCGAAAGTCTGCTTTGGGTGATCGAGTGTATTAGCTTACCGGTCGTTTATTGATACACTCAAGGGAAGGCCCGTCTCATGCTAAGAATTTGTTAGAGCTGACGCATGAAGCTCGGCCTGCTGCAAACATCGCCAAACGCGGGGTGTGCTGCACAGCTTTAAGGGGAGGCAATCGATCAATTATGTCCATGCATTTTGACCTATGGATAAGCATCTCGTTCAAACTAATACTTAGCAGCAAGCACCATGTTATCCTCGTCGACAGTGACACCAATATTATCAATATACTCTTATACCATCCGAATTTCATGGACTGACAAGAATTCCGACATATTCAGCTGCTCGGCGATTAGAGGTGTGAAATCATCGCTACCAAGTTCAGCTTCTTCAGTGTCAACTATGATGCAAAAAGTTTCTTTGCTTAAGCTCTCAGGCTCTGCCAAGAAGAGCGATAACTTGTAAAAATGTGGATCAACATTTGATAGAATGTTGCCAAACGTATTTTTTGATTGGCCATACATGTCATCCTCTCCAAAATTTATACTCCATTGCCCATTAATAGATAACAACCGCCTTGAAGGATTTGTGGAAAGTTGCCTCCTAGAAAACGGATCTTTGATCGCAGTATTCGGCGAAGGTTGTGCTAGACTTGAAGATGTTATCGACGAGATCATCGTTGGGTATGAGTATAATAATCCACGGTTCATTTGCACAACTTCGCATCCGAACGAGGATTTTGATGAAGTCTGGTCCTTCGTATCGGCGTGGGAAGCAGATAAGCTAGGAGTGATAAAGGAAGTTCGCCTGTAAAAGCATAACACTGATATGTTAACCGCCGTAAATCATCGTTTTTAACATACTTTCGCTTACCCAATTAGCGTCAAAGGCAAAAGTGGATGTTGGCACTTAAGCTGGGAACGGCAACTAAGTTCTCATAGCTGCCGTCAGCGTTCATCACGCCACAAGACAACAGCCTCTTTTCAGAAAAAAATCATAAAAACCTCAGGGGATAATCTGGTGCTGTAGGGGAGGATTGAACTCCCGACCTCGTCATTACCA